>DASTSG010000012.1:0-37707 GCA_035760805.1 Pseudolabrys sp.
CGTGCGGACCGGCGAGGAGATCGTGCGCCACGCCGCCGACGACGAGCCGATGTCGCTCCTCGCGTTCAAGATCATGGACGATGCTTTCGTCGGCACCATCACCTTCTGCCGGATCTATTCCGGCAAGCTGGAGAGCGGGCAAGGCGTGATGAACTCGACCCGCGAGAAGAAGGAACGGGTCGGGCGCATGCTCCAGATGCATGCCAACGATCGCCAGGACATCAAGGAGGCCTATGCCGGCGACATCGTCGCGCTGGCCGGCCTCAAGGAAGTGCGCACGGGCGACACGCTCTGCGATCCAAAGCAGCCAGTCATTCTCGAGAAGATGGAATTCCCCGATCCGGTCATCGAAATAGCGATTGAGCCGAAGTCGAAGGCCGATCAGGAAAAGCTCGGCGTCGCGCTGGCCAAACTCGCCGCGGAGGATCCGTCGTTCCGCGTATCCACCGATCAGGAGAGCGGGCAGACCATTCTCAAAGGCATGGGCGAACTGCATCTCGACATCAAGGTCGATATTCTCAAGCGTACCTATAAAGTCGATGCCAATATTGGCGCGCCGCAGGTGGCTTTCCGCGAAAAGATCACGCAGCGCGCGGAAGTCGATTACACGCACAAGAAGCAGACGGGCGGTTCAGGACAGTTTGCGCGCGTCAAGATCATTGCTGAGCCGACCGCTCCGGGTACGCCGTTCCAGTTCGAGAACGAGATCGTCGGCGGCGCGGTGCCGAAGGAATACATTCCCGGTGTCGAGAAGGGACTTGAATCCGTGCTCGGCTCCGGCGTGCTGGCCGGTTTCCCTGTGGTCGATCTCAAGGTGACCCTGGTGGATGGCGCCTACCATGATGTCGACTCGTCGGCGCTCGCCTTCGAGATCGCCGCGCGCGCTGCGCTGCGCGAGGCGCTGCAAAAGGGCCGGCCGGTTCTGCTTGAACCCATTATGAAAGTCGAAGTCGTGACGCCGGAGGACTACACCGGCTCGGTGATCGGCGATCTCAATTCACGGCGCGGCCAAATTCAGGGTCAGGACATGCGCGGCAACGCCAACGTCATCAACGCGATGGTGCCGTTGATGAACATGTTCGGCTACGTCAACAATCTGCGCTCCATGTCTCAGGGGCGTGCAACATTCACCATGCAGTTCGATCACTATGCAGAACTGCCGGCAAACGTGTCGGCCGAAGTGCAGAAGAAATTTGCATAACGGGATCGGCGCAAACGAGAGGATCTGAACGGAGAGCTCCATGGCCAAAGAAAAATTCAACCGCACCAAGCCTCATTGCAATATCGGCACGATCGGCCACGTCGATCACGGCAAGACGACGCTGACGGCGGCGATCACCAAGGTCTTGTCGGAGAAGGGCGGCGCGACGTTCACCGCCTACGATCAGATCGACAAGGCGCCGGAAGAGAAGGCCCGCGGTATCACGATTTCGACGGCGCACGTGGAGTACGAGACGGACAAGCGGCACTACGCGCACGTCGACTGCCCCGGCCACGCCGACTACGTGAAGAACATGATCACCGGCGCGGCGCAGATGGACGGCGCGATCCTCGTCGTTTCGGCCGCCGACGGCCCGATGCCGCAGACACGCGAGCACATCCTGCTCGCCCGCCAGGTCGGTGTCCCGGCGCTGGTCGTATTCATGAACAAGGTCGACATGGTCGACGATCCCGAATTGCTCGAACTCGTGGAGCTCGAAGTTCGCGAGCTTCTCTCCAAGTACAACTTCCCCGGCGACAAGATCCCGGTCATCAAGGGTTCGGCGCTGATGGCGCTCGAAGGCAAGGATGACAAGCTCGGCAAGGAAGCGATCCTGGAGCTGATGAAGGCGGTCGACGAGTACATTCCGCAGCCGGAGCGCCCGAAGGATCAACCCTTCCTGATGCCGGTCGAAGACGTGTTCTCGATTTCCGGCCGCGGCACCGTCTGCACCGGCCGCGTCGAGCGCGGCACCATCAAGGTCGGCGAGGAGGTCGAGATCGTCGGCATTCGTCCGACGCAGAAGACGGTCGTCACCGGCGTCGAGATGTTCCGCAAACTGCTTGATCAGGGCGAGGCGGGTGACAATATCGGTGCGTTGCTACGCGGCACCAAGCGCGAGGAAGTCGAGCGCGGCCAGGTGCTGTGCAAGCCGGGTTCGGTGAAGCCGCACACCAAGTTCAAGGCCGAGGCCTACATCCTCACCAAGGAAGAGGGTGGCCGCCACACGCCGTTCTTCACCAATTACCGCCCGCAGTTCTACTTCCGCACCACCGACGTGACCGGCATCGTGCACCTGCCGCAGGGCACGGAAATGGTGATGCCGGGCGACAACGTTGCGATGGAAGTGCACCTGATCGTGCCGATCGCCATGGAAGAGAAGCTTCGCTTCGCTATTCGCGAGGGTGGCCGCACCGTCGGCGCCGGCGTGGTGGCGAGCATCATCGAGTAAGAATCAATGCTGTTGTCCGCCGCGAAAGCGGAGGGCCCGGTAATCCGCGCTGCAGCGGTTGAACTGAGACGTTAGCAGATTACTGGATCATTCGTTTTCGCGAATGATGACAGTTCAGAGAGACACGAAAATGAACGGCCAGAATATCCGGATCCGGCTCAAGGCGTTCGATCACCGCATCCTCGATGCGTCGACGCGCGAGATCGTGAACACGGCCAAGCGCACCGGTGCGCAGGTTCGTGGGCCGATTCCGCTGCCGACGCGCATCGAGAAGTTCACGGTGAACCGCTCGCCTCACATCGACAAGACGAGCCGCGAACAGTTCGAGATGCGCACACACAAGCGCCTTCTCGACATCGTCGATCCGACGCCGCAAACGGTGGACGCGCTGATGAAGCTCGATCTAGCCGCCGGCGTCGACGTCGAGATCAAGCTCTGAGCCGCACGGGGATCAAGAAATGCGTTCCGGAGTGATCGCGCAGAAGGTCGGGATGACCCGGGTGTTCACCGAGGCCGGTGAGCACGTGCCGGTCACGGTATTGCGCCTCGCGAACTGCCAGGTTGTCGGCCACCGCACGAAGGACAAGAACGGCTACGTCGCCTTGCAACTCGGCGCGGGCAGTCGACGCACGAACAACATGATCAAAGCGGACCGCGGCTATTTCGCAAAGGCGGGAGTAGAGCCCAAGCGCAAGCTCGCCGAGTTCCGCGTTTCGGACGATGCGATGATCCCGATCGGGGCGGAGATCACTGCCGATCACTTCGTCGTTGGTCAGTTCGTTGATGTGACAGGCACGTCGATCGGCAAAGGCTTTGCCGGCCCGATGAAACGGTGGAATTTCGGCGGCCTGCGGGCTTCCCATGGTGTCTCGATCTCGCACCGCTCACACGGTTCGACCGGCGGCCGCCAGGATCCCGGCAAAACCTTCAAGAACAAGAAGATGGCCGGTCACTTGGGCGTCGATCGGGTGACCACGCTCAATCTCAAGGTGGTGCAGCTCGACGTCGAGCGCGGCCTCATTCTCGTCGAGGGGGCTGTACCGGGCGCGAAAGGCGGTTGGATTACCGTACGCGACGCGATCAAGAAGGCGCTTCCCAAAGACGCGCCGAAGCCGGGCAAGTTCAAGGTGGCGGAAACAAAATCCACCGACAAGCCAGCCGTGGAGCAAGCTCCTGAAGCCGCCGCAGCCTCCGCCGAGAAGGAGGGCGCGTAATGGAATTGAAAATCACGACGCTCGATGGCAAAGCCGCAGGCGCAATTGATCTGCCGGATGCCATTTTCGGCCTTGAGCCGCGCTCCGACATCGTGCAGCGCTGTGTGAACTGGCAATTAGCCAAGCGTCAGCGCGGTACGCACAAGACCAAGGGGCGCAGCGAAATAAATCGCACCGGTAAGAAAATGTACGCGCAGAAGGGTACCGGCCAGGCGCGTCATGGTCCCCAGAGTGTGTCGCAATTTCGCGGCGGTGGCCGGGTGTTCGGCCCGGTCGTGCGCAGTCATGCAATCGATCTGCCGAAGAAAGTGCGCGCGCTTGCGCTCAAGCATGCGCTATCTGCCAAGGCGAAGGACGGTGGCATCATCATCCTCGACAAAGCATCGGTGACCGATGGCAAGACCAAGGCGTTGGCCAAGCAGTTCGGCAAGCTCGGTCTGGACAACGCGCTGATCGTCGATGGGACGGAGGTCGAGGCGAAGTTTCGTTCGGCGGCGCGCAATATTCCGAACATCGATGTGCTGCCGGTGCAAGGCATCAACGTCTACGACATCATGCGGCGCAAGACGCTTGTGCTGACCAAGGCCGCGATCGACGCGTTGCAGGCGAGGTTCAAATGAGCACCAGCGATCCCCGCCACTACGACGTGATCATCGCGCCCGTCATCACGGAGAAGGCGACCATGGCATCCGAGCACGGCAAGGTCGTGTTCAAGGTCGCCGGGCACGCTACCAAGCCGCAGATCAAGGAAGCGGTCGAGAAGCTGTTCGACGTGAAGGTGAAGAGCGTCAACACGCTCAATCGCCGAGGTAAAGTGAAACTGTTCCGAGGCGTTGCCGGAAAGAAATCGGATGTAAAGCGCGCGGTGGTGACCCTCGAAGAGGGCCATACCATTGACGTGACGACCGGGTTGTAAGGGAACGCGGCCATGGCATTGAAGACACACAATCCGACCACGCCGAGCCAGCGTCACCTCGTGATTGTCGACCGCTCCGCCCTTTACAAGGGCCCGCCGGTAAAAACGCTCACTGAAGGCAAGAACTCGAGCGGCGGGCGCAACAACAACGGGCGGACCACCGTGCGTTTCCGTGGCGGCGGCCACAAGCAGGCGTATCGCAAAATCGACTTCAGGCGCGCCAAAAAAGACGTGCCCGCGACCGTCGAGCGGCTCGAGTACGACCCGAATCGTACCGGCTTCATTGCACTGATCAAATATCAGGACGGCGAGCTGGCCTACATTCTGGCGCCGCAACGCCTCGGTGTCGGCGACACGGTAGTTGCTGCCGAGAATGCCGACGTAAAGCCCGGCAACGCGATGCCGATTGCCAATATTCCGGTCGGCACGATCGTGCACAACATCGAGCTCAAGATCGGCAAGGGCGGCCAGATTGCGCGGTCGGCGGGAAGCTACGCGCAGATCGTCGGCCGTGACGGCGCTTACGTTATTCTGCGTCTGAACTCGGGTGAGCAGCGCCTGGTCAATGGCCGCTGCATGGCATCGATCGGTGCGGTTTCGAATCCCGATAACATGAATACGACGATCGGGAAGGCGGGGCGTCAGCGTTGGCTTGGACGGCGTCCGCACAACCGCGGCATCACGATGAATCCGGTCGATCATCCGCACGGCGGCCGCACCAATGGCGGCAAGCAATGGACGACGCCGTGGGGTTTCCCGACCAAGGGCAAGAAAACGCGCAAGAACAAGCAGACTGCGAAGTTCATCGTGGTCAGCCGCCACGCGCGCAAAAAGCAGAAGTAGGAACTGACATATGACGCGTTCGGTATGGAAAGGCCCGTTCGTCGACGGCTATCTGCTCAAGAAAGCGGAAGCGGCGCGTTCGTCCGGCCGCCATGACATGATCAAAATCTGGAGCCGGCGTTCGACCATCCTTCCGCAGTTCGTCGGCTTGAACTTCGGCGTCTATAACGGGCAAAAGCACATTCCCGTGGTGGTCACCGAGGAAATGGTCGGCCACAAGTTCGGTGAATTTGCGCCGACCCGCGTGTTTTATGGGCACTCCTCGGATCGCAAGGCGAAACGGACGGGCGCGCCTGCCGGATCGGCGGGCTAAGAAAGAAGAGTCGAAGCATGGGCAAACGCGCACGCGAGCGTAGCCTCGCAGATAACGAGGCGAAGGCGGTGAGCCGGATGCTGCGGATTTCACCGCAGAAGCTCAATCTTGTCGCGCAGATGATCCGCGGCAAGAAGGTCGCGAGTGCGCTCGCCGATCTCGAGTTTTCGCGCAAGCGCATCGCCAAGGACGTACGCAAGTGCCTGGAATCGGCGATCGCCAACGCCGAAAACAATCACGATCTCGATGTTGATGATCTCGTGGTTTCCGAGGCGCACGTCGGCAAGGCGCTGGTCATCAAACGTTTTGCGGCGCGTGGACGCGGCCGTAGTGCCAAGATTTTGAAGCCGTTCTCACACCTCACCATTGTCGTGCGCGAGGTGGAGGCGAAGGCAGCGGCGAAAGCCTGAGGAGTAGACGATGGGTCAGAAGGTCAATCCAATCGGGCTCCGGGTCGGCATCAACCGCACCTGGGATTCGCGCTGGTACGCCGGCAAAAACGAATATGGCGCGCTCCTGCTCGAAGACATCAAGATTCGCGAAGAGCTGATGAAACAGCTCAAGCAGGCGGCGGTGTCGCGCATTGTGATCGAGCGCCCGCATAAAAAGTGCCGCGTTACCATCCATTCGGCGCGCCCGGGCGTGGTTATCGGCAAGAAGGGCGCCGATATCGAAAAGTTGCGCAGAACTGTGGCGAAGATGACGGACAGCGATGTCGTCATCAACATCGTGGAAATTCGCAAGCCGGAGCTCGACGCGCAACTTGTCGCCGAATCGATTGCGCAACAGCTCGAGCGCCGCGTCGCATTTCGTCGAGCCATGAAGCGCGCGGTACAGTCGGCGATGCGCCTCGGCGCGGAAGGCATCCGCATCAATTGTTCCGGTCGTCTCGGCGGCGCGGAAATCGCGCGTATGGAATGGTATCGCGAAGGCCGCGTTCCACTCCACACGTTGCGCGCCGACATCGATTACGGCGTGGCCACTGCTTTCACCACCTACGGCACCTGCGGAGTGAAAGTCTGGATCTTCAAGGGCGAAATTCTCGAGCACGACCCGATGGCCCAAGACAAGAAGCTCGCCGAGGGCGATGCCGGTCGTCCGCGTCGCGATGCCGCCTGATCGGAGAATGAAGAGCTAAGTCATGCTGCAACCGATCCGTACCAAGTTTCGCAAGGCGCACAAGGGCCGCATTCACGGCGTTGCCACAAGTGGCGCAACGCTTGCCTTCGGCCAATACGGCCTCAAGGCGCTCGAACCGGAGCGTGTCACCGCGCGGCAGATCGAAGCCGCTCGCCGCGCGCTCACGCGCTTTATGAAGAGGTCCGGCCGTGTCTGGATTCGCGTCTTTCCCGACGTGCCCGTATCCAAGAAGCCGATTGAGGTGCGCATGGGCAAGGGCAAGGGCAACCCCGAGCTCTGGGTCGTGCGTGTGAAGCCCGGCCGCATCCTGTTCGAGGTGGATGGTATTCCGCTCGCCATTGCGCGTGAGGCGCTTGCGCTCGCCGCGGCCAAGCTGCCGGTCAAAACGCGTTTCATCGAACGCATCGCGGAGTGAGACCCATGAAAGCCGCCGATGTCCGACAGCTGACGCTCGATCAACTGGACGATGAAGTGCTCAAGCTCAAGAAGGAGCAGTTCAACCTTCGCTTTCAGCGCGCGACCGGGCAACTTGAGAACACAGCGCGTGTTCGTCTCGTTCGGCGCGACATCGCGCGCATGAAGACGATTGCTGCGCAGAAACGCGCCGGAATGCCTGATCCGGAAACAAAGGCTGCACCGGCCGGCAAGGCGAAAACAGCCAAACCCAAAACCGCCGCGAAACCGCGTGCGAAGTCGAAGAAGTAAGAGGTATTAGATGCCGAAGCGTACGCTCCAGGGCGTCGTCGTCAGCGACAAGCAGGACAAAACAGTTGTCGTGCGCGTGGAGCGGCGGTTCACGCATCCGCAGATGAAGAAGACGGTGCGGCGCTCGAAGAAATACCACGCGCACGACGAGACAAACGAGTTCTCCGTCGGGGACATCGTTTGGATTGAGGAGCGGCGGCCGATTTCGAAGCTTAAGCGCTGGCAAGTCATCCAGGGCGAGAAGAAAAAGAAAGTGCAGTAGACGATATGCGCGCAGAGACTACGAGGGCAGCATCATGATTCAGATGCAAACCAACCTCGACGTGGCGGACAATTCCGGCGCGCGTCGCGTCATGTGCATCAAAGTGCTGGGCGGATCAAAGCGGAAATATGCCACCATCGGCGACATCATCGTCGTTTCGGTGAAGGAGGCTATTCCGCGCGGGCGCGTGAAAAAAGGGGACGTGATGAAGGCGGTCGTCGTCCGCATTTCGAAGGATATCAAACGCGCCGATGGCTCGATCATTCGATTCGACCGCAACGCCGCGGTGCTGATCACGCCGCAGATGGAGCCGGTCGGAACCCGCATCTTCGGGCCTGTGCCACGCGAACTGCGCGCCAAGAATCACATGAAGATCATCTCGCTCGCGCCGGAGGTGCTCTGATGGCCGCAAAAATCCGGAAAGGCGACAAAGTCGTAGTTCTGACCGGTCGCGATAAGGGCCGCACCGGCGAGGTGATCGAGGTGCGTCCGGCGGACAATCGCGCGCTGGTGCGCGGCATCAATATGGTCAAACGTCACCAGCGGCAGACCGCTCAGCAGGAGGGTGGCATCATCTCCAAGGAGGGGACGATCCATCTATCCAACCTGGCGTTGGCGGACCCCAAGGACGGGAAGCCCACCCGCGTCGGGTTCAAGTTCGTGGGCGAGGGCGCTGCGCGCAAGAAGGTGCGCTTTGCGAAGCGTTCGGGAGTTGAGATCGATGGCTGATACGCAGCAGTCTGCCGCACCCAAAAAGCCGAAGCCCCCGCAGGGCGCTGCGCCGAAGGCGAAGGGCGGCGAACCCAAGCCGAAGCAGCCGCGCGAGCGCTCGGATTATGTGTCGCGGCTCAAGATACACTTCGATCAGGTCGTCCGCGCCGAATTGACGAAGCAATTCGGCTATTCCAACCGCATGCAGGTGCCGGCGATCACCAAGGTCGTGCTCAACATGGGCATCGGAGAAGGCGTTGCCGACCGTAAGAAGGTCGAGTCGGCTGCCGCCGACCTGTCGCTGATCGCGGGCCAAAAGGCGGTCATCACCAAAGCGCGCAAATCGATCGCGACCTACAAGTTGCGGGACGGACAGCCGATCGGCTGCAAGGTAACGCTGCGCAAATCGCGCATGTACGATTTCCTTGATCGCCTGGTGAACATTGCGCTGCCGCGCATCCGCGACTTCCGCGGGCTTAATCCGAAAAGCTTTGACGGCCGTGGCAATTACACGATGGGCATCCGCGAACACATCATTTTCCCGGAGATCGACTTCGACAAGGCAACGGACATCTGGGGTCTCGACATCACCGTCTGCACCAGCGCGCGCAACGACGCGGAAGCGCGCGCGCTGCTGGCTGCATTCAATTTTCCGTTCCGGCAGTGAGAGGACGAGAAGTCCGTATCAAACGCGGAACCGTAAGGAGCGAGAAAGAATGGCGAAGAAGAGTTCGATCGAAAAGAACAAGCGACGGCGGAGAATGGCGAAACAATTCGCTAACCGCCGGGCAAAGCTTAAGGCGATCGCGCGCGACAAGAAGGTTCCAATGGAAGAACGGTTTGCGGCGACACTTAAGCTTGCTTCGCTGCCGCGCAATTCGTCGGCAACTCGAATCCACAATCGATGCGAGATGACCGGCCGCCCGCACGGCTATTTTCGCAAGCATCGTCTGAGCCGCATTGCGCTTCGGGAGCTTGGCTCGAAGGGCCTTATTCCCGGCCTCGTGAAGTCGAGTTGGTGAGGAGGGGCGCATGTCCGTGAACGATCCGATCGGCGACATGATTGCGCGAATCCGCAACGCTCAGCAGCGCAACAAGTCCAGGGTTTCTATGCCGGGCTCGAAGCAACGCGAACGCGTGCTCGAGGTGCTAAAGAGCGAGGGTTACATCCGCGGTTATACCGCCGTGGCGCATACCGGCGGCCGCAGCGAGCTCGAGATTGAGCTGAAGTATTTCGACGGCGAGCCGGTGATCCGTGAGATCGCGCGGGTGTCGAAGCCTGGGCGGCGCGTTTATGCGTCCGTGAAGGCTTTGCCGCGCGTCAACAATGGGCTTGGCGTTGCCATTCTCTCGACGCCGAAAGGCGTGATGGCCGATCACGAAGCCCGCGAGGCGAACGTGGGCGGCGAAATCATCTGTACGGTGTTCTGATGTCGCGAATTGGGAAAAAAGCCGTTGCGGTCCCATCCGGCGTTACTGCGAACGTAGAGGGGCAGACCGTCAAGGTGAAGGGGCCCAAGGGGGCCTTGCAACTCGTCGTGCATGACGACGTAGTCGTGAAAATGGACAACGGCGGCATCAAGCTCGACCCGCGCAATGATACCAAGCGCGCGCGTTCGATGTGGGGCACTTCGCGCACGCTGGTTGCTAACCTCATGGCCGGTGTGACGAAAGGGTTTGAAGAGCGTCTGGAGATCAATGGCGTCGGCTTCCGCGCGGCCGTGCAGGGCAAGAAGCTGCAGCTGCAGCTCGGCTACAGCCACGACATTGATTACCCGATACCGGAAGGCATTACGATCGCGACGCCCAAGCCGACGGAAATCGTGGTCACAGGCATCGACAAGCAGAAGGTCGGCCATGTGGCGGCGGAAATCCGTGATTTCCGTCCACCGGAGCCCTACAAAGGCAAGGGCGTGAAATATGCGGCCGAAACAATCTTCCGTAAAGAAGGTAAGAAGAAGTGAGGACGCGCGATGTCGAGATTGACTGACCGGACTGCGCGACGGACGGCGACAGTACGCCGCAAAGTGAAGCTCGCTGCGCGAGGCCGCGCGCGGCTTTCCGTGTTCCGTTCTTCCAAGCATATTTATGCGCAGGTCATTGACGACGAGAAGGGCCGCACGCTGGCCTCTGCCTCCTCGCTTGAAAAGCCGATGCGGGAAGCGGGTAAAACCGGCGCGAACATCGACGCGGCCAAGGTCGTCGGCAAGCTGATCGCCGAGCGCGCGAAGGAAAAGGGCATCAAGGACGTCGTGTTCGATCGCGGCGGCTATCTCTATCACGGACGCATCAAGGCGCTGGCTGAGGCCGCGCGCGAAGGCGGCCTCAACTTCTAAGGGATCCTAATGGCAAACGAACCACGACGAGAACGGCGCGATCGCGAGCGCGGCGGCGGCCGCGAGGAACGTGACGGCGAATTTACCGACAAGCTGGTCCACATCAATCGCGTGGCCAAGGTGGTGAAAGGCGGTCGGCGTTTCGGCTTCGCGGCGCTTGTCGTCGTCGGCGACCAGAAAGGGCGCGTCGGCTTCGGTCACGGTAAGGCCCGCGAGGTGCCGGAGGCCATTCGCAAGGCGACCGACGCGGCCAAGCGCGGCTTGACCCGTGTGCCCCTCCGGGAAGGCCGTACGCTGCATCACGACGTGGTTGGCCGCCATGGTGCCGGCAAGGTCTATCTCCGCGCGGCACCTCCCGGGACCGGTATCATTGCGGGTGGCCCGATGCGCGCCGTGTTCGAGACGCTGGGCATGCAGGATGTGGTGGCGAAATCGCTAGGGTCGTCGAATCCGTACAACGTCGTGCGGGCGACCTTTGACGCGCTGAAGCATCAGGACTCTCCGCGCTCGGTTTCGGCGCGGCGCAACATCAAGGTTTCCACGCTGCAAGCGCGCCGTCGCGAGGGCGGCGAAGCGGAAGCGACGGCAGAGTAAGGATCGACATCATGGCGGCCGGAAAAAGCATCAAGGTTGAGCAGGTGGCCAGCCCGCAACGGCGCCATCGCAACCAGCGTGAGACGCTGATCGGGCTCGGCCTGAACAAGATCGGCCGCACGCGCGATCTGCCGGATACGCCGGCCACTCGCGGCATGATCCGCAAGGTGGGGCATCTGGTACGCGTGGTCGGCGAAGGGAAATAGGTATCCGTCGTCGCCGGGCTTGGCCCGGCCCCGCATTGAGGCACGGTGCGCCTTTCCAAGCGGGATGCCCGGAACAAAGCCGGGCATGACAGGGAAGAGAACGAGGATGAAATGAAACTGCACGAGATTGCCGATAATCCCGGCGCGCGCAAAAAGCGCCAGCGCATAGGCCGCGGCATTGGGTCTGGCGTTGGCAAGACGGGCGGGCGCGGCGGCAAGGGCCAGACAGCGCGCGCGGGTGTTGCCATCAAGGGCTTTGAAGGCGGCCAGATGCCGCTGCACCGGCGCTTGCCGAAACGGGGTTTTCGCAACACGCCGTTTGCCGTGAAGCTCAACGAGATCAATCTTGGCCATGTGCAGCAGGCTATCGACGCAGGAAAGCTCGACCTGAATTCCGCAATCGACGTCGGCGCTATGGTCAAGGCCGGGCTCATGCGTCGCGCCAAGGGTGGCGTCAAGTTGCTGGGCGGCGGCGAAATCAAGGCGAAAGCCAACTTCGCAGTCTGGCGGGCCTCGAAGGCAGCCATTGCCGCGGTCGAAAAAGCCGGCGGTTCTGTGAAAATTCTTGCGCCGGCAAAAGAAGAGCCGACCGAGCCGCGCGGCAAGAACAAACGCCGCGCGCTTGAAGCAGCAGGAGGCGGAAAGGGCGAGACGAAAAAGGCCGAGGGCGGTAACAAGAAAAGCAGGGCTGCTGAAGGCAAGGACGCGGACTGATCCCTATATCAGCCCCGCGGGCGCGCTCTCGGTAATCGGAGCATTCGATGGTCTCGGCAGCAGAGCAACTGGCGCAAAATCTGAACTTCTCGGCCTTGATGAAGGCCGACGAACTCAAAAAGCGTATATGGTTCACGCTCGGCGCGTTGCTGGTCTACCGCCTCGGTACCTACATCCCATTGCCCGGAATCGACCCCGAAGCCTGGCAGCAAATCTTTAATACGCAGTCCACCGGCATCCTCGGCATGTTCAACATGTTTTCGGGGGGCGGTATTGAGCGCATGGCGATCTTTGCGCTGAACATCATGCCGTACATTTCGGCCTCGATCATCATTCAGTTGATGACGACCGTTTCGCCCACTCTTGAAGCGCTGAAGAAAGAGGGGGAACAGGGCCGCAAGATCATGAACCAGTACACACGGTATTTGACCGTCGTGCTGGCGGCGTTCCAGGCCTACGGCATTGCGATCGGGCTTGAGGGCAGCGGTAGCGTCGTCAGTAGTCCCGGCTGGTTCTTCCGCATCTCGACCGTCATTACGCTCACCGGCGGAACCATTTTCCTGATGTGGCTCGGCGAGCAAATTACCTCGCGTGGCATCGGCAACGGCATTTCGCTAATCATTCTTGCCGGGATTGTGGCGCGCTTGCCCTCGGCCATCGCCGGCACGCTTGAACTCGGCCGTCAGGGCGCGTTGTCCACCGGATTGATCCTCGCCGTGCTCGTCATGGCGGTGGCGGTCATCGCGTTCATCGTGTTCATGGAGCGCGCGCAGCGCCGCCTGCTGATCCAGTATCCGAAGCGGCAGGTCGGAAACCGAATGTTCGAGGGGCAGTCCTCGCACTTGCCGCTCAAGCTCAATACGTCAGGCGTCATTCCCCCGATCTTCGCTTCATCGCTGTTGCTGTTGCCGACGACCGTCGCGAACTTTAATGCGGGTCACGGTCCTGGCTGGCTCACCGAAATCACGACATTGCTTGGCCACGGGCGGCCGCTGTTTCTGATCCTCTACATCGGATTGATCGTCTTTTTTGCCTTCTTCTACACGGCGATCGTGTTTAACCCGACCGAGACGGCGGATAACCTGAAAAAGCACGGTGGGTTTATTCCGGGTATTCGACCCGGCGAACGAACGGCCGAATACATCGACTATGTGCTGTCACGCATTACCGTGGTCGGCGCGCTTTATCTCGCGCTGGTCTGCCTCATTCCGGAAATGCTAATCTCGTATGCAGCCGTGCCGTTTTATTTCGGCGGAACTTCGCTTTTGATCGTAGTCAGTGTGACGATGGATACGGTGGCGCAGATTCAGGGCTATCTGCTGGCGCACCAGTATGAAGGTTTGATCAAACGCTCGAAGCTGCGAGGAAAGCGCCGATGAGATTGATCCTGCTCGGCCCGCCGGGGGCGGGGAAGGGCACGCAGGCGCAGCGGCTCATCAAGCGATACGGCATCATTCAGCTTTCGACTGGCGACATGTTGCGCGCGGCGGTGGCCGCCGGGACCCCTATTGGCCTCAAAGCCAAAGATATTATGGCGCGCGGGGAACTCGTCCCCGATGATGTTGTCATCGCGATCATTGCCGAGCGTATCGACCAGCCTGACGCAAAGGCCGGCTTCGTGCTCGACGGCTTCCCGCGTACCGTGCCGCAAGCGCAAGCCTTGGACCGTTTGCTGGCGGAGCGCGGGCTCAAGCTCGATGCTGTCATCGAGCTCAAGGTCGATGAAGGCATCCTGATGAAGCGCATCGAGACGCGTGTTGCCGAGATGATCGCGCGTGGCGAGAAGGTTCGCAGTGACGACAACCCGGATGTGCTGAAGGGGCGGCTTGAGGCTTACCGCCGGCAAACTGCCCCGCTTGTCGACTACTATGCCCGCCACGGGGTGCTGAAGTCAGTCGACGGCATGGCGCCAATCGATGCAGTGACCCGCGCCATTGGGCGTGCCCTGAAGTCGACCAAGGCCCGCAAGCCATCGGCGGCGAAAGCTGGCGCACGACGCAAACGGCCGGCCAAACGTGCTAAGGCGAGAAAGCCAGGCCGGCGGCGGGCATCGACGCACAAGCGGAGGCCGCCAAGGCCGGCCCGGACAGCTCGCCGGAAAGGTGCAGCCCGGGCGGCGCGTAAAAATAGATCGGGAACACGTCGGTCAGCGGTGCGCCGGAGGTTGACGAAACGGCGATGAATCCCCTAATAGTCGTGGTATTCAGAGGTTTGACACGGTACCGAGCCCCAAAGAGGCGGGGGACGGTGTCGTGTTACGCTTTGCGTTATCCCCTTCGAGGGAAAGACGAATTCGGCACAAGCCCTTAACAGGAGAGACCATCCGTGGCTCGTATCGCGGGCGTAAACCTTCCGACTAACAAGCGCGTTGTCATCGCGCTTCAATACATCCATGGCATTGGGCCCAAAATCGCCCAGGACATTGTGACCAAGGTTAACCTCCCGCCGGAGCGGCGCGTGTCGCAGCTTACGGATGCGGAGGTCTTGCAGATCCGTGAGATGATCGACCGCGATTATGTCGTCGAGGGTGATCTGCGCCGCGAAGTAGCGATGAACATCAAGCGGTTGACCGACCTTGGCTGCTACCGCGGATTGCGCCACCGCAAAGGCCTTCCGGTTCGTGGACAGCGAACCCACACCAATGCACGCACCCGTAAGGGACCGGCCAAGGCCATTGCCGGCAAGAAGAAGACGCCCGGACCAAGCTGATAGTTTTAAATCGCCCGCGCCGGATGGCGGTGGGCCGCGAAAGGATCGAGAATGGGTAAGGAAGCCACCCGCGTCCGCCGGCGTGAGCGCAAGAATATCGCCTCCGGCGTGGCGCACGTGAATGCATCGTTCAACAACACCATGATCACCATTACCGATGCGCAGGGCAATGCGATTGCCTGGTCGTCGGCTGGAACCATGGGGTTTAAGGGCTCGCGCAAGTCGACGCCTTATGCGGCGCAGGTGGCCGCGGAAGACGCCGCCAAAAAGGCGCAGGAGCACGGCATGCGCACACTCGAAGTCGAGGTCTCGGGCCCTGGCTCCGGGCGCGAGTCGGCGCTGCGGTCGTTGCAGGCAGCCGGCTTTACCATCACATCAATTCGCGATGTGACGACAATTCCGCACAATGGCTGCCGGCCGAGAAAGCGCCGGCGCGTTTGATGTTTCATTGAGCGGGCCATGTGTCCGCAGCCGCCGAAATTCCCCCACGCGGCGGGTGGGATGCGCGGGCCCGATCCTGCGCGCTGATAGGTGAAGACGTGATTCAGAAGAATTGGCAGGAACTGATCAGGCCGAACAAGCTTCAGGTGTCAGCTGGCAATGAGCCGGCGCGGATCGCAACCGTGATCGCAGAACCACTTGAACGCGGGTTCGGCGTGACGCTCGGCAACGCACTGCGCCGTATCCTATTGTCGTCACTGCAGGGCGCAGCGGTGCAGTCTGTGCACATCGACGGTGTGCTGCACGAGTTCTCATCGATCGCCGGCGTGCGCGAGGACGTGACTGACATCGTGCTCAACATCAAGGACATCGCCATAAAGATGCAAGGCGAGGGCCCCAAGCGCATGGTCGTGAAAAAACAGGGGCCAGGCACCGTTACGGCGGGCGATATTCAGACCGTCGGGGACGTCGTGGTGCTGAATCCGGACCTTGTCCTGTGCACGCTCGACGAGGGCGCCGAGATCCGCATGGAGTTCACGGTGAACACGGGCAAGGGTTACGTTCCTGCAGAGCGCAACCGTCCCGAAGATGCTCCCATAGGCTTGATCCCCATCGACAGCCTCTACTCGCCGGTGCGCAAGGTCTCCTACAAGGTTGAGAACACCCGTGAAGGGCAGATTCTCGACTATGACAAGCTCACGATGACGGTTGAGACGAACGGCGCGATTTCGCCGGAAGACGCGCTCGCTTATGCCGCGCGCATCCTGCAAGATCAGCTCAACGTCTTCGTCAACTTCGAGGAGCCGCGCAAGGCAGAAGCACCCGAATCGATCCCCGATCTTGCGTTCAACCCGGCCTTCCTCAAGAAGGTGGACGAGCTCGAGCTCTCGGTTCGTTCAGCGAATTGCCTGAAGAACGACAACATCGTCTACATCGGCGATCTCGTTCAGAAGACCGAAGCCGAAATGCTGCGCACGCCGAACTTTGGCCGTAAGTCGCTCAACGAGATCAAGGAAGTGCTGGCGCAGATGGGCCTGCATCTGGGTATGGAAGTGCCCGGCTGGCCGCCAGAGAATATCGAAGAGCTCGCCAAGCGCTTCGAGGATCATTACTAACCAGGGGACAGTGTTCAGCAATCGGTCATCGGAAGCACTCTGATCGCCGATTTCTGATGACTGATGACTGAGTCATGCGTCACGGAAAAGCACACCGCAAACTGGGCAAGCGGCCTTCACATCGGAAGGCCATGTTTGCCAACATGGCCGCCGCCCTCATCAAGCACGAGCAGATCATCACGACGCTGCCAAAAGCCAAGGAATTGCGGCCGGTAGTCGAAAAGCTGGTGACGCTTGCGAAGAAAGGCGGGCTTGCGGCGCGACGGCAGGCCATCGCGGAGATGCGCGACGTCATCCAGGTCAAGAAGTTGTTCGAGGTGATCGCTCCGCGCTACAAGGACCGCAATGGCGGATATACGCGGGTGCTCAAAGCAGGCTTCCGTTACGGCGACAACGCGCCGCAAGCGGTAATTGAGTTTGTCGATCGCGACGTTGAGGCGCGTGGCAAGGATTCCGGGCCGGTGCAGGAGAAAAAGGTTGAAGCGGAAGCACCCGCTGCGGCGTGATCATATGAACGGCTTCAGGCTTTATAAGGCGGCGCTCGGCGCCGCCTTTTTTATCGCGTTTGTTTTGTCAGGGTCACCTGTGGTTGCCGATCCTGCGCTTGATCGAGCGCTTGTTGCCGCCGCCGACCGCGGCGATGCAAAAGCGGTGCGGAAACTTCTTGACCAAGGTGCCAACGTCGATGCGCGTGATGCGCATCGACGCACGGCCTTGTTGGTCGCGACACGTGCGAATCGCGTCGAGGTCGCGCGTGTGCTGATTGAGGCCGGTGCCGACGTCAACGCCAAGGATGATATCGAGGACAGCCCGTATCTTTATGCCGGTGCCGAAGGGCGTAACGAAATACTGAAGATGACGTTGGCGCACGGCGCCGATCTCAGGAGCCTCAACCGTTACGGCGGCACCGCACTCATTCCCGCCGCGCACCATGGCCATCCGGAAACCGTGCGCATCCTGCTTGCCGCAGGGATTGACAGGAACCACATCAACAACCTGGGGTGGACCGCGCTGCTGGAGGCCGTCATTCTCGGCGATGGCGGGCCGGTGCATGCCGATATCGTTCGGCAATTGGTGGCGGCGGGAGCCAACGTGAATATTGCTGACCGCGGGGGCATGACGCCACTGGGACACGCGCGCCAGCGAAGATTTGACGCCATCGCCCGCATTCTCGAGGCAGCCGGTGCACATTGAAAGGGCCGCAATTTCCGAACCGCTTTTCGGCCTGCTGGCATCATCCAATTGGATGATGCCGATTTTATTTCAGTGAATCTAGGATCGCGCGGATCGCGGCCGCTGGTGGTCGTTAGGGCAAAGCCCTATCATCACACCGCTCATATTATTTCCCGGGGGGAATAATGATTCGCATTATTGGAATGGCGTGGGTGTTCAGTCTGGTACTTGCAGCGAGCGCAAATGCTCAATCGGCTCTCGTCAAGCGCGGTGACTATCTGGTCAATACGATCATGACGTGTGGCAACTGCCACTCGCCAAAAGGGCCCAACGGCGATATTCCGGGTAAAGAATTTTCGGGCGGGCTCTCGTGGGATGAGCCGCCGTTCAAGGTAACTGCCCCGAACATTACGCAAGACAAGGAAACCGGCATCGGAAAGTGGAGTGATGCCGATATCAAGAAGCTGCTGCGCACAGGCGTGCGTCCTAATGGCGTGGCGATCGCAACGGTGATGCCGACGGGCTTCTACGACATTCTCACTGATCGCGACCTGAACGCCATTGTCGCGTACCTGCGTACGATCAAGCCGATAAAAAACAAGGTGCCCGATCCCATCTACAAGATGCCGCAGATCCGTCAGGTTTTTCCGGGCGCCGAGAAGCCACTGCCGGCATCCGCCATGAAGGACAAGGTGAAGCGCGGCTTCTATCTTGCCACCATCGGCCACTGCATGGAGTGCCACACGCCGATGGAAAAAGGACGGCGTCTTTTCAAGACGCGGCTCGGAGCCGGCGGCTTTGAGTTTCCAGGGCCTTGGGGCGTCTCCGTGTCGCGCAACATCACATCAAGCAAAACCAAAGGAATCGGCGCCTGGACCGATGCAGAAATCAAGCGCGCCATCACAACCGGCGTTGACAAGGATGGCAATCACCTCAAGCCGCCAATGGGCTTCAGCTATTACGCCCATATGACCGACGCGGATCTTGATGACGTAATCGCCTGGGTGCGCACGTTGCCACCGAAGGAATAGTTCTTGTTGTCATCACCGGGCCGCCGTCAATGGCCCGGGTGATGGCAGGCTCCGCAGCATGGCCCGGGGATCCCGATCAGCCGGGCAGTGCTCTTCCGAGCGGGATGGCCGGGTCAAGCCCGGCCGCAGCAGGGGATGGGCGGCCTTCATTTGGCCGGTCAGGCGGCCTATATCTCGGCAACTCGCCGGGAATCCGATTCATGACGCAAAGCTCAATCCTTAAGACCTTATTGGCCGCCGCTTTCCTTAGCCTTGCTACCGTCGTCAATGTCTCGGCCCAGCAGCGGGTCGTGCCGAACGGCAACGTGCAACTGTCCTACGCCCCGATCGTTCATCGTGTTGCGCCGGCGGTGGTGAACGTCTATGCGGCAAAAGTCGTGAGGACCCGTAATCCTCTCTTCGATGATCCGATCTTTCGCCGCTTTTTCGGTATGCCCGGCGGCGCCCGTGAGCAGGTCCAGCGCTCGCTGGGATCCGGCGTCATCGTCGATCCCTCCGGACTGATCGTCACCAATGTGCACGTCATCGAAGGGGCTGACGAGGTGAAAGTCGCGCTGGCCGACAAACGCGAGTACGAGGCTTCGATCGTGCTCAAGGATAAACACAGCGACCTCGCTGTGCTGCGGATCAAGGATGCGCATGAACGTTTTCCTTCGCTCGAATTTGCCAATTCCGACAAGTTGGAGGTTGGCGACGTCGTCCTTGCGATCGGAAATCCGTTCGGCCTCGGGCAAACAGTGACACACGGCATTGTCTCCGCGCTGGCGCGCACGCAGGTCGGTATCACCGATTATCAGTTCTTCATTCAGACCGATGCAGCGATCAATCCGGGCAATTCCGGTGGCGCGCTGGTCGACATGTCAGGCCGGCTGGTTGGAATCAACACGGCGATCTTTTCTCGCTCCGGCGGCTCGCAAGGTGTCGGCTTTGCGATCCCTGCCAATATGGTGCGTGTGGTGGTTGCCTCCGCCCGCGGCGGCAGCCGCACGGTCAGGCGGCCGTGGCTCGGCGCGAGGCTGCAGGCGGTCAGCGGCGATATTGCCGATAGCCTGGGATTGAAACGGCCGGCAGGCGCACTCGTTGCTAGCGTGACCCGCGATAGCCCTGCCGCGCGCGCGGGTCTTAAGCCCGGAGACGTTATTATCGGGGTCGACCATCAGGAGGTGGACGATCCCAACGCCTTCGACTATCGCTTCGCGACCAAGCCGTTGGGCGGAACGGCGCAGTTTTCCGTGCTTCGCGGCGGCAAGGAAATGACTGTAACGGTCGCGTTGCAGACCGCTCCAGATACCCCGCGCGACGAAATTACCATCCGCAACCGATCTCCATTCTCGGGCGTGACAGTTGCCAACTTGTCGCCGGCGCTCGCGGACGAGTTGCAGATCGACAACGTAACGCATGGCGTCGTCATTCTCGACGTGGACAACGGCTCTTACGCCAGCAATTTGGGTTTTCAACGGGGCGATATCGTCGAGTCAGTCAATAACGAACGTATTGCCAAGACGCGCGATTTGCAGCGGGTCGCGAACTCCGCCAAGCGCAGCTGGCGCATCGTTATCAAGCGCGGTAACCAGACGATTACCGCCGTGTTTAATGGATAAACGCAAGCTATTGTCCGTCAGGCTTGTGTGTGTGCACTCGGGCCGATGCTGAAGCCCCGATAAGAGATGTCCGGGGTTGGCCCAGCCGTGATAACGAAGAGACGATCGAATGGCCTCGCGGGCAAAACGTAACGCGCCGACGTTGTTTGCGGCCGCCGGATTGGACCAGGCCGCTCCGCGTCCGCTTGCTGATAAGCTGCGGCCTACGCAATTATCGGAAGTTGTCGGTCAGGACCACTTGCTTGGCCCCGACGGCGCGTTGACGCGCCTGCTGGCGACGCGCTCGCTTGGCTCGCTCATTTTCTGGGGACCGCCAGGTACGGGCAAAACAACGGTTGCGCGGTTGCTGGCGCAGGCAACCGACCTGCATTTCGAGCAGATTTCGGCAATTTTCACCGGTGTTGCCGATCTCAAGAAGGTGTTTGAGGCCGCGAGAGCCCGGCGTGAAACGGGCCAGGGCACGCTGCTGTTCGTCGACGAGATCCATCGGTTCAACCGCGCGCAGCAGGATTCATTTCTGCCGGTCATGGAGGACGGCACCATTGTTCTCGTTGGCGCTACGACCGAAAATCCGTCGTTCGAGTTGAACGCGCCGCTTTTGTCGCGCGCGCGTGTTCTTGTCTTCAAATCGCTCGACACCAATGCGATTGAGAAGCTGCTGACGCGGGCCGAGGAATTGGAGCATCGCAAGCTTCCACTTGATGCGGAGGCGCGCGAGACGCTAAAGCGTATGGCCGATGGCGACGGCCGTGCTGCGCTGACGTTGGCGGAAGAAATCTGGCGCGCCGCGCGTGAGGGCGAAATATTTACGCCGGCGCAGCTCGCAGAAATCGTGCAGCGCCGTGCCCCGCTTTATGACAAGGCGCAAGACGGCCATTACAATCTCATCAGCGCATTGCATAAATCGGTGCGCGGCTCCGATCCTGATGCGGCACTCTATTATCTGGCGCGCATGCTCGATGCGGGCGAACCGCCGCTCTATATCGCGCGCCGTGTCGTGCGCATGGCAGTGGAGGACATCGGTCTTGCCGATCCGCAGGCGCTGGTGATCGCAAACGCGGCGAAGGAGGCCTACGACTTTCTCGGGAGCCCCGAAGGAGAACTGGCGATCGCGCAGGCAGTAATTTACGTCGCGACCGCGCCGAAATCGAATGCGGCCTATTCGGCCTATGGCGCCGCCATGCGCACAGCGAAGGAAGCCGGTTCGCTCTTGCCGCCCAAGCACATTCTGAATGCGCCGACCAAGCTGATGAAAGAGGAGAGCTACGGGCGCGGCTACGCCTACGATCACGACGAGGAGGAGGCGTTCTCCGGTCAGGATTACTTCCCCGAAAAACTCGGCCGCCAGAAATTCTACGATCCGCCCGAGCGTGGCTTCGAGCGCGAGATCAAGAAGCGACTGGAGTATTGGGACAAGCTGCGCAAGGAGCGGCAAGGTGGCGGGGGGACATGAGCATCGATCTTGACGCCTATTGCCGGCGCATCGCCTATACAGGCGAGCGCGCGCCCACGCTTGCCACGCTCTGCGAGTTGCATCGGCTGCACCCGCAGGCGCTCGTCTTCGAGAATCTCGATACGCTGTTGAATCGCCCGGTCAAGCTCGACACGGCTTCGCTCGAGGAGAAGCTCGTGAATGGTGGCCGCGGCGGATGCTGTTTTGAGCACAACGTCCTGTTCGATCACGTTCTGCGCGGCCTCGGCTTCACCGTGAAAGAAGGCACGGCCCGGGTGCGGTGGAATGTGCCGGTAAGCGTAAAAACGCCGCGCACGCATTGCGTCCTGTTTGTCGACGCCGAAGGCGAGGAATACCTGGCCGATGCGGGCTTCGGTGGTAACGCGCTGAGCGTGCCGCTGAAGCTTTCCTCACGCGAGGTGCAGAAGACGCCGCACGAAGACTTCCGCCTCGTCGACGAGGATGACTGCGTTGTTCAGGACGCCAGGATCAACGGCGTCTGGACGCCGCTTTACGCCTACGACTTTGCCAAAACCCATCTCGTCGACTACGAGATGGGCAACTGGCTCACGTCGACGCATCCGCAGTCGATGTTCGTCAACGGGCTCCTGGCCGCGCGTGCGGAGCCGGGTACGTGCTACACGCTGCGCGACAACAGGCCCGCGGTGCACACGATCAATGGCGCTACACGGCGGCAGACGTCCGGCAGCGTAGGCGAGTTGCGCGATGCACTCACCGATGTGTTCAAGCTCCGGCTCGACCAAATCGATGGCCTCGATCCGGTGCTGGCCCAGCTTGCGGCGAGACCGTCATGAGCCGCGGTCGTAATGGTCCCCGTCAGCCCGGCGGCGGACGGCAGCAGGCAGGCCCGCGGCACAGGTTCGGCAAGAAACGCGGCGGTAAATCTGCCCTCCGCACGCGAAGCGATGCGAAGTGGCGGGAAGGTGGTGGTGGGCGCTTTGCTTCGCAGAAAAGTCTCCCCATCCCGGCGGCTTCGCCGCTGAATCTCCCCGCTGCTTCGCGAGGGGAGGGTAAAGCAGCGCATTTTTCCGCCGGCGTCCAAACCGTCGCCGTCACGCCCGACGAGGGCGGCATGCGCGTCGATCGTTTTTTTGAAGCGCGGTTTCCAGGCCTGTCGTTCAGCCATATCCAGCGCATCATTCGCAAAGGCGAGGTGCGCGTGAACGGCAAGCGCATCGAACCCAAGACTCGGCTTGAGGCCGGGCAGGTGGTGCGCATTCCGCCATTGAAGCTTGAGGCCCCGCGGGCGCGAGATGACGCACCGCAGGCGCAAAAGGATCGTGCATTCCTCAAATCGATCACGCTTTACGAAGATGCCGACGTCATGGTGTTCAACAAACCGGCCGGCCTCGCTGTACAGGGCGGCTCCGGCACAGTGCGGCACATCGACGGCATGCTCGAGGCCTTGCGCGCTCCCGGTTCCGACGGACAACGGCCACGCCTCGTGCATCGGCTGGACAAGGACACTGCAGGGTGTCTGCTGATAGCAAAGACGCGCTTTGCCGCATCGGCACTCGCCAAAACGTTTCGTACGCGCGCGGCGCGAAAGATCTATTGGGCGCTCGTTGCCGGCGTGCCGAAGCCGAAGCAGGGACGCATCTCGACATTTCTTGCCAAGCAGGAGGTCGAAGAGGATTCATTCATGCGTGTCGCCAGGCACGGCGAGAAAGACGCTGTGCATGCAGTGACCTATTACGCCGTCATTGAAACGGCAGCGCAGCAACTTGCTTGGGTTTCGCTCAAGCCCGTCACGGGCCGCACCCATCAACTGCGCGCGCACATGGCGCATAATGGCAATCCGATCGTCGGCGATCCGAAATACTTCAATAAGGAAAACTGGGAATTGCCAGGCGGCATGCAGAACAAGCTGCATCTGCTGGCGCGGCGGATCTTGGTTCCGCACCCGCGCAGTGGAAAGATCGATGTTACTGCGCCGTTGCCCGACCATATGAAACAGTCGTGGAACCTGCTTGGCTTCGACGCCACGCGCTATGACCCGATCGACCAGGCGCCGGAGGAGTAGCGGATCGCCGGCAATGCACCTATGTGGTAGCGATGAGACGGACGCATCTCATGGTCGTTTTGCTCTCGTTGGCCATGGCTGCGCCTGTCTTTGCTGCGCCGAGACATAACGACCTCGGCATCCCTAGCATCATGGTGCCGGAATATCCGGCGAGGACCAAACACAAAGCAGAACGTCGGACGCCGCGTCAGCCTCAAAACAAGCGCGCGCCCGAGGCGCACAAGAACGCGGAGCACAAGCCCAAAAGCACCAACTTGGGAAGAAGGGCGCGGGGCTCCTCAAGTCCGGTTTACCCGACGCCGCTACCGCCGCCGCTGCACTACAATCCGCAGCCGGCACCGTCTGTCGTCACCAATCCTCCGCCGGTTCCACCCCCGATACATGTGCCGGAAACTGGCCGGACGCTTCCCAATTTGCCAACGATCTCTGGCTCAGGCCCGCGCGGCACGGAAACCTACCAGGATCGCGCCACGCGTTGCTCACATCAGGCCGGCGTTTATGGACCCGCGGCCGGCAACCGGAACGCCTACATCGGCAGTTGCGTCACCCAATAGCGCCCGCGCGAACGCCTGAAATTATTTTTGACAGCGGCCTCTGCTGTGACTTGACATGCAACCAAATGGTTGCATATTGTTGCCTATGACGGACGGCAAAGGCGACAGCCTCGACGCGGTGTTTCGGGCTCTGGCCGATGCCAGCCGGCGTGAACTGCTCGACCGGCTGCGCGCCGAGAACGGGCAGACATTGAACGAACTCTGCGCGCGCCTGGACATGACGCGGCAGGCGGTCAGCAAGCATCTGGCGATCCTGGAGGACGCCAACCTCGTCGCCACCGTGCGGCGGGGCCGGGAGAAACTGCACTACCTCAACCCCGTGCCGATCCACGAAATCGGCGAACGCTGGATCGGGAAATTCGAACACCATCGCCTTCAGGCGTTGGCCGATATGAAAAAGGCATTGGAAAATCAGGAGAAAACAGATGAGTAAGCCGGTTTTCGTCTACGTCACCTATATCGCTTCAACCCCAGACAAGATCTTCAAGGCGCTCACCGATCATGAGGCTACCGGCAAATTCTGGTTCGGCAACGCCGCCACGTCGGACTGGAAGGTCGGCTCGCCGATCGAATTTCACCGCGAAGGTAAGCTGATCCTGCAGGGCAGGATTCTCGAGAACGATCCGCCGCGCCGTCTCTCATACAGTTTTAAGCCCATGCACGATCCGCAGTTTGCCGGCGAGCAGCCTTCGCGTGTCGTCTTCGAACTCGAGCCGCAGAAGGACCAGGTCAAGCTCACCGTCACTCACGACGACTTTGCGGAGGATACCAAGATTTTCGCCAGCATCAGCAATGGCTGGCCGCTCGTGCTCTCAAGCCTCAAAAGTTACATCGAGACCAATCGCGTGCTGCGGGCGCCCTGGTACGAGAAGCAGGAAGCCGCGACATGCTCGCAGTGATCTGACGGATCGGAGGAGAACCAATGAGCAAGCCCAGGTTCGTCTATGTTACCTACATTCGCAGCACGCCGGAGACGGTGTGGGCGGCCCTGACCGATCCGGATACGATCAGGAAATTCTGGTTTGGGATGACAGCCGAAAGCGACTTCAAACAAGGCAAGCCTTGGCGTCTCAAGTTCGAGGACGGCCGCACCGCCGACATCGGCGAAATCGTCGAGGCCGAGCCGGCGAAGCGCTTGGTGATCCGTTGGCGGAATGAGTTCAGGCCTGAGCTGAAGGCCGAAGGCTGGTCGCGCTGTATGATGGAGATCGAGATGGCCGACTACTATCCGAATTTCGGCGGCAAGGCGGTGAAGCTCACTATTACGCACGAACTGGAAGGCGAAGGCACCAAATTTATTGAAGCGGTGTCCGGTGGTTGGCCCAAGGTTATCTCGAACCTCAAGTCGTTGCTTGAAACCGGTGACGTGGCGTTTCAGAAATAGGATTGAGGATGATCGACGTACCGAAGTTCAAGCCGAAGACGGTTTACGTCACTTACATCGCTGCGACACCGGAGAAAGTCTGGCAGGCGCTGACCGATCCAGCGTTCAGCAGACAATATTTCTTCGGCTTTGCGATCGATGTCGAACGGAAGACCGGCGGCGGCTTCTTCCTTCGTTATCCGGACGGACGCGTGCACGTGCGTGGCGAAGTTCTGGATTGGTCGCCGCCGCGCCGTTTCGCCTGCACGTGGCGGGTCGAAGGAATGGAGGCATTCGACGAACTGCCGGAATGTATCGTCACTTACGAGATCGAGCAGGCGGGCGAGGCGGTCCGGCTCACGATGACGGAATCCCATTCGTGGGACGTGCCCGATGCCATCCTGGCCGGCGGCCGCTCGGGATGGCCGGTGATCCTCTCAAGCCTCAAGAGCGTGCTTGAAACCGGCAAGCCATTGTCGGTGAAAATGGGGCCGCCGCCGGAGATGATGGAAGCGGTCTCGCGCGCCGTCGTGGAGAAGCCGTGGCTTAAATGACGGCTGCATCCCAGGCTGTTCGTCCGCGCGAGAGCGGAAATCCAGTTCTTACGCGAGCTGCCGGCTTTTCGCTGGAGCACACGATTAGCGCAAACTCGCGTTGAACTTGTCCAAGGCCGCTTGTCCGGGGCAAAGCTCTTTCTCGCTTAGCGCGTTGAGCGGCTTATCGACGGTGCGCAGGTGCGCATGCAGGTCTTCCGGCTCTTCCTCGACATAGAGCAAGCCGGTGACGATCTGCCCTTTGGCGGCATGGTGCTGAAGGAAACCGAGCGCGGCGGTACGGTCATGGATGTCGTAGTCGGCCGAAAGCTTGCGCAACGCGAGCTTCGAGCCGTCATGCTGCTCAACCACCTCAACGCTGCCCGGCTCGTACTTCACTTCGATCGGCATGCGGCTGGAAATGAAATCGAGCCGGTTCACCGCCTCGTTGTGCTCGCGCACAAAATCGAAGCTCTTGGTCGAGCCGGCATGGTTGTTAAAGGCGACGCATGGGCTGATGACGTCGATGAACGCGGCGCCTTTGTGCGCGATGGCAGCCTTGATGATCGGCACCAGCTGTTGCTTGTCACCCGAGAATGAGCGCGCGACGAAACTTGCGCCGAGCTGCAGTGCCATCGCGACCAGGTCGATGGAATTGTCGGTGTTGATGACACCTCGCTTCGACTTCGAGCCGCGGTCGGCGGTGGCCGAGAACTGGCCCTTCGTGAGCCCGTAAACGCCGTTGTTCTCGACGATATAGACCATGTTTACGCCGCGCCGCAGGCAGTGGGCGAATTGGCCCAGACCGATTGAAGCCGAGTCACCGTCACCCGACACGCCGAGATAAATCAGGTCGCGATTCGCCAGATTGGCGCCGGTCAGCACCGAGGGCATGCGCCCATGCACGGAATTGAAGCCGTGCGAATTGCCGAGGAAATAGGTCGGCGTTTTCGACGAGCAGCCGATGCCGGAAATTTTGGCAACCCGGTGCGGCTCAATCGAAAGCTCGAAGCAGGCCTGGATGATGGCGCCCGTGATCGAGTCATGCCCGCAGCCGGCGCACAGCGTTGACACCGCGCCTTCGTAGTCGCGATGCGTGTAGCCAAGCTCGTTTTTTGGAAGGCCGGGGTGACGAAATTTTGGTTTGGCGAGGTAGGTCATTGTTTCTCTCCGCGGTCATGCTCGCAAAAGCGGGCATCCAGTGCACCGCAGCAATCGTTGTTGATCTCGGTATTCGTGACGACTAAATCGATTGCCTCCGCGGGCGGTGACGCGCAAAAAATGCTTCACGATACGACCCGCATGGGTGTCACTTTAAGCTTGTCGAGATGGTCGCCGATCGCCGTTGCAATGAAGCGCGCGGTAATCGGCGTGCCGTCAAAGTGCAAGATCGGCACTAGCCGAACCGGATCGATGCCGCATTCATTGACGATAAGCGAGCGCATTTGCGCGTCGCGGTTCTGCTCCACAACGAATACGAAATCGTGGCTGGTAACGAAGCTGTTCACCGAGGAGTGGAATGGGAAGGCGCGGATTCGCATGCGGTCGAGCGTGTGGCCGCGCGCTTCGATCATGTGAATCGCCTCGTCCATGGCCGGCGCGGTCGAGCCGAAATAGATAACGCCGTACTTTGTTGGCTTTTCGCTGGTTGCCTGCAAAGGCCGCGGCACCATATCCTTGGCGGTGTCGAACTTGCGCAAGAGCCGCTGCATATTATCGACGTAGGCCGGGCCTTCTTCCGTGTATTTTGCGAAACGGTCACGCGAGGTGCCGCGCGTGAAAAACGAGCCCTTGGTTGGGTGCGTGCCGGGGTAGGTGCGGTAGGGAATCCCGTCGCCGTCGACGTCGAGATAGCGGCCAAACTCCTTGCCGGCCTCCAGTTCTTCGGCTGTCATGACCTTGCCGCGGTCGTACTTGCGGGTGTCGTCCCACGCGAGCGGCCGGCACAAATGGTGGTTCATGCCGATTTCAAGATCGAGCATCACGAAGATCGGGGTCTGCAAACGGTCGGCGAGGTCAAAGGCGTGGGCCGCGAATTCGAATGCCTCTGCCGGGTTTTCCGGGAACAGCAACACATGCTTGGTATCGCCATGCGAAGCGTAGGCGCAGGAGAGGATATCGCACTGCTGTGTACGCGTCGGCATGCCGGTTGACGGGCCGGCGCGCTGCACGTCGAACAGCACTGCCGGAATTTCCGCGAAGTAGGCAAGCCCGATGAATTCCTGCATCAACGAGATGCCGGGGCCGGAGGTCGCCGTAAAGGCGCGCGCGCCGTTCCAGCCGGCTCCGATGACCATACCAATCGAGGCCAGTTCGTCCTCGGCCTGGATGATGGCGTACTTTGCCTTTTTTGTTTCTGGATCGATGCGCAGCTTCGCGCAGTGCCGTGTGAAAGCATCAGCGAGCGAGGATGACGGCGTGATCGGATACCAGGCGCAAACGGTCGCGCCGCCGTAGACGGCCCCGAGCGCTGCCGCCGAATTGCCTTCGATGAAAATGCGGTCGCCGACCTTGTCCGTTTTTTTCAGGCGTAGACCGATCGGACACTTCAGATTGAGGACGGCGTAATCACGCCCGATATGCAGCGCCTTGATATTCGGTTCGATCAGCTTGTCTTTGCCCTTGTATTGCTCGCCGATGAGTTGCTCTACCACCTTCAGATCCATATCGAGCAGAGCCGTAAGCACGCCGATATAGATGATATTCTTGAACAGCTGACGCTGCCGCGGATCGGTGTATTCGCGGTTGCAGATCGCCGTGAGCGGCACGCCGATGACTGTAATGTCGGGGCGGAATTTCGATGCCGGCAGTGGTTTAGTCGAATCGTAAAGCAGATAACCGCCCGCATCGATGCCGGCGATATCTTTGTCGAACGTCTGCGGATTCATCGCCACCAGAAGGTCGGTGCCGCCGCGCGCGCCGAGGTGACCCGCCTCCGAGACGCGTACTTCGTACCAGGTCGGCAGCCCCTGAATGTTTGATGGAAAGATGTTGCGCGGCGCGACGGGAATGCCCATGCGCATCACCGCACGCGCGAACATCTCGTTCGCGCTAGCCGATCCCGAGCCGTTGACGTTTGCGAAGCGGACGACGAAGTCGTTTACGCTGCTGATCGGGCTGGAGGCCGGCATGAAGTCCCCGCGTGAGTCATTTCGAGCAAGAATTTCTGCATGTCCCAAGCGCCGGTTGGGCAACGCTCGGCGCAAAGGCCGCAATGCAGGCAAACATCTTCGTCCTTCACCATCACGCGCCCGGTTTTAAGGCCGCTGGCGACGTACAAGTCCTGCGCAAGATTGGTTGACGGCGCATTGAGCCTCTGGCGTAGCTCGGCCTCTTCGCCGTTCTGTGTGAACGTGATGCAGTCCATCGGGCAGATGTCGACGCAGGCGTCACACTCGATGCACAGCTGCGACGAAAACACGGTCTGCACGTCACAATTGAGACATCGACCGGCTTCCGCAAAGGCTAGCTTGTCGTCAAAGCCAAGCTCGACCTCGGCCTTGATGTCCTTGAGCGCAACCACCTTGTCTCGCAACGGCACCTTGTAGCGGTGATCGGGCAGCACCTCGTTTTTGTACGACCACTCGTGGATGCCCATCTTCTGGCTGATCATCTCGACCGCGGGAGCAGGGCGGTCGTTGATGTCCTCGCCATTGAGCAGCTTGTCGATTGAAACCGCGGCCTCGTGGCCGTGCGCGACCGCCCAGATGATGTTTTTCGGTCCGAATGCGGCATCGCCGCCGAAGAAGACCTTTGGGTTGGTCGAGACAAAAGTCTTCGGATCGACCTTCGGCATGTGCCACTGGTCGAATTCGATGCCGGCATCGGCTTCGATCCACGGGAATGCATTCTCCTGGCCGACCGCGACCAGCACGTCGTCACACGCGAAATGCTGATCCGGCTCACCCGCGGGAACGAGCTTGCGCCGAGCGTTGGCGTCGTATTCCGCCTTCACTTTCTGGAACAGCACGCCGGTGAGCTTGCCATTCTCATGCGTGAATTCCTTCGGCACGAGATAATTGTGGATCGGAATGCCCTCGTGCATGGCATCTTCTTTTTCCCAAGGGCTCGCCTTCATTTCCTCGAACCCTGAGCGCACCACGACCTGCACATCGTCGCCGCCGAGCCGGCGCGAGGAGCGGCAGCAGTCCATCGCCGTGTTGCCGCCGCCGAGCACAACAACGCGCCTGCCGATATGTGTGATGTGGCCGAACGAAACGGACGAAAGCCAATCGATGCCGATATGGATATTTGCGGCCGCTTCCTTGCGGCCCGGAATGTCGAGATCGCGCCCGCGCGGCGCGCCGCTCCCGACAAAGATCGCGTCCCAGCCTTCAGCAAGCAGGGCATTCATTGAATCGATGCGCCTACCACCCCGAAATTCCACGCCGAGATCGAGAATGTAACTCGTTTCTTCATCGATAACGGCATCAGGCAAGCGGAATTTCGGAATTTGCGTGCGGATCATCCCGCCGGGTTTCGGATCCTGATCGAAGATGACGCAGGTGTAGCCAAGCGGAGCGAGATCGCGGGCGACGGTAAGCGAGGCGGGGCCGCCGCCGACGAGCGCAATGCGCTTGCCATTCTTCTTAGCTGCCGGTTTCGGCAAGCGGTCGCGAATGTCGTCCTTGTAGTCGGCCGCGACCCTTTTCAGGCGGCAGATTGCCACCGGCTCCTTCTCGACGCGCACGCGCCGGCACGCGGGTTCGCAGGGGCGATCGCATGTGCGCCCAAGTACGCCGGGAAACACATTTGAACGCCAGTTGATCATGTAAGCGTCTGAGTAGCGCCCGGCTGCAATCAGGCGGATGTACTCGGGGACGGGCGTGTGGGCCGGACAGGCCCATTGGCAATCGACGACTTTATGAAAGTAGTCGGGAGCGCCGATATCGGTGTTCTTCATTCACTCCTCGAAGCGCCCCGCTTGCGCGGGAAACACACGCGATTGTCAGGTCGGGCGCGGGCGGCTGCAACCCTGCGGGACCGAACCTTTCGTCGCGGCTTTCGAATCCGGCGCCATTTTATTGTTTCGATGCGCCAAACGCCATGGCGGCCGATGCCGTCTTCTATAATTCGCAAGCCAGCATTGACTTTTTAGTTCCTCCAACGTGGCAGCATGGCATGGCAACGGCGAAAGATCAGCCGGTCTAAGGCTCGCACTTTGGGATAATGCTAATCTGGGGTCGAGGTACGGTGAGCCCGTCTATTGCATTGCACAATTCGCCATTAGCGCCTATTTGCGCGGAAATGCCGCTTCTTCGTACCGAACAAGAGAAAAATGCGCGAAATATTTGAAAACATTTTTGAACAGGAACCGCTCGATCCGATGGAGGCTGCGCGCCGTGCGGCCAGACCGCGATTGCGGCGGCGGTTTTACAAGCAAGCCCTCGTGGGACCGGAGCAGTCCGGCCGGTTTCCGGTTCTGCTCGATGGCAGGCCGGTGCGCACACCGGCACGGCGAGTGCTTGCGGCGCCTGCGTACGCGCTCGCCGAAGCCATCGCGAACGAGTGGAGTGCGCAAGGCGAAAAGATCGATCCAGCAACCATGCCGCTGACACGGCTCGCGAGCACGATTATCGACGGCGTCGCCGAGGTGCCGCTGGCCGTTGCGGACGAGGTCGCAAAATATCTATCGTCGGATCTGCTCTGCTATCGCGCCGACGCGCCGGAAGGCCTGGTCGCACGGCAGGCTGAGCTTTGGGATCCGGTGCTAGCCTGGGCGCGCGATCGATTGGGCGCGCGTTTCGTGCTGGCGCAGGGTGTCACTTACGTCGCGCAACCGGACACCGCGCTTGCCGCTGCGCGCGCGGCCATTCCCGATGCAACGGACGAAAGAGAAATCTGGAAGCTCGGTGCACTGTCATCGATCGCGAGCCTCACCGGTTCAGCGTTGCTTGCGCTAGCGCTTGCGCACAGGCACATCAGCGCGGACGCGACGTGGGACGCCGCGCACCTCGATGAAGACTGGCAAATGGCACAGTGGGGCAGGGATGAGCAGGCGCTCGAACGGCGGGCCTTCCGGCGCGCGGAATTCGACGCGGCCGTAATGGTTCTTCAGGAAACAAGGTGAGGCCTGGACGCTCGGCATAACCGGGCATCTTGCGGTCATCTGAGCTTTCTTAATCTTTAAGTCACGAGGAACCGAAAGCGCCACTTGCAGCGACATAGAAGGCCGCTGTCAGGATCACATCTCAGCGTCCCCGCTACTGCTACTTGCCTTTGTTCTTGGCCTTCTCGGCTTTCACGCAATCCGAAATGGCTTTTTTGAGTGTTATGCCGGTGCGGTCCGTTCGGCGGTTTGCGCCAGGACCACTATACTGTTGCCGGCATTCGGCTCTTATCTGGTCAATGGATTTTGCGACGGCTGGCACCAGCAAGAGCGGCGTGGTCCCAAGGACAGCTATTCCGATGCAAAGAATTTTACGCATAGCAAGTGTCCTCTGATGACAATCAGGAAATCGTAAAGGCGACTTTTACAACCGTCAATCGAGCCAGATGAGAGGAGGTGAGCCGCGCGGAATTCGCTAGGGCCTGCAACGCATTCCGCGCGAAGCTTGTAGCGCGCAGCAGACGCGCGCTTTCCTCCCCTGCAGGAGAGAAAGTGTGTGTTGCCGGTCCGTAAGCGAAATGAGGGCTACGACCCTACCTTCTCTCCGCGGCTTGCTTCGTAGAGGAACCACACGCGTTTTTCGGCGTCGTCAATGTACGTCTCCAGCAGGCTTGCACTCGCAACGTCTCCGTGCTCGTCGCACAACCCGTGCGCCTCCCGCATGGACGCCACGACGCGCTGATTGTCCTCGCGCAATTCTGCCAGCATGTCCTGCGGATCGACGTAGGTTGCGTCGTTATCCGCGAGCCGTTGCCGCCTTGAGATATCGCCGATAGAGCGCAGCGTCGTGCCACCGATCTTGCGCACGCGCTCCGCAAGCGGATCGGTGGTCGCAAGGATTTCCTCCGACTGCTCGTCCAGCAGCAGATGGTAGTCCCGAAAGTGCGATCCGCTCATGTGCCAGTGAAAGTTCTTCGTCTTCAGATAGAGCGCGAAGGTGTCAGCCAGCACAGCGTTGAGCGCGCCGGCAATCTCGCGCGTGGCGCTGCCGTCAAGATCGCTCGGGGTGGCAAGACGGGGCTTGGTCTCGCTGGAGGAGGCAAGATGGGGCTTGGTCGGCATCGGTTGTGATTCCTTTTCTGCCGCGCCACTCCGGAAGAGCGCCTTGTTCGATATGGCCCGAACGGGCGATAGCGTCTTGAGGCGACCTGACCCCCGTGACAGTCGCGGGTATTGGTATGCGGGAACTAACGCCGGGGCGGCGCCCGGGTTCCGTGCAAAGCCCCGTGCCCCCGTGCTATCTCTCGAGTCGAACCGGGGCAGGGCTGGTTTTGCGGCATGAAAGATATCCTCGACAGGCTCGAAAAACGGCGCGCGCAAGCGCGGCTCGGCGGCGGCGAGAAGCGCATCGAGGCGCAGCACAAGCGCGGGAAATTGACCGCGCGCGAGCGCATCGAGTTGCTGCTCGACAAGGGCTCGTTCGAGGAATTCGACATGTTTGTCGAACACCGCTCGGCGGAATTCGGCATGGAGAAGACGAAAATCCCCGGTGACGGGGTGGTGACCGGTTGGGGCACGATCAACGGGCGCGCGGTCTATCTTTTTTCCAAGGATTTCACGGTCTTCGGCGGGAGCCTTAGCGAAGCGCATGCACAGAAGATCATCAAGGTACAGGACATGGCGATGCGGGCGCGCGTGCCGATCATCGGCCTGTTCGACGCCGGCGGGGCGCGCATCCAGGAAGGCGTCGCTGCGCTCGGTGGTTACGGCGAAGTATTCAAGCGCAACGTGATTTCGTCGGGCGTCATTCCGCAAATTTCCGTCATCATGGGCCCTTGCGCGGGCGGCGACGTCTATTCGCCGGCCATGACCGACTTCATCTTCATGGTGCGCGACACGAGCTACATGTTCGTCACCGGCCCGGACGTGGTGAAGACGGTGACCAACGAGGTCGTCACCGCTGAACAGCTCGGCGGCGCTTCCGTGCATACGACCAAGTCCGGCGTTGCCGACGGCGCGTTCGAGAATGACGTCGAATGTCTTCTTCAGATGCGGCGGCTGATCGATTTTTTGCCGGCGAACAACGAAAGTGGCGTTCCGGCCTGGCCGACGGAGGATGCAAGCGACCGCGAGGAAAAGTCGCTCGACACGCTCGTGCCCGACAATCCGAACAAGCCCTACGACATCAAGGAATTGATCCTCAAAGTCGCGGACGAGGGCGACTTCTTCGAGATCGGCGCGGCGCACGCGAAAAACATCGTCACCGGCTTCGGCCGCATCGCGGGCGCAACCGTCGGCTTCGTCGCCAACCAGCCGATGGTGCTTGCCGGCGTGCTCGACTCGGATGCCTCGCGCAAGGCGGCGCGCTTCGTGCGCTTCTGCGATGCGTTCAAAATTCCAATTGTCACTTTCGTGGACGTGCCCGGTTTCCTGCCCGGCACCGACCAGGAATACGGCGGGCTCATCAAGCACGGCGCGAAGCTGTTGTTCGCCTATTCGCAATGCACGGTGCCGCTCGTCACCGTCATCACGCGCAAGGCTTTCGGCGGCGCCTATGACGTGATGGCATCGAAGCACATCGGGGGCGATATCAACTATGCCTGGCCGACGGCGCAGATTGCGGTGATGGGCGCGAAAGGCGCCGTCGAGATCATCTTCCGCGGCGGCACGCCGGAGGAGATCGCCGCGCAGACCAAGCAATATGAGGACCGCTTCCTGTCACCCTTCGTTGCCGCCGAGCGCGGCTACATCGACGACGTGATCATGCCGCACTCGACGCGCCGCCGCATTGCCCGCGCGCTCGCCATGCTGCGCAACAAGCACGTCGAGATGCCGAGGCGGAAGCACGACAATTTGCCGGTTTAAGAGCGGACAGGAAGGCGAACCTCACCATGTCATGACCGGGACAAGCCCGGCCATGACAATGTTGAGGATTCCGCCCAACCTTTGTCGCGGCTCCGAGCAGCCCTAGCCCGGATGGAGCGGAGTGAAATCCGGAGCCGTCTGCAGCAATGATGTCCTTGCAAAACTGTCATCACCGGGCTTTTCCCAGTGATCCCGATCAGGGACGTAATGCTTTCCTGAGACCTTGCCCCGGCGCGCTACATCTCCACCTATAATAGGTCGGGGAGAAAGGAGCGTCCCCATGTCTGCATCGGCAACAGCGCGCTTTGCAGTGGTGAAGCCTGGGCAAACCTATCTCGGCAAGCAGGGAATCGTTTACGGCGCAGGCGCCTCCAAAGAAACCGTCGGCGCGGAAAAGGTCTGCATGAATGTGATGCCGATGCCGCCCGGTGCGCGCGCCAAGGTGCATTACCACAAGGATATCGAGACGATCGCCTACATGCTCGAAGGCGAGTGCGCCGTCTATTACGGCGACGAGCTCGAGCACCGCATCCACGTCAACACCGGCGAGCACGTGTTCTGCCCGGCCAACGTGCCGCACGCGCCGTCGAACGAAGGCGACAAACCGTGCACCTGGATCGTGGTGCATTCGTCGGGCAGCGATCAGGACGGTATCGTGTTGTTGCCGGAGCTCGACAGGAAGTTGGCGGAGCGGTTGAGCACCGAGATGTAATCTTCGGAGTAAACGTATCGAAGCTAGATCGATCCGGGAGCGTGTACGGCAATGCCAGTCCCCGTTGCAGTACTGCCACGCAGCCACCTTGAGGAGGTCCCGTCATTGCGAGCCGTAGCGGCGAAGCAATCAGATTCAGGGGATGAACACCGCTAGCCAGTCAGCAGCCTAAGCCCGGATTGCTCCGCGCTTCGCCCTCGCAATGAAGGATCGCAAGTGATTGACGGCTCGATGAGCTGTGCCGGCAATGACAGACGGAGATTTATCGCCGCATCACCCATAGACGCGCTTGCATCGCCACGCTAAGTGTCGCCGCAAATAAATTTCCATGAAAATAGACAGTCACAAACATCACGAACATAGGGAAGGAAATGGTATGGGGGTAAGAAATAGCAAAAACGGAATGTCACGCCGCGCGCTGCTGAAAGCAGGCGTGGCGATGAGCGTGTTGCCCGCGCCGGCGGTGTTCGCGCAAAACACTGAATTACTGAAGATCGGCTTTCTTACCGTACTTACGGGTCCGCTTGCGGCCGGAGGCAAGCAGCAGGAAGAAGGCGCTGCGCTCTTTCTGAAAGAGCGCAACGGCGTAATCGCAGGCCGCAAGGTCCAACTGGTGACTCAGGACACCGCCGGCTCACCGGCGCTTGCCAAAACCAAGCTCCAGGAATTGGTCGAGCGCGAGAAGGTGCAAGTGTCGATCGGCCCGCTCGCCACCAACGAAGCGTTGGCGATGGATAGCTACGTCAAGCAATCGAAGGTGCCGCTGATCACGACGACCTCTGCGGCAACCGTCGACCTCAAGAGCCGCGCTCCCAATCAATATGTGCTGCACGCTTTCGGAACGGCGCCGCAGGTTACTTATCCGCTCGGCGATTACGCGGCGAAAGATTTGAAATTCAAGAAAATCTGCATTGTCGCGGAAGATTTCACTTACGGTCACGAAGGCGCGGGCGGATTCCAGCTCGGTTTCGAAGGTGCCGGCGGCAAGATCGTCCAGAAGCTGTGGCCGCCGCTGAATGCGCCGGAGTACGGCGTCTATCTCGCGCAGATCAAGCCGGATGTGGATGCGATCTACACGGGCTTTGCCGGCTCGAACCCGCTGCGCTTCCTCAAGGCATTTTCCGAGTTCGGTCTCAAGGGCAAGGTTGCCGTGCTCGGCAACACCACCATGACGGATGAGGGCATCCTCAAGGTGATGGGCAATGAAGCGGTCGGCGTCTATACCGGTGGCTGGTATGCGGCCGGCCTCGACACGCCGGATAACAAGAAGTTCGTCGCCGGCATCAACCAGCTCTATCACCACGATCCGGGATTCTACACTGCCGGCCCGTACACGGCGCTGCTCATCATTGAGGAGGCGCTTAAGACGACAAAGGGGAAGACGGACGATTCGGCCGCCTTTCTGAAAGCGATGCGCGAGGTCCAGCTTGACCACGGCCCTATCGGCCCGGTGCGGCTCGACGAATACGGTACACCGGTCCTCGACATCTATATCCGCAAGGTGGCGCGCGTGAACGGCAAGCTCACGAATACGATCATCAAGAAGTATCCGCAGGTGAGCCAGTTCTGGACGATCGATCCGAAGAAGGCCGTGCAGCAGCCGGTGTTTTCACGCGATTATCCGCCGAGCAAATATCTGGAGTAGGAGACGGACGCCGACATCCACTCGTCCCGGGCC
>DASTSG010000013.1:0-2565 GCA_035760805.1 Pseudolabrys sp.
GTGATCCAAATCCATGTCGATCGCGCGGCTTATCACAGCTGCGACGTTGAGGTCGGCAACCGTAAAGTCGCCGCCGGCAAGATACCGGTCCTTTGCAAGCGCTTCGTCCAGCACCTTGAAGGGCGCCCGAAGCACGGCCAGCGCTTCATCGCGCCTGTCGGCACGACGCTCTTCGGGAGGGAGACGGACGGCGTGCAACGACCAGACGTTCACACCCCGGTCCACCTCGGAAATCGCCCAGAAGCTCCACTGCCAGGCTTTGGCTTCCGCTTCGAGCGACGACGGATAGAGCCGCCCGTATGAATGTTTCTTGGCAAGATAAAACGTAATGGCAAGCGACTCGAACAGAACAAACGTACCGTCAACGATCGCGGGCAGCCGCCCGTTCGGATTGATCGCCAGAAACTCCGGCGTTCGCGCGCCGGCATCGCCGATCTCGATCGGCAGATGCTCGTAATCGAGCCCGAGCTCTTCGGCCATCCAAAGTGCGCGAAATGCACGCGTGCGAGCGATCCCGTATATCTTGAGAGAAGACATCGCTCACTCCAGCGCATCGGCCACGGCTTTGCCGCAGGCCTCGGTATCGGCCGGCCCGCCAAGATCGCGCGTGCGCAGCTTCTGTTCGGAAAGTACTCTTTCGATCGCCTTCACGATCGCGGCCGCCGCTTCACTCTCGCCGAGATGCTCGAGCATCATGGCGCCCGACCAGATTTGTCCGATCGGGTTGGCAATGCCTTGTCCCGCGATATCCGGCGCCGAACCGTGCACCGGTTCAAAAACGGATGGAAATTTGCGTTCGGGATTGATGTTGCCCGACGGCGCAATACCGATCGTGCCGGTGCACGCGGGGCCGAGGTCGGACAGGATGTCACCGAACAAATTTGACGCGACCACAACGTTGAAGCGGTCCGGCTTCAGCACGAACAGCGCCGAGAGAATGTCAATGTGATATTTGTCCCACGCGACGTCGGGGAAACTCTTCGCCATCGCTTCGACGCGCTCGTCCCAGTAAGGCATCGTGATCGCGATGCCGTTCGATTTCGTGGCGGAGGTGAGATGCTTCTTCGGCGTCTTACGCGCGAGCTCGAAGGCGAACTTAAGCACGCGGTCGACTCCGGTGCGGCTCATCACAGTCTCCTGCACCACGACCTCGCGCTCGGTCCCTGCGAACATGCGTCCGCCGATCGCGGAATACTCGCCTTCGGTATTTTCGCGCACGACCCAGAAATCGATGTCGCCCGGCTTGCGGCCGGCAAGCGGCGACGGCACGCCAGGCATCAGGCGCACGGGCCTCAGGTTTACGTACTGATCGAACTCGCGCCGGAACAGGATGAGCGAACCCCAGAGCGAGATGTGATCCGGGATTTTTGCCGGCCAGCCAACCGCGCCGAAGTAGATCGCATCGTGCTTGCCGATCTGCTCCTTCCAGTCCTCCGGCATCATGCGTTGATGTTTTGCGTAATAGTCGTACGAGGCAAAATCGAAATGATCGCTGCGCAGCTCGAACCCGAATTTTTTCGCCGCGGCTTCCAGCACGCGCACGCCCTCGGGGATTACTTCTTTTCCAATTCCGTCACCTGGAATGACGGCGACGCGGTAGACGCGATTGGTGGCCATGACGTTCCCTGAAATGAGCTGCGCACGGATCAATGTGCATGAAAACTGTATCAGCGCCAGAGCGTGTGCCCAACAGCACAAAAGCCGCCGCGGTTTCCCGCGACGGCTCTCTCATTTGCGGAGGGCAGCTCCACAAACGAAACGGCCGCCGTTGCCGGCGGCCGTTTTTCGAAGTCGTCGTCATCGTGAGTGAGGATTGTCCTTGGCAGGCCTGGCAGCGACCTACTCTTCCAAGCCTTGAGGCTTAGTACCATTGGCGCAGGAAAGTTTAACGGCCGAGTTCGGGATGGGATCGGGTTCAGTCTCTCCGCAAATACCACCAGGCCGGCCAAGGACAAGAATCAGAAACCGGTGTCAGTGGTCAGTACTTAGGTGACCCCCGACAGGCTTCTGTGAAGAATGCTGGTCTTTTCAGGAATCGGTTTTCATTCGCCCGTAGTCAGCATTTTTTCTGACTACCGATGACTGATCACCGATCCTGTTATGGGCATTAGTAATGAGAGCAATCAAGCCAATCGAGCTATTAGTACCGGTAAGCTACACGCATTGCTGCGCTTCCACACCCGGCCTATCAACGTGGTGGTCTGCCACGGCTCTCAAGGGAGAACTCGTTTCGAGGTGGGTTTCTCGCTTAGATGCCTTCAGCGATTATCCCGTCCGTACGTAGCTACGCTGCACTGCCGCTGGCGCGACAACAGCTCCACCAGAGGTACGTCCATCCCGGTCCTCTCGTACTAGGGACAGATCCTCTCAATTCTCCTACACCCACGGCAGATAGGGACCGAACTGTCTCACGACGTTCTGAACCCAGCTCACGTACCACTTTAATCGGCGAACAGCCGAACCCTTGGGACCTGCTCCAGCCCCAGGATGTGATGAGCCGACATCGAGGTGCCAAACGATGCCGTCGATATGGACTCTTGGGCATCATCAGCCTGTTATCCCCGG
>DASTSG010000014.1:0-79041 GCA_035760805.1 Pseudolabrys sp.
TGGCCGCCGACTCCCCGCCGGGCGGCGTCTCCTGCGCCTGCGCCGCAGCGGCGAGCCCCCAGAGGCCGAGAGCGAGCGCGACGCGCTTCAGTCGCTGGCCGGCCGCCATGGCGTCTCCTTGGGCTGGGGAGCAAGCCGCCACGGCGGCGCCGTGCGACGCGGCCGGGCTGCGATGGATCCGGTCAGTACCGGTAGTGCTCGGGCTTGAACGGGCCTTGGGCGGGCACGCCGATGTAGTCGGCCTGGTCCTTGGAGAGCTGGGTCAGCTTCGCGCCCAGCTTCTCGAGGTGCAGCATGGCGACCTTTTCGTCGAGGTGCTTGGGCAAGGTGTAGACCTTGGTCTCGTATTTCGCGCCGTGCTGCCACAGCTCGATCTGCGCCAGCGTCTGGTTGGTGAACGAGGCGCTCATCACGAAGCTCGGGTGGCCGGTGGCGTTGCCGAGGTTCAGCAGGCGGCCTTCCGACAGGACGATGATCTTCTTGCCGTCCGGGAACTCCACGTGGTGGACCTGATCCTTGATCTTGTCCCACTTGTAGTTGCGCAGGCCGGCGATCTGGATCTCGGAATCGAAGTGGCCGATGTTGCCGACGATGGCGTTGTTCTTCATCCGCCGCATATGGTCGACGGTGATGACGTCCTTGTTGCCCGTGGCGGTGACGAAGATGTCGGCGCGCGGCGCCGCCTGCTCCATCGTCACCACCTCATAGCCCTCCATCGCCGCCTGCAGCGCGCAGATCGGGTCGATCTCGGAGACCATGACGCGGCAGCCGGCCTGGCGCAGCGAGGCGGCCGAGCCCTTGCCGACGTCGCCGAAGCCCGCGACCATCGCGACCTTGCCGGCCATCATCACGTCGGTCCCGCGCCGTATGCCGTCCACCAGCGACTCGCGGCAGCCGTACAGATTGTCGAACTTCGATTTAGTGACGCTGTCGTTGACGTTGATCGCGGGAAAGAGCAGGCGGCCTTCCTTGGCCATCTGATAGAGCCGATGCACGCCGGTGGTGGTCTCTTCCGTGACGCCGCGGATGTCTTTTGCCGTTTTGCTGTACCAGCCGGGCTGTTCCTTGAGCCGCTTCTTGATCGCGGCGAACAGAACCTCTTCTTCCTCATTGCCCGGATGGTTGAGTACGGCCGGATTGCTTTCGGCCTGAATGCCGAGATGCAGCAGCAGCGTCGCGTCGCCACCATCGTCAAGGATCATATTCGGCGCGCCGCCATCCGCCCATTCGAAGATGCGGTGCGTGTAATCCCAATAATCCTTCAGGCTCTCGCCTTTCACCGCGAACACGGGCACGCCCGCTTCTGCAATGGCGGCGGCAGCATGATCCTGCGTCGAATAGATGTTGCACGAGGCCCAGCGCACGTCGGCGCCCAGCGCGGTCAGCGTCTCGATGAGCACCGCCGTCTGAATCGTCATGTGCAGAGAGCCCGCGATCCGCGCCCCGCGCAGCGGCTGCTTGGGGCCGTATTCCTCGCGCGTTGCCATCAAACCAGGCATTTCGGTCTCGGCAATGTTGATCTCGTTGCGCCCCCATGACGCGAGCGAGATGTCTTTGACGACGTAGTCACCGGGATTGAGCTTGGGCTTGGCGGAAGCGGTCATGACGATCCTATGCAACAGATGCTGAAGGGATTAGCGGTTGGCTGCGCCTATAGCAGGGCCGGCCAAGGCCCGCAATGTAAACATAAAGATTTCTTTATGTAGCGATGCGCGGCCTAATCGTCTTCATCAAACCCGGAAGATACCAGCGTGCAGAGGGCATCGACTGCGTCTTCGGCCTGCACGCCGGTCGCCTGCACGGTGATGATCGAGCCGGGTCCTGCAGCGAGCATCATCAGGCCCATGATCGACGTGCCACCCACGGTTTCGTTCCCGCGTGTGACGGTCACAGAAGCATCGAACGTTTCAGCCATCTGCACGAACTTGGCTGACGCGCGGGCGTGCAGGCCGCGTTTGTTGACGATTTCAACGTCGCGCGTGACCGGAAACGCGGACTGATCCTCGACCGACGAATTATTGCTTTCGCCGGCGTCGTTCATTTCCCGGTCAGCACCCGGCTTGCGATCGTGCAGTACTTTCGGCCCGCTTCTTGGGCAGCCGCGACCGCATCTTCCAAGGGAGAGGTTTCACGCACTTTTGCGAGTTTAATCAACATCGGAAGATTGATTCCGGCCAGCACTTCAACTTTGGGCTGGCTCATCACCGAAATCGCGAGGTTCGAAGGAGTGCCGCCAAACATGTCGGTCAGAATAGCAACGCCTTCGCCGCTGTCGACGCGCTTCACCGCTTCGATGATTTGCTTGCGGCACTGCTCGGCATCATCGTCGGGGCCGATTGTGACGGTTTCGATCTGACGTTGAGGCCCAACGACATGCTCCAGTGCGGAGCGAAACTCCACTGCAAGTCTACCATGTGTGACGAGGACGAGACCGATCATCCGGAACTCCTCGCGCGCGCCAAACTGCGCTGCGCGAAACGCCAGCCGTCGGTGGCAAGGCGAGAACCCGTTCCCCAGGGTTCGTCGGCTATATAGTCGTTCTGCTGCACTGCGAAAAGGTGGGCTCAACGGCAGGCTCGAAACGGTCTGGCATCGCCGGAAGCTTAGGCTGTTATGGTTAACTTCCGATCGAATGCGGTTGCCGAGGTAACTTAGGTTTGGGCATCCGGTCAATCGGCGGCTGCCGCCGTGGTCATAAAGGCCAAAACGGCCGACAGGGGATCGTCACCCGCCGCGACCGCCAACCGCGGCAAGGAAATGCCAGAAATATCGGTGTTTCGGGCCTTTGCGTCGGGCAGACGTTGCGCATCCGGAGCGGCAAGATCGATCACCAGACCGACGGCTGCTACTGGTTCGTAGGAAATGCGGCGAATTCCCAGGCCGCGCACCTCAATAAGGCCCGCAAGCGAGGCGGCGGGGCGCGCCAGCAGGGCTCCGCCGCGCGGTTCGACGTGAACCCGGTCGTCGGCAACAAGCCGAACGAAAGCGAGTGGCGGGCGGCCGCCTGCATCAATCAGCCGCAAGGCCAAATGGGATTTTCCGGCCCCTGCGGTGCCCCGGATCAATGCGGCCTTGCGGCCGATCAGAACGGCGGAGCCGTGAATTGTGGGGGGGCTATCCATCAGCCTGTTAGCACAGTGAACGTTTCAGGTTTGCGCGTTTCGTGCGCTCCTCGTGACGACGCGTCAGGTCGCCGGCAGCCGAACGGTGAACCGGGCGCCGAGCACCTTCGGTTCGGTACCGGGCGCTGACGTGCCGACGCGGTTTTCCGCCCGAATGCGGCCGCCGTGGGCCTCGACGATTTGCTTCGAGATGGAAAGGCCAAGTCCTGAGTTTTGTCCGAACCCCTGATGCGGCCGATCCGTGTAGAAACGCTCGAAGATCTTTTCCAGGGCATCCGGCCGGATGCCGGGACCGTCGTCATCGACGACGATTTCGATCTCGTTCTTCAGCCGCCGGCACCGCACGCGTACGTTACCGCCCGGTGGCGAGAACGAACGGGCGTTGTCGATCAGATTGCTGATGACCTGTCCCAAACGAGAATCGTGGCCGGGTACATGGAAGTGGGAGCTGTCACCGTCCTCGAATGCGAGGGAAATCGACACGCCATTTATGCCTGTCTCGTTTCCGACCGCAACAAGCGCCTTCAGCAGTTTTGCAATGTCGACGGTCCCGACCTCCTGACGCTGCAGTTCGGCATCGAGCCGGCTTGCGTCGGAAATATCCGAGATCAGCCGGTCGAGTCGTTTTACATCGTGCTTGATCACGGTGAGCAGGCGCGCGCGACTCTCTTCCGTCTTCGCCAGAGGCAACGTTTCGACGGCGGAACGCAATGAGGTCAGCGGATTTCGCAGCTCATGCGCAACATCGGCCGCGAAACTTTCGATCGCTTCAATGCGGCTGTAGAGCGCGTTCGTCATGTCGCGCAGCGCCCCGGACAAGTGCCCGATCTCGTCGCGGCGCTTGAAGTTGGGAATTTCGACGCGGGTCCGGATGCGCCGCCGCACGCGCTCGGCGGCTTCCGCCAGACGGCGCACAGGCCCGGCGATCGTGCCGGCAAGCAGCATCGAGAGCACGACCATTACACTGGCCGCGACCAGAAATACTTTGACGATGGCGAGCCGCTCCGCCTCGACCATATCGTCGATATCCGCGCCTTGCGTCGACAGCAGCAATGCGCCGCGCACGGCGCGAAAGCGCTGCACAGGAACGGCAACGGAAACAATCACCTCACCGCGATCGTTCACGCGCACTTCACTGGCGTCGATACCCTTCAAGGCTTGGGCAACTTCCGGGTAGCCCTTGCCGTTTTCCGGCCCAAGCTCCTTGTAAAGCGGAAGGTCGCCGCGCCCGAACCACTGCCGCAAGGCGATGAAAGCGCGCTCGACAAGCCCCGGCTTTTCCGCGTTGGGCGGCGGCAGATCGAATCGAAGCACGTCGCCGCGGCCATACAAACTGCGGCTGTCGAGAATGAGCACGCCGTCGCGATCGTAAATGCGCGCACGCGTTTTCGTCGGCGATACCAGACGGCGAAGTACCGGCGCGACGCGCTCGGGATTGATGGGAAACTCGATCGAGGAGTCGTCGGACGGGCCGTAGCTTTCGCCGTTTTGCAATTCCAGCAGCCGCTCGGGATCGATCGTTATCGAATTGGTTTCGACCGTGGCCGATGCGGCGATTGCGGCGGCGATGATCTGGCTCTGCACCAGCAGGCTTTGCACGCGCGCGTCGATCAGGCCGGCGCGGAATTGCGATAGGTAAAGAACGCCGACGACGAGTGCGACCAGACCGGCAAGATTGAGGACGACGATGCGCCGGGTGAGGCTCGAGAAGCTCTGCGTGACAAAGAATTGCCACGCCGAACGCAAGGGTGCTTTAAGGCTGGCACGCCAGCCTTGCCCGCCGCGGACGGATTCCTCATCTTGCCGTTCGCGCTCGGCATCTTGCGCAGCAATTTCCGCGGTTCGGTCGAGCACTGCGTTCGGTTCCGTCGGATTGGTTCGGGGAGCTTTTAAGCTCCCTAGATTTTACCGCAAACCGCCGCACCCGTCAGTCCGCCTTTGCCGTCGCCGCGGCCGGGTCACGCTTCCTTGAAACGATAGCCCACCCCGTAAAGCGTCTCGATCATCTCAAATTCGCTGTCGACGACTTTGAACTTCTTGCGAAGGCGCTTGATGTGGCTATCGATCGTACGGTCGTCCACGTAGACTTGATCGTCATAGGCCGCATCCATCAGCGCGTTGCGGCTTTTAACGACGCCCGGCCGTTGTGCCAGGGCCTGCAAAATGAGGAATTCGGTGACGGTGAGCGTGACCGGCTCGTTTTTCCAGGTGCAGGTATGCCGCTCCGGGTCCATGCGCAGCGCGCCGCGCTCGAGCGCCTTGGCGTCTGCCTCTTTTGGAGCGCTGCCGTCCTTCGGGGTTGCGCGCCGGAGCACGGCTTTGACGCGCTCCACCAACAGACGCTGGGAAAAGGGTTTGCGGATAAAGTCGTCGGCGCCCATCTTGAGGCCGAACAACTCATCGATCTCTTCGTCCTTGGAGGTGAGGAAGATAACCGGGATATCCGACTTCTGCCGCATGCGGCGAAGCGTCTCCATTCCGTCCATCCGTGGCATCTTGATATCAAGAATGGCCAGGTCGGGCGGGGAGGTCTTGAACCCGTCAAGCGCGGATGCGCCGTCGGTGTATGTCATGATGCGGTAGCCCTCAGCTTCGAGGGCGATCGAGACCGAGGTCAGAATATTGCGGTCGTCGTCGACGAGAGCAATTGTTGGCATGAAGCCCCTTTTAGATCGTTAGATCGTTATCGTGACGGTTCCCGGTGCCCTTTGAAGCCCGCAAACGTGGGCTGAAATGTGACATCTCTGCAACAACTATGTGATTCCGTAAGGAATTCAACCCCGCACCCCGATAAAAGGCGGGCGGCCTTTGAGACGCGATTGGGTGAGGTTTTGCGCATGAAGGCGAACTCGGACTTCGATGCCAGAAAGGCAAGCAGGAAGCTCTTGCACGAAGGGCGATCAGGTGCGCTTGCAACGCTGATGCCGCGGTCGGGCGACCCGTATTGCTCGCTTGTCAATGTTGCGACCGATGTCGACGGTGCGCCGCTTCTTCTGCTGTCGCGCCTTGCGGTGCACACGAAAAATATTCTGGCCGACGCGCGCGTCTCGCTGATGCTTGATGAACGCAAAGAAAGCGATCCCCTGGAAGGCGCACGGGTCATGCTCATGGGGCGCGCCGAAGTCAGCGATGCGGGTGAGGTGCGCAGGCGATATCTCGCACGTCATCCCGACGCCGAGCAGTACGCAAGCTTCGGCGATTTTGCTTTTTATAAAATGACGATCGAACGCATTCATCTCGTCGCCGGCTTCGGCCGTATCGTCGATCTCGCACCTCACGACGTGCTGACCGATGTGTCCGACTGCGCGAGTTTAATTGAAGCGGAAGCGGATGCGATCGCGCACATGAACGCGGATCATGCGGACGCGCTGCGTCTTTACGCCACGAAGTTGCTCAGCGCGCCTGATGGTGAATGGCGGTGCGTCGGTATTAATCCTGAAGGAATCGAAATCCAGCGCGGCCGCGATGCGCGCTGGCTGCCCTTTATCGCGCGCGTCACGACGCCTATGGCGTTGCGGCAGGTATTGAAGGATTTGGCGACACGCGCTCGTGCGGCATGAATTCGCGCTTGCTGAGCAGGCGATTGCAGAACACGAATGCGATCGAAATCACTGCAAGCCACCACGATTCCCAGAGACTGAAGTTTACCAGTCCTTCCAGCAGAAACGCCCCAATGCAAGCAGCGACGTAAATTGCCTCCGCTTGGCCGGCACGCCAGAGCGCGCGCGTGACGAATGCAAGCGTGGCCAGCAGTAACGCCGCGCCAACAATGCCGAAATCGATCAGAATCTGCAGCGGCGCATTGTGCGGATGCAGGTGCCCCTCTAGGGGAACCGTTGGCGGAAACAGCGCGGCGTCGAAGAAGCGTTCAGCACGAAAGCCGAATCCGGTCCATGGATGCTGCCAGAACAGGTTTGCGTAAAAATTCCAGATTTCGATCCGCTCGCCGGCTTCAAACCGCGCCAGATAATTTGCCAGGTGCGGCCACTGCAGGAGGTATTCCAGGCGGCTCAGGAACGGTGCCGCTATAAAACCGAGTGAGAGAAGGAGCAGGGGACTGACAAGGGCAAGGCGCGGCGACAGTCGCCCGATGCCGATCACGGCGACTCCGCCCAGCACAGCAAGGCCGGCGGCGCCGCTGCTGGACACGATCACGAGAAGACAGGACAACGCAAGTAACAACCAAAATTCCTTCGATCGTTGCTCTTTCGCCAACCAGCAAAGTGCGGGCCAGAGAAAGAGAATCAGCTTTGGGGCAGCGCCGCGAATGTCGCCGGCAAGAGGTACATTCATGCCGGCACGTTGCAGCATGATGACGCCGATCGACGCAAGCGTTGCGATCAGGGCCGCGGCAGCCGTAAATTTCACGAGAACAGAAAATATCCGTTCACGCGGGACGGCTTTGATCACGACGCCGACCGTCAGCGCGCCGCACACGATAGCGGCCGCTTGAAGTGCGGCGAATGCGGCGCGATGAACGTTTGGTGCCCACAGCACCGAGAAAGCCATCCAGATCGCGCTGGCGGCGGCAAACGCGGTGATCGGGTTGCGCCAATCCAGTGTCCATTGGCGTCGGATGGCATTCTGGTAATCGGTTGAATGCGCGGCCAGCGCGAGAAGGGTCACGAAGGCAATCGGAATGACGAAATCGATCCAGCGAAAATGAACGATCGCAAGCAGCGGCGTCGCGGCGAGAAGGCCAATGACGATTTGCTCCAATCGCGGAATCCGGTTTAAGGCCTCCGTAGCCACCGCCGGTTTTCTGTTACGATACTGATCCATCGTTTCGCCAATCACGCGTTCCGAATGCCAGAGGTTCGTCTTGCGGCAAGTCCTGAAGCGCCTCGAACGCTCCGTAAAGCTGATTCTTCTTGCCGCAATCAGGAGGTTGTGCGGTCAGGCATCCATTCGTTCCACTGAGCCCGGTATCGTCAAGCGCATTATCCTTATTCGCCCGGACCGCATCGGTGATGCGATCTTGTCTACCCCGATTTTCGAGGCGCTGCGGAAATCGATGCCCGAGGCAACAATCGACATTGTGCTTGGCCGGCGCAATGCCTCCGTTGCACCACTCCTGCCGTTTATCGACAACGTGCTCATATTCAGCCGCCATCCTTTGCGTTTTGCGGAACTTGTGCGAAAGCTGCGGCGCGCTCGCTACGACGTCGCCATCGACATGATGTTGAATGACTCGTTTACGGCGGCCGTCATTACGATCGCGTCAGGGGCACGGGTTAAGATTGGATTTGAAGGGTCTTTCTCGGCCCTGTACCAATCCGTCATTGCTCGGCCTACCCGCTCCGAACATCATGTACCCATCCTTCTGAAGCTGCTTGCGCCGCTGGGCATTGAGGTCGGGCCACCGGCGGCTTCGCTTTCAATCACGTTGCCTGCTGTGGCGGTCGAGGCTGCCCAAAAACGCCTGAGAGAGGTGGCGGCGCTGGGCCGCCGACTCGTTGCCGTCAACATCTCGGGTTCGTCGCCGGCGAAGTTCTGGGGAGTGAAGCAATATGCGCGGATCATCCGCGAGCTTAATTCGGCAGACTTTTCTGTTGTGGTGCTCGGCGCATTGGCGGATTCTGCGCTGGTCGAGCAGATTGCTCGCGAAGGCGGAGCGACCGCTCTTCCGCCCAATCCTAATCTTGCCGAGGTCGCCGCGGTACTCTCATTCGCGGAACTTGTCCTCAGCCCCGACACCTCGATTGTCCATATCGCCGCTGCGCTTGGAAAACCGGTGATCGATTTGGTCCCACTGCCGAAGATCGGCGCGGAATTCGGTCCTTGGGGCGTGTCCCACCGCATTGTCAGTGGTGCGGGCAGCATGAGTGATATCCGTGAAAGCGAAGTATTGGCTGCGATCTATAGTTTGATCGGCAAAGACAGTGGGCCGCGTGTCGAGATGCAGACCGATAGTGCGTCTATCGTCTCAAGCCGGCCGTAAATTAAAGCTCCAGCCCACGAACACTGCTGAAAGACCGTATAAATTCCTCAAACTGTGCGGGCGGCGTCATATTGGTGCAGTGCAACGTCGCCATTTGCCATTCATGGAATTTGATCGTCCATGCAAACTATTTGACGTTGGCATTCGTTTGCGTGATGACTATGTTCCGAATTCCCGGAGGTCCTTAGGCTGGCGTTTGCTTGTCTCTCGCGACTTCCATCATGGTCTGGTGCTACCGCGTGGTAGGAGGTTTTTTCCGTGAAAGAATCGGGCGTGCGCAACGGTGCCTATGGTGCCGACAAATTCGGCTTTAAGGATCTCGCTGAGCTTCATTGGAATCTTCCCGCGCCCGCGCTTTACGAGCATGCGATTGCTGCCGGCGAAGCAACGATCGTCGAAGGCGGCGCGCTGACGGCCGCTACCGGTCACCACACGGGCCGCAGCCCGAAAGACAAGCATACGGTTGTCGATGAACTGACCGAAAACTCGGTCTGGTGGGAGGGCAACCGGAAAATGAGCAGGGAGAATTTCGATAATCTCCTTGCCGATTTCATTGCGCACGCGAAGGGACGGAAGCTTTTTGCGCAGGACCTGGTCGGCGGCGCGGATCCGAAATACCAGATCAAGGCGCGTGTGTTTACGGAATATGCGTGGCACTCGCTTTTCATTCGCCAATTGCTGCGCCGCCCCGAACAGGCGGAGCTCGCAAACTACGTGCCCGATATGACTGTCGTGGACTTCCCTTCATTCCGGCCGGACGCGAAGCGTCATGGCGGGCGTGAAGGCTCCGACACGATGGTGGCGATCGATTTCTCGCGCAAAATCGTGCTGATCTGCGGCTCGTCCTACGCCGGCGAAATGAAGAAGTCGGTGTTCACGACGCTGAATTTCTATCTGCCGGCGCAAAACGTGGTGCCGATGCATTGTTCGGCCAATGTCGGTCCGGACGGCGACAGCGCGCTGTTCTTCGGCTTGTCCGGCACCGGCAAGACGACGCTGTCTGCCGATCCCGATCGCACGCTGATCGGTGATGACGAGCACGGCTGGGGTCCGGACGGTCTCTTCAATTTCGAGGGCGGCTGCTACGCCAAGACCATCAAGCTTTCACGCGAGTCCGAGCCGGACATCTGGGATGCCACCAATCGCTTCGGCGCGGTGCTGGAAAACGTCGGCTTCGATCCGGTGACGCGAATCCCGGATTACAACGACGCTTCCAAGACCGAGAACACGCGGTCCGCTTATCCGCTCGAATTCATCAGGAACGCTTCGCGCACCGCTCGCGCAGGCCATCCGAAGAACATCATCCTGCTCACCGCGGATGCCTTCGGCGTGATGCCGCCGATCGCCAAGTTGTCGCCGACACAGGCGATGTACCACTTCCTTTCCGGTTATACGGCGAAGGTTGCCGGTACCGAGAAGGGCCTCGTCGGGGTGCAGCCGGAATTTTCAACGTGCTTCGCCGCGCCTTTCCTGCCGCGGCATCCGTCCGTCTACGCCAACCTGCTGCGTGAATACATTCAAAAGCACAACGTCGATTGCTGGCTGGTCAATTCGGGCTGGACCGGCGGCAAATACGGAGTCGGCCGCCGGATGCCGATCAAGGCGACGCGCACGTTACTCGCCGCTGCGCTCAACGGCTCGTTGAAGAACGCGGATTTCCGTACCGATCCTTATTTCGGGTTCTCGGTGCCGACGTCGGTGCCCGGTGTCGAACCGAATTTGCTCAATCCGTTGATGACCTGGAAGGACAAGGCGGAGTTCGACACAACCGCGCGCGACCTCGTCGCCATGTTCCAGAAAAACTTCGCCAAATTCGAGCAGCACGTCACTCCGGATATCAAAGCGGCAGCGCCGGAAGTGCGAATCGCGGCGGAGTAGGCGGGTCAAACAAGACTCCAAATGAATACGGCCGTCCGGGAGGATGGCCGTATTCAGTTCCGGGCAGGCATACTGACCCTTTATAGCCCAAGAGAGCTGCTATCGCCCTTCAAATCGGGATTGTATCGTGTTGCCGATGCCGATTGCATCGACATTGAACCTCTTTGACTCAGGAGGCTGACGTGCCGGATGTGAAGTGGACGATCAAGGGGCGCGAATTTGCGCATTGCAATTGTGCTTACGGTTGCCCATGCCAGTTCAACGCATTGCCGACCAACGGCAACTGCAAGGCGGTCATCGGCATCGATATCGAACAAGGCCACCATGGAGACGTCAAACTGGACGGCCTGAAAATTGCCGCGGTGGCATCATGGCCTGGAGCAATTCATGAAGGGCGGGGCGAGATACTGCCCATCGTCGACGAGCGGGCGACCCCAGAGCAGCGCAATTCTCTTCTCCGCATTATGAGTGGGCAGGATACCGAACCAGGGGCGACCTTTTTTCAGGTATTCTCGACGACACTTGAAAAAGTTCATGAACCGCTGTTTGCCAGGATCGATTTCGAGGTTGACGTCGATGGTCGCAAAGCAACGCTCAATGTGCCGGGAGTGATCGAAAGTCGGGGTGAGCCGATTCGCAACCCCGTTACCGGCGCCGATCATCGAGCCCGCATCGATATTCCAAACGGCTTCGAGTACGTGATCGCTGAAGTCGGCAGGGGATGGGCGAAAACCTCCAGTCCAATCGCGTTGAACTTGAGCGACTCGCATGCGCATTTTGCACACCTGCACATAACGCAGGACGGCGTCGTCCGGTGAGATCGCGCCGTTGACTTAAGTGCGCTCGCTATGTCGGCGGCAGGCGCGAACAATCTCCGCTTATTGCGGCTGGCGGTTTGATTCGCGTTCGGCGGCTCGTCCTTCATGCTGGCCGCGCAGCGCTTCGAGCAGCTCGATGCTTGGATAGGAGTCGGCCGGCAGTCCGAATTTTAGCTGCGCCTTCTTGATCCCTGTACGCGTTGCCGCACCGATCTTTCCATCGACTTCACCGACATCGTAGCCATGCTGGTTGAGCAGTCGCTGCAGTTCCTTGACTTGCTGCAGGTCGAGCGGCGAGAGCCTGTCGTTGCCGCGGTAGATCGGCGGCGCGCCGGCGATGCGGGTCGCATAATAGGCCACGGTCGTGGAGTAAACGATTGCGGAATTCCAGCCGAGGAATGCCTTGAAATTGGGATAGGCGAGGAACGCCGGACCGAAGCGGCCCATGGGCAGCAGCAAGGAGGCCTCGAGGTTCTTGGCAGGCAGGCTGCCGTGTGCGGCCCGCACGCCCCATTTCTCCCATTGCGAAACCGGATGCTGGATCGCGACGTCTGCTTCCTGCCAGGGCAACTTTTCGGGCACGCGTACCTCGACGAGCCAGGGCTCGCCGCGGCGCCAGCCAAGGCTCACCAGAAAATTTGCGGCTGAGGCAAGCGTATCCGGAATGCTGTGAATGAGATCGCGGCGGCCGTCGCCGTCGAAATCGACGGCACGTTTGAGATAATCGGAGGCGGTGAATTGCATGCCGCCGAATTCGCCGGCCCAATCGCCAATCATCTCGTCGGCGCGCTGGTCGCCGCGCTGAATGATCCGCAGCGCGTCCAGGAGCTGCTGTCGAAAGAAGTCCGGACGGCGGCAATCGTAGGCGAGCGTCGCGAGGGCGCTCAGGATTTTGTAATCGCCGAAGTTCGCGCCGAAGTCGCTTTCCAACCCCCAAAAAGCGGTGAGTACCGCCGCCGGCACGCCGTACGTTTTCTCGATGCGGGCAAACAGCGTTGCGTGCTTCTTGATGAGCTTCTGGGCGTTCGGAATCCGTCCGCCGGCAATCATGCGATCGGAAAACTTGAGGAACGTCTGCGAAAACACGCCTTGTCCGCGGTCGCGCTTGATGATTCGTGGATCGAAGGTCAGGGATGGCGCGGCGGCCGCAAGCACTTCCGGGGATATGCCTTGCTCCACGGCTTCCTTTTTGAAGGCCGCAAGCCAGGACTCGAAATTACCGGTGTTATGGCAGGTCGCGGCTGCAGCCGGGGCGGCCAGAGCGAAGACGAGCGCTGCCGTCGTCAATGTCAAAGGCGCAAATCGCATTGTTGTCATCTCGCGCTAGCGGATAATCAGGACGAAATTACCCCCGAATCGGCGTAACGGACGCAACGCCGAGGTGGCCTCCATGTCGCGTTTCCGTGGTCAGATTATGGTCACGCACTCTGGCCCAGAACCCGCTGTTCTCCCGGCCAACCGACAGGCTACATTTCAAGACTTGGGTACAAAAGCAAGCCAGCAGGGGAGGAAGACCGTGGCTTCGAACGTCCGTTTTCTGAATCCGAATACGATTGCCAAGCCGCCGGGCTATACCAATGTGGTCGAGGCCACAGGCCCGAACCGTGTGATTTTTATCGCCGGACAACTCGGGCTCGATACCAACAACAAACTTGTCGGCGAGCCCGGCGATTTCCGCGCGCAGGCGATGAAGGCGGTGGAAAATCTGAAGCTCGCTCTCGCCGCCGTCGGCGCCACCGTGAACGACGTGGTGAAGACCACCAACTACCTGGTGGACATGTCGCATCTTCCGATTTTCCGGGAAGTGCGGGAAGCCACGTTCGGCAAAGCATCACCGCCCGCGAGCACGACCGTCGCGATTTCCGAACTCGCACGCCCGGGCGCCCTGTTCGAGATCGAGGCGATTGCGGTGCTTCCGGCGAAAGCGGCAAGGCGTGCCGCCAAGGCTGCTCCGAAGAAGCGCAGCAGCGCGAAGGTCAGGGGCGCTCGACGAAAAAGGCGATGACAATCGCAAAAACAGGCAACAGTACCGCGCCGGACCATAGCATGTATCCAAAGAAGCTCGGCATTTTGATGCCTCGCTCATTGGCAATCGCATAGACCATGAGGTTCGGCGCGTTGCCGATGTAAGTCATCGCGCCCATAAAAACCGCCCCCATCGAAATGGCGGCGAGTGTTCCAGCAAGCGGCCCCGTCAGCTCGGCGGCGTTGCCGCCGGCAAGTTCAAAGAACACGAGGTAGGTCGGCGCATTGTCGAGCACCGCGGAAAGCAGCCCTGTCAGCCAGAAATAGGCGAGCGGACGCGGATGCCCCTCCGGAGTGGTGACGAGATCGAGCAGCGGCGCAAACAGACCGTTGTGCCCCGCCTCGAGCATGGCGAGCACCGGTACGATGCAGATGAAAATGGCGGCGAACAGTTTGGCGACTTCTGCAATCGGCCCCCAGGTGAAATCGTTCGCGTCCCGATGCTCGGCGGGCGTAAGCCAAAGCGAAACCAGTGCGACGAGGATGAGTACGCCATCGCGTATCAGGTCCTGCAGATCGACTTCAGTCCCGTAGACCGAGAGCGATACTCCCGGCTTCCAGGCCGCTGAAAGCAGGATCGCGCCGATGATGAGCGCAATCAGCGGCAGATTGATAAGGCCACGAACCCGTAAACGCGTTGGCGTCGATGGCAGCGCGGCCTTTTCCTTTCGGAAGAACCAGATGTCGATGATGACGAAAACCGCCAGTACGAGCGCTGCGGCGGCAAGTGTCTGAATGAAAAGATGTGATGTCGTCCAGAAGAAATCGACGCCGCGCAAAAAGCCAACGAACAAGGGCGGGTCGCCGAGCGGAGAGAGCATTCCGCCGATATTGGCAACGAGAAAAATAAAGAACACGAAGACATGAGCATTATGCGCCCGTCCTGCGTTGGCGCGGATCAGGGGACGAAGCAGAATCATCGACGCACCGGTCGTGCCGACAATGCTCGCGATCATCGTGCCGAAGGCGAGCACGCCCGCATTGCGCCAGGGGGTGGCGCGCAAGTCTCCCGTAATGAGAACGCCGCCCGCGACGACGTAAAGCGCGAACAGCAGCACCATGAAGCTCAAATACTCGGCCAGCATCGCGTGGACCAGCGACGCAAGCGCCACCTCACCGCCGAATGCGAGCGCGAGCGGAATGAGCGTAAGCAGCGCCCAGAACGCCGCAAGCTTCCCGTAGTGCGCGTGCCAGAAATTCGGAAACAAAAGCGGTCCGCCGGCGATGCTGAGCAGAATGCCGGCGAACGGCAGCGCCCACGGCCAGCTCATGCCGGCGCCGTCGAGCGCGGGAGCCGCAAACGCGAGTTCAGGAGTGAGAGCGAAAGCAACGGCGCCGGCCAGGCAGCGGAGTATTGCGGTTCTTGCGGCTGTCATGCCTCGTTTGCGGCGGCGCATGCTGCTCAAAGTGAACATGCCGGCTGGACAAGGCAAGACCGGCGAGACAAGGTCGGGCCTCAACTTCACCGCAAAAGCAATTGCAGGCCGCTATCCGCAGCCTCGCAGCGCCTCAAGCGGCGCGCGGCTGATGATCGACGCAAATTGCGCCCGCATCGGATTCGTTCAGTGGATGATCCAGCAACGCACACCAATGTGGTCCACCGGCTGACGCATCCGCCCGGAAATGCCGGCAGGTTCGGCAAACGCCAAACGGCCGTAGCCCGTTGGCGCGTTGCAGGTACGCCAACAGCGCCGCCAGCCCGTCCGTTACGGCCGCGCGCTGCGCCGGAGCAAGCTTTTCGGCCGCGCTCGCAAGCTGAAGCATGGGATCGCGTGCCATCAAGGCGCGCCCGACTCGCGTCAGCGTCAGGCGGATGATGCGCCCGGAGACCGGGTCCGCCTTGCGGGCGATGAGGCGCTTGCGCTCGAGCGCGTTGAGCGTCTGCGAAACCGTGCCCTTGGTCGTGTGCAGATAGCGGGCGAGGGCCCCTGCCGTGTTGGAAAAACGATTGCAGCGCGCGAGATAGCGCAGCGCCTCCCATTGGACAGGGTTGAGTCCCGCCGCGTGGCTCTGTGCCCGCAACAGGCGCGAGAGCCGCTCAATGAGTTCGGCCGTCATCAGGTCCTCGTTCATGGACCCACTGTATAGAGTCGAAACCATCTTGCCAACGAGCGTCCGGCTGATAGTATCGACTCGATACAAACGGAGGGAGCAATGACGACATCATCAATCCAGAGCGCAACCCGGCCCGCGATTCCCGGTTACACCTACGGCCAGGCCGGCACGCCGCGCTCACCGATCTCGCTGCTCGAACTCGAGGATCTCAAGAAATCGCTTCTGTTCGGCCACGACGACATTCAGTGGCTGAGAAAGGCGCGCCCCATTCTCGAGCCGCAAACCGAGACGATTCTCGACGTGTGGTATGGCTTCGTCGGCAGCAATCCGCATCTGCTGAAATATTTTGTCGATACGCGAAGCGGCGAGCCGGACGCGGCTTATCTCGCCGCCGTGCGCAAACGTTTCGGCCGGTGGATCGTCGACACGGCTGACGCCAATTACGATCAGGCCTGGCTCGACTACCAGTACGAGATCGGTTTGCGGCATCATCGCGTCAAAAAGAACAAAACCGACGGCGCGCACGCGGCCGCGCATATTCCGCTGCGGCACGTGCTGGCGCTGGTCTTTCCGATCTCGGCCACCATTCGGCCGTTTCTCGAAAAAGGCGGACAACCGCCCGCCGATGTCGAAGCCATGCAGGCGGCGTGGACAAAGGCTGTGCTGTTGCAGGCAATTCTTTGGGCGCAACCGTACGTACGCGAGGGCGACTTCTAACGCAGCGGTTAACGCAGCGCTCGGAGCATCGCTTCAATCGAGGATGAAGGCGCGTTAATGCGCCTCGTCCCAATTGTCGGCGGCGCGCACCTCGACCTCTAGCGGCACGTGCAGCGCAACGGCCGGATGCGGCGCGTCCTCCATGACGCTCTTGATGATCGGCATGGTCGTCTCGACCTCAGCCTCCGGCACCTCGAAAACCAATTCGTCATGCACCTGAAGCAGCATCTGTGCGCCGAGCTTGTCCTTCGCAAGCTCGGGTTCGATGCGGATCATGGCCCTGCGGATGATGTCGGCGGCGCTGCCTTGCAGCCGCGCGTTGATGGCGGCACGTTCGTTGAACGCGCGGATCGAGCCGTTGCTCGCCTTGATATCCGGGTAGTGGCATTTGCGCCCGAACAGCGTAAGCACGTAGCCGTTCTTGCGGCAGAACTCCTTGGTCTCTTCCATGTAGTCGCGAATGCCGGGGAAACGCTCGAAGTATTTCTTGATGTAGGCACCGGCCTCCTCGCGCTCGATCCCAAGCTGCGCGGCGAGACCGAAGGCCGAGATGCCGTAGATGATCCCGAAATTGATCGCCTTGGCGCGGCGGCGCACGTCCGGCGGCATGTTTTTGACGGGCACGCCGAACATTTCTGACGCGGTCATCGCATGAATGTCGACGCCATCCTGAAATGCCTTGCGTAGAGCAGGCACGTTTGCGACCTCGGACAACAGCCGTAACTCGATTTGCGAATAGTCTGCGGAAACGAGCTTGTTACCGGACGAGGCGACGAAGGCGCGGCGAATCTTGCGGCCATCCTCGGTGCGGATCGGGATGTTCTGCAAATTCGGCTCGGACGATGACAGCCGCCCGGTACTGGTCGAAGCCAGAGCGTAGCTTGTGTGCACGCGCTTGGTTTTTGGATCGATGTGGTTGGGCAGCGCCTCGGTGTAGGTCGAGCGCAGCTTCGACACCTGCCGCCAATCGAGAATCTTGCGCGGGAATTCGTGTCCTTGCTCCGCAAGCTCTTCGAGCTCGCGTGCGCCGGTCGACCATTGCCCTGTTTTGGTCTTGCTGCCGCCCGGCAGCTTCATTTTGCCAAAAAGGATTTCGCCCAGCTGCTTGGGCGAACCCGGATTTATTTGCGCGCCGGCGATCTTGTTGATCTCCTGCTCAAGCGTGGCCTGCTTCTTGCCAAGCTCGTTCGACAATCGCGCAAGCACCGCAGGATTGACCGATATGCCGCGCTCTTCCATATGCGCCAGCACGCGCGGCATCGGCCGTTCCAGCGTTTCGTAGACGGTCATTACTTTTTCCGCCACCAAGCGCGGCTTCAGGCCTCGCCACAGGCGAAGCGTGACGTCGGCGTCTTCTGCGGCATAGGCGGCGGCTCGTTCGATCGGCACCGCTTCCTGCGTGGACAGTGCCTTCTCCTTGTTCTTGATGTCCCTGAAACGGGAAGGACTGCGTCCGAAATAGCGCTTTGCCAGGCTGTCCATATCGTGCGCGCCCTTGCCGGCATCGAGGACATAGGAAATCAGCATCGTGTCGTCGGTTGCGCCGAGCCGGATGCCGCGGCGGAAGAGCACAAGGTAATCGTGTTTAATGTCGTGGCCGATCTTGAGGATGCTTTCGTCCTCGAGGGCCGGCTTAAGCGCGTCAAGCGCCTGCCGCTCGGGAATTTGACCTTCGCAAAGTTTCGAGGCGAACAGGCTCGCAGTTTCCTCGCCGCTTGCTTCGCGATGGCCGAGCGGAAGGTAAGCCGCCTCGTTCGGCGCGACGGCGAGCGCGATGCCGCACAAGATCGCTTGCATCGGATCGAGGCTGGTGGTTTCGGTCTTTATGGCCAAAACACCGGTTTCGTGAGCCCGTTCTATCCACTGCGCGAGGCGCTCGAGCGTGGCGATCGTTTCGTATTTGGAGTGATCGATCCTGCTCGCGCGCAGAGCTTGAATGCGCGAGCTTGCGAGCGAGGCCGGCGAGAAAACATTCGCTCCAGCCGGCGCCGCCGCGCGTTTGGGGGGCGGCACGTTGAGCGGCAGCTGCGCCTGGCGTCCAACAGGCGCTTCGGACTGCGACGGCTTTGCTGGCGCAGCTGCGACGTCCACATCGGTCTCGGCCTCGATCGCGCTTGCGTTCATGCCGCTTTCCGCTGCGACGCGCTGGGTCATTGTCCTGAAGCCCATCGCCTTAAGGAAGGCAATGAGGTGCTTGTAGTCCGGCTCGCGCACTGCGAGTTCGTCTACCGGCACATCGAGCTTCACCCTGTTGTCCAGCGTGACCAGCCGCTTCGAGAGGCGCGCCGCCTCGGCATGGGCGATCAGGGTCTCGCGGCGCTTGTCCTGCTTGATCTCGCCGGCGTGCTGAAGCAGCGTTTCGAGATCCCCGTATTGCGTGATCAATTCCGCGGCGGTCTTCGGTCCGATTCCGGGGACGCCGGGCACGTTGTCGGTCGAATCGCCGATCAACGACTGCACGTCGATGACCTTCTCCGGCCCGACGCCAAACTTTTCGATCACCTCCGCGGGCCCGATGCGCTTGTCCTTCATCGTGTCATACATGACGACCGTCGGCCCGACGAGCTGCATCAGGTCCTTGTCCGAAGAGACGATCGTCGTCGTCGCTCCCGCTTCGGTAGCAATGCGCGCATAGGTCGCGATGATGTCGTCGGCTTCGTATCCGGCCTGCTCCAGACACGGAATCTGGAAGGCATGCACCGCCTCGCGAATGAGGGGAAACTGCGGAATGAGATCGTCGGGCGGGTCGGGACGGTGCGCCTTGTAGTCGGGATAGAAGTCGTTGCGGAACGTTTTTTCCGATTTGTCGAACACCACCGCGAGATGCGTCGGTCGCTCTTCCGGTTTCATCTCCTTGAGCAGTTTCCAGAGCATGGCGCAAAAGCCGTACACGGCATTGACGTGCACGCCTTGCGGCGTGCGCGGCTCGAAACGGATGGCGTGATAGGCGCGGAAGATGTAGCCGGAACCGTCGACCAAAAAGAGGTGGTCCCCCTTTTTCAGCGGGCGTGACACAGAGGGCGTCGGCTTTTCGGCGGAAGCCTGGGCGGCGGGTCTTGCTTTGGCAGCTGTTTTTGCAGGCGGCATGGCCCGAATGTGGGCCGGAACGTCGGAATTATCAACGGAGGCCGCGCGTCGGCGGCCGATCCGCTATCCACAAGCGCTTTGTGATGACTGAATGCCGGTCCACAAGGTCCGACAGCAGAATCATTCCGCCGGTTGCAAGGCCGGAACGTGTTTGGGCTCCAGCCGCAAGAACTGCGGGCGCTCGTACAGGAATCCGAGCGGCGAATTGCGCATCGCCCAATACATGCAAAGCGAGCCGATCACACCGGCGGCGGTCACGAGCACGGAGATCGTGCCGATATCCGCAATGAAATGCGTATTGAGCATCACCGCGCGCATCGTCGCCATCGGCAGGAAGAAGGCGAGGTAGATGACGATCGAGTGCTCGCCGCAGTAGCGCAGCGGATCGCACGCCCGCATCAGCGACAAGAGTGCAGCGAAATGAATGACGGCGGCCGCGCCGAGTAATCCAAGCGCGAGCGAGACGAACGGTAGTTGCGAATACCCCGCAAACACCGCGTAGCCGTTGACGAGACCCCAGATGAGCAGGATCGCGACACCGCGCAGCGGCTTCTCCTGCACGCTCTTCGACAACGAGAAGAGATAGGGTGCAAACACGTAGCCGCTGTAGACGTAAATGAAGCGCGCGGCGAACTCGTCCGGCACCATCCAGCCGGTGTTGAGATGCGAGATTTCAAGCGCCGCGCCAAAAAGCCAGATTACGGGCGCGGGGACGCGGCGCGTAAGCTTGATGAAAACAAAAAACACCGGCAGCAAGTAGATGAACCAAAGGGTGCCGAATGGATCGATCAGCGAAACGAAATAAAGCTTTACGACGTCCGCGGCGCCATGCTCAGCGGCCAGCCCCGGCGCTTTGAGCGCCAGCTGGATGGTCATCCAGAGCACATAGAAGTAGGCGAAGTGCACGACCTTGCGGTCGAGATAGGTACGCCAGCTGCGGTCGACGACGTTCGCCAGGAACAGGCCGGAAATCATGAAGAAATCCGGCATGCGAAACGGCCGGGCGAATGACACGAGATAGTGCATCCAGCCTTCGTGGCCGGCTGCGGCCTCGACGCCGAGCGTCGAGTGCATCGTCACCACCATGACGATGCAGAATCCTTTGGCGTAATCGACCCAGTCGACCCGTCCGGTTTTCGCGCTTGCTGTCCCCTGCATGAGGCGGACAGCTAGCAAATTCCCCTTTCTTTAGCGTTTACCGGTTCGCAGAAAGTCCGCCATATTGTCGGCACTCGCCAATGCAAAACTGCTCTGCTATGAGACATTTCCCCGGCTCAATCCGAGCTGATTAACCATATTGCTGCGGATTTGAAATGCGCGTTGCCATGATCGGCACCGGCTATGTCGGCCTCGTTTCCGGTGCCTGCTTTGCCGATTTCGGCCACGAAGTCATTTGCGTCGACAAGGACAAGAGCAAGATCGCTTCGCTCGAACGCGGCGAAATTCCGATCTACGAACCGGGACTCGACGATCTTGTCGCGACGAATGCGCGCGCCGAGCGCCTGAAGTTCACAACCGCGCTTGCTCCCGCCGTCCAATCCGCCGACGCGGTGTTCATCGCGGTCGGAACGCCGTCGCGGCGTGGTGACGGCCATGCGGATCTCACCTACGTCTTCGACGCGGCGCGCGAGATTGCGCGGGCGCTCGACGGCTTTACGGTTGTCATCACCAAATCCACTGTTCCCGTCGGAACCGGCGATGAAGTCGAGCGCATCATCAAGGAGACGCGCGCCGACGCGCAATTCGCGGTCGTGTCCAATCCCGAGTTCCTGCGCGAGGGCGCGGCCATCCGGGATTTCAAGCATCCGGATCGGATCGTTGTCGGCACGAACGATGAGCGTGCGCGCGAGATCATGAACGAGCTTTACCGGCCTCTTTATCTCAATCGTGCGCCGATCATGTTCACGGGGCGCCGCACGGCCGAACTGATCAAATACGCGGCGAACGGCTTTCTCGCCGCCAAGATCACCTTTATCAACGAGATTGCCGACCTCGCAGAAAAAGTCGGCGCCAACGTGCAGGACATCGCGCGCGGCATCGGCCTCGATAATCGCATCGGCTCGAAATTCCTGCACGCGGGACCTGGGTTCGGCGGCTCCTGTTTCCCGAAGGATTCGGTTGCGCTCATCAAGACCGGCCAGGATCACGGCGCGCCGCTGCGCATCATGGAAACGGTTGTTGCCGTCAACGACGCCCGCAAACGCGCGATGGCACGCAAGGTATCGGCCGCTCTCGGCGGCGAAATACGCGGAAAAACGATCGCGGTACTCGGCCTCACGTTCAAGCCGAATACCGACGACATGCGCGAGGCCCCGGCGATTCCGCTGATTACGGCCTTGCAGGACATGGGCGCCAAAGTGCGCGCCTACGATCCGGTCGGCATGGAGCAGGCGAAGGCGGTTATTTCGAATGTCGCGTTTTGTGCAAATGCTTATTCCTGCGCCGAGGGCGCTTCGGCGCTGGTGATTGTGACGGAGTGGGAGCAGTTCCGCGCACTTGATCTCGACCGGCTGAAATCGGTCATGGAACGGCCCGTGCTCGTCGATTTGCGCAATATTTATCCACCTGAGGAAGTAGCCCGTCACGGCTTCATCTACGAGAGTGTGGGACGGCCGCGAGGATGATGCCCAAGACCGAAGCATCTCGAAAGCGATGTTATGCCCCGCGAAAGCGGGGCATCCAGTAATCACCGATTTCGCGTAAAACTTCTGTTCTTATTTACTGGATCGCCCGCTTTCTCGCGGGTGATGACGGGTTATTTCCGTGGCACGCACGTTCGATACCCCGCTTCCGATCGATGACGCACTTGACCGGCTGACGGATGCCTTGCGCACGAACAATTGCGTCGTGCTGGTGGCTCCGCCGGGCGCCGGCAAGACCACGCGCGTGCCGTTGGTGCTGCTCGACGAGCCATGGGGCCAGGACAAGAAAATTCTTGTGCTCGAACCGCGCCGGCTCGCCGCGCGCGCAGCTGCGGCGCGTATGGCGTCGACCTTGCGCGAAGATGTCGGTGGCACTGTTGGTTTGCGCGTGCGTTTCGGCTCAAAGGTTTCCAAACGTACACGCATAGAGGTCGTCACGGAGGGCGTATTCACGCGTCTCGTGCTTGACGATCCTTCGCTCGACGGCGTCGCCGCGGTACTGTTCGACGAATTCCATGAGCGGTCCCTGGACGCGGACCTCGGGCTGGCGCTCGCGCGCGACGTGCAGCAAGGCTTGCGCGATAACCTGAGGATCCTGGTCATGTCGGCGACGCTTGACGGCGCGCGCGTCGCGGCGCTGCTCGGGGGTGCGCCAACCGTCGAGAGCAAAGGCCGCAGCTTCGCGGTGGAGACGCGGTACCTTGGTCGCGATCCGCGCGTGCCCATCGAGAGGCAGGTCGCGGATGCGGTCGAACGGGCGCTACGCGTCGAGGCCGGATCGCTGTTGGTGTTCTTGCCCGGCGCGGCCGAAATTCGCCGCACCGACACGCTGCTAAAAGAGCGCGTCCGCGATCCGAACGTCGATATTGTCGCGCTGTTCGGCGCGCTCGATGCGCGCGAGCAGGATCGCGCCATTGCGCCGGCAGCCCCGGGACGACGCAAGGTCGTGCTCGCGACCTCGATCGCGGAAACTTCGCTGACAATCGAAGGCGTGCGCGTGGTGATCGACAGCGGGCTGGCACGCGTGCCGCGTTACGAGCCGGACGTGGGTCTCACAAGGCTCGAGACGGTGCGCGTGTCACGTGCGGCTGCCGACCAGCGCCGCGGGCGTGCCGGTCGCATTGAGCCAGGTGTCTGTTATCGACTGTGGGATGAGCCACAGACAGGTTCGCTCGAACCCTTCGCGCGGCCAGAAATTCTGTCGGCCGATTTGTCGTCATTCGTGCTCGATCTGGCGCTGTGGGGTGTCACCGATCCCGCGAGGCTTTCCTTTCTCGACCCGCCTCCTTCCGCCGCTTTGAACGAAGCGAAAGCATTGCTGGTCCGCCTTGGCGCCATCGATGAACAGGGCCGCATTACGGAAGAGGGCCGCAAATTGCGTCGATTGCCGCTGCCACCGCGGCTTGCGCGCATGGTGATCGATGCGGCTGCCGAGGGCGCCGGCCCTCTAGCGGCAGAAATCGCTGCCGTGCTTACGGAGCGTGGCCTGGGAGGCGACGAACCCGACTTGCGTCATCGCCTGGAGCAATTCCGCCGAGACCGCTCACGCCGGGCCGAGGATGCGCGCGCGATGGCGCAGCGGTGGAGCAATGTGGTCATTCCGGCGTCGAAGACGCCGGTCAACGCATCCCAGAACGACAAGGAAACGTCTGTCGGCTCCGTGCTCGCGCTCGCGTATCCCGATCGCATCGCGAAAAATCGCGGCGGCGGAAGCGGGGCTTTTCTTCTCGCCAATGGACGTGGCGGGATCATGGATGCAGCCTCGCCGCTCGCCCGTGAGCCGTTCCTCGCCGTTGCCGAATTGACCGGTGCAGCAGCCGCGAGCCGCATCGTGCTTGCCGCGCCGATAACGCTCGCCGAAATCGAGGCGCGTTTTGCATCTGAAATCCAGGAGCGCGGTCACGTTGCGTTTGACAAACCCTCCGCCTCGCTGCGTGCGCGCCATAGCCGGCGGCTGGGAGCGATCGTGCTCGATGAGCAAACGCGGGCGCTCGCACCCGATGACGATGCAGCAAAATTGTTGGCCGAAGGCATCGCGAGCCTTGGTATTGCAATGCTGCCCTGGAGCAGGACGCAGCGGCAACTCCGTGACCGTGTTCTCTTCCTGCGGCGCGTTGAAGGCGACGAATGGCCCGACCTCTCGGACCCAGCCTTGGCGCGGCGTGCGGTGGATTGGCTCGCGCCGTTTCTCACCGGCAAGACGGCATTGTCGCAAATCGGCGCCGACGATCTTGCTGGTGCGCTCGATGCGCTCGTGCCGTGGCATTTGCGCAAGCGTCTCGACACGGAAGCGCCGACGCATTTTACGGCGCCGTCCGGATCGAACGTGCCGATTGACTACGAAGCGGAGGAGGGCCCGAAGCTGTCGATCCGCGTACAGGAGCTGTTCGGACTGGCTACCCATCCGACCATCGCCGGTGGCCGCGTGCCGCTTGTGATCGAACTCTTGTCGCCGGCACATCGCCCGGTGCAGGTGACGCGCGATCTGCCGGGGTTCTGGCGCGGCAGCTATGCCGACGTAAAAACGGAAATGAGGGGCCGTTATCCCAAACATCCTTGGCCCGACAATCCGTTGACGGCGCCGGCCACGCGCCGCACAAAACGCCGTGGCGAATAGTTCAATTTTGGAGCCTCCCGTTAATCGGCCGTTTGCCATGGTCCGAGACACGTCCGGCTCTTTTACGTGACCTGAACGCGCTTTGGCTTAGCGTTGCTGCATGCGCAACGTGGTTATCCTTGCAGCTGTCGTCCTTGTAGGCGCGACCTATGCCGCCAAATTTGTGGACCGGGAGACCGCATCGCGGCCGGTCGGGCAACCGTCGGCGAACGTGCCGATGGCCGTAACGGCGCAGCCCGGCTCGGGCGCACGCATTGTCGAACTGGCCGGCGACCGCTACGGCCATTTCGCGGTCAATGCCGATGTCGACGGTCAGCGCATCGATTTCATCGTGGACACCGGCGCGTCGCTTGTCACACTTCGCGAATCAGACGCAGCGTCGCTCGGCATCCGTCCGATGCCGGCGGACTACACGGCGGTGGTCTCGACCGCCAACGGACGCATCAAGGCTGCGCGCACGCAGCTCAATCGCATCGAGATCGGCGACATCACAGTCTACAACGTGAGCGCACTCGTGCTGCCCGACGAGGCGCTCGGCACGAGTTTGCTCGGCACCTCGTTCCTCTCGAAGCTGGGACGCTATGAATACGCCAACGGCCGAATGGTGCTCGAGCAGTAGCTTCCCGCCATCGAATTTCCATAAGAACTTGCGACATTAACGGATCGGTTTGCGCTATTCTGCGTTAGTATTCGTTTTCTTCCCCGGCCGTTTCTCTCAGAGGACTTGATGTTTCCGAAGCCGAAAGCTGCGCTCGTACCCAACACCTATGAATACGAATCCTCGCCGCTGGTGAAGCCCACGGGCTTCCGCGAATACGACGCGCGCTGGCTGCTTGGAAAAGAAATCAATCTCATGGGCGTGCAGGTGCTCGGCATGGGGCTCGGCACGCTCATCCACGAGCTCGGCGTCAGGCCTGAGATCGTCACCGGACACGATTTTCGTGAGTATTCGGCCTCGGTGAAGATGGCGCTGGTGTCGGGACTGATGGCCGCCGGATGCAAGGTGCACGACATCGGGCTCGCGATCACGCCGATGGCCTATTTTGCACAGTTCGAGCTCGACGTGCCGTGCGTTGCCATGGTCACGGCCTCGCATAACGATAACGGCTGGACCGGCGTGAAGATGGGCGCCAATCGGCCGCTGACGTTCGGGCCGGACGAGATGATGCGGCTGAAGGAAATCGTGCTCGGCGCAAAATTCGCTCTCAAAGGTGGCGGCAGCTATGAATTCGTGGAGAATTTTCCCGAGCGTTATATCGCCGACCTGACGAAGCGGCCGAAGATCAAGCGCAAGCTCAAGGTTATTGCCGCCTGCGGCAACGGTACGGCGGGCGCGTTTGCACCACGTATTCTGTCGGCGATCGGCTGCGAGGTGGTGCCGCTCGATTGCGAGCTCGATCACACATTTCCTCGCTACAATCCGAATACCGAGGACATGACGATGTTGCACGCCATGCGCGATGCGGTGCTCGCCAACAAGGCGGATGTCGGCCTCGGCTTCGACGGCGACGGCGATCGCTGCGGCGTCGTCGACAACGAAGGCGAAGAGATTTTCGCCGACAAGGTCGGCGTCATGCTCGCGCGCGATATGTCGTCGCTGCACAAGAATGCTACCTTCGTCGTGGACGTGAAATCGACCGGCCTCTTTCTCACAGACCCGGTCTTGAGGGAGAACGGCGTCAAGACCGACTACTGGAAAACCGGCCACTCTTACATCAAGCGACGCGTCAATGAACTCGGCGCGCTCGCCGGCTTCGAGAAGTCCGGTCACTTCTTTTTCAACAAGCCGTATGGTCGCGGCTACGACGACGGCATGATCTTCGCGCTCGCGGTCTGCGACATGCTGGACCGCAATCCGGGAAAGAGCATGGCCGACCTGCGCCGTGCGCTGCCGGAAACCTGGGGCTCGCCCACCATGTCGCCGCATTGTGACGACGAAAAGAAATACGCCGTCGTCGATTCAGTGCTGAAGCATTTCGAGGCCGCAAAGAGAAAAGGCGATAAGGTCGCTGGTCAGCCGATCCGCGAGCTGGTCACGGTCAACGGTGTGCGCGTCACGGTGGAGGACGGCACCTGGGGTCTCGTGCGTGCCTCCTCGAACAAGCCGGAGCTTGTGGTCGTCGTCGAAAGCCCTGTTTCGAAGGACCGAATGCGCGAGATGTTCAAGGCGGTGGACGGCGTGCTGCGCCAGCATCCGGAAGTCGGCGAGTACAATCAGACGATTTGATGTGTTTGTCATTCCGGGAGGCGCCAAAGGCGCGGGCCCGGAATCCATATCCACGGCCTATGGTTATGGATTCGGGGTTGGCGCGCTTCGCGGCGCCCACGAATGACGATAGGGTTGCTCATGCGTGTCGCCATCATCGGTGCCGGCCCCGCCGGACTTTATCTTGCATACCTTCTGAAGCGCCGCCGACCAGATGCTGAAATTATGGTCGTCGAGCAGAATCCGGCCAACGCCACTTTCGGTTTCGGTGTGGTGTTCTCTGACCGTGCGCTCGAATTTCTTCGGGCGGATGATGAAGCGACGTATGCTGCGATCTACCCGCACATGGAATCGTGGGATGACATCACGCTCGTTCACAGAAATGAGCGGATAATTATCGACGGTGTCGGCTTTGCGGCCATCGGCCGCCTGAAGCTACTGCAGCTTTTGCAGCAACGATTGCGGTCGGTCGCTGTCGAGCCGCAGTTCGATCGAATCGCGAAGTCGATCGACGAATTCGACAATTACGACCTTGTCGTCGGAGCCGACGGAGTCAATTCGCTGGTGCGTAATACTTTCGCAGAAGAATTCGGCGCGCGTGTTCATTATCTGGCCAACCGCTTCGCGTGGTTTGGGACAGCCGCGGTTTTCGATACGCTTACGCAAACGTTCCGGCACACGCCGATCGGCGACTTCAACGCGCATCATTATCGCTACGCGCCGGGCCGCAGCACGTTCATCGTCGAGACGGACGAGGCGACATTCGCGCATGCCGGGTTCGAGCGCATGCAAGATGCCGAGGTGCGGACGCTGTGCGAAAAGATTTTCGCCGATGCGCTGGGCGGCAGCCGCCTGATTTCCAACAATTCGATCTGGCGGCGTTTCCCGCAGGTGTCGACCGAACGCTGGCACCTCGGCAGATATGTGCTGATCGGAGACGCGGCGCATACCGCGCATTTTTCGATCGGATCCGGCACCCGCCTTGCGATGGAAGACGCGATCGCGCTCGACCGCGCGCTGGCCGAGCATGCCGACGACATTTCCGCGGCATTACCGGCCTATGAGGTCACGCGGCGGCCGATCGTCGAAAAGATTGTTGCCGGCGCGAGCGCAAGCGCCGCCTGGTACGAACGGTTCGCCGGGCACATGCAGCTTGCGCCGATGGATTTCGCCATGAGTTACGTCATGCGGTCAGGCAGGGTTGACATTGACCGCCTGCGCGGTCTTTCGCCGCGCTTTGTGGCGCGCTACGAACAGACTCGCGGATCTGGCGGCGCCTGAATAACAGGCAACATCTCGCCGTATTGATCGACCATTGTGCCCAGAGGTAATTCCGAGGAGAACGCCATGCAAATCGATCCATATCTCTTTTTCGACGGCCGCTGTGATGAAGCGATCGAGTTTTACAGCAAGGCCCTTGGCGCGACGACCGAGATGCTGATGCGATATAAGGATGCGCCGGATCAGTCGATGGTGACCAAGGGCAGCGAGAACAAGGTGATGCATGCGAGCCTGAACATCGGCGGCGTGCGCGTGCTGGCGTCCGACGGTCACAACAAGGGCAATCCGAAATTCGAAGGATTCTCTCTGGCGATCACAGCCGGCAGCGAGCCGGAGGCCGAACGCATGTTCAATGCGTTGAGTGCCGGCGGCGAGGTGACGATGCCGCTTGCCAAGACGTTCTTCTCGCCGAAGTTCGGGATGCTCAAGGATAAGTTCGGCGTGCAATGGATGGTGCTGGTGTCGCGCTAGCGCCGCCGCAATCTAATCCTTCTCTTCCTTGAAGGTCTCGCGATACGGATGCGCCGGATAGACGCCGAGCACCGTCAGCTCTTTTGAGAAGAACGCAAGCTCCTCGAGCGCAAGCACGAGCGCGCGGTCGTCGGGATGACCCTCGACGTCCGCATAAAACTGCGTCGCAAAGAAGTTGCCGCCGACCATGTAGCTTTCCAGCTTGGTCATGTTGACGCCGTTGGTGGCGAAGCCGCCGAGCGCCTTGTAAAGCGCGGCGGGCAGATTGCGCACGCGGAAAACGAACGTGGTAATAACCTTGCCGTTTCCGGGCTGCGCCCACTTTTTCTCGCGCGACAATACGACGAAGCGCGTGGTCGAATGCGATTCGTCCTCGACATCTTCTTTCAGTATTTGCAAGCCGTAGATTTCGGCCGCGAGCCGTGAGGCGATGGCGGCCCGCGAGGGATCGTTTCGCTCTGCGACTTCGCGTGCGGAACCCGCGGTATCGGCGGCAACGATCGGTTTGAGCTTCAACTCGCGGATAATGTTGCGGCATTGCCCCAGCGCCATGACGTGGCTCTCGACCGTCTTGATTGTCTTGAGCGTTGCGCTCTTCGGCGCCATCAACTGATTGCGGATCGGCAGAAACCATTCCGCCACGATGTGCAGCTTCGACGTGGGCATCAGATGATGGATGTCCGCGACGCGGCCGGCGATGGAATTCTCGATGGGAATCATGCCGAGGTCGACATCGCCGCTGGTGAGCGCGGAGAAGCAATCTTCAAATGTTGGGCAGGGCACGGCTTCGTGGTCGGGATAGGCTTCCTTGCAGGCGATATGTGAATTCGCCCCGGGCTCGCCCTGAAAGATGATCTTCTTCTTGGCCATTTCCGTTGCCTCTAGTGATCCGTTACGCGCGGTACCGCCGCCGGTCAACCGGCGAGCAGCGCGCGTGCCCTGGCCAGATCGGCCGGCGTATCGACGCCCAGAGGCACGCTGTTCACGATTGCAACGTCGATCCGCATACCGGCGTCCAGAGCGCGCAACTGCTCAAGCTTTTCCCGCTTCTCATTCTCGGAGGGTGGGAGGCTGACGAAACGCTCCAATGCGGTCCGGCGATACGCGTACAGGCCGATGTGGTGGTAGTGCGGCCCGGCCCCTTGCGGATCGGCTCGGGTAAACTTGAGCGCGCGAAAGCGGTTCGGAGAAAGCGGCGCGCCGGAAACCTTGACCACGTTCGGATTCGCCCGGTCTTCGAGGTCTCTGATTTCGGCGGCGAGAGTCGCGATATGAACCGTAGCATCCGACAGCGGTGTGAGCGCAGCACGGATGTCGGCAGCCGAGATGGTCGGCAGATCCCCTTGCACATTGACGATAACGCCGATCCGGCGTCCGGGGTCGACGATTTGCAAGGCCTCGAAAATGCGATCCGAGCCGGAGGCGTGATTGGCGCTGGTCATTACAGCTCGCCCCCCGGCTTTTTCGACGGTCGTCGCGATCGCTTCTGAATCGGTAGCGACAATGGTTTCGCCGATATCGGCTGCGGCCGCGCGCCGCAGCACGTGCACGATCATAGGAAAGCCGGCAATCTCGATTAGCGGCTTGCCCGGCAGCCGGGTCGATGCCATGCGAGCTGGAATAAGGACGATCGCTTCGGTCATCGGTAGGACGAGCCCCGCGGTCGGTGCAGGAGTGGATGTCGCACACGTGCGGCGCTTATACGGGTTGCCAGAGGGGAGGCAAACCGGTATCTGTCCGGCGCCGCCGGAACGCTGGCGGCGCTTCGTGTCCCCACCGATTCGCCCCGTTTCGGGAGCCGACTTCCGATGAATTCGTTCGAACTTAACAAGGTCCTTGGTGCCATCCTGGGCTGCTGTCTGGTTTTGCTCGCGCTCAATATCGCGGCCGGGGCCATCTTTGCCCCACAGAAACCCGCCAAGCCCGGCTATGCCATCGCTGTCAAAGAGCAGGAGAAAGCCGGTACCAAAGCCGCAGAAGCGCAGCCGTCGCAGCCGATCGAAGCGCTGCTCGCCAGCGCATCGGTGGATCGCGGCAAGCAGGTCGCGCGGCAGTGTCAGGCTTGCCATACGTTCGAAAAAGGCGGTCCGAACCGGGTAGGCCCGAACCTGTGGAACATCGTCGATAGTCCGCGCGGGGAAGATCGTGGCGGTTTCGCCTTCTCCGACGCCATGAAGAAAAAGGGCGGCAAGTGGACCTACGATGAACTCAACAAGTTTTTGACGCACCCACAGGGGTATATTCCGGGCACGAAGATGACTTTCGCGGGTCTGTCGCGCGACAGCCAGCGCGCAGACGTCATTGCCTACCTGCGGACGCTCTCGGACAATCCGGTCGCGCTGCCGAAGGCAGCAGAAAGCAAGCCTTCCGACGGTGGAAATAAGGCCCCTGCCGGCGGCGGTGCGCAGCAAAATTCGGCCCCGCCGCAGCAGGCACCGAAGCCGCAATAGCAACTATTCGGATGCGAGATTGGCGATGGCCGGGCACACGCCCGGCCATTTTTGTTGGAACACGCCATTCGGCTCGGGGCTTGGGGTCGCGTTTGGCGCGGCCGATGTGTCACATGAAATCCAGCCGGAAAACGGACATAATCGGCGCGAATTCCGTTACGGATTACGACCATTCGAAAAACGGGAGCTCTTTTGATGAAATTTTCCCGCAGAGGGCTCATGCGCAGTGCAGCAGCGCTCTTTGTTGCGCCTGCCTGCGGAATTCCCGCTGTTACGGGGCCAGCCCGTGCCGTCGAAGAAGAGGAGAAGGTGTGGCGGCATGGCCTCTCGTTGTTCGACGACGTGCATTACCCTGCAGGGTTCAAGCATTTTGACTACGTCAATCCCGCTGCACCCAAAGGCGGAACGGCGCGCCAATCGGCAATCGGCACGTTCGACAATTTCAACGTCGTGGTCGCGGGCGTGAAGGGCAATCTCGCGGGCGGCATCAATCTTATCAACGAGAGCCTGACCACGCCGGCGCTCGACGAGGTTTCTACCGACTATGGGCTTCTGGCCGAAAGCGTCAGCTATCCCGAAGACCGCACCTCCGTCACTTACCGTTTGCGCGCGCAGGCGCGCTGGCAGGACGGCAAGCCGGTCACTGTCGAGGACGTGATCTATTCGTTCGAAGTGTTCAAAAAAAACGACCCGCAACTTGCGGCTTACTATCGGCATGTGACCAAGGCGGAAAAAACGGGTGAGCGCGAAATCACCTTCACTTTCGACGGGCCGGGTAACCGCGAATTGCCGCAAATTGTCGGTCAACTGACGATCCTGCCGAAGCATTGGTGGGAAGGCGTCGACAAATCCGGAAAGAAACGCGACGTCACGCAAACGATGCTCGAGCCCCCGCTTGGCTCAGGGCCTTACCGGATCAAGGAATTCGTGCCCGGGCGTTCGATCGTTTACGAACGCGTGAAGGATTACTGGGGCGCGGACCTTAATGTGAACGTGGGCGCCAACAACTTCGACCAAATCCGTTACGACTATTTCCGCGATCCGACGGTCGCGCTTGAAGCGTTCAAGGCCGACCAGTTCGATTGGCGCACAGAAGCCAGCGCCAAGAATTGGGCGACGGAATACGGATTTCCGGCCGTGCGGGAAAAGCGCGTGGTGCTTGAGGAATTTCCCATCCGCAATATGGGCATCATGCAAGCGTTCGCGTTCAACATCAGGCGCGACAAGTTCAAAAGTCCATTGGTGAGGCGAGCCTTCAATTTCGCGTTCGATTTCGAGGAGATGAACAGGCAGATTTTTTACGGACAGTACAAGCGCATCGCGAGCTATTTCGAGGGCACGGAGCTGGCCTCATCCGGAATTCCGGCGGGCCAGGAGCTGGAAATCCTCAATTCGGTGCGCGATCAGGTGCCGGCCGAGCTTTTCACGAAGGCTTACACCAACCCGGTGGGCGGCAATCCGCAGAATGTGCGCAACAATTTGCGCGAGGCGCTGAGGCTTCTGCGGCAAGCCGGCTACGAGGTAAAGAATACCCAACTCATCAACACGAAGACCAATGAGCGCATGACAGTCGAGTTGCTGGTCGACGAACCGGCGTTCGAGCGCGTGATGCTGTTTTACAAACCGTCACTGGAGCGAATCGGCATCGGCGTTTCGGTGCGCACGGTCGACACTGCGCAATATCAGAACCGTTTACGTCAATGGGATTTCGATATCATCATCGCGTCATGGGCCGAATCGCTGTCGCCGGGCAACGAACAGCGCGGCTACTGGGGCTCGCGGGCCGCCGACCAGCCGGGCTCGCGCAATCTGATCGGCATCAAGAATCCGGCCGTCGATACGTTGATTGAGCGCGTGATCTACGCCAAAGACCGTGCCGGGCTCGTTGCCGCGACGCGTGCGCTCGATCGCGTGCTGCTGTGGAATTATTACGTCGTGCCGCAATGGACTTATGGCAAGCTGCGCACTGCGCGCTGGGACCGCTTCAGCCATCCGGACAAGATGCCAAAATACGGACTATCGGCGTTCCCGACCATCTGGTGGTGGGATGCGCAAAAGGCTGCCAAGGTGCAGCGACGATCGTGATTTCCCGCCGGCATGCCCTTGTCCTATCGGTCGGCGCGATTGCCGCTGGCAAATTCGGCGCGTCTGCTGCGGGAGAGGAGGTCGAGCGGCATGGCATATCGGCGTTCGGTGATCTCAAGTATCCGGCCGACTTCCATCACTTCAGCTACGTCAATCCCGACGCGCCGAAGGGCGGGACGTTTTCGCAGATCGGGCCGAGCCGGCAGTACAATCAGTCGTTCCTCACGTTCAATTCGCTAAACAGCTACATTCTCAAGGGTGACGCCGCGCAGGGCATGGAGCTTACCTTCGCCACGCTGATGGCGCGGTCAGGCGATGAGCCGGACGCGATGTACGGCCTGGCTGCGCGCGCCGTGCGTATTTCCGCCGACGGCCTGACCTATCGTTTCATCCTGCGCCCGAACACGAAATTTCACGACGGCACGACGTTGACCGCGCACGACGTTGTCTTCTCGCTCGAGACTCTGAAGAAAAAAGGACATCCGATCATCACGCAGCTCTTGCGCGATCTCAAAGGCGTGGAGGCGGCGGACGACCGCACGGTTGTGGTTCATTTCGCGAAGGGCCGCGCGCGCGATGTGCCGCTGTTCGTCGCGGGCCTGCCGATTTTTTCGCGTGCCTACTATTCGAAGCGGCCGTTCGACCAGTCGACGCTCGAAATTCCGCTCGGCAGCGGCGCCTATCAGGTTGGCCGCTTCGAGCCGGGACACTTCATCGAATACAAGCGCGTGAAGGATTGGTGGGGCGCCGATCTGCCCGTGACGCGCGGGCAGAACAACTTCGATATCGTCCGCTTCGAATACTATCGCGACCGCGAGGTCGGGTTCGAGGGCTTCACGGCCGGTAGTTACCTGTTCCGCGAAGAGTTCACATCCCGCACGTGGGCAACGCGCTACAACTTTCCCGCTTTTGTGGACGGCCGCGTCAAGCGCGCCGTATTGCCGGATGAAACGCCTTCCGGGGCACAGGGCTGGTTCATCAACACGCGCAGGAAGCAGTTCAAGGACCCGCGGGTGCGCGAGGCCCTGATCGACGCTTTCGATTTCGAATGGACCAACAAGACCATCATGTACGGCTCGTACGAGCGCACCGTTTCGGTCTTCCAGAACTCACCGCTGATGGCGAAAGGCAAGCCGGGTCCCGAAGAGCTTGCGCTGCTCGAGCGTTTCCGCGGCAAAGTGCCTGACGAAGTTTTCGGCGAAGCCTACGTCCCACCTGTGACCGACGGCAGCGGACATGATCGCCGCTGGCTGCGACGCGGCGCGCAACTGCTGGACGCGGCCGGCTGCACGCTCAAGAACGGGAACCGCGTGTTGCCGAGCGGTGAGCCGTTGACGATCGAATTCCTGATCTTCGAGCCGACTTTCAAGCCGCATCACCTGCCGTATATCCGGAACCTCGCGACGCTCGGCATTGCTGCGACACTTCGCATCGTCGATCCCGTGCAGTATCGCTCGCGCGTAGACACGTTTGACTTCGACATTACCGTCGAGCGTTTCAGCTTTTCGGAGACGCCGGGCGATTCGCTGCGGACCTATTTCTCGTCACAGGCGGCGGCGACCAACGGCTCGCAGAATCTGGCCGGCATGGCCGATCCGGCGATCGACGCGTTGATCGACATCATCATCGCCGCTAAAACGCGCGTGGAACTGACAACCGCGTGCCGCGTGCTGGACCGCGTCATTCGGTCCGGTCGCTACTGGATTCCGCATTGGTACAAGCCGTCCTATTGGATCGCGTATTGGGACGTGTTCGGCTGGCCTGCAAAAAGGCCGCGTTATTTTCGCGGCATTCCCGAGACGTGGTGGCACGACGCCGCCAAGGCCGCGAAGATCGAGAAAAAAAGCTAGGCGATGCTCGCTCGATTATCGTCAATCCGGAGCGCGGGCCCGCGAACCGGGAGTTCGGCTACCAAGCTCGCGCCGGTGGGCCGGATTGGCTTTCGCGACGCCCTGGAATGACCTAGTGAGAGGCTCATGGCCGCCTATGTGATCCGCCGCCTGCTGCTGATGGTGCCGACCATTTTCGGGATCATGCTGGTTTCGTTCGTCGTGGTGCAGTTTGCGCCCGGCGGGCCGGTCGAGCAGGTGATCGCAAGGCTTTCCGGCGCCGATACCGGCGCGACCTCGCGCATTTCGGGCTCGCCCGGAGGCGACTTCGGGGCGCGAGGCATGCTGCGGAATGGAGCGCAGGGCGACGCCGTCACGTCGAAGTATCGAGGCGCGCAGGGGCTTGATCCGGAATTCATCAAGAGTCTGGAAAAGCAGTTCGGCTTCGACAAGCCCGCTTACGAACGCTTTTTCCTGATGCTGTGGAACTACGCGCGCTTCGATTTCGGCAAGAGCTATTTCCGCGACGTCAGTGTGCTGCAGCTCATCAAGGAGAAGTTACCGGTGTCGATCTCGCTCGGCATCTGGATGACACTGCTGACGTATCTGATTTCGATTCCGCTCGGTATCCGCAAAGCCGTGGAGGACGGCTCGCGTTTCGACGTGTGGACGTCCGGGGTCATCATCGTAGGCTATGCCATTCCGGGATTTCTGTTCGCGATTCTCTTGATCATTCTGTTTGCCGGCGGCTCGTTCTTCGACTGGTTCCCCTTGAGAGGCTTGTTTTCCGACAATTGGGCCGAGCTTACGTGGTGGCAGAAGATCGGCGACTATTTCTGGCATCTGGTGTTGCCGATCACATCCATGGCGCTGTCGGCGTTCGCCACCATGACGTTACTCACCAAGAATTCGTTTCTTGACGAGATTCGGAAGCAATACGTTCTCACTGCGCGCGCGAAAGGATGCACCCGCACGCAGGTTCTTTATGGCCACGTCTTTCGCAACGCCATGCTGATTGTCATCGCGGGCTTCCCTGGCGCCTTCGTGCACGCCTTTTTCACGGGCTCTCTGCTGATCGAGACCATCTTCTCCCTTGATGGCCTGGGCCTACTCGGATTCGAAAGCGTGCTGCACCGCGATTATCCGGTGGTGTTTGCCACGCTTTACATCTTTTCGCTGGTTGGCCTGGTTGTGAACCTGATCTCCGATCTCACCTATACGTGGGTTGATCCGCGCATCGATTTTGAGACGCGGGAGGTCTGATTGGACACTCGCACCGGCATTGAAACTCCGGAGACGGCGGCGGTCGGCACGATCGGCCTGGATGTGCCGCCGACCGGACATCGTATCGGCTTGTCGCCGGTCAACCGCCGTCGCTGGGAGAATTTCAAATCAAATCGGCGGGGGTACTGGTCGCTCTGGATTTTCCTGATCCTGTTCGTGATTTCGCTCTTTGCCGAATTCATCGCGAACGACAAGCCGATCTATGTGCACGTCAACGGGAAATGGTTCTTTCCGGTACTCGTGACGTATCCGGACACGGCTTTCAGCGACAAGGAAGACCCGAACCTCTTCGGCACGGCGGCCGACTACCGCGATCCCTATCTTATTGATCTCATCAAAAAAGAAGGCGGCACCATGCTGTGGCCGCCGATCCGGTTTTCCTACAACACGCAAGTGAGCAAGCCGCCTTCACCATTCCCCTCGAAGCCGACCTGGTTACTGACAGAGAAGGATTGCGAGTTTGCCGCCACACATAACTTCGCTAAGTGCGGCGATCTGGAATACAACTGGCTCGGCACAGACGACGGCGGTCGCGATGTGCTGGCGCGCCTGATCTACGGGTTCCGTATTTCGGTCTTGTTCGGACTTTGCCTTACGATTTTCTCTTCGATCATCGGCGTTGCGGCCGGCGCGGTGCAGGGCTTTTTCGGCGGTTGGACCGACCTTCTGTTCCAGCGGTTCATCGAAATCTGGACGTCGATTCCTTCGCTCTATCTGCTGCTGATTATTTCTTCGGTGCTCGTGCCGGGGTTTTTCGTGCTGCTCGGGATTTTACTTCTGTTCTCCTGGGTATCGCTCGTGGGCCTGGTTCGCGCCGAATTCCTGCGCGGCCGAAATTTCGAATACATCCAGGCCGCGCGAGCGCTCGGTGTTTCGAATGCGGTCATCATGTTTCGCCATCTGTTGCCGAATGCGATGGTGGCAACGATGACTTTCCTGCCGTTCATTCTGTCGTCGTCTGTGATGACACTGACCGCGCTGGACTTTCTCGGCTTCGGCTTGCCCCCCGGCTCGCCGTCGCTCGGCGAGTTGCTTTCGCAAGGCAAGGCCAACGTGCAGGCGCCCTGGCTCGGCTTCACCGGCTTTTTCGCTCTCGCGATAATGCTGTCGCTGCTGATCTTTGTTGGCGAGGCGGTGCGCGACGCATTTGATCCAAGAAAGACGTTCAGGTGATCGCGATGGAAGCGCCCGCAGACAAGCTGCTCTCCGTCCGCGATTTGTCGGTCGCCTTTGGACAGGGCGAACGCCGGGTGTTGGCCGTCGATCGGATCTCGTTCGACATCCACAAAGGCGAGACGGTCGCGCTTGTCGGCGAATCGGGATCGGGAAAATCGGTGACGGCGCTCTCGATTATGAAGCTGTTGCCCTATCCGCCCGCGCATCATCCATCTGGCACCGTGCTTTTCAAGGGGCAGGACCTGCTCGCGATGGACGAGCGCGAACTGCGGCGTATACGCGGCGATGACATCACGATTGTTTTCCAGGAACCGATGACATCACTCAACCCGCTGCACACGATCGAGAAGCAGATCGGCGAAACGCTGCTGCTGCATCGAGGCATCACGGGCGAGGCAGCGCGTGCGCGCATCATCGAGTTGCTGGAGCAGGTCGGCATTCGCGATCCCGAAAGCCGGCTTGGCGCCTATCCGCACCAGCTATCGGGTGGACAGCGCCAGCGCGTGATGATCGCCATGGCGCTTGCCAACGAGCCCGACCTGCTGATTGCGGACGAGCCCACGACGGCACTCGACGTCACCGTGCAGGCCCAAATCCTGAAGCTGTTGAAAGACATTCAGCAACGCATGGGCATGTCGCTTTTGTTCATCACGCACGATCTGGGCATCGTGCGCAAACTGGCGGACCGCGTTTGCGTGATGAGCAAGGGCCACATTGTCGAGCAGGGGCCGGTCGAACGCGTTTATGCAAATCCCGAGCATCCGTATACGCAGCAGCTGCTGGCCGCGGAGCCGAAGCCGGATCCGGCGCCGCCCCGACCTGACGCGCCTGTCGTCGTCGAGACGGACGATCTGAAAGTCTGGTTCCCGATCAGGCGCGGCCTGTTGCGCAAGGTGGTCGGCCACATCAAGGCGGTCGACGGCATCAGCGTGCAGTTGCGCAAGGGCGAGACACTCGGCGTTGTCGGCGAGTCGGGCTCGGGCAAGACAACGCTGGGGCTTGCGATCCTGCGGCTGATTTCGTCGGTCGGGCCGATCGTATTCCTCGGCAAGGCGATCCAAGGTTTGAAATTCAAGGAGATGCGGCCGTTCCGACACGACATGCAGATCGTGTTTCAGGACCCCTACGGATCGCTCAGCCCGCGCATGTCGATCTCGGATATCATCGAAGAGGGGCTGTGGGTGCATCATCCACACATGTCGCGCGCGGAACGTGAGCAACGCGTCATCGGCGCGCTTCGCGACGTCGGCCTCGATCCGGAAACGCGTACCAGATATCCGCATGAATTTTCGGGCGGCCAGCGTCAGCGCATCGCGCTCGCCCGCGCCATTGTGCTCGAGCCGACCTTCGTCGTGCTCGACGAGCCGACCAGCGCCCTCGACATGCTCATTCAGGCGCAGATGGTCGATCTCCTGCGCGATCTTCAGAAGCGTCGCGACCTCACGTATATGTTTATTTCGCACGATCTGCGGGTGGTGGCGGCGCTCGCGAGCCGGCTCGTGGTGCTGCGCAACGGCAAGGTGGTGGAAGAGGGCCCGGCGGCCGAATTATTCAAGGCACCGAAGAGCGAGTACACGCGCGCTTTGTTTGCGGCCGCGTTCAATCTGGAAATCGCTGCGGAAGATATTGTCGCGCAGTAGGGCGCAATGACGAATTACCCGCGCTGCCATTTGATTGCTCGACCGCGCGCACGCGGCAATTCAAAAAAAATCAGATCCTAAACTCGTTTCACGCTCGTAATCTCGCTGCCGGCGGCCCGGATGCGCGCGATCGCGTCCTTCACGGGCTCGATAGCGACCGCCATGTGATGCGCGTTGGCGTGCAGCAGCGTTTTGGCGTCACGGGCAATGGCAACGTGACCTTTCCAAAATACGAGGTCGCCGCGTTTCAAATCGGTGAGGGATGACGCGCGTCCGAGCGCCAGTTCCTGCATGTCGCTGTCACGCGGACAGGAGAGGCCGGCCGCTTGCAGCGCAATCTGCACCAGGCCCGAACAATCAATGCCGAGCGATGTTTTGCCTCCCCAGAGGTATGGAGTGCCGAGAAAGCGCTCGGCGACCGCAACAAAATCCCGTTCTTTCGATTTCAGCGGCGCGAGATGGGCGACAGACAAATGCAAACCGGCAGCGGTCACTGCGAAGCGCTCATCCTGCAGTACAATGGCGACGCGCGCGCCGAACGGCAGCGTTGCGATCGGCGGCAGCTTGATATCAGGACCGGGAAAGCCGAGCGTGCGCAGGGCTGAAACTTTGTGCGTCGGCGCAGTTCCGATCGCATCGAGCGCGCCTGCAGAGAGCCATCCGACATAACCGTCGGTTTCGAGCTGTCCCCACGCCCAGCCTTCATCGGTTGTCTCGTACACGGTCACGCGCTCACCCAGCAGCGCTTCGGTATCGAGCGGGGCGTCGTGCGAGGGGCGCCGGCGAACCGCGACCTGCGGCTCAACCACTTGCCGAAAGATACCTTCGACGAATTTCGCGGCCTCGACCTGTCCCTGCAAATGCTTGGCGGCCAACTCCGGGCGGAACGGGTTGATGCGCGGGTCAAGCGCGACCATGGTCACATCAGCTTTTTGATTCGGAGTGGAAGCACAAGCGTTGCCGTCACACGCGGACCTGACACGCGCGTCGATCCATTCTTCGCAGGAGGATGTATCGCCTGGTCAAGTCCGGCAATGACAGCGATTGCATTCAATAAACAATTCAAGAGTATCGCTCCGCGAGTAAGGCGTAGAGTGCGCGCGCGGTCTGGCATTCGCCGCCCTCGGGACGTCCTGGCCGCCCAGACGGCGTCCAGGCGAAAACATCGAAATGGAGCCACGCTTTCGCGTTTTCGACAAAGCGGCGCAGGAACAGCGCCGCGGTAATCGCGCCGCCGTGACTCCCGCCGACATTATTGAGATCGGCGACTTTCGAGTCGAGCATCTGCTCGTAGGGCCGCCAGAGCGGCAGCCGCCACACCGGATCGAATTCAGCGGTGCCGTGTCGCATTATCTCGCTGGCAAGCGCATCGTCGTCGGTGAAGAACGGCGGCACGTCCGGTCCGAGCGCGACACGGGCTGCCCCCGTCAGCGTTGCAAAATCGACAATCAATTCCGGCTGCTCTTCGTCCGCGAGCGCCAGCGCGTCGGCGAGCACAAGCCGTCCCTCCGCGTCCGTATTGCCGATTTCGACGGTAACGCCCTTGCGCGAGCGATAAATATCGCGCGGGCGAAACGCCGTGCCCGAAATCGCGTTCTCGACCGCCGGAACGAGCACGCGCAGCCTGATGCGTGCCTTGCGCGCCATCAGCATGTGCGCAAGCGCGAGCGCGGTCGCTGCCCCGCCCATGTCCTTCTTCATGTTGAGCATGCCGCTATCCGGCTTGATGTCGAGGCCGCCGGTATCGAAGCATACGCCCTTGCCGACGAGCGTGATCTTCGGATCGCGCTCGCTGCCCCAGGTCAAATCGATCAACCTCGGCGCGCGCGCCGACCCGGCGCCAACGGCGTGTACCAGTGGAAATTCTTTTGCGAGCGTGGCTCCCGTCGTGACGCGGACTGCCGCGCCATGCGAGTTCGCCAAGGCGCGCACTGCTGCTTCGAGTTCCGCCGGTCCCATGTCGTTCGACGGCGTGTTGATGAGGTCGCGTGCAAGTGCCACTCCCTCGGCGATGGCGCTCAACTCATCCGCATCCGCTTCTGCCGGTACGACCAAACGCGCCTTGCGTTCTGCCGGTTTGCGATAACGGGCGAACTGATATGAGCCGAGCGCGAATGCAAGCGCGCCGAGGCGAGTATCGTGCGGCGCGTTGGCAAAATGGTAAGTGCCCGCCGGAAGCAAACTCACGAGTTGTCCGGGTCTGAAGAGGTCTTTTACCGGCTCGTCGGGGGCTTCAAGCCCGAACAAGACGCCGCCGAGTTCGCCTTCTTTACTCGGCAACAGCAGGTGTCGGCCCGGCTTTGGCTCGAAGCCGGCATTGCCGGCGAAAGCGCGTTCGTGCGCACCAAGTCCCTTGCTCACCGAATCGTAATTTCGTGCCGTAACGAACCAGATCGGTATCGTTTGCGCGTTGCCGGCACTCGCAAAAGCAGGATCCATCTGTCACTCCGCGGCGTCGCGCCTGGATGGCTTTGACTGGTAACCGCCGCGCGTCTGCGGCAATTTCCAGCCCAGCATTTTGGAGGCAACCAGGGTGCGCAAGACCTGTGCCGTGCCGCCGCCGATCGTGAACATGCGCACATCGCGCGCCATCCGTTCCAGTGGCAGGTCGCGCGAGTAGCCGCGCGCGCCAAAAAACTGCAGGGCATCATTGACGATCTTGATTGCCGTCTCGGCTGCGTAAATCTTGGCCTGCGCGGCCAGCATCGGGTCGGGAAACGCACTACCGCCTGGTCCCCGCGAGCGCGCAGCCGCGTACAGCATCAGCCGCGACGCGGTGAGCTGCGTCTGCATGTCGGCCAGCATCCATTGCAGGCCCTGGAATTCGCCGATCGGGCGGCCGAACTGCTCGCGTGTCCTCACCCATTCGAGCGCATGCTCGAGCGCACCGGCGGCAACGCCCATCGCTACTGTTGCTGCGCCGACGCGCTGGCTGTTGTAGGCGTTCATCAGCTCGGCAAAGCCGCGCCGGAATCCCGACGGCGGCATGAGAACCATTGAGGCAGGCACTTCCAGATTCTCGAACGTCAATTCTCCTTCAGGCATGCCGCGCAGGCCCATGGTCTTTTCACGTTTCGTAACGCGGAGACCCTTCGCTTCATCGCGCACGGCTAGAAAGCCGCCGATGCCCAATTCTTCGCCGCGCTCATCAAACACCCGTGCGAAAATGAGATGCAGCCTGGAGACGCCGGCGCCCGTGATCCAGTGCTTGCGGCCGTTGATGATGAATGTATCTCCCCGCTTGTCGGCGCGGGTTGTCATTGCCGTGGCATCCGAGCCGGCTTCCGGTTCGGTGATGCAGATGGCTGGCTTGTCGCCCGCGAGCACGAGCTTTGCGGCGAGACGCTTCTGCTCATCGGTGCCGTAGGCCATCACGGTTGAGATCGCACCCATGTTGGTTTCGACCACGATGCGCGAAGTGACCGTGCAGGCTTTTGCCATTTCTTCCGTCACAAGCACGGCATCGAGAAACGATCGCCCTTGCCCGCCCAATTCCTTCGGAATGGTCATGCCGGTGAAGCCGGCCTCCGCCAGCGCTGTCACGACATCCCAGGGGTATTGTTCGTCGCGGTCGACCGCCGCCGCACGCGGCCGCACCACGCGATCGGCAAAAGCGCAAGCACGCGCCTGAAGTTCGAGTTCGTCTTTGGAAAGGCCGAGGTCCATCGGCGCATCTTACAGAAATTATCTCACGGCGAGCGTGCAAAATCGTCAATCATTTGGTGGATGGGCAGGGAGCGCCGCAGGGCGCGCAGGCGCCGATAAAATCTTCCGGCGATACGGCGCGACCGCTCGACGCGCTCGACAAATGGTCGAACACCACGGCAGCGAGCGCGAGCACGACGACGATCATATAGGTGATGCGCATCGTGATTTTCCTTGGCGCGTGATCTTTTCCAAAAACCGGCCAGTGCTTCTCAGGATCATGCACTAGTCTTTTGACAAGCCGAACAGCGGCCTGAGCCGGATGCCTATCAGACATCCGGGAAGGGCTGCCAGAAACCAGATCCAGCCGTGCAGCGAGCCGGACGAGACGCCGCCAACAAAGGCGCCGATGTTGCAGCCGAAGCCGAGTCGGGCGCCCCATCCCATCAGCAGACCGCCGACCGCAGCGGCGAATAGCGATTTCGCCGGCGGCCATGCGGCGCGTGCAAACGGGCGGCTTGCGGCCGCCGCGGCCATCGCGCCAAAGATCATGCCGAAGTCGGTAAGGCTGGAGGTGTCAGAGAGCACTGACCCTTCGAGCGCGTGTTTCGGTCCGGGCCAGGTCCAGAATGTCGCGTGCGAAAGGTCGAAGCCGAGAGCGGTCGCGGCCTTGGCACCCCACACCGTAAAGCCGAACGTCACGCTCCAGGGATGGCCGCCGGCGGCGAATACAGCGATACATAAAAGCCCAATGGCGATTCCACCGACGATCATGCCCGTGCGCGGCACGATCGAGCCACCACGCTTGCGCGCGATAAAGACGATTATCGCGGTGGCAAGTGCAAGGCTGCAAAGCGTTACGGCGAGCCCGCCCCAGGGACCGAAATAATTCGATGCAAGTACCGGGTCGATGCCGCCAAGATCAAGAAACGCCGGCAGCGAAAGACTGCCGAACACGCTGCCGATAATGAAGAACAACAACGCAATCAACATACGGCCAGAGCCGCCGCCGGCTGTGTAGAGCGTGCCGGAGCCGCAGCCGTTCGCAAGCTGCATGCCGATGCCGAACGTGAATGCGCCGATGATGAGCGAGGGTCCGAGCGGTGCAATCGCGCCGCCGAATTTCGGCACGAGCGCCGCAACGGGCACGATGACGACGGCCGCAACCGCAATCACAATAAGGCCGCCGAGCAATCCGCCGGCGTCGCCGCGCGTCAGAAAGCGCCGCCAGGAAGCGGTGAAACTGAACTCCGCCCACATGAAAGCAACGCCGAGGCCGAAGCCGCCCGCGATCAGCGCGGCGGACGCCGGCTGATGATCAAGCAGCACCAATGCAATCAGAATGGCGGTCGCGAGCAGCGCGGTCGCCAGAAACAGCAGATCGATTTCACCTGCGCGCGTCGATTGCGGCGCGGTAACGGCAGCCGTCGTCATTGATTCAAAGCCCCTTGCATGGGTCGGCTTACGAGCCGAGCCCAAGTACCTTCAAAAGATCGTCCCATTTGGTCCGCGAGGATTCAACCGGCCGACTTGCATTGCTGGTCCAATCCACCATCGACCCGGCATAAAGGCGCGCGTTCGTGCGGCCAAGCAATTCGTGCAGTACGAACCAGTCGGTCGCCGCCCAGTGACCGGTGTTGCAGTAAGCGACCGCGGGTTTGTCCGCTGGCACCGTCGCCGCGATCTTCTCGAGCTCGGCTTTTGGCTTCAGCTTGTTGGCGGCTGTATCGTAGAAGCGGGCGCTGTCGATATCCTGTGCGCCGGGGATGTGACCGTAAGCTTTCGCCGCCGGTGCTTTCTCCTTTCCGCGAAAGAAAGAGGCAGGACGCGCGTCCACGAGCGTTGCCTTGCCCGATTGCCGAAGCACGTCGACCTCGGGCGCCTCGATCAAGATGCTCTTGTCGAGCCTGGCGGTGAAGATTGTCGGCGAGGGGGCGTGTGGTCCCTTCTCGACCGGATACCCGGCCGCCTTCCATGCTGCGAAGCCGCCGTCAAGAATCGAGACATTCTTCACGCCGGTATATTTCAACGTCCAGTACGTACGCGCTGCCGAACCGAAATCCAGCACGCTCACGCCGGCCGGCATGACGACGACATGGCTGTTTTCGTCGATGCCCAGATCACCGATGAGTTTTTCCAGTTCAGGAACGGTCGGTACCATGAACGGCACGTCGTTGCGCGTCACGCGCCAGCCCGCCTTGTCGTAGTCGCTGTGAACGGCGCCAGGAATGTGACCCTGCGCAAACGTCTCGGGCTTGCTGCCGTCGATGGCGGAGCGGATATCGAGGACGACGAGATTTGCTTCGCCGAGATGGGCCTTCAGCCAAGCGGGCGAAACGAGGGGGTCAGCGGCAGCCGGCGTTGCGGCGGCGATCGCGGCAAACGCCAACAAGGCGGCGAATGTTTGCGCGATCCTGGATGAAAAAGGATTTCTCATGGGGGGTCCTGACGGGGGCTCTGTTCACGATCACAGAAGATTGCCCTTGAACTAGAATTTCTTTCTCTATAAAGACAGATATCCGGATCAAATAAGAATATTTATACTGTCATGAAGCAAGACGTAGATATGCCTTCCAAAACGCGAGGGACCAACAGAATGGATGCCATCGACCGGAAGATTCTGGCCGTGGTCCAGCAGGACGCTTCGCTGTCTGTTGCAGAGATCGGTCAGCGCGTCGGCCTCTCATCCACCCCGTGCTGGAAGCGTCTCCAGCGGCTGGAGGCTGACGGCGTGATTACGCGGCGGGTGGCGCTGGTGGACCCGGAAAAAGTCGGCCTTGGCATTACGGTTTTTGTGTCGGTGGAGACCGGCGACCACTCGCGCGAATGGCTGACCAAATTCGCCGAAGTCGTCGGCGCCATGCCTGAGGTGATGGAATTCTATCGGATGGCAGGCGATGTCGACTATATGCTGCGCGTTGTTGTGCCCGATATCCAGGGCTACGATCATTTCTATAAGCAGTTGATCGCAACGGTACCTTTGAAAAACGTAACGTCGCGCTTTGCGATGGAACGAATCAAGTCGACAACTGCGTTGCCGATCAGATAGCGGTCAAGGCGTGCACTTTTTCGCAGTGGCCTCGCTATCGCCGTAGCTGGGCGGCGAAATGCGCGGCGCCATGTACATCCTGTCCGATATATTTATCGTGCTGGTGATGGCGTACCCGATTATCGGCGTATAGGCATACGAGACCTCGGCCAGGAGCAGGTTTGGATTGACAACGACATCTGTGCCGTCGCTCTGCTTCACTGTGATCAGGTCCTTATTTATTTGGAATGGGAGCGGTTGGTTTTCCGCGTAATGGGTGCCGGTCGACGGGAACGGCACGCTCCACCTAACTGTCGCTTGCTGGGTGCTCGGATCGATCGAGATGCAGGTGAGCGTTGCGGTCAAGTTAGCGGATGGATAGGGATACATCACCGCCGAAGCCGCGTCCAAAATATTAGTCATGTCGCTCGTGGTGATCGACGTTGTTTGGCCCGCCAAGTTGACAAGGGCGTTGGCTGTCAATGTCACTTTTCGTTGCACGCTCAGTCCATCGGTCAACTCAACTCCGCCGAGATAAAGTGCAACCATGATCGGCAGCAAGAGCGCGAATTCGACCGCGGATATTCCTCGTGCGTCCCGGGAGAAGCGGGTGAACGCGTGCCAGCGTCTTATGCTGAGGAAAGGGCGCATTAGTTGTAAGGCTCGTTGCGGAAAACGGATGTTGCCACCAGCAGACGCTGGTTGCCGTTCAGATTGGCAAGGTCATCAAGCAGCGGCACAGCAATCGGCCATTGATAATACGCCTGAGCGACCACGATGCTGCTGGCGTCCCCCAACTCGAACGGCAGCTTGTCGTTATCGACCTTGCCATCCTTCATGGGCGGCGCGGTATCCGCGTCCGTCGTATCCGCAAACGTTGCATAGGTCTTCACGCTGACGGAAATAGAGGCTTCGCAGTTGGGCAGGAAGGTTTGATTGCAGATGGTCTGCTTGAATTTTTCCAGAGTGGGCGCCTGTCCGGTCATGATCAGGCGTGCGGCGTCTGCCATGCCTGTTTCAAAGGTTTGTTGCGCAAAGAAGACGATGCCAGTCTCCAGAATCGCAAACAGCAATGCGAAGAACGGCGCCGCGATAAAGGAAAATTCGACGGCGGCGATTGCCTTTTGATCACGCGCGAAGCGTCGCGCAGCGCGGCTGCCCGTCACGTGGCGCATTCCGGCCGTGAATTTGACCTTTATGGTCTTCAACATGGCAACCGTCTCGAGCGCGGCAACGGCCCTGCGTTCGCGCTGATTTCTATCAAAGAGGGGTTGTTGAAAGATTGCCGCTGTCGAATTGAATCGGACGCGACCCGGTAAGCAGCTGCTAACCAAATCGAGTATCATACCCCCGGGAAGCCGGCCCCCATCGTTCCCGCTTATTTCGCCGCTCCGGCCTGGCCATTGCGCGATCCGGTTTGCGCGATCGTAGCGCCGAAGAAGGCTGGTGCGTCACCCAGCGTGATACGCGGTGCGCACTTTGGTGAGCAGCTGTAGGACTCCCGGTCGATGCCCTTGTAGACCGTCACCACATCCTGGGTCCCAGGCCCGCGGACCTCAATTCTCTTGTCGAGCACGACCTTCCCGTCGCGATCGAGCGCGAGCAGGTTGGTCGCACCATAGCCTTTGCCGGTGACGATCAGAATGCCGCCGGGCTGCAGCGTGGCATCGGCAATCAGCGGATTTCCGATCACGATCGTTGCCACCTTGCTGGGCAACTGCATCAGCTTCGCCTGATCGAGTTCGATTGCGACCGTCTCGGCGCGCGCCTGGGTCGCTGCCAGCGGGGCCGCGGCAAAGACAGCGGCACAAACCAGCCAAAGCGGCTTGCAATTCTTGAACCTGAGCGTCATCGAAATCTCCCGCGCTACACACCAATGAATCCGCTGCTCGAACGGCAGAGCCTCAACGACTCATTTGGCTGTAAATAAGTGAAAGAAGTGCAAATTAGGTGAATGAAGTACAAATTTTGTGTCTTTGCGCCGGTACGGAAAGCCACGTTCGAGTCTTCGAGCCGTGTCGTCAAGCCGACATGCGAGCTGGATGTAATCGCGCGCGGCAGCTGGCGGCGATGCCGCGCAGGCCGTCTTCGCACAATGCAAATCAATCAAATGACAACATTATCCTGTTTCCTGGAGAATTCTGTTAGGGATCGGTAAGCGTTATCGGCTGGTTATGCCGCCTCCGAACTTCAGCTCGTCGGCGTTCCGCTACGAGCTTTGTTAACTACGTTGTCACCGCCCTGAAACAACGGCGTTTTCTGCGCAGGCATTAACCAGCCTGCAATCGCCGCGGGTTAGGTTGGGCCATGGTCAGAGCGAGCCGGGATGAAATCCGGACGCCGGCCAGCTCAGACAGCCACGTGTGGATCCAAGGAGCCTACTGATGAAGAAGCATGTTGTGCGTTTCCTGAAGAACGAGTCGGGCGCCACCGCGATCGAGTATGGCCTTATCGCTGCCGGCATCTCGGTTGCCATCATTCTTGTTGTGGGTCAGCTCGGTTCGAGCCTGAATACGACCTTCGGCAAGGTGAAGAACGCGATTGATGGAACCGGCGCCAGCCCGTAAATCACGCCTCAAATTGTTCGGGGGCTCCGGCCGCTGGCCGGAGCCCCTTGCTTTTTGCCGGACGTGTTACAGCGGCGCACATTGCGGCACCAAAATCCGCGCAGCTCGCCCAACGCTAACCGAACGGCAATCTCCGCCTAACTATTCTGGAGCCCGATTCGAGATCGGCTCTCGGTCTCAACGACATGGGTGGGGCGATGGCGCTCGATTTGCTCAAGCTGCTTCTTTTTCCCACCTTGATGACGTTTGCGGCATCGAGCGATCTGCTGACGATGACCATTTCCAACCGCCTTTCCCTGGCGCTTGTGGCAGCCTTCGCTGTGCTTGCGGTTGCCGACGGAATGAGCCTTACCGCAATCGGCTGGCATATCGGCGCCGCTGCCCTCGTTCTCGCGGCGACATTCGTCTTCTTTGTCCGTGGGTGGATCGGCGGCGGGGATGCAAAGCTGGCCGCCGCAACCACGCTCTGGTTCGGATTTGATTACCTGCCGGAATATCTGATCTACGCCTCCCTCTTTGGCGGCGCGCTGACATTACTGCTCATCCAATTTCGCCTTTTTCCCTTGCCGTTGATGCTCGCACGTCAGGAGTGGGTCGCCCGGCTGCATCAGAAGGGGGGCGGCGTGCCGTATGGCATCGCGCTCGCCGCCGCGGCACTCGTCATCTATCCGCAGACCGATTGGATGGCAGTTTTCCGCATCCAATTCTGAGAGCCCCCGGCCTTCCGTTCAGGCTCAACGCGGTATTAACGCGATTTCGATACCGCTTCTTAACCATACCTTGACCATTCAATGCTGAAATCAACTTCGAGGGGCTGCGTTTTGCGGCTCCGAATCTTCATCACGGCACGCGAGCCGTCATGTATCGGGAAAGAAAAGCGTAATGAAAGCCGCGCGTCTCGTCGTCTTGACCGTAGCCCTCGCCGCGGGCGGCGTTGCTGCCCTGCTGGCCGGTCGGTCGCACAAGCCTGCGCCGGCGGCGCCGGCAAAGGTCGCTACCGTCGATATTCTGGTGGCCAACACCGACATCCCGTTGGGTCAGGCGATTTCCGCAAAGGATGTGAAGTGGCAGAGTTGGCCTGCGAACGTTGCCAGCAACAACTTCATCCGCAGGTCGGATCGCCCTCACGCCATCGAAAAACTGGCCGGATCGATGGCGCGTTCATCGTTCGTCGCCGGCGAACCGATACGCGAAGCAAAGCTGGTTGACGCGAAGGGCTCCGGCTTTATGGCCGCGATCCTTCCGTCCGGCATGCGCGCCATCTCGACCCAAATATCCGCGGAAACGGGGGCCGGCGGCTTCATTCTGCCGAACGACCACGTCGACGTCATCCTTACGCGCACCGAAAAAGGAGACAAGGCGACAGGCACTCGCGAGACAAGCGAGACAATCCTCAGCAATGTGCGGGTGTTGGCAATCGACCAGACCATTCAGGAGAAGAATGGGCAGAAGGTGGTTGTCGGTAAAACCGCGACGCTTGAGCTGAACCAATCTCAGGCGGAATCGCTGGCGCTTGCCCGCAAATTGGGGACGTTATCGCTTGCCTTGCGCAGCATGGCTGACGCCTCGCAAGACAAGCCGCAGGCGACGGATGCCCTGGAAGCCCTGAACGGTCGCGGCGGCGGGTCCGTCAACATGGTTCGTTTTGGGGTGAGCAGCACGTCTTCCGTCAAGTGATTAAATTTAGAGGACATCGGGACATGGGGAAACGGCTGTTAATTCGTATCGCAAGCTTAGCGGGGCTTGTCGTTGCTTGCGGGCTAGGTCCGGCCGTTCCGGCATCGGCTGCCGATAAGAACGTGCCCGTCTTGCACGTTGCCGCGAGCGAAGCCACTTCGCGATTCATCGCGCTGGGGATCGGCAAATCCGTTGCGATCGACTTACCCGCGGACATCAAGGACGTGCTCGTTGCCGATCCGAAGATCGCAAACGCAGTCATACGTACGTCGCGCCGCGTTTACATGATCGGCGTAGCGGTGGGGCAAACCAACATCTTTTTCTTCGACGCTCAGGGGCACCAGATTGCCGGCTTCGATATTGCTGTAACGCGCGACCTGAACGGCTTGCGCGCAGCGCTGAAGAAGACGATGCCCGATGCCGATATCCATATCGAGGGTGTCGGGACCGGAATCATGCTCTCCGGGACCGCCGCCAATCCGGCAGAGGCGCAGCATGCCTATGATTTGGCCGTTCAGTTGGCAGGCGGCGATACAAAGGTTGTCAATGGCATAACCGTTCGCGGCGGCGACCAGGTCATGCTGAAGGTGACCGTCGCCGAAGTTCGCCGCGACGTCCTGAAGCAGCTTGGGATCAACTTTAACGGCAGCGCGGGATTCGGCTCCGTTGTTTTCAACTCGGCCAACCCCTTTTCGGCCTCCGGCTCGACGCCGTCGAACAGCATCACCGGTCTGATAGGAGATCTTGGCGGGAACCACATCTCGGCAACTTTGCAAGCGATGGATCGCGCCGGCGTCATGCGTACATTGGCCGAACCAAACTTGACGGCCATTTCCGGAGAAACCGCCAGCTTTTTGGCAGGCGGCACGTTTCCCGTCCCGAGTGGATTGCAGTGCAGCCCGCCACCGAATGTGGTGTGTCAGCCTTCCATTGAGTTCAAGAAGTTCGGCGTAAGCTTGACGTTTACCCCGGTGGTGCTGACGCAGGGTCGAATCAGCCTCAAGGTTATGACCGAGGTGTCGGACATTTCGCAGGAAAATTCGATCGCCATTCAGCCAACGGGCTCCGCGTCAGGCATCACAATTCCCTCGATCACGACGCGCCGCGCCGAAACAACCGTTGAAATTCCTTCCGGCGGATCGCTCGCGCTTGCCGGCATGATCCAGGAGCAGACAAAGCAGGCAATCAGCGGCGTTCCCGGCCTGATGCAGTTGCCGGTGCTCGGCACGCTTTTCAAGAGCCGCGACTTCATCAACAACGAAACCGAGCTCGTGGTGCTGGTTACGCCTTACATCGTGCACGCGGTTGCGCAGAAAAGACTGTCGCGTCCTGATGACGGCTTCGCCGATCCGTCCGACCCCAGCAGCATTTTTCTCGGCCGGCTGAATCGAATCTACGGCACGAATGGAGGCCCGACCGATCCGCGCCTTTATCACGGCCAATACGGTTTCATTCTCGATTGAGCGCCCCAGGAGACGATCAATGACAAAGTTTCAAGCGGCGATCGCCGGCGCAAGCGGCAAGAGCGCGCTACGCGTTCTGGCGATTGCCGGCATCGCGGCGATGCTGGCCGGTTGCTACACGCCGGGAGAGACACAAAGCAGTTTCAATTATCCCGAAGACTATCGGTTGCGCCATCCGATTACACTCAAGGAAGGCCGCCAGACCGTCAACGTTTTCGTCAGCCGCAATCGCGGCGGCCTGACGCCTGAGCAACGTGCGGATGTCCTCGCTTTCGCGGCCGCGTGGGATCGCGAAGGCTCCAGCGGTATCGTAGTCGACGTTCCGCGTGGCGGCGCCACGAGTCGTGCGGCGGCAGATACATTGCGCGAAATCCGCTCGATCCTCGCGGCAGCCGGCATTCCGCGAAATGCCGTTTACGTCCGCAGCTATCACGCGCCGAAATCGTTGTTGGCGACGATAAGGCTTAACTACCAGAAGCTGACAGCGCACGCGGGTCCGTGCGGTTTGTGGCCTGACGACCTCGGCCCGACGCTTAACGATCAGTACACCGAGAATCGAAGCTATTGGAATTTCGGCTGCGCGACCCAACGCAACCTCGCGGCAATGGTCGATAATCCGGCCGATCTGGTGCAGCCGCGCGGCGAAACACCGGCCTATGAGCCGCGCCGCGCAGTCGCGATCGACAAATACCGTAAGGGAACGAACCCAAGCGGACAATATGACGGCATAGACAAAGCTAAAATCAGCGATCTCGGCAAATGATTAAACAAGCACAGAACCTCGCAATTTCCACTGCGGAACGCATGCCGCCAATGCAGGTCGAAAGCGTTGGTGCCGACGAGCAGATTGCGCCGGCGCCGCGCGTGTCAATTCAGGCTTTTTGCGAAACGGTCGAAACTGCCGGCGCCGTTCAAGCGGCCGGCGAAGACCGCAGGCTTGCAAAAACGCATGTCAAAGTTCAAATGGGCTCCATCGCGGCCGCGGTAGAGGCCTATCGCTCCGCTCCGACGCCCAACGTCATCATCATAGAAACCGACAGCCGCTCTGAAGACGTGCTGGCCGGACTCGACCAGCTCGCGGAAGTCTGCGATGCCAGCACGCGTGTCATCGTCATTGGGCGCGTCAACGACGTGATGCTCTACCGCGAGCTTACGCGGCGCGGCGTCAGCGAATATCTGATTGCGCCGGTCAGCGTCCTCGATGTCGTGCGCGGCGTTTGCAGCCTGTTCTCGACCGAAGACGCCAAGCCGGTGGGCCGGATCATTGCAGTCGTCGGCGCCAAAGGCGGAGTCGGTGCTTCGACCATCGCCCACAATGTCGGATGGGCCATTGCGCGCGACCTTTCGCTCGATTCGGTTGTTACCGATCTCGACCTTGCTTTTGGCACCGCCGGGCTCGACTACAATCAGGATCCGCCGCAAGGAATCGCCGATGCCGTGTTTTCACCCGAGCGCGTAGACACGGCCTTCATCGACCGGCTTCTGTCGAAATGCACCGACCATCTAAGTTTGCTGGCCGCGCCGGCCTCGCTGGAGCGAGTCTATGATTTTGGCGCTGAAGCATTTGACGCCATTCTCGATTCGCTGCGCTCGACGATTCCCTGCGTTGTCCTCGATGTACCGCATCAGTGGGCGGGTTGGACCAAGCGTCTTCTGGTGAGCGCCGACGATATCCTGATCGTTTCCGGTCCGGATTTGGCCAACCTGCGCAATGCAAAAAACCTGGTCGATTACTTGCGGGCAGCGCGGCCGAACGACCGCCGCCCGTTTTATTGTCTGAACCAGGTTGGCGTGCCGAAGCGGCCGGAGATTTCGCCGGCCGACTTTGCGAAGGCGCTTGAAAGCACGCCTCTGGCCGTCATCCCATTCGAGCCGCAGGTGTTCGGTACTGCGGCAAACAACGGCCAGATGATCGCCGAAGTTTCTGCCAAGCACAAAAGCGCTGAGATGTTCCGGACGATGGCGCAGGTGCTGACCGGTCGCAGTGAAACGAAATCAAAAGGCGGCGGCCTGCTGTCGCCGCTGCTGAGCAAGATTATGAAGCGATAAGCCGCAAAATTGGACGAGGGCTGAACGTGTTTGGTAAGCGTGCGAGCTCGAATGCCAGTGCGGCGCCATCGCCGCAACCTCAAACTATTGCGGCGCCGGAGCCGGTTGCAGCCGCGCCGGCAGCGCCGCCGATAGATTCGGGGCGGGCACCGATCCCGTCTGATGGTCTTGGCGCTCCCCTCGTGCCGGCGCCTGTGCCAGGCAAGACGTCACCGGCGGCCGAAGCGGTGCCGTCGGCTGTCGATTCGCGGCGCTCCGAAAGCTATTACCAGACCAAAGGTACTATCTTCGGCGCATTGATCGAAGCCATCGATCTTGCGCAACTTGCGCGTCTCGATACCGATTCAGCGCGGGAAGAAATTCGCGATATTGTCAACGAAATCATCGCGATCAAAAACATCGTGATGTCCATTTCCGAGCAGGAGGACTTGCTCGACGATATCTGTAATGACGTTCTCGGGTTTGGGCCGCTTGAGCCGCTGCTCGCCCGCGACGACATCGCAGACATCATGGTAAATGGCTCGAACACCGTTTACATCGAAGTGAAAGGCAAGATACAGCGCACCGGCATTCGCTTTCGCGACAACCAGCAACTGCTTAATATTTGCCAGCGCATCGTCAGTCAGATCGGCCGGCGCGTCGATGAATCGTCGCCGATTTGTGACGCGCGTCTTCCTGATGGCTCTCGCGTAAACGCCATCGTGCCGCCGCTTGCGATTGACGGTCCCGCGCTCACCATTCGCAAGTTCAAGAAGGACAAGCTAACGCTCGATCAGCTCGTCAAATTCGGAACGATCACGCCGCACGGCGCCGAGATTCTGCGCATCATCGGCCGCTCGCGGGTAAACACGCTTGTGTCCGGCGGAACCGGTTCCGGCAAGACCACGCTGCTGAACTGCCTCACCCGCTTCATCGACGAGGATGAGCGCATCATCACCTGCGAGGATGCGGCGGAGCTGCAGTTGCAGCAGCCGCACGTCGTGCGTCTGGAGACGCGCCCGCCCAATCTCGAAGGCGAAGGGCAGATCACAATGCGCGACCTGGTGCGCAACTGCCTGCGTATGCGCCCGGAACGCATCATCGTCGGCGAGGTGCGCGGACCGGAAGCATTCGACCTCTTGCAGGCGATGAACACCGGCCACGATGGCTCAATGGGAACGTTGCACGCGAACAGTCCGCGCGAGGCTCTATCGCGCCTCGAATCGATGATCACGATGGGCGGCTTTGCGTTACCTTCGCGCACCATTCGCGAAATGATCACATCCTCTATTGATGTCGTCATCCAGGCAGCGCGCCTACGCGATGGCTCCCGCCGCATCACACACATCACCGAAGTGATTGGAATGGAGGGTGATGTCATAACCACGCAGGACATCTTCGTTTACGACATCACGGGTGAAGATGCCCACGGCAATATCATCGGGCGTCACCGTGCGACCGGTATCGGCCGCCCGAAATTCTGGGAGCGCGCGCGTTATTACGGCGAAGAGCAGCGCTTGGCTGCGGCACTCGATGCCGCGGAGGCCAGCAACGAAGCCATGAGAGTCTGACGAAGGGAAGTCATGCAGCAATTTGCTTTGTTCTTCCTGGCTGCTGCTGCCGTCGGCGGTGTCGCATGGGTTTTCGTCTATCCGCTGTTGTCAGGTGAGCGGCAGGTGGAGCGCCGTGTGTCGAGCATTGCAAAGCCCGACCCGATCGCTCGGGCGAAACGCGTCCAGCAGCGGTCCCGGCGTGACGAAATCGAAGGCGCGCTCAAGCAACTCGATGAGCGCAGCAAGGCGCAGCAGCGTATTCCCCTCTCGGTGCGTATCGCGCGCGCCGGCCTGCACTGGTCGAAACAGCAATTTCTGCTTGTTTGCGCCGCTAGCGGCGTTCTTTCTTTCGTCGTACCGCTTGTGGGTGGCGCTGGATTGTGGCCGAGCGTGGGTCTCGGCTTTGCCGGTGCGTTCGGTGTTCCATTCTGGATACTCAGCTTTCTCCGAAAGCGCCGCGAGGCCAAGTTTCTCAACGTATTTCCGGACGCCGTCGATATCATCGTGCGTGGCATCAAAGCCGGCCTGCCTTTGCTCGATTGCCTCAAGATGATCACGGTCGATGCGCCCGAACCGGTGAAATCGCAATTTCGGAGCATCATCGAAACGCAAGCGATCGGTTTGCCGCTCGGCGAGGCTTGCGGCAAGCTTTACGAGCAGATGCCGCTGGCCGAGGCCAATTTCTTCGGCATCGTCATCGGCATCCAGCAGAAATCGGGCGGCAATCTGGCGGAAGCACTTGGCAATCTCTCGCGCGTGCTGCGCGACCGCAAGAAAATGAAAGGCAAGATCCAGGCGATGTCGCAGGAAGCCAAAGCATCCGCCGCCATCATTGGGTGCTTGCCGCTTGCCGTGATGACACTCGTGTACCTCACGAGTCCACAATACATTTCTCTGCTTTGGACCGAATCGCTCGGGCGCGTGATGCTCGCCTGTGCGGCCGTATGGATGGCCATCGGCGTATTCGTCATGAAGAAAATGATCAACTTCGATTTCTGACGAGCAATGATCGAACAGTTCGCCGACTCTCTGAATGTGAATACGCTGACGATGGTCTTTGCCGCCATCGCGGCCATCGCAACGGTATTGACGTTGGCGATGCCGTTGTATGCGCCCGATACGCTCGGGAAGCGAATGAAGGCCGTCGCGCTCGAACGCGAAAAGATCCGGCAACGCGAGCGCGAACGTCTCGCGCAGGGCCAAAAAGTCAGCCTGCGTCAGACGCCGAAGCAGTACATCCAGACGGTCGTCGACCGCTTCAACCTGAGCAAGTGGGTGGGTCAGGAAGAGGCCCGCCTCAAGCTCATACAGGCAGGCTATCGGGGCAACGCTCCATACGTCACATATTTGTTTTTCCGGATGGTGACGCCGATTCTGATGCTGATCCTGTCTGCCACCTATCTTTTCTTTCTGGTCAAATTCAAACAACCGCTGATGGTGAAGGTCGGTATCTGCATTGCCGCCACATACATCGGCATGCACTTGCCGCTGATATTCCTGCGAAACCGTATTCAGCGTCGGCAGCTATCAATCAAACGTGCATTTCCGGACACCCTCGATCTGCTGCTGATTTGTGTCGAATCAGGCATGTCGATCGAAGCGGCTTTCCGCAAGGTGAGCGAGGAGATCGGATCGCAATCGGTAGCACTCGCTGAGGAAATTACCTTGACGACGGCGGAATTGTCTTATCTGCCAGACCGCCGCCAGGCATACGAAAACCTTGCGAAACGAACCGATCTCGAAGGCGTAAAATCTGTCTGCATGGCCCTGCAGCAGGCGGAACGCTACGGCACGCCGCTGGGTACCGCGCTGCGCGTGATGGCGCAGGAAAATCGCGATATGCGAATGGCCGAGGCGGAAAAAAAGGCCGCCGGCCTGCCGCCCAAACTGACCGTTCCTATGATCCTGTTCTTTCTGCCGGTTCTGTTCATCGTAATTTTGGGACCGGCGGCGATCAAGGTCATGCACCTGCACTGACCCCGTCTCATTGGGTTACGTCATCCGTCGATCTCGTGTCTGCGAAAGCGCGCCCAGGCGCAAGCGTGGTGCAGCTCAACTCCAGATTCCCGCTCGCGCCGGATGAACGGTGATGACGGCTGCCGGCCCGCCTTACGGCGTTGGCATCAACTCACCATGAGCGATTCAGGCTCTCGGAAATTCAGGAGTTATTGGCCGCCGGCTGCGCCGCGCTCTGTTTCTTGCCCGAAGCGCGCTGCGCCAGCATCTGTCTTAGATATTTGACGTTGGCCGTAGCTTGTTCGGCCGGCAAATCCGCACTCGCGATCTTTTCGGCCTCGGCAAAGCGGCCCTGCAACCCAACGATGAGCGCAAGGTTCTGTCGTACCTTCGGCCCGGCCTCCGGTTGCGTCAGCGCATGGCGTAACGTGGCTTCTGCCCGCTTCAAATCTTTCGACAGCGCATACGACAAGCCAAGGTTGGACAGGACCGAAGGGTCGTTCGGCTTGATCTTGAGCGCGTTCGAATAGTAGCGCTGCGCTTCCTGGTGGCGGCCCATTTGATCGAGTACCGCGCCTTCCGCGTTAAGAATGCGCCAGTCCGGCTGATCGGGCGTGTGCGCACGGCTTAAAACCGTCAGCGCCTGCTCGAAATCGCCCACTTCCGCCAGCGCGCGCCCGTAATCTCCGAGCAGCGCCTTGTCGTATGGATTGTGCATCGAGGCTTGCCGAAGAACCGCGACCGCTTGGGCGCGCTCGCCTATGGCCCGTAGTGCGCGCGCATAGTGCATCGCGGCTTCTGCATCTGCGGCATTGCGATGGTAGCGTTCGCCCCAGGCCGACGCATATTGCCGCCATTCAGCATCGGATTTGGGCGTGCCAGTCGGCGCCGCGGCGATCGAACCTGTCGTCTCGTCCTGGGTGGTTTTGCAGCCGGCCACCGTGATCGCCAATGCGCCGGCAACAAATACCGACGCCAGCAGGCGGACTTTATGCGACCTGATGAGGAGCGTGGAGGGGAAAAGCATGATTCGTCCGCGGGTGGCTTCCAGAACGGGCACGCACCCGAGCAATAAAGCGTTAACCCTAAGGACTGGTTAATGGCCGCATCATGCGGCTGGGACGGGATGCCGCCGCAAAAATTCGTCCACTTCGGCACGGGTGGGTGCTCCCGACGCGCCGCCAAAGCGTGCGCATTTGAGCGCCGCGGCGGCACTGCCGAATCGCATTGCCTCGACCGGCTCGCAGCCTTCCACCAGAGCCAACGTGAATGCGCCGTGGAAAACGTCGCCGGCAGCAAGGGAATCGATCGCCTCGACGGTGAATGCCGGCATGTGCCGTACGTAGTCCTGTTCCAGCCAATAGACGCCGTTCGGCCCGTCGGTAATGGCAAGAAAGCAATCGAGATGCTTGCGAAGGTGCCTCAGGGCATCGGCAAGATCGTTGACGCCTGTGCTGCCGCGGGAGGCTTCTGACGAGGCGATGACGTGCGTACCAAGCGCCAGCAGTGGGGCATCGAGCCGGGTGCGCTGATCCAGATCGATCACGACTGGAATGTTTCGTTCACGCGCCGCCCGGCAGACCGCAGTCACGAATTCGGGAAAGCGATTATCAACCAGAACCGCATCGACATCCGAAACGAGTTTTTTTGGATCGGCCGGTAACCGCTCTCCCAGCTGAGTGCCCCGGCGCGTTGCGATGATCTTCTCGCCTTGGTCGTCAAGCAAAATCAGGGAGACCGATGCGTTGCCGTTTTGGACGCGCTCCACACCGCCGCAATCGATTCCCTCCGCCGTAAGGTCGGCGACAATTCGTGTGCTGATCGCGTCGTTGTCGGCGCCGAGAGGGCCCGCGAAACGCGTGTCACCGCCGAGACGCGCGATGGCGACTGCCGCATTGGCGGCACACCCACCGCCGGTGATGATAAAATCGGAAGCGTGAATCTTCGTGCCCGGCTCCGGAAAGTGCTCAACGCGCATGACAATGTCATGCACGGCAATGCCGGAGCACAGGATCGCCGGTCTTTTGCGCGCGCTGTCAGTCAAACGCGACCTCGTCGTCGACCCAGGCGCGGATAATATGGTGAGCGATCGCAACCGGAGGCGGTATGGTCAGGCCGTCCGGATGTTTGCGCACCAGCATACGTTCGACTTCACTTTTGCTGAACCAGCGCGCATCCTCGAGCTCACTGCGGTCCACGACGATCTCGCGCGTCTTCGCCTCGGCGTGGCAACCGATCATCAGCGACGTTGGGAATGGCCAGGCCTGTGACGCAAAGTAGACGATACGTCCGCACAGGATGCCTGCTTCCTCCCGCGTTTCTCGCCGCACGGCATCCTCGATGCTTTCACCCGGTTCGACGTAGCCGGCGAGGCACGACCACATGGTCGGCGCGAAGCGCGGCGATCGGCCGAGCAGGCAGTGGTGGCCGTCGATCGCAAGCATAATTGCTACAGGGTCCGTGCGCGGAAAATGTTCTGATTTGCAGCTCGCGCAATCGCGGCGCCAGCCGCCGTGCACGGGCCTGGTGAGCGCGCCGCATGCCGAACAAAAGCGATGGCGCGCGTGCCAATGCAGCAGCGCTTTCGCCTCGGCGATCGGCGGCAGGTGGTCGGCTTCGACGAGCCCCTGTGTGGCAACCGATCTCAGGTCGCTAATGGCCAGTTCAGGTCGTTCCTTGAGCGCCGCGGCCGTTTGCGGCGGCAGGCCGATGCCGAAACGCGGCGCGCCGTCGAGCATTCCGAGAAAAATGGTTTCCGTATCGGCGCCAAGAGCGCGTGCCTCGGCCAACGTGAACAGCGGGTCGTTCACGCGCTCACCCTTTTTCATCACGATCCACTCGCCGCCGACGATGTAAGCGCGTGCCCGTGCATCATCGGCAAGCGCCGCCAGGGCCGCGTCGGCCGTCCTTACTTCGGCGGCACGGTCAAGACGGCTTTCCGTATATCCGAGACGCGGCTTGGGACCGAGATCGGGGTGAGGGGACATCGAAGGCCAAACTTACATGGCGGAGGCACCAGCGCAATGTATCGGCCTATGGAACCAAGAGGATTTTGCCGAAGTGCCGGTTGGCCCGCATGTATTCCTGCGCTGCCTTTGCCTCATCGAGCGGAAAAACCTTCTCAACGGGAAGGCTCAGTTTTTTGGCTGCGACCGCATCGGCAAGGTCGGCCCACATCGCGCGCGTCTCCTCGCGCAATTCCTCGACCGAACGCGTGCGGTGGGTCACGCCGATATAGGTGAGGCGGCGATTAGCATGCAGATCGAAGTCGAACTCAGCCTTGCCGCCGCCGAGCCTGCCGACATTGACGATTCGGCCCCGAATGGCTGCCGCTTTCATCGTGCCGTTCATAAGGCTGCCGGAGACCTGATCGATAATCAGATTGGCGCCTTGGCCGTTCGTCGCATTCAGCACGAGGTCGGGCCAATTCGCTTCCTTTGTATCGATCGCGACATCCGCTCCGAATTCCTTGAGGCGCGCGCGGCGATCGGCGCTCGTCGACGTGCCGATCACAGGCTGCGCGCCGAGAAGCTTGGCGATCTGCAAAGCCATCAGGCCGACGCCGGAGCTTGCACCCTGGATGAGAACGCTCTCGCCAGCCTTCAAGCGCCCGTTCGTCACAAGCGCGTCGTGCATCGTGCCAAGCGCAACAGGCAATGTTGCTGCATGTTCGAAGCTCATGTCGTCGGGGATACGCACCACGCGGCCCCAATCGCATACGGCGTATTCGGCGTAGCCGCCGGAGCCGGCACACATGACGCGATCGCCCGGTTTGAATCCGCCTTTGGCTTCCGATCCCACTTCGACAACTTCACCGGCCCAGTCGAGTCCGACCGTCGCACCAGGCTTGCCGTGGCCGCTTCCACGCGCTGCAGCGAGATCGGCACGGTTCAAGCCCGCCGCCTTGACCTTCACCAGCAGCTCGAAAGGTTTGAGCGTCGGTTGCGGAATGTCCCGAATCTCGAGCCCGTTGTCCGTCGCCACCGCTGCCTTCATCGCCACGTCTCCTGTTACCCAATGCGTGACAATCTATCGTCGTTGCGTGTCGGGTCAAACGGCGCGCTCTCGCCACGCGCGACGGCACTGAGCGTCGAGGGCATGACGATTTACGTCGAAGCTGGCGATTGGACGACCCGGAGTTCGCGCCGCACGGCTTCGAGCAGACGCTCGCGCGCCGAAGTCTCATAAGCCTTGCGCGTTGTCCTGCCCCAAACCGGGTCTGGCCACGCTGCATCGGTTCGAAACCGCGCGATAACGTGCACGTGCAACTGCGGCACCTGATTGCCGAGAGCCGCGACGTTCAGCTTGTGGCAGTTGGTGATGACTTTGAGCGCGCGCGCCGCGTCGCTTGCCTCGCGTACCAAAGCAATCTGATCGTTATCCGCAAGATCGATGAGATCGACCAGCGCCGGACGGCGGGGCACGAGAACGAGCCACGGGTAGTTGGCATCGTCATTGAGCAGCACACGCGTGAGCGGAAGGTCGCCGACGACGATACACTCGGCTGCAAGTTGTGGATGGAGAGTGAAGTTCGGGCTCATTCGGCCAGATTAGACCCGATCTCTCAACACGTCATTCCGGGGCGCGGCCGAAGGGACGCGAGGGTAACTTGCTTTCGACCCTTATTGGCCCGATATAGGCGGCGGGAGGTTGGCGGTGGACGAGCCACTCGCCAACCGGGTCAGGTCCGGAAGGAAGCAGCCCTAACGAGCACGGATCGGGTCGCTCGTCAGCCTCCCACCTTTGGCCGATATCCCCGTCTGTCATTCCGGGGCGCGCCGAAGGCGCGAGCCCGGAATCCCTAACCCCCGGCTTTCCTGAACGACTCAAACGGGGATTATGGATTCCGGACTGCCGCGAAGCTTGTGCTCGGCCGCGCGGAGCGCCGACCGAGTGCGGCATCCGGAATGACGGGCTATGGATGCTGCATGAGCGACGCCAAAACGAACGGTTCCGCGCAAAACACGGCGTCCGCCATCGAGGCGCACGGTTACCGCGTGCTCGCGCGCAAATATCGCCCGGCAAGCTTCGACGATCTGATCGGACAGGATGCGATGGTGCGCACGATTTCGAATGCGTTCGAGAGCGGTCGCATTCCGCAGGCCTGGATTCTTACTGGCGTGCGCGGCGTCGGGAAGACGACGACAGCGCGCATTCTCGCGCGTGCGCTCAATTACGAATTGCCAGATGGCTCCGTCACGGCGCCGACGATCAAGATGCCGGTAATTGGCGTGCACGATCAGGCCATCATGGAAAGCCGTCATCCGGACGTGCTGGAGATGGACGCTGCCTCGCACAATTCGGTCGATGACGTGCGGCAGATCAACGACGCGATCCGCTATGCGCCGATGAGCGCGCGCTACAAGGTTTACATTCTCGACGAAGTGCACATGCTGTCCGGCGCCGCGTTCAACGCGCTGCTGAAGACGCTCGAGGAGCCGCCGCCGCATGCGAAGTTCATTTTCGCGACGACTGAAATCCGCAAAGTACCGATAACAGTCTTGTCGCGCTGTCAGCGCTTCGACTTGCGGCGTGTGGATGCCGCCTTGTTGGTCAAGCATCTGGAAAGCATTGCGGCGAAAGAGAACATCGAGATCGAACCGGCGGCTCTGGCACTCATTGCGCGCGCGGCGGAAGGCTCGGTGCGCGACTCGCTGTCGCTGCTCGATCAGGCCATTGCGCACGCAGCGGGCACAGTGCGGGCAGATGACGTGCGGCAAATGCTTGGCCTTGCCGATCGCGTGCGCGTCGTCGACCTGTTCGAAGCCTTGATGAAGGGTGATATCGCAGCGGCGCTGAAGGAATTGCGCGAGCAGTACGACATCGGCGCCGATCCGGCGGTTGTACTTGGCGATCTCGCCGAGTTCACGCATTTCGTGACGCGCGTGAAAGCTGTTCCTTCGGTCGCCGACGATGTGTCGCTGTCGGAAGCCGAGCGAACGCGCGGGCGCAATTTCGCGGTGAAGCTTTCAATGCGCGTACTGTCGCGCACGTGGCAGATGTTGCTGAAAGGTCTGAGTGAAGTCGAGACGGCCGGCCGTCCGCTGGCGGCAGCCGAGATGGTGCTGGTGCGCATTGCTTACGCCGCCGACTTGCCGACTCCCGATGAAGTGATCCGCACCCTGGATAGCGAAGGGGGCGGCACACCTGTGCGCCCGTCCGCTGCGAGTGGCGGCGTTCCGGCATCGAACGGCAGTCAATCGTTTGCACCACACTATGCACCGCGCGGCGCCCCGCGTTCGGCGCTCGCGCAATCGGTGCAGGCTGCTGCCGAATCGGTGGCAAGGCCTGAAGCCGGACCGGAAGCGCCGGTGCTGAGCGTTCCCTCCTTCGAGGCGCTGATCGCGCTGGCGCAGGAGAAGCGCGACGTCGCCGTGAAAATGGCGCTCGAACGCGACGTCCGGCTGGTGCGTTATGAAGACGGCCGGCTCGAGATCGCGCTCGAGCCAGGCGCGGCGAAGATGCTGGCGCATGATCTGTCGCGCAAGCTGATGAACTGGACCGGCAAGCGCTGGCTGGTCGTGGTATCGCAGGAGCAGGGGCAACCGACGCTGCGCGAACAGGCTGCCGAGCGGGAGGCGGAACTAAAGCGCGGCGTACGCGCCAATCCGCTGGTGCAGTCGGTGCTTGCAAAGTTTCCGGGAGCCGAGATCGTTGCAGTTGCGCAACGCGAGCAGGAAGAGCCGGCGAGCGACATGCCGCCTTCCGACAACGAAACGGAATAGCCATGCCGGATTTCATGAGTCTGATGAAACAAGCCGCGCAGCTGCAATCGAAGATGCAGGCGGTGCAGGCCGAGCTCGATCAGCTCGAGGTTGAGGGATCGGCCGGCGGCGGCATGGTCAGTGTGCGGCTCTCCGCAAAAGGCGATCTCAAGGGCGTCAAGATCGACGACTCGCTGTTCAAGCCGGAAGAGAAGGAAATCCTGGAAGACCTGCTGGTTGCCGCACATGCCGACGCGCGCCGCAAGGCGGAAGCCGTAATGCAGGAAAAAATGAAAGCCCTGACGGGCGGTATGTCGCTCCCGCCGGGATTAAATCCATTTTGATGTGCGCTCCAGTCCATTTTCCTGTCATTCGGGAATGGCCGGAAGGGCCAGACCGGGAATCCAAAACCCCGGTCTGTGAATATGGATTCCGGGCCCGGCGCTTCGCGCCACCCCGGAATGACAAATAATGCCGACCGCAATTGCCGGACCCGAGATTGAACGCCTGATCCAGCTGCTGGCGCGGCTGCCCGGCCTCGGCCCGCGCTCGGCGCGGCGCGCCGCCTTGCATCTCATCAAGAAACGCGAATTGCTGATGGCGCCGCTCACCGCCGCCCTCGAAACGGCGATGGAGAAAGTTCAGGTTTGTAAAACGTGCGGCAACATCGACACACAGAATCCCTGCACCGTGTGCACTGATGGAAAGCGCGATCCGTCGATCATCGTCGTGGTCGCCGACGTTGCGGATCTGTGGGCGCTTGAGCGCGCGCAAGCAGTCAACGGACGCTATCACGTCCTCGGCGGCACGCTGTCGCCGCTCGATGGCGTTGGGCCGCAGGATCTGGCGATCGATTCGCTTGTGTCCCGCGCCCATGACCCGGCCGTGAAGGAAATAATTCTCGCGCTCAATGCAACGGTCGACGGACAAACTACAGCGCATTACATCACTGAGCTTCTGCACGACGCCAACGTGAAGGTAACCCGGCTCGCGCACGGCGTTCCGGTTGGCGGCGAGCTCGATTATCTCGACGAAGGAACGTTATCGGCGGCGGTCAAGCAGCGGACGTTGTTCTGATCAAGAGCTCTGCGGTGCCGGGCGCCGGGCAGCGCTCAGTAAGGAGGCACCGCACCATAAACAGGCGCCGCGTAAACCGGGATGGCGATCCGCATGGCCGTGCCATCCGGGCCGATCGCAACGCGCGAGCAGTCGCCCCAGCGATGAAGGTCCGTGCTGTTGTTCCACGCATTATGAGAGTAGCGATAGTGGCAGGTGCCGTCGTTGTACTCGACGTTCGTCCAATCGCCGTGGCTTTCCCGATAAACGTATGGGTTATTCCAGTCGGCCAGGGCCGGTGAAATTGCTACAGCAGCAGCGATGCAACCGGTCGCAATAGACAGATGTACAAGACGCATTGCGGGGCCTCCATCCGTAGTCCGGCAGGCCAACGCAGTTTTCTGGCCATCGTTCCGTTCCGCGCCGCGCAACGGAACTGCGACTTTCCTATGTTGATTTGGTCACGAGCTTGTCGAAATGCCCGCGCGCCTGCAGCCACCAAAGCAATAGAAGACTCGGAACACCGGCAAACGTGCAGATCACGAAAAACCACACCCAGCCGGTCGCCTCCGCAATAAAGCCAGCGCCCGATGAGAGGTACGTGCGGCCGACTGCGGCAAGCGCTGTCAGCAGCGCGTATTGCGTCGCGGTGTGCAGCGGGTTGCGGCAGAGCGCCGAGAGGTAGGCGACGAACATGACCGTGCCGATCGCGCTGGTGAAATTCTCGACGGTAATGGCGATTGCCAGCACGGTTGGATTCGGACCCGCCACTGCGAGCCAGCAGAACGAAAGATTCGCCATCGATTGCAGGATCGCGCCGAGCCAGAGGCTCGTGGCAAGCGGCAGCGCGCGCGCCACGAAGCCTCCGGCAAATCCGCCAAGCAGCAGCGCCGCAAGCCCAACGCCTTTGACAATCGCCGCATATTCATTGCGCGTGAAGCCAAGATCGATCACGAACGGCGCTGTCATGGCGCCGGACAGCGCGTCGGTAAACTTGAACAGCACGACAAAGGCGAGGATCACGAGCGTCATTTCGTAACTGAGGAAATCCTTGAAAGCGCCGACCGCTGCTTCGAGGACGCGTATCAACTGCGTTTGGGGGGCGTGGGCAGCATCTGCTTCGCGCGAGCGTTCCGGCTCGGTCGCGATCAGCGTGGTGATCGTGCCGATCACCACCAGCGCCGCCATGCACAGATAGCCCCAGTGCCACGAGGCCTGCCTGCTCAAGCCCTGCGCTTCAAACGCGCTCACCAGAAACAAGGCGCCGGCGGTCGAGGCCAGCATGCCGACGCGATAGGCGGCAACGTAGGAGGCCATACCGGCGGCCTGCTCGTTCTCCGGCAGACTTTCGACTCGGAATGCGTCGACCACAATGTCTTGCGTTGCCGATGCGGTTGCCACCAGCAAGGCGCCGAACGCGACCAGCGCGGCCGAGCGAATGGGATCGCAGAGCCCAAGAAAAACGATGGCCGCGATAAGCAGCATCTGGCTGAACACGAGCCAGCCACGGCGGCGGCCGAGCAATCGGGAGAGCAGAGGAATATCGAGCGCGTCGGTCAGCGGTGCCCAGAGAAATTTCACTGTGTAGGGCGTGCCCACCAGCGCAAACAGGCCGATGGTGCCGAGATCGATGCCGGATTCGGTCATCCATACGAGCAGCGTCGTGCCGGAAAGCGCGAGCGGCAGTCCCGACGAGAAGCCGAGAAACATCACGATCAGTACGCGCGGCTTGAGGTACACCGCCGCGGCATCGATTGCTTTCTGCACCCCTCCCCCTCGCGAGGAGGGGTCGGCGAGGGAGCGGCTCACGAAAACCCTCCGCAGCGGCGCAAGACGCGCGCCAGCTCTCCCAGCAAGGGGGAGGGTAAGAGCGACGTGTCGCTCGGCATGAAAAGGATCACTCGCCCGCCTCGAGCCTGCGTGTGCCGGGGCCCGGTAGGACCTGGGCGCCCTGTGCATCGCCTTCGAAATCGAGTTCCTCGATCTTGGTGACGCGCTTCTCGATCTTGCCGGATGAAATCAGGATGTCCTCGATGTCCTTGTTCGCCTGTCCGAAGTGCGTTTGCAGTTTGCGCACGCGCTCGCTGAGCAGCCCAACATCCTTCATCATGTGGCCGACTTCATGGCGGATCTGGTCGGCCGCTTCCCGCATCTGGGCATCTTTGCGCACCTGCTTGATCACCTGGATCGCCATCACCAACAACGTCGGCGATACGATCATCACGCGAGCCCGCTGCGCCCGCTGCACAAGATCGTCGAAGCGCTCATGCAGGTCCGCATAAATCGACTCGGAGGGGATGAACATCAGCGCGATGTCCTGCGTCTCGCCGGGGATGAGATACTTTTCGGCGATATCGGCGATGTGCTTGCCGATATCCTGCCTGACGCGCGCGACGGCCTGCTTGCGCTCTTCGTCTGTCGCGGCATCCCGGAACGCAGTCATCGCTTCCAGCGGAAACTTGGCATCGATGACGAGCGGGCCCGATTCAGGCATGAAGATTGCGCAGTCCGGCCGCGACTTGTTCTTCAGCGTATACTGGAATTCATAGGCTCCTTTCGGCAGTACGTCGGCAACGATCGCTTCCAGCTGTCCCTGGCCGAATGCGCCGCGCGACTGCTTGTTGGCGAGTATGCTGGTGAGCGAGCCGACCTGCGAGGTCACCTGTGTCGCCAGCTCGCTGATGTTTTTTTGCGCGCCGTCGATCACGGCAAGCCGCTCGTTGAGCTTTTGCAGATTCTCGACCGTGTGCTTGGTCGTCGTTTGCAGCGACAGTCCGAGATTCTGGCTCACTGCATCAAGGCGCTCGTTGACGGCCTGCTGAAGCTGTCCGTGCGCGTTCTGCAGCCACGTTCCCATGCTGTCTATCCGCGCATTGATCTGCGCGAGGCCAAGCTCTGCCGTGCGATCGGGCTCCGCCGCGCGTGGCCGCATGAGGAAGGCAATGAGCGCGCCGGCGGCGAGCCCGCCAAGCAGGCAGATGATGACGAGCAAGGTTTCAGACATACGGCGCTTTTACCCCGATTCGCGCACGGGCGCGAACGAACGGCGAACGGTAGGGAGAATATGCCCGTATCTCAAGGGGAAGCGTTGACCCTCTTTTGTCTTCGCCTTACATCGCGCCTATGGCAACGCGCGAAATCCTCGTCATTCCCGACAAGCGGCTGCGGCTCGTGTCCGAGCCGGTGAAGACGATCGACAAGGAAATTCGCTCACTCGTCGACGACATGTTCGAGACCATGTATGCGGCGCCCGGCATCGGCCTTGCGGCGATCCAGATCGGGGTGCCGAAGCGCGTCGTCACCATGGATCTTGCAAAGAAGGACGAGCCCAAACAGCCGCGCGTCTTCATCAACCCGGAAATCGTTTCAGCGTCGGAAGAGAAATCGGCGTACGAAGAAGGCTGCCTCTCGATCCCGGAGTACTACGAAGAGGTGGAACGGCCCTCGTCGGTGAAGGTCAAATATCTCGATCTCGACGGCAAGCAGCATGAGATCGAGGCAAATGGCCTGCTTGCAACCTGCCTGCAACACGAGATCGATCACACCAACGGCGTGCTGTTCATCGATCACATTTCCAAGCTCAAGCGCGATATGGTGATGAAGAAATTCAAGAAGGCGGCAAAGCGCGGCGAGCCGGTAAAGCCGCTGTCCGAGGACGAGAAGCCTTCGCATCATATCGGATAACGCGCGGCGCGCTCGCGGTGACATTATGCGCCTGATTTTCATGGGCACGCCCGATTTCGCCGTGCCGACGCTGGTGGAACTCGCCGCCCACGGGCACGAGATCGCAGCCGTCTATACGCGCGCACCGAAACCTGCCGGCCGCGGCATGGAAATGCAGGAAACGCCTGTAGCGCGCGAGGCGAAGAAGCTTGGCGTGCCGGTGTTCACGCCGGCGACATTGAAGAATGAGCAAACGCAGGCGGCGTTTCGTGCGCACAAGGCGGACGCGGCAATCGTTGTCGCCTACGGATTGATCCTGCCAAAGCCCGTGCTGGATGCGCCGGAACTCGGCTGCTTCAACGTCCACGCCTCGCTGCTGCCGCGCTGGCGCGGCGCAGCACCGATCAATCGCGCGATCATGGCCGGTGACACGGAAAGCGGCGTCACCATCATGAAAATTGACGAGGGTCTCGATACGGGCGATATCGCGATGGCCGAGCGCGTGCCGATCGGCGCGGACATGACGGCTGGAGACCTGCATGACGTGCTGGCGCGTATCGGCGCCGATCTGATGCTGCGCGCGCTCGCGGCCGCGGACCGTGGCTCGCTAACGCTGACGCCGCAAGGCGAGACCGGTATCACTTATGCGGCGAAAATCTCAAAGGACGAAACGCGCATCGACTGGTCGAAGCCGTGGCGTGAGGTGCACGATCACATCCGCGGCTTGTCACCTTATCCGGGCGCGTGGTTCGAGATCGACGGCGTGCGCGTGAAGGCCTTGCGCTCGACCAGAGGCGAGGGAAAGGGCGTACCCGGCACGGTCCTCGACAAGGCGCTTACGATTGCGTGCGGCGACGGTGCCGTCCGGTTGACACAGGTGCAACGTGCCGGCAGGCAGCCGATGGCGGTTGAGGAGTTTTTGCGCGGGGCACGGGTGGAACCGGGCACCGCTATTCGTTAGCCTCCCACTGCGAGGCAAAGACTGCTCGAAAAAAGGCTGTAAGGGAGGATTCAATGGCCACTCTGGTCGTGCTCTACAAAAAACCAAAGGATACCGCCGCATTCGACAAGCACTATTTCGAAAAGCACGTTCCGTTAGCCAAGAAAATTCCGGGCGTGAGAAAATATGAAGTGAGCGAAGGTCCCGTAATGACTCCGGCTGGCGCGTCCGGCATTCATCTCGTTGCGACGTTGCAATTCGACAGCCTGACCGCCATTCAATCTGCCTTCGCGACGCCGGAGGGCCAGGCGGCTGCCGGCGACCTGCCGAATTTCGCAACCGGCGGCGTCGACTTGCTGATGTTCGACAGCCGCCCCGTCTAGCCGCCGCCAGACGAATGCCCCGTTACAAACTTGTCATCGAGTACGACGGGGGACCGTTCACCGGCTGGCAGATTCAGGCGGCCGGTTTGACCGTGCAAGGCGTGTTGACGGCCGCGGTTGAAGCGCTGTCCGGTGAGAAGACGCTCGTGCAGGGTGCCGGCCGCACCGATACGGGCGTGCATGCGCGGGGGCAGGTCGCGCATCTTGATCTTGCCAAAGCGTGGGACACCGACACGGTGCGTGACGGCTTGAACGCCCATCTGAGGCCGCATCCTGTTGCGGTGTTATCGGCTGAACGTGTCTCCGACGATTTCAACGCGCGCACATCCGCCGTACGCCGGCATTATCTCTATCGCATCGTAAACCGGCGCCCCGATCTCGCGCTCGATGCGGGCCGTGCCTGGCGCGTGCCGCGGCCGCTTGACGTGGCTGCAATGCACGCGGCCGCGCAGCGACTTGTCGGCAGGCACGACTTCACCACGTTTCGCTCGACGGAATGTCAGGCGAAATCGCCGTTGAAGACGCTCGACCGGCTCGACGTTATGCGCGAAGGCAATGAGATAAGCGTGACGGCGGCGGCGCGCTCGTTCCTGCACACGCAGGTGCGCTCGATAGTCGGCTCTTTGGCGCTCGTGGGCGAGGGCAAATGGAATGCCGACGATCTGTCACGCGCGCTTGCAGCGCGCGACCGCACCGCTTGCGGTCCGCTGGCGCCGCCCGACGGGCTCTACCTGATGCAGGTCGATTACTGACCTGCCGTCCGATGGCAGTGCGCGATCGGCGCCATATATCCGTTTGGGTAGAGCACAGGAGTATGCAATGAGCACGTATGGATCGGCGGTATGGTCAGGAGGCCTCAAGGACGGCAAGGGTGCGATTTCGACCAAAAGCGGCGCGCTGAAAGATTATCCTTATGGTTTTGCCAGCCGCTTTGAAGGCAAGGCAGGCACAAATCCGGAAGAACTGATCGGTGCGGCGCATGCCGGCTGTTTCACCATGGCGATGTCGCTGATCCTCGGGGAAGCCAATCTGAAGGCCGACAAGATGGAAACGCAGGCGGACGTGACATTGGAGAAGGTGCCGGACGGCTTTGCGATCACGCGCGTGCATCTGACGTTGAAGGCGAAAATTCCCGGCATCGACAACGCGAAATTTCAGGAACTTGCCGCAAAGGCGAAAGCCGGCTGCCCAGTCTCGAAATTGTTCAAGGCTGACATCACGCTCGATGCAGGCTTAGTCAACTGAATCGGGACTACTGAAAATACCGATCAATGATCTTGCGATAAATCGCCGTTAGCGCGTGCAGTTCGTCGACCGGCACGCGCTCGTCGACCTGATGCATTGTTTGTCCGACGAGCCCGAACTCGACGACTGGGCAATAGTGCGTGATGAATCGCGCATCCGACGTGCCGCCGCTGGTCGACAATTGTGGCCGGCGGCCGCAGACTTCCGCCACGGCATTTGCAACGAGCTCAGTGAATGGGCCCGGTTCGGTGACGAACACGCCGGCGTTTGACGGTTCCCATTGGAAGGTGAAACGAATCTTCTCCGCCGCAGCTTTGGCCGCGCGTTGCTCAATCAGGATTTTCAGTGATTCGAGCGTATGCAGATCGTTGAAGCGGACGTTGAAACGCGCCCGCGCCTCGCCGGGAATCAGGTTAACGGTTTTGTTGCCGACGTCGATTGACGTGAATTCGAGATGCGACGGCGGAAAATGTGCGCTGCCGTTGTCGAGCGGCTGTAACTGCAGTGCAGCGACAAGTTTAACGATGCCGCGTATCGGATTGTCGGCGCGCTCTGGATAGGCGACGTGTCCTTGCCTGCCGTGCACAATGAGTTGGCCGTTAAGCGAACCGCGGCGGCCGATCTTGATGGTGTCTCCGAGCGCTGCGACGTTGCTCGGCTCGGCCAGGATGCAATGATCGAATTTCTCACCGCGCTCGGCCACCCACTTCAACAGCTTGACGGTGCCGTTGACCGCGATTCCTTCTTCGTCGCCGGTGATGAGGAACGAGATCGAACCCTTCGGCTTGCCGCCGTTCGCTGCCAGATGATCGAGCACCGCGGCCATCGCGCAGGCGATGCCGCCTTTCATGTCGACGGCGCCGCGTCCGTATAGCAAGCCGTCCGTAACTTCGCCGGAAAACGGCGGATGCTTCCAGGCATTCTCCGCACCGGGGGGTACCACGTCGGTATGGCCCGCAAACACCAGATGCGGCGCGGCGGTACCGATGCGCGCATAGAAATTCTCAACGTCGTCCGCGCCCGGTTCCTTGAATGTCGTGCGATGAACCTCGAAGCCGGCAGCCTTCAGCGTGCGTTCGAGAAACGCCAGCGCGCCGCCTTCCGCCGGTGTCACCGACGGGCAGCGAACAAGATCGCGTGTGAGGGCTACCGGATCGGCGGACATTAGTCTCTCTCTCACCCCTCCAGGGGAAGGTGAAGGCGTTCAATCACGCAGCAGCTCATTGATACTCGTCTTCGAGCGCGTCTTCTCATCGACGCGCTTGACGATAACAGCGCAGTAAAGATTCGGACCGCCGTTCTTGCCGGGCAGCGTTCCCGAGACAACGACAGAGTAGGGTGGCACTTCGCCCTGATAAATTTTTCCGCTCTCGCGATCGACGATCTTGGTCGAGAGCCCGAGATAGACTCCCATGCCGAGCACCGAGCCCTCGCGCACGATCACACCCTCAACCACTTCCGAGCGCGCGCCGATGAAGCAGTTGTCCTCGATGATGACGGGACCGGCTTGCAGCGGCTCCAGCACGCCGCCAATGCCGACACCACCCGACAAATGACAGTTCCTGCCGATCTGCGCACAGCTGCCGACAGTGGCCCAGGTGTCCACCATCGTGCCGCTGCCGACGTAAGCGCCGAGGTTGACGAACGACGGCATCAGCACGACGCCCGGCGCGATGTAGGCGGAGCGGCGCACGATGCTTCCCGGCACCGCGCGGAAGCCCGCCTTCCTGAAGCGCGCGGCATTCCAGCCCTTGAACTTGGAATCGACCTTGTCCCACCAGACTGCTTTTCCCGGGCCGCCGGCGATCACGCTCATATCGTTCAGGCGGAACGACAGCAGAACGGCCTTCTTCAGCCACTGATTAACCTGCCACTTGCCATCCGTGCCGCGTTCGGCGACGCGCGCATCGCCGCTGTCGAGCAAAGCCAGCGCATCATCCACCGCCTTGCGCACGGCGCCTTTGGTCTTCGGGCCGATCGTTTCACGCTGCTCGAATGCGTCGTCGATGGTCTTGGCGAGTTTTTCGCTGGAAATTTTTTTGGCCATGGAAGTCCGCTCCCCCGTTCGGCTGCGGTTTGTCGGGGGCAGGGCGGGCGATGTCAAGCAGCGCCTCAATCGGCGCGCAAAGCCTGCAGAAAGCCTGTGAGATCGTCGGTCACGTGATCGACATGCGGCGCGTCGCGGCCCGCCAGCTCCCATTCCTCGCGGAAAATCTCGCGCTGGCCTTGCGGTATCACCAGCACGGTTCTCATGCCGAGCGCGTGCGGGACTTCGAGATTGCGCGCGAGGTCCTCGAACATGGCGGCGCTCGACGGCTCGACATCGTGCCGTTTCAGGAATCGTTCGTAGGTTCGCCTCGATGGCTTCGGCTCCAGTTCGGCGGCGATAATGTCGAACACCGCCTCGAAATGCTCATGCACCGCCAAACGTCTCATCACCGCGTCGGCGTGCTTGCGCGTGCCGTTGGTCAGCACGAGCTTGCGTCCGGGCAAGTTCGCCAATGCCTGCCCAAGCATCGGATTCGGCTCCAGCGGCGAGTGGTCGATCCTGTGTACAAAATCGAGATAATCGTCCGGCTCCAGCCCATGCTCGGTCATCAGTCCGCGCATGGTTGTGCCATAGCGCCGGTAATAGTCCTTCTGCACGCGGAAGGCTTCGTCCGGCGCAACCTTCAGGAAATTTTCGATGTAAAGGCGGATGCGCTCGTCGACCTGCTGCCAGAGATTGAGGTGATGCGGATAGAGCGTGTTATCGAGATCGAAAACCCACGTCTCGACGTGATCGAACCGGCGCGGTGTTCCGTTCGCCGGCCCGGTTGCGGGGGGTGGGTCGGTGGAGCGAAGCGACGGCGGGGCGGACAGGGCTTTTGCCATTTCAACGCAGCGTGAATGAACGACGTCGGAGCGGGATCTGTGCCGGCCTATCCACGTCTTGCCTTATTGCCAAGCAGGTCTCCGGATGCCGGGACAGAACCCGGCATGGCGTAGAGGGGCGATGCAAGTCAACTGGAAAAGTCGCTAGGGCTCCTTGAAGCGGACGGTTGCCGCCGGTTTGCCTGCGATGTCGATTGCCGCAAATCCGGCGGATTCCAGGTTGCGCGCCGCGCAGTCGTTCTGGTTGCTGATCTCGAATCGCGTATCGCGCACGCATAACGTTATGTTTCCGCCCCATTTGACTGCCTCGCCGTTGCGTTCCAGGGGGCGCCCCTTGTCGTCGACCGCCTCGGCGTAGCTGTAGAGCCGATGCGGATCGCCACGAATATCCGGCCGCAGGCATTTGCCCGATTCGATCCGGTACCAGCCTCGCGTGGTGATTGCCCCCATCTCCACGATACCGAATGCAGCCATGACGGTATGCGTCGTTTCATTACACCAGGCAAAGCCATGATCTTCGGGATGTTCGGCCGCCTCCATCAGCCTGTCGAAAAAGTCCACGTTCTGCACTGCCGCGGGCGGCATCTTCCGGTCCTTGATGAATTGCGCGATGGCTGCATCGGTCTTTGTGCCTGCGATGCCGTCGATGGGTCTCGCGTCGTAGCCGGCTATTGTCAGCAGGCGCTGAATGCCGGCGAGCCGCGCCTGCGCGTCGTCGTAGTCGGCGTCTTCCGCAAGATAGGTTGTCGGTTCTCCCTTGTCGCTGTCTGAGGGCTTCGCCGCGCTGAAGCGAACAAGCTTGCCGGCGCTGCACGTGCGCGCGTCGGCAATGGCGAAGTTGTTTTCGCCGACACATAATTCGGTCTGGCCATTCTGTTGCAAAGGAGTCGCGCCGTAGACCGGCGGGGTGTGGGCGTGAACGTAAACCAGGTCCCTTGTGCCACTTTCTTCAAGCACACGCCGGCACTGTCCGGGATCGATCTGAAACCAGCCGCGCGTCGATATTGCGTCAGCCGCTTGCAATCCGATCGCGGCGTCGACGCGGTAGCTCGTGCGGTTGCAAAGATTCAGTTGCGCGCGTGCCGGGATCGCGATGGCGGCCAGCGCAGCGGCGAGTATGCACGGGCGAATCATGCGTGCATGCTAGAGCGGTGTCGCTTCAGTTTGAATCGAACGGGCGAGGCGTTCATCACCTCTCCCACGGTCATTCCGGGCGGCCACCTCTTCGCTTGGCCAAAATGATACCTCCGGTTTTCGTCGGTCCACTAGCGATGGATCAGCGTACCGGCGCCGTGGTCGGTGAACAGCTCGAGCAGCACCGCGTGCGGAACCTTGCCGTCGAGGATGACGACGCCTTCGACGCCTTGCTCCAGTGCATAGAGGCAGGTCTCGACCTTCGGGATCATGCCGCCCGAGATCGTACCGTCGGCAATCAGCCGCCGCACGTCGCTGGCAGACATTTCCTTGATGAGCTGTTTCGAGCTGTCGAGCACGCCGGGCACATCGGTCAGCAGCAGAAAGCGCTTGGCCTTGAGCGCGCCGGCAATCGCGCCGGCGAACGTGTCCGCGTTCACGTTGAAGGTGCCGCCATCGGCGGAGGCGGCAACCGGGGCCAGCACGGGAATGAGCTCGCGCCCGAGCACCGCGTTCAGCACCGTGGTGTCAACCCTGGCGGGCTCGCCTACAAAGCCGAGATCGACGACTTTCTCGATATTGGAATCGGGATCGACCACCGTGCGCGTGATCTTGCGCGCGGTGACCATGTTGCCGTCCTTGCCGCAGAGGCCGATTGCCTTGCCGCCTGCGGCATTGATGTAGCCGACGATTTGTTTGTTGATCGATCCGGCCAGCACCATTTCGACGATCTCGAGCGTCACCGCATCGGTAACGCGCAGGCCGCCGGCGAATTGCGAGCGCACGCCGGCTTTCTTCAACATCGCCTCGATTTGCGGGCCGCCGCCGTGCACGACCACGGGATTGATCGCGGTCTGCTCCAGCAAAACGATGTCGCGTGCAAACGCGCGGGCGATGTCTTCGTCGCCCATGGCGTGGCCGCCGTATTTGATGACGATTGTTTCTTCGTCGTAGCGCTGCATGTGCGGCAGCGCTTCCGAGAGGATCCGGGCCTGGTCGAGGGGGGAGATTGCCATGCGAGCCTTCACGAGTTCCGCACGCTTTTAGCCGCCCCGGTGTTGCGGCGAAAGGGGCGTTTAGCGGTCCGACGGATTAGCCATGCGGAACCCCCTTCAAAAGGCTCGAATATGCACTGAGGCCGCCCAATCGCCCGGAACCCCGACTCTGTTCCATCCGTTGATACGGTGGAGGCGAGAACGAGAAATCTCGTTCGTTTGAGCGCCAAGCGCCAAACGCTGAAGACGCCCAAAGCCGATCTGAAACCAACCGGGGTGACGCAGGTGGCACGCAAATGTGCCAGGCAGTGCGCTTATGAATTGGAGGACACTATGAGCACGGTATCATCTATGAGAGAGACTTCAGTCGCCGAAACGACCAACTACGGCGGTTTCGCCGATGCGATCGGCGGCATCGCCACCGTCGTTCTTGCGATTATCGCCTTGTCGGGCACCCACGAAGGCATCATCACCGCGATTGCCACCATCGTGTTCGGCGCGGCGGTGCTGATCCAGGGCGGCACGATGCTGTCCGAGTTTTCGCGGGTAATGTTTCCGGCCGGTATCGCGGCGCCAAGCGCTGAGCAATTCAGCGGCGGCACGCTCGCGACACTGTTCCTCGCCGGTATCGCCGGCATCGTACTCGGCGTGCTTGCGCTCCTCGGCATTTATCCGGCCGTGCTGACGGCAGCGGCGTTGATCGCCTTCGGCGGCGCGCTGGTGCTGAGCAGCAACGCCGTGTGGCAGCTGCACGTGGCGCGGCGCTCGACGATTGGCGTCGGCAGCTATTCTGCCAGCGAGATTCTCGCGAGCGAGATGGCGTCGGGCTCCGCTCTCTTTCAGGCGCTGGCGGGCGTTGCCGCCATCGTTCTCGGCATCCTGGCAGTGGTCGGCATCAACGCGAGCGTGCTGACGCTGGTCGGATTGCTGGTCATCGGCGCAACGATCGTGATGACCGGGAGCTCGCTGAGCGGAGCGGCGGTCAGCTTCATGCACCCGGCGACGCCGGCCTCGAGCCCGGCGACGCGCACGCCGTAACACCCAGGATGAGACAAAAAGCGCCGCCGGGAAATCCGGCGGCACTTTTTTTAGGCGCCGCGTTCGCGCATCAGCCGCACGATGGCGGCGCGCAACTCGGGAACGCCCGCGCGCGTCTCCGATGACGTCGCGAGCACGTCCGGAAACGCCGCCGGCCGTTTCGCCAGCGCCGCGCGCGTTGTGGCAAGACGGTCGTTGAGCTCCTGCGGCTTCACCGCGTCGGTTTTGGTGAGCACGATCTCGTGGCTCACCGCTGCCTTGCTGAGCGTTTCGAGCACGCCCTCGTCCGCGTCCTTCAAGCCGTGCCGCGCATCGATCAGCACGTAGACGCGCGCGAGATTGCTGCGGCCGATGAGGTAAGCATGAATGAGATCGGTCCAGGCCGCGACCTTGCTCTTGGCCGCGGCGGCGTAGCCGTAACCCGGCATGTCGACCAGCGTCAGCGGGCCGCCGGCGCGGAAGAAGATCAGCTCCTGCGTGCGCCCCGGCGTGCGCGAAATGCGCGCGAGGCTTTTGCGGCCGGTGAGCGCATTGATGAGGCTCGACTTGCCGACGTTCGAGCGCCCGGCGAGCGCAATCTCGATGCCGCGCATCGGCGGCAGCGACTCGAGCGAGCCCGCCGCCGCGGCGAACTGCCAGTCGCCGGCAAACAGCAGCCGTCCGGCCTCGATCTCGCTGCGGGTGAAGTCCATCATGCGCAAGCCTTACCTCATCCTGAGGAGCCGCGCCAAAACAGGCCGTCTCACCGCCAGCCGAGGCCCGGGGCCACGTGCTTGAGGATCGCCTCGATCACGTGCGCGTTGTAGTCAACGCCGAGCTGGTTCGGCACCGTCAAGAGCAGCGTATCGGCCTCGGCAATCGCCTCGTCGCCCTTGAGCTCATCGATCAGCACATCCGGCTCCGCCGCATAGCTGCGGCCGAAAATCGCGCGCTCGGTCTCGCTCAAGAATCCGATCTGGTCCCGGCTTTCGTGGCTGCGGCCGAAATACATCCGGTCGCGATCGTCCACGAGCGCGAAAATGCTGCGCGACACCGACACGCGCGGCGTGCGCGCGTGTCCCGCCGCTTTCCACGCCGCGCGGTAGGCCCTGATCTGCTCGGCCTGCTGAACGTGGAACGGCTTGCCGCTCTCGTCGATCTTCAGCGTGGACGATTGCAAATTCATGCCGAGCTTCGCCGCCCATTCCGCCGTCGCGTTGGTGGCGGCGCCCCACCAGATGCGCTCGCGCAAGCCTTCCGAATACGGCTCGAGCCGCAAGAGGCCGGGTGGATTCGGAAACATCGGCGTTGGATTGGGCTTGGCGAAACCCTTGCCGAGCAGGAGGTCGAGAAAGACTTCCGCGCGCCGCCGCGCCATGTCGGCATCGCTCATGCCTTCCGGCGGCGCGTAGCCGAAGTAGCGGAAGCCGTCGATCACCTGCTCGGGCGAGCCGCGGGAAATGCCGAGCTGCAGCCGCCCGCCGCTGATGAGGTCGGCTGCGCCTGCATCCTCCACCATGTAGAACGGGTTCTCGTAGCGCATGTCGATGACGGCGGTGCCGATCTCGATGCGTTTGGTGCGCGCGCCGATCGCCGCGAGCAGCGGGAAGGGCGAGGAGAGCTGGCGCGCGAAATGATGCACGCGAAAATAGGCGCCATCCGCGCCGAGCTCTTCCGCCGCCACCGCAAGCTCGATCGATTGCAACAGCGCGTCCGACGCCGAGCGCGTCTGCGACTGCGGCGACGGGGTCCAATGGCCGAAGGAGAGGAAGCCGATGTGTTTCATGGG
>DASTSG010000015.1:0-177380 GCA_035760805.1 Pseudolabrys sp.
CGCTTGACCCGCCCTCCCCTTGGCGCTTGCTTGCGCGGCAATGGACAAGCCGGCAAACGACACCATCTTCGCTCTCTCCTCCGGCCGCGGCCCTTCCGCGGTCGCAGTGATCCGCATCTCCGGGCCAATGGCCGAGGCCGCGCTCAAGGCGGTCAGCGGCCGTACGCGGACGCCCGAGGCGCGCCAGGCGGCGTTCGCGCGCATTCGCCATCCGCAAACCGGTGAGCCGATCGACGAGGCGCTGGTGCTCTGGTTTCCGGGGCCGCGCAGCGAGACCGGTGAGGATGTGGTGGAGCTGCAAATGCACGGCGGCCGCGCGGTGGTCGCTTCGACACTGGCGGCGCTGTCGGCCATTGACGGATTGCGGCCGGCGGAAGCGGGTGAGTTCACGCGCCGTGCGTTCGAGAATGGCAAGCTCGATCTCACTGCGGTTGAAGGCCTCGCCGATCTGGTGATGGCGGAAACGGAGACGCAGCGGCGGCAGGCGTATCGGCAGATGAAGGGCGCGCTTGGCGCGCGGGCCGAGGAATGGCGGGGGAAGCTGATCGACGCGCTGGCGCTGATCGAGGCGGGCATCGATTTTTCCGACGAGGGCGATGTTCCGAAGAATTTGGCGGCGCCGGCGCAAGAGGTTGCGCGCGGGCTCGCGGCGGAAATCGCTGGTGCATTGGCCGACTCGCGGCGTGGCGAGCGTCTGCGCGAGGGCATGGTTGTGGCGATCGCCGGCCCGCCGAATGCCGGCAAGTCGACGCTGCTTAATCGCATTGCGCGGCGCGAGGCGGCTATCGTTTCTCCCTATGCTGGAACGACGCGCGACGTGATCGAAGTGCATCTCGATCTCGACGGCTATCCGGTGACGTTGCTGGATACGGCGGGCATCCGCGAAACAGACGATCCGGTTGAGATGGAAGGGGTGCGGCGCGCGCGCGAGCGGGCAGCAGCGGCCGACCTGGTGCTGTGGGTCGTGGATGCGTCCGCGCCGGTACCGGCCGGTGGTGCGGCCGCTCGGGTGCCTTCCGCCGGAGTATCGCCCGGGGGGGAGCAACATGCCGCCCGGACCGCTGCCTCGTCGGGCCAAACGGCTGAGGGTGACTCGGGTGAAGCTGCTGAGGCTACTGTGAAGACTGAGGAGCTTGCCTTGACGCCTAGCCAAGCGATCTGGCTCGTCCAGAACAAAATTGATCTGATTTCGGGCGCGGCAGAAAGAAGTGAACACCAAGAGCAAAGTAAGCAAAGAACTGAGGGCCTATTCCAGCTTAATGAACAGTTAACCGGGATGGTAAACAGATCGTTAAACGAAAAGAATGAATCCGGATACCATACATATGAATTTAAATTCAGACTTTCTGCAGTGTCGGGCGAGGGGTTTGGTACCCTGTTGGCGGCTCTCGCCGAACGGGCCGCTAAGTGGCTTGGCGGCGAACCGGCCTTAGTAACCCGCGAGCGCCACCGCATCGCTCTGGAACGCACAAAGGAGGCACTGGAGCATGCCGCCAGTCCGGAATTGGCCGAACGGGACGATCTGATCGCCGAGGAACTGCGAACTGCAGCGACGAGCCTGGGCCGGCTTACGGGCAGGGTGGATGTCGAAGACATCCTGGACGTGATTTTCCGAGACTTCTGCGTAGGCAAATAGCAAGTGCGAGTGCCTGGCCGTAGCGATGCCGATGCAAGTGGCGTGCTACTAGTGGCAGGCTAGATGGCCGGACCCACGGCGGCCCGATTGTTTCACGTGAAACAATGCCATTGCCGCGATTTGCTTTGCCCCGGATGTCTGCCTCCGGTAGATACGAGCTGATCCGCGCCAAAATACGGACCGATCTGAGCCGCATGCGCTACTCCTACGACGTGATCATTATCGGCGGTGGCCACGCCGGCTGCGAAGCGGCGGCGGCGGCGGCGCGCATGGGCGCCAAAACGGCACTCATCACCCACCGGTTTGCGACTGTCGGCGCCATGTCGTGCAACCCGGCCATCGGCGGGCTCGGAAAGGGCCATCTTGTCCGTGAGATTGACGCCCTGGACGGCCTGATGGGCCGCGTGGCGGATCAGGGCGGCATCCAGTTTCGCGTCTTGAATCGCCGCAAAGGTCCGGCCGTCCGAGGGCCGCGCGCCCAGGCCGACCGCAAACGCTACGCAGCTGCGATGCAGGCCGCGATCCGCGCGATTCCCAATCTCGATGTCATCGAAGGCGAGGCCGACGACTTGATTTTCGATCAGGATCGCGTGGTCGGCGTGACTTTGAGCGGCGGCAGTTCGATCGCTGCCGGCGCTGTCGTTCTGACGACCGGCACCTTCCTGCGCGGACTCATCCACATCGGCGAAACGCAGATTCCAGCCGGCCGTGTCGGCGAAGCGCCGGCGCTTGGTCTGTCAAAGACGCTGGAGCGCATCGGGTTTAGGCTCGGCCGCTTGAAAACCGGAACGCCGCCACGCCTCGACGGGCGCACGATCGATTGGGCTGCGCTCGAAATGCAGCCCGGCGACGAACCGCCGGAGCCGTTTTCAACGCTGACCGATCGCCTCATCAATCCGCAAATCCAGTGCGGCATCACGCGCACGACCGAAGCGACGCACAGAATCATTCGCGACAACGTGCATCGTTCGCCGATGTATTCCGGCCAGATCGCTTCGCGCGGCCCGCGTTACTGCCCGTCCATCGAAGACAAAATCGTCAAGTTCGGCGAGCGCGACGGCCATCAAATTTTTCTCGAACCGGAAGGCCTCGACGATCACACCGTTTATCCGAACGGCATTTCAACATCGCTGCCGGAAGAAGTTCAGCACGCGCTCGTTGCTACAATTCCCGGATTGGAGAACACGCGCATCATCCGTCCTGGTTACGCGATCGAATACGATCACGTCGATCCACGTGAATTAAAGCCGACGCTCGAAACGAAGCGCGTGCGCGGCTTGTTTCTGGCCGGCCAGATCAATGGCACGACCGGTTACGAAGAGGCTGCGGCACAAGGGCTTCTTGCAGGTCTCAATGCGGCGTCGCGTGCAGGTGAGGGCGGCGAAATCGTCTTCGATCGCGCGGAAGCCTATCTCGGCGTGATGATCGACGATCTGGTTACGCGCGGTGTGACGGAGCCGTATCGCATGTTCACCTCGCGTGCCGAATATCGCCTGGCGCTGCGCGCCGATAATGCCGATCAGCGATTGACCGCAAAAGGAATCGCGATCGGTTGCGTCGGCAGCGAGCGTGCGACGATTTTTGCCGCAAAGGATTCCGCACTCAAAGATGCACGCGCGTTTGCAAAGTCCGTGTCCGTCACGCCGAAGCAAGCGGAGCGCCATGGACTTGCTCTGAATAAAGACGGACATCGGCGCACAGCATTCGAACTGCTGTCATACCCGAACATTACCGTTTCGGATCTCGCAAAGATCTGGCCGCGTTTCGCAGCGCTTGCGCCCAAGCTCGCCGAGCAAATCGAGATCGACGCGAAGTATGACGTCTATCTCTCGCGCCAGGCGGCGGATGTCGCCGCCTATCGGCGCGATGAGAGTTTCGAGCTGCCGGATGAAATCGATTATGCGGTGCTGCCGGGATTGTCGAACGAAGTGAAGCAGAAATTGCAAGCGCATCGTCCGCGTACAATCGGGCAGGCGGGGCGCATCGACGGAGTCACGCCCGCGGCTTTGACGCTGCTTGTCGCGCATGTGCGGCGAGCAAAAAAATCGGCGGCCAAAAGCGCTTGAGCAAAACGCGACACGGGCCGATCGATCTCGCTGCCGACAAAGCGCGTGCGCTCAAGCTGACGCCTGTTTCACGTGAAACGGAATCGCGTCTCGCACAGTTCGTGGAATTGCTTCTGCGCTGGCAGCAGAAAACAAATCTCGTCGCGAGTTCCACTATTCCGCAAATCTGGTCGCGGCATATTGCGGACTCGCTCCAGCTCCTTGATCTCGCTCCGGGTGCAAAGGTCTGGATCGATCTCGGTTCGGGCGGCGGATTTCCCGGCGTGCCGATTGCCTCCGCGCTTGCAGATGAACAAGACGCGCGAATCCATTTGGTCGAAAGCAACAGCAAGAAGGCAGCCTTCCTTCGCGAAGCTGTGCGGCAGCTTGGATTGCCGGCCGAAGTCCATCACGAACGCATCGAGAATTTTGGGGAAACGTTCAGTGGGACGGCCGATGTCGTGACAGCCAGAGCCCTGGCTCCCCTTAAGGTGCTGTGCGACCACGCCTTCGGCTTTATTGAGCGCGGTGCCTTAGGACTGTTCCCAAAAGGTCAAGATGTAGAGGTTGAATTGACCGAAGCCGCTAAATATTGGAAGCTGAGTTTGGAACGTATCCCAAGCCGCACAGACCCCACGGGCACCATTCTGATGATCCGTGATCTGGCGCCGAAAACCTAGTGGCGGGCTCCCGATTCATCGGCAAACTCCACGCGAGGCGATTGCAATGTCTGACAGCATTAAATCCGCGGATGCCGACGCCTCTTCCTCGGAGGTCATTCCTTTCGCCAAACCCAAGTCGGCCAGTGACCTGGCCGCCGCCCGCACGCCCATCCAGCCCCGCATTCTGGCAGTCGCGAACCAGAAAGGCGGCGTCGGCAAGACAACAACCGCCATCAATCTGGGCACGGCGCTTGCGGCCACCGGCGAAACTGTCCTTATCGTCGATCTCGACCCGCAGGGTAATGCATCGACCGGGCTTGGCATCGAACGGCGCGCACGTCGGACTTCCACATATGACGTGCTCACCGGCAATGCTTCGATTCGCAGCGCCGTGCTGCCGACGGCAGTGCCACGCCTTCATATCACGCCCTCCACGCTCGACCTTTCCGGCCTCGAACTCGAAATCGGCCAGGCGCGCGACCGCGCTTTTCGTCTGCGCGCGGCATTGGCCACGCTTAATGACGGCGCGCCGGAAACCGTATTCACCTATGTGCTGGTCGACTGCCCGCCTTCGCTCAATCTCATCACGATCAACGCGATGGCGGCGGCGAACGCGATCCTTGTCCCGCTTCAGTGCGAGTTCTTCGCGCTGGAGGGGTTGTCGCAACTCCTTCAGACCGTCGAACAGGTGAGAACAAGCCTCAATCCGCAGCTTTCGATTCACGGCATCGTGCTGACCATGTTCGATGCACGCAACAACTTATCGAGCCAGGTCGTCGCCGACGTGCGGCAGTTCATGGGCGATGCGGTTTACGAGACGGTGATTCCGCGCAACGTTCGCGTTTCCGAGGCGCCTTCTTACGGCAAGCCAGTGCTGGTCTACGATTTGAAGTGTGTCGGCAGCGAAGCGTACTTGCGTCTCGCGACGGAAATCATTCAACGCGAGAGGAAGTTGAAGGCGGGTTGATAGTGCTAATCCCTCGCACCCTCCCTTGCAGGGAGGGATGAGAAAAAGGAAAGCGTGGTGAGAAATTCAGGAGCAGCGGCGATGGCGGATCATTCACGATTGGGGCGGGGACTGGCCGCACTGATCGGCGACGTCGGCGAAGGTCCGGCAGCCGCCTCAAACGAGAGTTCACGCAAACCGCGACGCGCGCCCATTGAAAGCCTGCGCCCCAATCCGCGCAATCCGCGCCGGGCTTTCACCGAAGCCGAACTTGAGGAATTGGTCGCCTCGATCCGCGAACGCGGCATTATTCAGCCGATTGTCGTGCGCAACGTGGGCGGTCAAAACGATTCGTACGAAATCATTGCCGGTGAACGGCGATGGCGTGCTGCGCAACGCGCCGGCCTGCACGACGTTCCGATCGCGATCGTGGAAGCGACCGACGCGCAATCGCTTGAGTTCGCCATCATCGAGAACGTGCAGCGCGCCGACCTTAATCCGATCGAAGAAGCGGCCGGTTACGTGATGCTGATGGAGCAGTTCAATCACAGCCAGGAGCAAGTCGCACAGATCGTCGGCAAGAGCCGGCCGCACGTTGCGAATATGGTGCGGCTGATGAAGCTATCGGAGCCTGTGAAGGCGATGGTGCGCGCCGGCAAAATTTCCGCTGGTCATGCGCGCTTGTTGGTCGGTCAGCCGAATGCCGAAGAGATCGCGCATGAAATCGCGGCGCTCGGATTAAGCGTGCGTCAGGTCGAGCAGATGATGCGTGAGGACGGCGCCGCGCAGGCGCGCGAGGTGCGTCGGGAGGCGCGCGGGCCGATCATACCGAGCGGCAAAGACGCGGATACCCGTGCGCTGGAAAAGCGGCTCTCCGATGTCTTAGGCTTGGTGGTCAGCGTCGATCACAACGCCAGCGGTGGCGGCACGCTGCACATCAAGTATCGCGATCTGGACCAGTTGGATGAGGTGCTGCGGAAGTTGGGTGGCTAATCGTACGTCGGCAATGAATATGCTCTGGGCAGTGGTTTTGTAAAAACGCAAGCTGCCGCACGTTCACAAACTCCTGCAAGTGCTGTCCGCGCGCGCTCATGCGGTCGGTTCCAGAGGTGGTCGCAAGCCGCCGCGTTTCAGATCAAGCCCGCAATTCCTTCAGCAGCTTCTGCCCGACGACGACAAGCAATCCGGCGGCCGCGATACCGGTCGCAACGGCAGCGGCGCGTGTCGCCGCTGCCGGCAACATCGGCGCGCGTTTCGTAGCTTCGTTACCGAAGGAGCCGCGTGTGCGGTGCCCGTCGGGAACGGGATGATTGAGATTGTCACGCCGGCCGGCCGGCAGCAGTTCGCCGGTCATCTGCGCTTTATAGGCGGTGCGCGCGAGATAACGATCGAGATAGGCGGCGCCGAACATATTGCCGAGAATAACCTCGGCGGTGCCGAGCCCCAGCCAATATTCGCGGTTGCGTTCGTGTGCGGCGCGAAAGATGGCGTTTGCGGCAACCTCCGGCTCGATGACAGGCGGAATTGGCCGCGGCCGGTATCGCATGTGCGTACGCGCCCAATCGAATTGCGGCGTATTGACTGCGGGCAGATTCACCAAGGTAACGTGCACATTGCTGCGGTCGTGCATCAACTCGCAGCGCAGCGAATTGCTGAAGCCGCGGATCGCGTGCTTGGCGCCGCAGGAAGCCGACTGCAGTGGAATGCCGCGGTATGCAAGCGAGGAGCCGACCTGCACGATGGTTCCACGATTGCGCGGGCGCATCAGGCGCAGCGCCGCCATCGTTCCGTACACACAGCCGAGATACGTCACTTCGGTGACGCGGCGGAATTCATCAGCTGTCATTTCCGACAGCGGCGAGAACACCGTCACCATCGCGTCGTTGATCCAGACGTCGATCGGTCCGATTTCGCGCTCGAACTTTTCGGCGGCGGCGAACACGGCTTCGGGGCTTGAGACGTCGGCGGGCACGACAACCGCCTCGCCGCCGCGCTCCTCGACTTCACGCTGAACGTCGGCGAGCGCCGCTTCGTCGCGCGCGATCAACCCGATACGCGCGCCGGCATGCGCGAAACGATGCGCGGTTGCACGGCCGACGCCGGCGCTGGCGCCGGTAATCACAAGATTGAGCCGAATAGGGGCGCGAGTAGATCCAGATGGTTGTTCGGCGGACCGCGCAGGCCAGCGCATAAGATTCATAAGCGAGCCTTCCCGGTTGCAGGGATCGCTCCCTGGTAACGAGGGAGAGGCGTCCCTTGTTCCGGAGCTGGCAACTTTGCCAGCTACCGCTTCTTCAGAAAGGCCGCGCAGAGCACCGCGTCGAATTCGCGGTAGTCATTGGTGATCTCGGTGCCTTTACGGATGTTTTGGCGGGCGATGACGTACCCGTTGTGCAAATAGGTGTTCGGATTATCGGAATGATTGATGTGATGATCGTGATCGACGGTCAGCAGGATCTCGCCATCGGCGCGGTAGCCGTGCAGCTTGATGTAGTCCCTTGCCGGCTTCGGCAGGCGTGAAAATTCCTTTGGCGTGTAGACGCGATCGAAGCCGTAAACGAAGCGCCAGATTTTCGTTCCCTTGCGGATGAATTGCGCGGCGAAGACGCCGATGCCGTGAATCGGGCTTTTGTCGAGATAGGTTTTGACGAGGAGCATTCTGCGACTTTCAATGATCAGCGGGCGGCGGGCTCAAGTCCGTTGGCTCTGAACAGCGGCCATGCCGCCGGCGCTGCGAGCCTGTCAATGAGCGATTGCGCGGCGGCGCGCGCTTGAGACGCCGCGGCGATGCCGGCGGCAAAATCAGTGTAGAGCTGCAATTCGTCGGGAAACGGCCCGACATACGCGGTACCAGCAACCGGGAGCAACTCGCTTATCTGCTGCACCGCCATTTCCGCTTCGCCGCTCGCCACGAGTTCGGCGACGCGACCGCTTTGGCCGATCCTGATCTTGCTGCGGATGGCTTCGCCGATGTCGAGCCGATCGAGCAACGCCTCGAAATATTGCCCGCTCGCTCCTTCCGCGGAGCGGACGATCGATGCCGCGTCAAGCAGTGCCTGCTTGAATTCGTCAACGGTTGCGATAGCCGGCTTTACTGCCCCCTGGCGCACGGAAATGCCCAATCCCGAGCGGCCGAGATCGACGCACGTTTCGGCAACGATCGCTCCGCCGTCCACGAGCTCGTCGATGACCGCCCGCGTGACGATCGCAACGTCGAACGCTTCGCCATTATCGATCCGGCGCCTGACGGCTCTGGTCGGATCGAATGTGCATGACAGCTTGTGGCCGCTTGCGCGTTCGAAAGCGGGCGCAAGCGCGCGCAGCACTTCATAAAGCGCGTGCGTGCTCAAAACGCCGATGTGTGCTGAATGTGCGATCACGTCGTTTCGCGGCAGGAAGCTCTCATCATTCGCGCTGCACAACGCCGGCGCACAAGTTTTGAGCAAGACTTCCGGTAATATATCGGCATGGAACAAAACTTGTGAACACCGCGTTAGAGCCTCACTTGTGCTGAGGAGGCAACGATGCGGCTCATTCTGCTTATCATTATTATCGTTCTTCTAATCGGCGCGTTGCCAACCTGGCCCTATAGTACGGGCTGGGGCTACTATCCATCGGGCGGTCTCGGGCTGATCTTTATCATTTTGCTCATCCTGCTGCTAATGGGCCGCATCTAAGATCAGCCCCGTATCCCGAAACGCTGTGCATAACAACGCAAGCTGCACAAGTTTGCCGAATCGTTGTGCTCAGTGTGCTTGCGGGCAACAAATCTCACGGAGGAAGCATCATGAAAACACCGTTTGCTGTTGCGGCAATCGTGAGCGCGCTGAGCGTGGCGAGCGCCGCGCAGGCGGGCGAACGGATAGGCGACGCGGCGGGCGGTGCTTTGGCGGGTGCGATTGTGGCAGGGCCGATTGGCCTCGTCGCAGGCGGAGTCATCGGGTACACGGCGGGCCCCAATATTTCCCGCGGACTGGGGCTGCACCACCGCCGTCATTCCAGCCATCATCGGCACGTTTCGCACCACGACAAGCACGAAGCGGCACGTTGATCTGCGGGTAAGGGGTCAGGGCCGGAAAGAGCCCGGCCCATTCTGCTGGACCGCGTTACGGGCCCGTAAACACGCGAAAATCGTCGCGCTGGTGCTTGCGCCGTTGTGCATTGCGCGCCAAAAGCTTGCCGATGAATGCATTTCGGCAATGGCTCATAGGCCTGATATCCACCACGGCAGCGGTCATCGTTTCGTATACATGGCTCGATCGACCGATTGCGTTCTTCGTGCATCGAACGTTTCAGCACCCGGATGCATTTGAGAAACTGACGCACATTCCCGATCCGCTGCTGCCGCTGGCCGCCATTTGCTTTGTCGTGGTCGGCTTGCGCGCATTTGCCGGCTATCCGACTTCGCGGCTGGAGGCAGTCATTCTGCTCTCGAGCGTCAGCGTCATCGTGTCCGAGGAAGTCAAGAAGCAGCTCAAGGTCGTTTTCGGACGCACCTGGCCCGACACGTGGACACACAACAATCCGTCTCTGATTCAAGACCAGGTCTTCGGCTTCAACTTCTTTCACGGCGGGGAAGCTTACGCATCCTTCCCGTCCGGACACACGACCGTCACGTGCGCGGTCATTTCGGTGCTATGGATTTTTTATCCGCGGCTGAGGGCGCTTTGGCTGCTTATTGCGCTGGCTGTCGCAGTCGGGTTGGTTGGCGCAAATTTTCATTTCCTCAGCGATGTGATTGCCGGCGCGTTCGTCGGCGTCTCGACGGGATGGATGGTGACCCTCCTGTGGGAACGTGCGCGGGTGTTCCTGCCCGCCTCTGCCCGCGAACCGCGCGACAGGATTACCAATCAGAAATAGCGAGCGAGCGCAAAACCTGCGCTAATCTTTCCGTCTGGCGCTCATTGCCAGCGTCAGCAGCGCGCGGTGCGCGATCGCGTCGGCGAGATCGGGCTGCAGTCGGGTTTGCAGCAATGCATCGGCAAGCTGCCGCATGGCGCGAATCAAACGGGCCGAGGTCCAGTTCCTCAGCGCAATCTCTGCCAAATCGGCGCGGCTAAAGTGAATGAAAGGCGCACCGTGCCGCAGCGCCGCTCTCGGATCGTTGCCGTCCTCGATCAGCAGCCGAACCTTGTGCAGCAGCGCGACGTGGCGCAAGGCTGCCGAGACGATCGCGCCCGCGCTGCCGACGCTGCCGCGGGCCTTGGCAAATTCGCTCTCGGTCTCCGGAATTTTCCCGGCGAAAGACGCATCGATCACGCCGTCCAGCTCTTGCTCGGAAGCATCGGCGGCGACCGCGCGCACGTCTGCAAGTTCGACTCGCTCCTTGCCCATGGCGTAGAGCGCGATCTTCCGTAGTTCGTTGCGCGATGCCAGGCGGTCGCCGCCGAGCAGCGACATCAATTCAGCTCGAGCGTCGGGCGCGAGCGTGAGATTTGCCGCTCGCATTTCCTCGTCGATCAGTCGGGCAATACTGCGCGCATCGTCGGGATAGCAGGGAAGCGCCACGGCAGATTTTGCGCTTTCACAGAGCTTCCGGAGCGGCGAACTTTTTTTGAGGTCGCCGGCCTCGATGATGACGCGGCACTCGGGCGAGGGCGATGCTGCGAGCGCCTCAACAGCGGGCGCGATATTGTGGCGCGGCCCGACCTGAACATGGACGGCGCGCCGGCCGCCGAACAGCGGCACGGTATGCGCTTCTTCCACGAGGCGGGATGGATTGGCTGAGATATCTTCACCCGCCAGACGAGCCAGCGCGAAAGGGTCAGCCGGATCATTTACCGATGCTCGCACCAGGGCATCGACGCGTTCGCGCACCAGGCCGGCATCGGGGCCGTAGATCAGCACGATGGGCTGACGCGGATCAGGCTTGGCAAGGAAGCGATCGACGTCGGCCGGTTTAACAGCGGTCATTCATTCGCAAGCCTTAACTGCCTGCCACGAAATACGACGCAAGGCGCGAGCGGATATTGTCGGCAATCACCTGCGCCGCGCGGTCTTCGGCATCCCGCAATCCGCGCGCCCCGGCAAACCGTTGCTGCTGGCCGGGAATATCGTAGGACACACGCGAGAACGTTTGTCCTGAAATGACTTTCTTTCCGGTCGCAAGGTCGGTCAGCGTGTAGGTCGCGTCGATTCCGTAATTTTGCACGTCCGGCCGCGCCGTATTGACATCAACGATCACCTGCAACTGCCGCGATGCAAGATGAATGTCGAGCCGATGCGTCGGCGCAGCCCCACCACTGCCGCCGGTAAGGCCAAAGATCAGGTCGTTGCGAAGATTGACACCCACTCGCGCCAGCGGTGTCCCGTTGGGGGTGTCGATCGGGGCAACGCTTACACCGGCAAGCTTTGGACCGACGCCTTCGCCGCCGACGATGGTCCTGTCGCCATACAATGGCTGGAAGCAGCCGGCGGTGAGGCCCGCGAGCGCGATCACGGCGAGCAGACGGATCGAAGTGCGGACCGGCTCAAGCAACCACATTGACGATCCTCTGCGGGACGACGATGACCTTTTTCGGGCTTTTGCCGTCGAGCGCCTTTTTTACAGCATCGAGCGCCAGAACGGCAGTCTCAATATCGGCCTTTCCCGCATCCCGCGGTACCGTGACATCGCCGCGCTTCTTGCCGTTCACCTGCACCGGCAGGGTGATGGTGTTTTCCACCAGCAATTCCGGCTCGAGTTGCGGCCACGCCTCGCTGGCGACCAGCGTCGGGTGGCCGAGCGCGCTCCAGCATTCCTCCGCCAAATGCGGCATCATCGGGTGGAAGAGCCGGACCAGGATGTCGCCCGCCTCGCGCAGCGCCCAGGCGAGATCCGGGCCGACGGCTGTCTCGACAGAGCCAATGGCTTCGCTCAGTGCGTTGGCAAATTCGTAGATGTGCGCAACGCAGCGGTTGAAGCGCAGCCGGCCAATGTCGTCGGAGACGTTCGCCAGCGCGCGGTGCGCCGCTTTTCGAACCGCGAGAGCCGCCTCGCCGAATTGCGCGGGCCGCGTATCGGGAGCTGTGACGTCCGAAATTTCACCGACCAGCCGCCATAGCCGCTGCACGAAACGGCTTGCACCCTGCACGCCTTCCTCGCTCCAGATCACGTCGCGCTCGGGCGGCGAGTCGGAAAGCATGAACCAGCGCGCGACGTCGGCGCCGTAGCTCTCCATGATGTCGTCGGGGTCGATCGTGTTCTTCTTCGACTTCGACATCTTTTCGATGGAGCCGATTTCCACTTCCTCGCCGGTTGCAATCAGCGACGCCCGGCGTGTGTCACCGGATGCTTCGACTTTAACTTCTGCCGGCATCACCCATTCGCCGTTCTTCTTGCGATAGGTTTCGTGCACGACCATGCCTTGCGTGAACAGGCCGGCAAACGGCTCGTCAATGCCGGCGTGGCCGGTCTTTTTCATCGCGCGCGTGAAGAAGCGGGAGTAGAGCAGATGCAGAATCGCGTGCTCGATGCCGCCGATGTATTGATCGACCGGCAGCCACTTATCGACCTCCTTGCGGTCGGTCGGCGCGGTCGCAATCCAGGGGTCGGTGAAGCGCGCGAAGTACCAGGATGAATCGACGAATGTATCCATGGTGTCTGTTTCGCGCCGCGCATCGCCGCCGCACTGCGGACACTTGACGTTCTTCCATGTCGGATGGCGATCGAGCGGATTGCCCGGCTTGTCGAAGGTGACGTCTTCGGGAAGTTTTACCGGCAAGTCTTTTTCCGGCACCGGGACAACGCCGCATTTGGCGCAGTGGATTACCGGGATCGGACAGCCCCAATAGCGCTGGCGCGAAATGCCCCAGTCGCGCAGGCGGTAATTCACGCGGCGTTGCGCAACGGGACGATTGCCGCGCGTTTCCATTTCGAGCCGCTTTGCGACATTCTCTTTTGCTTCGGCAATCGTCATGCCATCGAGAAAGCGCGAATTGATCATGCGCCCGTCGCCGTCATAGGCGACATCGGTGATGACAAATGTTTTCGGATCCTGTCCTTCCGGGCAGACCACGGGTGTGTTGCCGAGGCCGTATTTGTTGACGAAGTCGAGGTCGCGCTGGTCGTGCGCCGGACAGCCGAAGATCGCGCCGGTGCCGTAATCCATCAGTATGAAGTTCGCGACGTAGACCGGCAGCTTCCAATTCGGATCGAACGGATGGATGGCCTTGATGCCGGTATCGAATCCGATCTTTTCGGCCGTGTCGATTTCGGCCTGCGCGGTGCCATGGCGACGGCATTCGTCGATAAAGGCAGCGAGCTTGGGATTTTTCGCAGCCGCGGCGGCGGCAAGCGGATGATCCGGGGACAGCCCCATGAATTTGGCGCCGAATAAAGTGTCAGGCCGCGTCGTGAAAATCTCAAGTTCGGTTTCGTTGTTCGGCGCCGTCTCAGGATCGAGCATGAAACGGATGAGCAGGCCTTCCGAGCGCCCGATCCAGTTCTTCTGCATCAGCCGGACTTTTTCAGGCCAGCGGTCGAGCGTATCGAGGGCGTCCAGCAACTCTTGCGCATAGTCGCTGATCTTGAAGAACCACTGCGTCAGCTCGCGTTGCTCGACGAGAGCGCCGCTGCGCCAGCCTCGGCCGTCGATCACCTGCTCGTTGGCGAGCACGGTTTGATCCGCCGGATCCCAGTTCACCTTCGACCGCTTGCGCTCGACCAGTCCCGCTTTGAGGAAGTCGAGAAACATCTTCTGCTGGTGCTTGTAGTAGGCTGGATCGCAGGTCGCGATCTCACGCGCCCAGTCGAGGGAAAGGCCCATCGACTTGAGCTGCGCTTTCATGGTGGCGATGTTTTCGTAGGTCCATGTTTTGGGATGCACCTTGCGGTCTATCGCGGCGTTTTCTGCCGGCATCCCGAATGCATCCCAGCCCATCGGGTGCAGCACGGCGTGGCCCATCGCCCGCTTGTAGCGGGCCACGACGTCTCCCATGGTGTAGTTGCGCACATGCCCCATGTGGATGCGCCCCGAAGGGTAGGGGAACATTTCCAGCACGTAGTATTTCGGCCGCGGGTCGTCGTTGCGGGTGGCGAAGATGCCGCGCTCGTCCCAAATCTTTTGCCAGCGCGGCTCCGCCTCGCGCGCGTTGTAGCGGTCGTTTTTTGTGGAATCGGTCATCATTTCCGGCCCCTTTTAGGGTGGCCGGACGTGACATGGAAGGGCCGCGCGGGTCAACCGGCGAAGCAAGGAACGGGCAAGTCGACGATTTCGGATGGCTCCGACCGCGTTTAGCTCGCGACCCGCAGCAGCGGCTTGTCGGTGCCGGCGACCACAGTATTGCGACCACGCTGCTTGCCAACGTAGAGGCAGCTATCGGCCGCCTCGGTCAGCTCTTGTGCGTTGGCGTTCTCGCTTGGGATAATCGACGCGACGCCGACGCTGATCGACACGAATCCCCACGGCGCGCCGGCGTGTGCGATCAGAAGGTTCTCAACGCCCTGGCGCAGCTTTTCCGCGAGTCGCGTGGCGACCTCAAGGTTCGCCCCTGGCATGAGCACGGCGAATTCCTCGCCGCCATAGCGTGCAGCAAGATGTTCGTCGCGGCCGAGGGTGGCACTCTTGTCGGACGCGCGCCGGCCCGTGGAAACGGCACTCGGGCGCGCCGTCGTGCAGGATTTCAGCACATCCCCAACCTTGCGCAGACACGAGTCGCCTTGCACGTGGCCATAGCGATCGTTGAAAGCCTTGAAGAAGTCGACGTCGATCATCAGCACGGCGATCGGCCGACGCAGCTTCGCCGCCATTTTCCATTCGGCCATTAACTGGCTGTTGAACGTGCGGCGGTTGGCCAGACCGGTCAGCGGATCGAGCTGCGCCAACTCTCGCAATTGGTTGTTCGTATCACGCAATTCCTGCTCGCGCGCATCGAGTTTCTCAGCCATCTCGTCGAGCGCTACCGCGAGCGGAACGAATTCTGCCGCCCACGGTAACTCCGCGGCGCGCGTTTTATCATCGCCGCGGCCAATATGGCCGGCGGCTTCTACCAGCGCGCGGATCGGACGGACGAGCAGGCGATCCGCACCGAACCAGATGCTCAGCAGGACAAGCATTGTGACGACGCCCAGTTCGGAAAAGGAGAGCCACATGGCGCGATCGGCACGGCTGAGAACGGCCCCCTCATCAAATCCGATGGCTGCGTGCGCACGCGTTCCCGGTAATCCGGCGAATGCGAACAGGCGCCGCACCCCGTCAAGGGACACCGTCGTTACGACGCCTGCGGGCTGCTCCAGCATGGCTTTGATCAGCGGGTGATCTGCCAAGTGCTGGCCGACCCAATTGGACGGATTGGGCTCGTGGGCAAGGACCGTTCCCTTGCCGTCGACCAGCAGCATGAGCGCACCGTCCTGCGCACCGAGTGGCGCGGCAATCTGGCCGATCCAGTCGAGATCGAGCGTGGCGAGCACGACCGCCTCGATCGATCCGCTGAGGGCGTGCTGTGGCATCGCGGCGATCATCAGCGGCCGCTTGTCGCGGGTGCCCATGAAATAGTCGCTGATGAAGAACTTGTTGTACTTTATCGCATTGATGAAATGCTGGCGCTGACTGATGTCGAGGCCGAGCGCGGTTGATCTGCTCGAGCAGACGATTTTGCCATCGAGGTTTGCGATCGACAGAGCCCTGATCCAGGGTGACGTGTCCGCGATGTTTTTCAGGATTTGATTGCAGGGCTGGTCGACGATCGAAAACGCAGCGCGGGTGTCCGCGACCACCTGAAGCAGCGTGCGCGTCGAGACGATTACCTCATTCTGACGCGCTGCAGCTTGCAGCACGATATTGTGCGCCTGCTTGTAAGCAGCATTGATCCGCTCGTTGCGGTCGAACTGTTCGTTGTGAATGCGCTCGAGTAGGATCGGAACGATGGCGATGATCGCTAGAATCATCAGCCGTGCACGAATACTGAGCGTACGCCGCGGCCCAGCCGGAGCAGGATTTCCCACTTGCGTGACTGAACTCATAGTCAAACGCGTCCCCAGTTGGGAACTTTCAATAACATTCGCGGCTTAAAATGCCTTTCGGTCCGTCGCTAAAATTTTAAAGTACGAAGTTGTTAAGCATGGACGTGCCTTCGTGATGAATGTTTTGCAACGCGCGGTGCCCGGCCACGCATTGTGACGAGCGACAGCACGCAAATAGAACACGTCGGCAACGATTGAGTTACTCAATCGTAACCGAAAGCGGTGCTCGGCGGCCGCCCCAGCCCGTTTTAGGTGCTCATTGGCGGAGCGCGTTGCGAACAAAAAGGCGAGCCGACGTCCCGGTCTTGTCCCGGCAGCCTGCCTTCGGTAGGCATTTGCGTCGCCAATTCGTTGACGAGTTATTGCTGCCGTGACCTTGGAAGCTGCCTCTGAAATCGGTTTTGAAGCTGTTCGCGCCACGATTGCGCGTGCCTGCCGCGATGCTTCGCGCGATCCTGGTTCGGTGACGCTGGTGGCCGTCTCAAAGACAGTTCCACCCGAGCGGATCGAGCCGGTGATTGCAGCGGGTGCGCGCGTGTTCGGTGAAAATCGCGTGCAGGAGGCCAAGGCGAAATGGCCGGCTTTGTTGGAAAAGCACCCTGACATCCAGCTTCATCTCATCGGGCCGCTCCAGTCGAACAAAGCCAGGGATGCCGTCGCGTTGTTCGATGCCATTCATTCGGTGGACAGGCCAAGCCTGTGCGAGGCGCTGGCAAAGGAGATCGCAAAGCAGGGGCGCTCACCGCTTTTGTTCGCCGAGATCAATACCGGTGGCGAAGCACAAAAGGCCGGCGTGATGCCGCAGGATGCTGACGATTTTCTGAGGCGCTGCCGGGAAGATTACGGCCTCACCATTTCGGGCCTGATGTGCATTCCGCCGTTGCGGGAAGCTCCGGGGCCGCATTTTGCCCTCACGGCCAAGATCGCAAAGCGGCACGGATTGAAATTGTTGTCGATGGGCATGAGCGCGGATTTTGTTACCGCAATCGAACTCGGCGCCACGCATGTGCGGATCGGCAGCGCCATTTTCGGCGAAAGACATTAAAGTACCGTCGCGTCATCCGATGACAATCCTGGTGCGTGGCCCGACACGTTCGAGCAGGCGGCGCAAAGCATGCGCTTTCAGGGCGACGCAACCTGCAGTCGGCGCGAAGCCCTCACGTGCGATGTGGATGAACACGGCGCTGCCGCGGCCTGCGATGCGCGGCCGCGTGTTGTGGTCGATCTCGACGATGAAGTCGTAGAGTGCGTCATTGCGCGCGAGCCGGTCCGCGTTGCTGCCGGCAGCAATCTTGATCGGCCGGTTGTAACGGCCGTCGGCGGGGTTCTCGCACCAGCCGTCATCCGGCCGGATTCTCGTTACAGGCAGCAAAGTGCGCGGCCGCGGATGGCGATCGGCGCGCCACCAAAGGCGTTTAAGCCGGAATGTGCCGCGCGGGGTCGCGCCATCCCCCTCGCGTTTGTTGGCCTTAATCCCGCCGCGGCCAAGCGCGACTGGTACGATATGAGGACCGGCAAGCAGCAAGCCGCGCGCGGGGCTCGAGGTTTGGCGGTGTACCACGATGCGGTGGAGCGAGTGTTTCCGCATGTCCGCAAGCCCTTCTGAACGCGTCTGTTTTTTGCCAAAAAAAGCAGTTTCAGGTTGCCCTTTTAGCGTCTAATGCTCTATTCCGCGACGGCCGGGAGGTTTTGGGCGGTATACGCCTGGAGAGCGCTCTTTCGATGCCCAACAAACGCACGATCCTGATTGTCGACGATGATAACGAACTGCGCGACGCGTTGGTCGAGCAGCTTGCGTTGCATGAAGAATTCGAGGCCGTTGCGGTCGAGACCGGCACCAAAGGCGTGCAGATCGCCAAGAGCGGCACCGTCGACCTGGTCATTATGGACGTCGGATTGCCGGATGTGGACGGCCGCGAAGCGGTGCGTATCATGCGCAAGAACGGCTTCAAGGCGCCTATCATCATGCTCACCGGGCATGACACGGATTCCGACACGATCCTCGGCCTTGAATCGGGCGCCAACGATTACGTGACCAAGCCCTTTCGCTTTGCCGTGCTGCTCGCGCGCATCCGCGCGCAGCTTCGTCAGCATGAGGCAAGTGAGGATGCCGTCTTTACGATCGGACCTTACACGTTCCGGCCCAGCTCCAAACTGCTGCTCAGTCCCAAGGGCGGAAAAGTACGGCTGACGGAAAAGGAAACGGCCATCCTGCGTTATCTCTACCGTGCCGGTCAGAAGCCGGTTTCGCGCGAGACGCTGCTACAGGAAGTCTGGGGTTACAACTCTGGCGTCACCACGCATACGCTCGAAACGCATATTTATCGCTTGCGACAGAAGGTCGAGCGCGATGCCGCCGTACCTGCCATTTTGGTAACGGAAGCGGGCGGTTATAAGCTGGTGCCCTGATTGCGCGCCGCCGGACATTGCCGAAGGCCCGACCATGCCGCTTGAGGATGACATCGCCTTGTTCGAGCGTGTTCCGACTTTCGCGCCGCTCGGCAAGCAGGCGTTGCGCATTCTCGCGATCGGTGCGGAGACGCGCGAACTGCAGCCAGGCGTCGTCCTCTTTTATTCCGGCGATGTCGCGGAATCAGGTTACGTTGTCGCCGACGGCTCGCTACATCTCGAACCGGGTGCGCCACTCGACGGCCGTGAGACCATCGTCGGTCCCGGAGCGCTGATCGGCGAGCAGGCGTTGATCACCGAAGCAGTGCGGCCGGCGACAGCTACCGCGCTCGAGCCGACCACGGTCATCCGCATTTCGCGCACGCTTTTTCTGCGGATGCTCGAGGGTTATCCGGCGGCGGCGCGAAAGCTCCGCGACTCGATGGCAAACCGGACGGAGCAGTTGACGCGCGATCTGGGCCGCGTGGTGACGGCGTTGGGCGGCGAAAGAGAACGGTAGTTTTCAGGACGTCTCAATCGTAGCAGTGACCGGGACGTGATCGGAAGGCCGTGCGGCGCCGCGATAATTCTTTGCAATAGCGACGGTTGAGACGCGGTCGGCAATCGCATCCGAGGTCCAGATGTGATCGAGCCGACGGCCGCGGTCGGCCTCGCGCCAATTGTCCTGCGCGCGATAACTCCACCAGGTGTAAAGCTTCGCCGGCTCGGGCGTGTGCACGCGCATGCTGTCGATCCATCCGCCGATCTTGCGCGCCATCTCGAGCTTCTCGCATTCGATGGGCGTGTGCGAAACGACCTTGATCATCTGCTTATGGCTCCAGACGTCGTGCTCGAGCGGCGCCACATTGAGATCGCCGACCAGAATCGCCCGCTGGCCGCGCGCGGGGCGCAGGTCTTCGCAATCGCGCATCTCGTCGAGAAACGAAAGCTTGTGGCCGAATTTCGGATTGATCTCCGGGTCCGGCTCGTCGCCACCGGCGGGCACATAAAAGTTGTGCAGCGTGATCGGGTCGCGAAGACCGGCACGCTCGCCAAGTACGACGGACATATGGCGGCAATCGGTTTTGCCGCAGAAATTTCGAAAGCTGGTCGCTTCGAAGGGATGGCGCGAAATGATGGCGACGCCGTGATAACCTTTCTGCCCATTCAGCGCCACATGCTCATAGCCGAGTCGTTTGAAGCGCTTGAGTGGAAAAGCGTCGTCGGGACACTTCGTCTCCTGCAGACACAAGACGTCCGGGCGCGCCGCCTTGATGAATTTGGCGACAAGATCGATGCGCAGACGGACGGAATTGATGTTCCAGGTGGTGAGCGTGAAGGGCATATCGATTGTTGTGCAGATATTTAGAGTATGATCATCCCACATTAAAGCGGCTGTCATCGTCGGGCTTGACCCGGCAATCCATCTTTTTTGAGAATGATGGATGCGTGGGTCAAGCCTACGCATGACGAATGCCCGCAGCAGTGTGCAGAACCGGCCGCCGGAAGGAAAATTACGGTGGGAAACTCAGGGCGCCCGAAGATCGTGATCGTCGGCGGCGGGTTCGGCGGCCTGAGCGCCGCGCAGGCGCTGGCCCGCGCGAACGCCGATATAACGCTCGTCGACCGCGAGAACCATCACTGCTTCCAGCCCTTGCTCTATCAGGTGGCGACGGCAGCGCTGTCGCCTGCGGACATTGCCTGGCCGATCCGCGCGATTTTGCGCGGTCAATCCAATGTGTCTGTGCTGCTTGCCGAAGTGCGCGGCATCGATGTCGAGGCACACATCGTTCATGCCGACACAGTCGCTTTACCTTACGATTTTCTCATCCTGGCCACCGGCGTTTCACACTCCTATTTCGGTCACGATGAATGGAGCCGGTTTGCGCCCGGCCTCAAGAACATCGACGATGCGCGCGCGATTCGGCGCCGCATCCTGCTCGCATTCGAGAAAGCGGAGCTTGCAGAAGACAAAGCGGAGAGAGCTCGGCTTCTGACGTTCGTGATTGTCGGCGGCGGGCCAACCGGTGTCGAAATGGCCGGTGCAATCGCCGAAATCGCGCGGCAAACGCTCAAAATGGACTTCCGTCGCATCGACCCGGGCGAGGCGCACATCATCGTGATCGAAGCAGGCCCGCGTGTGCTTGCCTCTTTTCCGGCAGATATTTCGGAATATGCGCGGCGTGCGCTCGAACGCATGGGCGTCGAAATTCGGCTCTCGGTGTCGGTGACGCAATGCGATGAACAGGGCGTGGTCGCGGGCGGTGAGCGCATTTATGCGGCAACCGTGATTTGGGCAGCTGGCGTTGCCGCATCGCCGGCAGCAACCTGGATCGATGCCGAAAAAGGCGCCGCCGGTCGCACCAGGGTTGCCCGCGATCTATCGGTACCGGGGCACCCCGAGATTTTCGTGATTGGCGATTGCGCCGACGTGAGGGATGAAAACGGCAAGCCGCTGCCGGGCATTGCGCCGGCGGCGAAGCAAATGGGCCGCTACGCTGCAGCTGTTATCCGCGCGCGCCTCGCGCGGGCGCCGGCTCCGCCGCCGTTTCACTACCGGCACTACGGCGATCTTGCCACCATCGGACGCAAAACGGCGGTCGTGAAGCTCGGGCGGCTTGAGCTCACGGGTTTTATTGGATGGCTGTTCTGGGGCGTGGCGCACATCTACTTTTTGATCGGCGTCAAAAATCGCCTGATCGTGGCGGCGACCTGGCTCTGGAGCTATCTGACATTCAAGCGCGGTGCGCGGCTGATTTTAGCGGCACACGATCGTCATTGCGATGCAACGCACGCTCAATTGTGATAGCGCGTGTAATCGATCTTGAAGAGATTGGGATCGGGACGCTTGGTCGTGTCGAGATTGTAGACTGCAACGGTCGTGTCGTAGCCCTGCGGATCCGTGACCGTCCATTGCTTGATCTGCATGTCCTTGGCGCTGAACATGATCATCAGCCGGCTCGTTCCCACCAGCCCGTTTTTCTCCTCGACGACGACCGTAACGAAAACGTCGTCGCTGTAGAGCGCGACCAGGTTCGTATCCTTGAGCAGGTCAACGTGGTCCGACAGCAGGAAACGCAAGGGCGTCTGCGACAGGGGATAAACGTCTTGCGTCGCAAGATTGCGGTCACGCACGACAACCGATTGCCCATCGGCAACGATGTCGATCGGGCTCGGGGCATCGTATTCAAAACGAACCTTGCCCGGTTTTGAAATGAAAAACTTGCCCGTCGTCTTGCTGCCGTCGGGTCCGACTTGAACGAAATCGCCGGACAGCACCTGCGTGGTCGAAAGATATTTATTCACGCGATTGATGGTGGCGCGCTGTTCAGGCGTGAGCGCTGTCGTCGTACCTGGCGTGCCGAGCAGTGCCGCGAAAGGATTGGTCGGGATCATTGCCGGCGGCTTTTGGGAGCCGTGGTCTGCCGCCTGAGGCTGCGCCGTCGGCGCGCCACCGGCTGCGGCAGGTTGGGCGGCGGCCACGGCGACAGGCCGCGCCGTCGGCAAAGGAACCCTCTGGGCGAGTAAGGGCGTTGCCAGACCGGCAAATAACGTCGCGCAAAGTGCTTTACGGCCGATTCTGGCCATGTCGGGTCCTGTCAGTGGTGCCGCCTCGCCCCCGGATGCACCCGCTTCTCGCAAGCCGCTGTGGCTATTTCGCGGCCAGTGGCAGCAGCTTTGTCCGGATTAGTCGCGAAACATCCGATTCTCAATAGCGGTCGTCGCTCGGGTTCTCCGGAATGAGAATCTCGCGCTTGCCTGCATGGTTCGGCTGACCGACGATCCCCTCCTCCTCCATCCGCTCCATGATGGTGGCGGCGCGGTTGTATCCGATCTGCAGCCGGCGCTGGATGTAGCTGGTGGAGGCCTTGCGGTCGCGCTTCACGATCGCGACCGCCTGCTGGTAGAGGTCGCCGCCTTCGGCGAGGCCCATGCCGGTCGCATCGAATACCGCGCCATCGTCACCCTCCTCGTCGCCGCCGGCGGTGACTTCCTCAAGGTATTGCGGGACGCCTTGCGATTTCAGGTGCCGCACGACCTTTTCGACTTCGTCATCTGACACGAAGGGGCCATGCACGCGTCTGATGCGGCCGCCGCCCGCCATGTAGAGCATATCGCCCTGGCCGAGTAGTTGCTCAGCGCCCTGCTCGCCGAGGATGGTACGGCTGTCGATTTTCGAGGTGACCTGGAAGGAGATACGGGTCGGGAAGTTTGCCTTGATCGTGCCGGTGATAACGTCGACCGAGGGACGCTGGGTTGCCAGAATGACGTGGATGCCGGCCGCGCGGGCCATCTGCGCGAGCCGCTGGATCGCGCCTTCGATGTCCTTGCCGGCGACCATCATCAGGTCGGCCATCTCGTCGACGATCACGACGATGTAGGGCAAAGGCTCGAGCTCGAGCTCTTCCTTCTCGTAAATCGCTTCGCCCGTTTCCTTGTCGTAACCGGTATGAACGGTGCGCGTCAGCGTCTCGCCTTTGGCCTTGGCTTCGGCAAGCCGCGCGTTGTAGCCGTCGACGTTGCGCACGCCGAGCTTCGACATGCGCTTGTAGCGCTCTTCCATTTCGCGCACGGCCCACTTGAGCGCGACCACCGCTTTCTTGGGATCGGTCACGACAGGCGTGAGCAGATGTGGAATTCCGTCATAGACGGATAATTCAAGCATCTTCGGATCGACCATGATCAGCCGGCATTGATCCGGCCGCAGCCGATAGACGAGCGACAGGATCATGGTGTTGATCGCGACCGATTTGCCGGATCCGGTGGTGCCTGCGATCAGCAGGTGCGGCATCCGTGCAAGATCAACGATGACGCTTTCACCGCCGATCGTCTTGCCCAGACAGAGAGCGAGCTTCGCTGTCGTGCTGTTGTAATCCTCATCGTCGAGCAGTTCGCGCAGATAGACTTTCTCGCGCGTCGGGTTCGGCAGTTCGATGCCGATCGCATTACGGCCTGAAACCACGGCAACGCGCGCCGAGACCGCGCTCATCGAGCGCGCGATATCATCGGCCAAGCCGATCACGCGCGACGATTTGATGCCCGGCGCGGGTTCGAGCTCGTACAGCGTAACGACCGGTCCCGGGCGCGCATTGATGATTTCGCCGCGCACGCCGAAGTCGCTGAGCACGCTTTCGAGCGCGGTTGCATTGTTCTGGATCTCTTCGCTCGACAATGTCGTACGGTCGCTTGCGCGCGGCGCTGCGAGCAAGCCGAGCGACGGCAGCACATAACCGCCCGAGGAGCGGCGCGCCGCCGGTTTCGCGGAGCGCCGGCGCGGTGCAACTTCCTCTTCTTGCTCGGCGTCATCCTCCTCATCATCGAAGCGGGGAGCAACGACCGGAGGTGCTTGTTTGATGGCGCCATCGAAGCGCGGCTCGACTCGTCCGGAGGCCGCCATTTTTTGCGCAACTGTACGATCCCGGGTGGGCACGCCTCTGATGAAGCGACCGATCCGCGCCTTGGCGCTGAGCAGCGCGTGCGTAACCATGCCGAGTGAGACGGAGCCGCCTGCCTCATCGGCCTCCTCCTCGTCTTCCTCCTCTTCCTCCTCGCCTTCGACGTCCTCGGCTTCGGCCGCATGCATCTTCTTTCTTTCAAGCGCGCGCTGCGGGAACGGAATTCGGGCGGCGATGATGGTCGCGATCAGGAAGGCAAAGCCGAGAACCAGTCCGGTTGTCAGGCTCGTGACGCCCGCAACCGGCGTACGCGTAATGAAGCCGTAGGCGTAAAGCAGCGCATCGCCGACCACACCGCCGAGACCGGTGGGTAAAGGCCAATGGGCCGTCCGCGGAAGGCATGAGGCAAGTGCGGCAGCCAGCAGGATGGCAAGCACCCAGACGGGGGCGCGCCAGCGCTCAATCGGCGGGCGGTGCGACAACAGGCGCCAGCCGAACACAGCGGCCGGCGCGAGCAACATCACCGCGGCAAGGCCGAACAGCTGCATCAGGAGGTCCGCGAAAATCGCGCCCGGGAAGCCGAGCAGGTTGTGAATGGGCGCGTGAGTCGCGTGGCTGAGCGAAGGATCCTGGACCGACCAGGTCGCCAGCGCGACCGCGCCGAGGAGCGCGGTCGCCAGCAGCGCAAGGCCGACAATCTCGCTCACACGGCGTCGCAAGATGTCGCGGAAATGCTCGATGACGAAAGCGACAGCATCAACGCTGCGATCTGTGGAGGCCATGCTCAAGCCTCCTTCCGCTCATTCGCACGCAAGCGGGAAGCCGGCGCCGGAAGCCCGCTTATAAGTAAACGAGCGAGTGAGTGAGTTCGCTGAAGTATTTGCATGTAAATCATCCCAGCACCGCAACCATGCGATGCAACGCCTCTGCAGTTGCCTCTTTGTCTTGAACCATAGCGACCCGGATGTAATCGGCGCCGGGATTGCTGCCGTCGTCCTGCTCACGTGCGAGATAGCGGCCGGGCACGACACGAACGCCGGCTTCTTGCCAGAGCCGCCGTGTCACTGTTTCGCTGCCGCCGTACGCCGATACGTCGAGCCAAAGAAAAAATCCGCCCGCCGGGCGCTTGTAGCCATAACGGTTGCCGATGATCTGATCCGCAAGATCGAACTTGGCGTTGTATAGCCGGCGGTTCTCCGCGACGTGCTTTTCATCATTGTAGGCTGCGACGCCGACGTATTGCGCCGGCGCCGGCACTTGCGGAGCCGCAACGTTGCGCAACTCAAGAAACGCAGCCAGGAAGTGCCGGTCGCCGGCGGCAAAGCCGACGCGCAGGCCGGGAAGATTCGAGCGCTTCGAGAGCGAGTGGAATACGACGACATTTCTGAAATCAGGCCCGCTCGCCTCAAGCATGCCGCGCGGCGGATCACGATGGTAGATTTCGCAATAGCACTCGTCGGCAAACACCATGAATCCGAAGCGTTGCGCGAGCGCGGCGAGCTTGCTGAGATAATTGAAATCGGCGACCGCGCCTTGCGGGTTGGAAGGTGATGCGATGTAGAAGGCGACGGTACGCGCAAGCAGCTCGTCGCTGAGCGCGTCGAGGTCGGGCAAAAAGCCGCTCGCCTTGCGTGCCGGCAGATAAATCGTTTCGCAACCGGCAGCCGCTGCTCCCGCTCCATAGGCGGCATAAAAAGGATTGGGAATGAGCATCGCCGCTTTGCCGGCGCGTGGCTGTACGTACCGTTGCGCCGCAATGCCGGCGAGGAACAATCCTTCGCGCGTGCCGCTCAGCACCAACACTTCGGTTTCGGGATCGACGTCTCGCGCGAGCGCATAGCGGCGGTTGAGCCACGCCGCGACCGCGCGGCGAAAAGGCTCGGTTCCCTTGTTGGCCGGATAGCGCCCGAATTCGTTGAGGTGCCTGGCGAGCTCCGGTCCGACGAATGGGGGAATCGGATGCTGCGGTTCGCCAACCGACAGATTGATGACCGGCTTGCCCGGTTTGATGTCGGCAATGAGCTCCGTCAGCCGCACGAACGGAGAACGTCCTCCGGCCGGGGCGGTGGCGTTTGAAAGCTGGCGCTGAAAGATCGTGGTCGACATCAATACTGGTACGCAGCGCTACACGCGGAAAAATCCGCGGAACAAGGTGTTTGACACCATAGCGGCGGCGAGGTTAAGGCGCGATTAACCATCGGATTTTGCGAGCGTTTTTCCAGACAGAAAGGCCCCGATCCCTCGCAGGATCGAGGCCTCGACGGAAAAGGGCAGCGCCGGGTTTTTCTGCCCCTGCCGCCAGGGCGTGGCGCCGGTCAGTGGACCACCTCGCCGTGTAACGAAAGATCGAGACCGTCGCGCTCGACTTCCTTGCTGACGCGTAGGCCAATGACCGCCTTGATCACGAAGAGAATGATCAGTGTCGCGATGGCGTCGTAGATCAGCGTGCCGAAAATGCCGTAGATCTGGACAATGACCTGATAGGCGTTGCCGTCGATCAGGCCGCTGCCGGCTTTGTTGATGGCGGAGCGGGCGAATACACCCGTCAGCAACGCGCCGATGATGCCGCCGACGGCATGAACGCCGAAGGCATCGAGGCTGTCGTCGTAGCCGCACTTGTGCTTGAGACTGGTCGCGCCCCAGTAGCAGCCGGCACCCGCGACCGCACCGATCACCAACGCGCCGACCGGATCGACAAAGCCCGAGGCCGGCGTGATAGCGACAAGGCCCGCGACCGCGCCCGAGCAGATGCCCAGGACCGAAGGCTTACCTCTTAAACCCCATTCCACGAACATCCAGGATAACGCGGCGGTCGCGGTGGCAATCTGGGTAACAGCCATTGCCATCCCGGCGGTGCCGTTGGCGGCCACGGCTGAACCGGCGTTAAATCCGAACCAGCCGACCCACAGCAACGAAGCGCCGATCATGGTGAGCACAAGATTGTGCGGCGCCATGTTTTCAGTACCCAGACCTTCGCGCTTGCCGAGGACCAGCGCGCACATCAAGCCGGCAACACCGGCGTTGATATGCACGACCGTGCCGCCGGCGAAGTCGAGGATACCGAGACCGCCAAGCCAGCCTCCGCCCCAAACCCAATGCGCGATTGGCGAATACACAAAGAGCGACCACAATCCCATGAACCACATCATCGCCGAGAATTTCATGCGGTCGGCAAAGGAGCCGCAGATCAGGGCCGGGGTGATGATGGCGAATGTCATCTGGAACGCCATGTACACGGATTCAGGAATGGTTGAAGCCAGCGGGCTGACCGTATCTGTTCCCATTCCAATCAGCAGGAAACGGGAATTGCCGCCCAACAAGGCGCTTCCGTCGGTGAATGCCCAGCTGTAGCCGATGACCATCCAGAGCACGGTCACAAGACATGTGATGGCGAAACTCTGCATGACTGTGGCCAGGACGTTCTTCCTGCGGACCATGCCGCCGTAGAACAGCGCGAGGCCGGGAATGGTCATCATCAGCACCAACGCCATCGAGGTCAGCATCCATGCGGTATCGCCGGAATCGGTTTTGCAATTGCTGAGAATTGGCGGCTTGGCTGAAGCATCACAGGCCGGTTGCGGCGCAGCAGTTGCTGCAGCGGCTGGCGCCGGCGGCGGTGTCTGGGCGTAGCCATCGCCGCTTATGCTGAGAAGCAACCCGAGCAGCACCGCGAATGCGAGAGCAAAAAATCCCGCACGCGAGAATTCCTTCAACGTCATGGTCCAACTCCTGTCCGTATTGTTTGCGTGCGGGTGACTAGAGTGCAGCGCTGTCGGTTTCGCCGGTGCGGATCCGCACGGCGCGATCGAGGCCAAGGACGAAGATCTTTCCGTCCCCGATCTGCCCGGTTTTCGCGGCAGCGGCGATGACACCGATGACTTTGTCGGTTTGATCGGATGGCACCGCGACTTCGATCTTGACCTTCGGCAGAAAACTCACGGCGTATTCGGCGCCGCGATAGATTTCCGTGTGGCCTTTTTGTCGGCCGTAGCCTTTGACCTCGCTGACGGTCAGTCCCTGGATGCCGATCGAGGTCAGAGCGTCCCGGACCTCGTCGAGCTTGAAGGGTTTGATAATGGCCATGACGATGTTCATGGATGTGGTCCCCGCTGAAGCCCGTTTGTGGTCACGCAGTGCGGGCGGGCACACTGAGCTTCGCCCGGGCGTTTGCGCGGGCATTGCCACACACTCACAATCAAGCCCCGTGCCAAATGCTTGGCATCGGCTTATGCGCTTGTTTCCATTCAGTATTTTCCAGGCGTGCGCGCAGATCGTTCCGGCGAGGCGCGCGCCCCGCTCAAGGACACATCAGTTCTGCACAAGAATTAGCCGTGGCGCGGAGTTGAGCAAAACGCCACGCTGGAACAGCGAATGTCACGCTCAAAGGCGCAACTCGGCCATTGAACTATTGCAATGCCTCGCCATGCAGGGAGACGTCGAGGCCCATGACTTCATCCTCGGTCTTGACGCGAAGCGGCACGAACAACTGCACGACTTTCAGGATCACGAACGTCAGCACGCCCGACCAGACCAGCGTCACCGCGATACCGTAGAGTTGGATCAACACCTGCTTTGGATTGCCTTCGAGCAAGCCAGCGATCCCATTCGGAGCATCCGGACTCACCGATAAGACTGCGACCGAGAACACCCCGGTAAGCAATGTGCCGGTCAAGCCGCCGATGCCGTGCACGCCGAAAACGTCAAGGGAGTCGTCATAACCGAACCTGAGTTTCAGCGATGTGCAAGCCCAGAAACAAATTCCACCGGCGATGATGCCGATCAGGATGCCCTGCATCGGCAGAACGAATCCGGATGCGGGCGTTATCGTCCCAAGCCCGGCGACCGCGCCCGAAATCATGCCGAGAACGGAAGGCTTGCCGCGCGTCCACCACTCCAGCACCATCCAGGTGCAGGCGCCCGCGCTGGCAGCAAGATGTGTTGCAACAATCGCCATCACGGCGCGCCCGTTCGCGCCTAGCGCGGAGCCGCCGTTAAAACCGAACCAGCCAACCCACAACAGGCCGGTGCCGATCACCGCGAGCGACAGATCGAATGGCGCAAGATTGTCCGTACCGTAGCCGCGGCGCTTTCCGATCACGATAGCCGCCACCAAACCGGCGACGCCGGCATTCAAATGCACGACTGTGCCGCCGGCGAAATCAAGCACGCCTGCAGCACCGAGAAAGCCGCCGCCCCATACCCAATGGGCGATTGGCACATAGACCAGCAGAAGCCAAAGCGCCGAGAACCACAGATAAGCGGAAAAACGCAAACGATCCGCCACCGAGCCTGCGACCAGCGCGACCGTGATGATCGCGAAAGTCATCTGATAAATCATGAACAGACTCTCGGGGATCGTTTTCGCCAGCGGCGAAACCGATTGCAGCGAAAGGCCGTGCAGAAAAATTCTTTGCAACGAGCCGATGAGTGCGCCGTCGCCGGTGAACGTAAGCGAATAGCCGAAGATCGCCCACAGGATCGAAACGAGAAATGTCGCGGCGAGGCTTTGCGCCATGGTGGCGAGCACGTTCTTCTTGCGCACCATGCCGCAGTAAAAAAGCGCAAGACCTGGAATCGTCATCATCAATACGAGTCCGGTCGCACCGATCATCCAGGCTGTGTCGGCGCCATCAATCTTTCCGGTCTGTGCAAGCGCAGGTGGCGCGGCGACCGTCGCAATAGCAGCCGCCGCAATCGCAACACCTCTGGTTCCCCACTTCATATAAACCCCCGGGTCGATTCTGCTTTGGCAAAGATTGCGGTTTTGTTCAGAGTGCATTGTTATCCGTTTCGCCCGTGCGGATGCGCACCGCTTGCTCGATCGGCGTAACGAAGATTTTGCCGTCACCGATCTGTCCGGTCTTGGCCGCGCCGGCGAGCGCCTCCATCACCTGGTCGAGCTGCTCGCTCGCGACCGCGACTTCGATGCGTATTTTCGGGAGGAAGCTCACCGCGTATTCGGCACCGCGATAAATTTCCGTGTGTCCCTTTTGCCGTCCGTAACCCTTGACCTCACTGACCGTCATGCCGTGCACGCCGACGCGTGTGAGCGCCTCGCGCACCTCGTCAAGTTTGAATGGCTTGATGACGGCAATGACGAGCTTCATGAATCCCCCCGGGCTGCACAGTGTTTGCGCATCGTGCCAAGTCGCAATGCAAACCCGTGTTCGCTTGCCGCGAGCCGGGGCTGCCGCGCGACACTATCGGCAGCAGCGCTGAAAATTAAGCGGGCCCAATGCCCCAATTTCAGGCAGTTTGATGAAGCAGCGGGCACATCGGGTAAGTGCCGCTGCCCTATCGCCGGCGGGAGGCAAGCGCGCGATCCTTGATGATCGAAGGCAGAAGGCGGCGTGCCCTTGCGCGGGTCGTGCCCGGCCTCATGCGCGGATCGTAGAGGATCGTGAGGAGCGCCCGATCGTAGACGGACAAATAACCAACCATGCGATTCTGGTTCAGCGTGGTCCACGGATTGTGCTGGTCGTGGCTCGAAAGCCCGAATGCATGGAGCAATTCGTGGTAGGCGCAGTCGAGAAACACGGCATCGCCTTGATCGACGATAATGAATGAAACCGAGTGAATGACTTCGCCCGCCTCATTTGACTTCACACTCGTCATGCATTGCGGATCGGTGCGGGCGATGAACCGGCGCGCGACTTTAGTCCCGAAAGCTGCGACCAGCGCGGCGTTGAATTCGCTCTCATCGATCAGCCGCACCTCGACGTCGGCGCGTGCTCCCGCAGGCGCAATGCGCAAACGCAGGCCGGGGACTTTCTCCGCATATTCGCGGACGATATTTCTCATTGCAGCGCTGCGGTCGATGCTGCCGCCGCGAATCACACGCACAGTGACGGGGTGATCGTATCGCCGGACTCCTTTCGGGCGTTTTCCGATCAGCAAATCGGAGCCGAAGGCGAGCGCGAGAAAGCCGCGTGATAACTCGCGAACGGAAAAATGCGTGTATTGCGGCGGTGCTCCGGGAAACGAGCCTGACGGCGCAGGCTCTTGGCCGGATGCGGCGAAGGCAGGCGGCGTGGCGAATGAAAATGCAATCAGGAATGCGAGCGCATGCTTTGATCTCCTCCTCTTTCCTTTCTCTTTCAGGGAGGAGATGCCGGCGCGATCACTTCTCCCTCTCCCTGTCAGGGAGAAGGTGGGGATGGGGTGACGTGCGCAAATTCGATTCAAGGTACTTGTCTATTCCCGCCGCAGCCGCACCAAACCTTCCTGCGCGACAGAGGCGACGAGCGTGCCGTCGCGCGTGAAGATGAGCCCGCGCGAGAAGCCGCGCGATCCATGCAGATTGGGCGAGTCTTGCGCATACAGCAGCCAGTCGTCGGCGCGGAACGGCCGGTGCAGCCACAGAGCATGGTCGAGGCTCGCGGCCATGAATTCTTTTTCGAACAGCGTGCGGCCATGTGCGACGAGCGCGGTGTCAAGCAGAGTCATGTCGGATGCATAGGCCAGGACGCATTGATGCAGCGCCGGATCATCCGGCAGTTTGCCGGTCGTGCGAATCCAAATGTGGAATTTACGGTCAGGATATTTTTTGCCGAGGTACCGTTCAAATTCTACGGGCCGCAATTCGATCGGTCGCTCGCGCTCATAATAGCGTCTGACCGGATCCGGCAGCGACGGCAGGATGTTTTTCCGTACGTCGGATTCGCTTGGCAACTTTTCCGGTCCCGGTACGTCCGGCATCTTGGCCTGATGATCGAGGCCGGGCTCATCGGCATGGAACGAGACCAGCATCGAAAAGATTGGATGGCCGTGCTGGCGTGCGGTGACGCGCCGGGTGGTGAAGCTTTTCCCGTCGCGCATGCGGTCCACGTCGTAAATAATCGGTACCTTGGGATCTCCAGGCAGCAGAAAGTAGGCGTGCATGGAATGGGGTGGCCGGCCCTCGACCGTGCGGACCGCAGCGACCAGCGCCTGTCCGATTACCTGCCCGCCGAAGACGCGTTGCCATCCGGATTGCGGGCTGCGACCGCGGAAAAGGTTCACCTCCAATGCTTCCAGATCGAGAAGTTCGATCAATTCCTGGACAGCCGATGACATGGGTTGATTCCGGGAGGATGCGAGGAGCTCAACCTGCTATGCTGGCGACCAATTTACAAGGAAGCGGATGACAAAAGTGGAAGGGGGAAGAGAACGAGCGGATGTGCTCATCGCCGGGGCTGGTTTTGCCGGCCTAGCGCTCGGGATCGCGCTGCGGCAGGCCCTGGGTGAGCGTTTCCGCGTAATGGTCGCTGATCCCGCGCTTGCTGCGGGGCGGCCGGACATGCGCGCGACCGCGATCGCTGCCGCGGCACGGCGGCTGTTCGAGGCGGTCGGCGCCTGGCAGACGGTGGCCGAGCACGCGCAGCCCATCCTCGACATGGTGGTGACCGACTCCAAGCTCGAGGACGCGGTGCGCCCGACATTCCTGACGTTCGGCGGCCAGATCGAACCGGGCGAGCCGTTCGCGCACATGATCGAGAATCGTTATCTCATCGAGGCGCTCGTGGTGCGCGCGAAAGAGGAAGGGGTCGAGTTGCGGTCGGCCGCCGTCAGCAATTTTGAAACAGGCGCACGGGCCGTCGATGTCCAATTGGCCGGTGCGGAGCAAATCTCCACGCGTTTGCTGGTCGGCGCCGATGGGGCGCGCTCGCGCATTCGCGAGCAGGCCGGAATTGCAACGTATGGATGGAATTACGGCCAGTCGGCGATTGTCACCACTGTTGCGCACGAGCGCGATCATAACGGGCGTGCGGAGGAGCATTTCCTTCCGGCTGGACCTTTTGCGATTTTGCCGCTCACGGGAAAACGTTCGTCGATCGTGTGGACCGAGGAGACGCAGGAAGCCGAACGATTGATTGCGGCGGCCGACGATCAATTTCATGCGGAGCTCGAAAAGCGTTTCGGCCTGGAGCTCGGTGAAATCAAAGTCGTGGGTCAGCGGCGCGCGTTCCCGCTTGGGCTTTTCACGGCGCGTTCATTCATTGCCGAGCGGCTCGCGCTCGTCGGCGATGCCGCACATATCATCCATCCGATTGCGGGGCAGGGCCTTAACATAGGCCTGCGCGATGTTGCCGCGCTCGCTGAAGCGATTGCCGATGCGGCACGGCTCGGACTCGATCCTGGCGCTGCCGACGTCTTGGAGCGCTATCAACGCTGGCGGCGATTTGATACGATGACGATGGGTATCGCCACCGACGGCTTGAACCGGTTGTTCTCCAACCATTCGGACGTGCTGCGTCTGGCACGCGACATTGGACTTGGCCTTGTCGAACGCACGCCGGCGCTCAAGCGCCTGTTCATTCGCGAGGCGGCGGGGCTTACCGGCGACGTGCCCAAACTGCTGCGCGGCGAGGCGCTCTAACGTTCGGCATTGCCGGACACTCACACGTCATCACCCGCGGAAACGGATGATCCGTTACACTCCGTCTGCCACTGCCGGCGCTTCGCCTTCACAGGAAAGACAAGGAAAGGCTACGACAGCGGAATGCTGCCGACGTGATCCTGAAACGGCTTGCGGCTGGAGATCGCCGCATACCAGCGATCGAGATGGGGCGTCGATGGGCGGTCGGGAACGAGCTGCATATAGCGGTAGCACATGATGCCGACCGGAATGTCGCCGTAAGAGAATGAATCGCCGGCGACGAATTGCGTCTTGGCAAGCTGCGCGTCGAGGATCTGCATCGTGGCCGTCGTTTTTTCCTGCGAGGCCTTGATTGCAGCCATGTCGCGCTTTTCCGGCGGCGTGCGGATCAGTCCCCAGAACGCGTGAAAGATCGCGGGGCCGACCACCGACAGTTGCCAATCCATCCACATCTGGGCTCGCGCGCGGACCCTCAGGTCCTTCGGTTCGAGCACATTGTTCTTGTCATATTTGCTGGCGAGGTAGCGCACGACCGAGTTCGACTCCCACAGGGTAAAGCCGTCCTCTTCTTCCAGCGTCGGTACCAGGCCGTTCGGGTTCATCGAGAGGTACGGCTCCTCCTTGTTCTTGCCGAACTTGCCGCCGACATCGATGCGCTCGCACGGCAGCCCCAGTTCGCCGACCGCCCACATCGCCTTCTGCACGTTGGATGAGGTGTTGCGGCCCCACATTTTGATCATCGCGGTTTCCTTCCCTTACTCACTGTCATGCCCCGCGAAGGCGGGGCATCCAGCATTCTCGAAAGAGCATGATAGTTGAGCACGGCGATTATTGAATCACCCGCTTTCGCAGGTGACGGGCGCTGCGACCCGGCTTCACTCCAGCTTCCGCGCCTCCTCCGGCAGCATGATCGGAATGCCGTCGCGGATTGGATAGGCGAGCTTGGCCTGGCGCGAAATCAGCTCCTGTTTCTCGGGGTCATATTCCAGCGTCGTCTTGGTCAGCGGGCAGACCAGAATCTCGAGAAGTTTCGGATCGACGCTGCCGGCAGGCCGATCGGAAGTGGGGTTCGTGGGCATACAAATTCCAGTACTCTACACGTCCTGTGATATCAACGATCTTACTGTAACTGCGGCTCGCTCGGCGTGTTCTTCTTGGCGATCTCGATTTCCGTGATGGCGACCAGCATTTCGGCGCGGGTCTTGAGATCGGGTGCTTCGAGCAACGCCTGCTTTTCGGCCGAGCCGTAAGGGGACATCATTGACAGCGCGTTGACCAGCACTTCGTTCGGCGCCTTGTCGATGCCATCCCAGTCGACCTTCATGTCGTTTGCCTTGAGGAATTCGCGCAAGGCCGTGAGCAGGGCGTTGCGATCGACCTGGTCTTCACCCTTGCGCGCGATGAAGTCGTCCGCGAAGGGCGCAAAGGTGACGCGGCACTGCCGGTAAGGCGTCGCAACCCTCATCTCTTCCTCGATGCGAAAGCGGGCCACCCCGGTCAGCTGCAGCAAGTAACGCCCGTCGCCGGTTTCCGCCAGTTGCGTGATGCGGCCGACGCATCCGACTTTGTAGAGAGCGGGCTTGTCCGCGCGGGAGTGTTCGCGCGCGTCCGGCTGAATCATGCCGATGAGGCGGTGACCGTCGCGCAGCGCGTCATCGACCATCGCCAGATAGCGCGGCTCGAAGATATTGAGCGGCATCTGCCCGCGCGGCAGCAACAGCGCGCCCGGCAGCGGAAACACGGGAATGATCGGGGGCATGTCGACCGGCCCGCGATAGTGTGCGTTCATCGGCATGCGTGATCTCCAGGCCAAAACGCCACTTTGCTATGCTCCGCACCGGTGGAGCATCCAGCAGCCGCCAAGCTTCGTATTCCTTGTCTCCGGTGCATCATTGCCAGCGTTTGAGATTGCCGGATCGCCCGCGTTCGCGGGGCGATGACAACTCAGTGGCCTCACGAAAACAGAATCGACGACAGCCGCTTGCGTCCTTCCACGGTTGCTTCGTCGTTCGGGCCCCAGGCCTCGAAAAACTGTACGAGCTGCTTGCGGGCACCGTCATCATTCCATTTGCGGTCCCGCTTTACGATCTCGATCAAATGGTTGACCGCCTCGGCGCGCTTGCCTTTCGCATTGAGCGCAGCGGCGAGATCGAAGCGCGCCTGATGGTCGAGCGGATTGGCCGCGACCTTCTGCTCCAGTTCGCTGACGGGTCCGACCGACTTCGCCTGCTCGGCGAGCTCGATCGCGGCGCGCGCAGCGGCGACGGCGCTGTCGTTTGCCTTGCTTTCCGGGACCATCGCCAACGTCTTCTTCGCCTGCTCGATGTTGCCGGTGGCGACGTAGCAGCGCGCCAGCCCCGCGAGCGCCGGAATGCTGCTGCTGTCCTGCGCCAGCACCTGCGCATAGATATCGGCGGCCTCTGCGGCATTGCCTTCGGCGAGCGCCGCTTCCGCAGCGCTCAACTGGTCTTTCTCATCGGCGCCGATCTTTCCTTTGGTAAGCCGCTCGAGAAAGGCGACGACCTGGCTTTCGGGCAATGCGCCCATGAATCCGTCGGCCGGCTGGCCGTTGACGAAGGCAATCACGGCGGGGATCGACTGGATGCCGAGCTGGCCCGGAATGGCCGGATGCTCGTCGATGTTCATCTTGGCAAGCTTGACCTTGCCCTTGGCAGCTTTCACGGCCTTTTCCAGTATTGGCGTGAGCTGCTTGCACGGACCGCACCAGGGCGCCCAGAAATCGACGAGCACCGGCTGGCGCCGCGATTCCTCCATCACGTCTTTCACAAACGTCTGGGTCGTGGTGTCCTTGATGACACCGTCACCCGCAACTGCCGCCGCCGCACCGCCGTTTTGCAGCATAATCCCTCATATTCCAAAAGTTGCCGGGGTTTGCACCCGGGACACCCGCCGGTTAAATGGGCATCGCGGGCGCCGATGTAAATATAGCGCTATTGCCCCCGCTCTGTCCGCCCCGAGACCCGTTCGATGCGGGGCAGGTGCCCGGTCGCCTCCAGGAATTTGACGAGGTCCTCGCGCGCGATCGAGGTGGTCATGGTGTTGACCAGCGGATGATAATTGAGGATCGCGTGCTCCATCATGGCGGCATCGAGCACGACGGTAACGCGCCCTTCAGTATCGTTGAGGGCGCCGAACGGCGTTACCGCACCGGGCTCGACGCCCAGAAGCTCGCGCAGCAGGGTGGGCGCGCCGAATGAGAAGCGACCATTCGCACCAAGCACGCGATGCAGGCCTTTGAGATCGATGTCGGCGTCCTCGAGCGCGACCAGCAGATAGATCGCGTTCTTCTTGTCGCGCAGGAACAAGTTCTTGGTATGGCCGCCGGGGATTTTGCCCCGCAGCGCGCGCGACTGCTCGACGGTGAACAGCGGCGGGTGCTTTACCGTCGCATGCTTGATGCCGAGATTATCGAGATAGGCGAAGAGCTGATCGGGGGTGGCAGGCATGAGCGAACAATAAACCGGCGTTTGCGGTTATGTTAATGCCGTCTGCCGGAGGAGCTGCATGCGCATCTTTTTCGCTTTAATCGTGACATGTGCGGTGCTGTTCGGCGGTGCGTCTGCCGCGCGCGCGGGTGGCAATGCGCCGTGGTGCGCCAACATCACTGTCGGCCCGGGGGATCTGGTTCAGGATTGCCACTACTGGACCATCGAGCAGTGCGTTCCAAACGTCATCGCCGGCAACAAGGGCTTTTGCGGTCAGAACCCGCGCTGGCCGGGCGAGTACGACCCGGTAACCGGGCAGCCTATTTACCCGGCCACGCCGCACCGGAAAGGCCGTATTCGTCACCACCGCTGAGCCGGGAAAGCCGTTGTTGCAATCGGGCCGGCCTATTGGCTATACGGACGGCTTGGCAGCCGGTCCCTGCGGCCGGGTATGTTCCTTAAGGATGCGGGTGTAGCTCAGGGGTAGAGCACGACCTTGCCAAGGTCGGGGTCGAGGGTTCGAATCCCTTCGCCCGCTCCAGTTTTCGCTCCTTCGGAGCGACGGCTTGGAAAGCTAACTTTACTCAACTCAACTCAACTCAACTCAACTCAACTCAACTAATCCCCCACGGCCAGCGCGCCGCGGGTGCGCGTGTCGGCGGCGCCCACAAAACCTTCCGGTGTGACTTCAATCGAATTCGCCGATGTGCCCGGCTCAACCAGCGTTATCTTGTGGCCGCGCGCCTTGAGGCCGTCGATCGCTTCCGGCGCAAATCCGGGCTCGATCATCACTTCGTCCGGCCGCCATTGATGATGCAGGCGCGGCGCGCCGACCGCGTCCGCGATGTTCATGTGAAAATCGATCACGTTGGTGATGACTTGCAGCACCGCGGTGATGATGCGGCTGCCGCCGGGCGAGCCGGTGATCAGAAACGGCTTGCCGTCTTTCAGCACGATCGTGGGCGTCATCGACGACAGCGGGCGTTTTCCCGGGCCAGGCAGGTTCGCATCGAAGCCGACAAGTCCGTACGCGTTCGATGCGCCGGGCTTTGCCGTGAAATCGTCGAGCTCGTTGTTGAGCAGCACGCCGGTGCCTTCTGCGACCAGACCGAGGCCATAAGAAAAATTAAGCGTGTAGGTGTTGGAAACCGCGTTGCCGTCGCGGTCGATGACGGAAAAATGCGTCGTGTTGGGCCCTTCAAACCCTTGCGGATTGCCGGCGCGGATGTCGGCGGCCGGCGTTGCTTTCTCGCCGATTTCCGCGCGCAGCGAGGCTGCGTATTTCTTGGACAGCAGTCCTTTGAGCGGCATGCGCACGGATTCCGGGTCGCCCATGAACGCCGCGCGGTCGGCATAAGCGTGCTTCATCGCCTCGATGAGATAATGAAACGATTGCTCGTTCCGCCCGAGCTTCGCCAGGTCGTAGCCTTCGAGGATGTTCAGCATCTCGATCAGGTGCACGCCGCCGGAAGAGGGCGGCGGCATGGAGACGATCTCGTAGCCGCGGTAGGTGCCGCGCACCGGCACACGCAGCACGGCGTGAAAATTTTTCAGGTCGTCGGCGGTCATGATGCCGCCGGCGGCTTGGACCGCGGCTGCAATCTTTTCGGCGATCGGACCGTCGTAAAACGCGCGCGGGCCCTTGTCGGCAATCGCCTGCAATGTCGAGGCGAGGTCGGATTGAACGAGCTTGTCGCCGGGCGCGAGCACATGGCCGTTCTTCAGGAAGATTTTTGCGGACGAAGGCCAGCGCGCCAGCCGCTTGCGCACGGCCGGAAGCGAGTCCGCCGTGTCGTCCTCGACCGGAATGCCGTCCCGCGCGAGCTTGATTGCGGGGGCAATCAGATCCGCAAGCGAGAAGACGCCCGATCCGTATTGCCGTTCAGCCAGCGCCAGGCCCGCGACCGTGCCGGGTACGCCGATGCCGAGCGTGCTGAATCGGGATTTGTTCGGATCGGGATTGCCATGGTCGTTCAGAAACATGTTTTTCGTGGCCGCAGCCGGCGCCGTTTCGCGGTAATCGATCGCAATGTCCTGATTGGATTTGGCGAGATGGATCACCATGAAGCCGCCGCCGCCGAGATTGCCGGCGCGCGGGTAGGTCACCGCCATAGCAAAACCGACGGCCACCGCCGCATCGACGGCGTTGCCGCCGCGCTTGAGAATGTCCGCTCCGATGCGAGCCGCGCGGGCCTCCTGCGCGACCACCATGCCGTTTTGCGATGTGACGGCATGAACCGGCGGCGGCGCAGTGAAGGAGCGTGACGGTGTTTGCGCGACCGCAGGGACGGTCAAGAAGAGCGCAAACAAAAGACAGCTGAGGAGACGCGGCATGTCTTCTTTCTTCACCTTCCAACGCTTGCGGGGAGAGGCCGCTATCTTGCCTGGCTGTGATACACGGTGTTCGGCCGCATGTCGGTCGCGGACGCGACGCGGTTCGACATGTTGAAGAAGCCGACGACGGCGGCGATGTCCCAGATGTCGCGGTCTGAAAACCCGACGCGGCGCAGCCGTTCGCGGTCATCGTCTTCCACGCTCCAGGGCGATGCGGTGAGCTTGACCGCGAAGTCGAGCATCGCACGTTGGCGTTTGTTGAGGCGCGCGACGCGGTAGTTCATGACCATGTGCTCTCCGAGCAGCGGATTGCCGGAGTAATGCCTTACCGCGGCGCCATGCGCGACGAGGCAGTAATAGCAGCGGTTCTGCGAGGAGACGGCGACCGCGATCATCTCGCGCTCGAGCTTGGAGAGCCCGCTCTCGCCCAGCATCAAGTCGTTGTACATCGCGACGAACGTTTCGAGCTTCGTCATGTCGAACGCATAGGCAAGTAATACGTTCGGGACGAAGCCGAGCTTCTCCTCGCACTTCTTGAAATAGGCCTCCATCGCCGGAGAAAGCTTCACGGGCGGAAGATCGAGCGCGATGATCGGAGCGTCGTCGGCTTGCGGCGCACCCGCTTTGCCGCCCTTGATCGCGCGCAACGTGGATCGCTTCGCCACCGGCTTGGCCGCGGCGGCTTTGCCGGCCACCTTCGGATTTTTCGCCATATTCACTTCTCTCTCGTCGTTCTACGTTACCAAAGCCTACATGGTCGGGCGTTACTGCGATATACCGCTTATCGGCGTTTTGGCCTTCAGTTCAGAGCCTTAGATCGGTGACATCCGGAAACGCTCTCTGGCCGGCGCGGTTATCGTAGCGGAATGCTCACCCAATGGTGTGTTGCTCGCGATACGCCGTTCGGGAATGTAGAACTGTCAAGCGGAACAATGATTCTCCGCCCGGCTAGGAATTGGCGAAATGGCTCTGGCACGCATCGACGAAGAGGAGCGAGCCCGCACAACCATTGCAGGGGCGGCACTTTCCGGGAGCGGCGTGCCGAAAAATTTTGCGGAGCAGCTTTTCGGCCGGGTGGTGCCCGAAGACGTGGTGCGCTACGCGCCCGAAGATCTCGCGATGCTGGCGGGCGAGGCTTGGAATTTCCTGGCGCGCCGCGCGCCCAATGTACCCAAGATTCGCTGCGATAGCGTCAAACTATCCGCATCTGGCAGCGAAACCGCGGTCACTGTCCTCGAAATCATCAACGATGACATGCCGTTTCTCGTCGATTCCGTGATGGGCGAACTCGGTGACCGCGGTCTGGATATTCGTCTGGTCGCACATCCCGTGTTCGGCGTGGAGCGCGATGCAGCCGGCCGTCTGCTCGATCTCAAGGAAGCGGAAGGTGCGCAGCAGCGTGAGAGCTTCATCCATATCCATCTCGCACCCATTCTCGACGATAACCGCCGCGCGGACATCGTACGCGCGCTCGAAAGCGTGCTCGGCGAGGTACGGCTCGCCGTACAGGACTGGAAGGCGATACTCGCGCGCGTCAATGGCATTGTCGCCGATCTCAAGTCAAATCCACCACCGATGCCCGTCGATGAGATCGCAGAAGCGATTCAATTCCTGCAATGGCTGATCGCCGACAACTTCACGTTCCTCGGAGTCCGCGACTACGTCATCAAGGACAATTCATTGGAGCCGGTGTTTGAGAGCGGCCTCGGCATCATGCGGTCGCGCGACTTCCGCGTGCTCCGCCGCGGCAACGAGCTCCTGGAGATCACGCCGGAGATTATGGCCTTTCTCAAGGAACCGAGGCCGCTAATTGTCGCAAAGGCCAACGTGCGCTCGCGCGTGCACAGACGTGTTTACCTCGACTACATCGGCATCAAGCGCTTCGACGAATCCGGAAATCTTGCCGGCGAAGTCCGCATCGTCGGCTTGTTCACCTCAACGGCCTATACGCGCTCGGCGCACAGTATTCCATATTTGCGCCGCAAGGTCGCCCGCGTCGAGAAGCGTGCCGCGTTCGGTAGCGGCGGCCATTCGAGCAAGGCGCTGGCGAATGTGCTCGAGCACTATCCGCGCGACGAGCTGTTCCAGGTCGACGACGAGACGCTCTATCATTTTGCGCTGGCGATCTTGCAACTAGGCGAGCGTCCGCGCGTGCGCGTGCTGGCGCGCGTCGATCGTTTTGACCGCTTCGTTTCCGTGATGGTGTTCGTACCGCGCGAGCGCTACGGCAGCCATGTTCGTCAACGCATCGGCGACTATCTCGCGCGCGTCTTTATCGGCCACGTTTCCGCTTATTACCCGTTCTTTCCCGAGGAAGGCACGTTGGTGCGCGTGCATTTCATTATCGGACGGCGCGGGGGAAAAACACCGGAGATCGATCGCGACACGCTGGAGCGCGCCGTGTCGGAAATCGTGCGTACCTGGAGCGACGATTTCGCCGACGCACTTGCGGTGGTCAATCCGCCCGACAAGGCGGAAGCGCTCTTCGATCGCTATAACGAGGCCTTATCCGCCGGCTATCACGAAGCCTATCCGCCGGCGGTCGCGGTGGCCGACATCCGCATGATCGAGAGCCTCACCGAGCGCAATCCGCTTGGTGTCGACTTCCATCATCGCGTGGAGGAAGAGCAGGGCGCGGTCGGCCTCAAGATCTGGCGTCTCGGCCGCCCCTTGCCGCTCTCCGAACGTGTTCCGGTGCTGGAAAACATGGGCTTCCGCGTGGTGGACGAGCGCACCTTTCATATTGTGCCAAAGGGCGATGATGTACGAGGCGTCTGGCTGCACGACATGCTGCTCGAGCGCAGCGGCGGCGGGGCGATTGCGCTCGATAGCGCGGCCAAGGCGCGGCTCGAAGCCGCGTTTCTGATGATCATGTGCGGCGTTGCCGAGAGCGACGGCTACAACGCCCTGGTGCTCTCCGGCGGTCTGGCGTGGCGCGACGTGGCGCTTATCCGCGCGCTGTCCCGTTTTCTGCGGCAGATCCGGGTTCCTTACTCACAAGATTACATGTGGGCGACGCTGGTAAAGCATGCGGGCGTTGCTGCCGACATCGTGGAATTGTTTCATGTGCGTTTCGATCCGCGCACCGACCACAACCGCGCAGATCGTGAAGCGGCGATTGCCAAGCGTATTGAAGATGCGCTGGCGGATGTTGAAAGCCTGGACGAGGACCGCATTCTTCGCCGCTTCGTGAATGCTGTTCAGTCGGCGATCCGTACGAACTTTTACCAGATTGCAGCCGACGGCCAGCCGAAGGCGGAGATCGCCGTCAAGTTCGCAAGCAAGGAGCTCACCGACCTGCCGTTGCCGCGGCCGCTGTACGAAATCTTCGTCTATTCGCCGCGCTTTGAAGGCGTGCACATGCGCTTCGGCAAGGTCGCGCGCGGCGGGATCCGATGGTCGGACCGCCCACAGGACTTCCGCACCGAGATTCTTGGGCTGGTCAAAGCGCAGCAGGTGAAGAACGCGGTCATTGTTCCAGTCGGCGCAAAAGGCGGCTTTGTGCCGACACTGATGCCGAAAGGCGCATCGCGTGAGGCGGTGCAGGCCGAAGGTATTGCGGTCTACAAGCTGTTCATTTCGACGCTGCTCGACATCACCGACAATATCGCACCGGACGGCACGATCGTGCCGCCCGAAAACGTTGTGCGGCACGACGGCGACGATCCCTATCTCGTTGTCGCCGCCGACAAGGGCACGGCGACATTCTCCGACACAGCGAACGAAATATCGAACGCGCATCAATATTGGCTGGGCGACGCTTTTGCATCCGGCGGTTCGGCCGGTTACGACCACAAGGCGATGGGCATTACGGCCCGTGGCGCGTGGGAATCCGTCAAGCGCCACTTCCGCGAAATGGATATCGATATCGGCAAGACGCCGTTCACCGTTGCCGGCGTCGGCGATATGTCCGGCGATGTGTTCGGCAACGGCATGCTGCGAGAGAAAACCATCAAGCTCGTCGCCGCCTTCGATCATCGCGACATCTTCATTGATCCGGATCCCGATCCGCAAAAAAGCTTTGCCGAACGCATGCGTCTGTTCAACCTGCCACGTTCGAGCTGGCAGGATTACGACAAGGCACTAATCTCGAAGGGCGGCGGGGTCTACTCGCGCGCGTCAAAGGAAATCCGGCTCAGCCCCGAAGCGCAGAAGTTGATCGGCGTGGGCGAAATAGTAACGCCGCAGGCGCTGATGAAAGCGATCCTGCAAATGCCGGTCGATCTGTTGTACTTCGGCGGCATCGGCACATACATCCGCGCGTCGAGCGAAAGCGACACTGCGGTCGGCGATCGTGCCAACGACGCGATCCGCGTCACCGGGGCAGATATCAAGTGCAAGGTGATCGGCGAGGGCGCCAACCTCGGCATGACTCAGCGTGGCCGTATCGAGGCGGCGATGCGCGGCATACGGCTCAACACCGACGCCATCGACAATTCCGCGGGCGTCAACACGTCCGACGTCGAGGTCAACATCAAGATCGCGCTCAGCCGGCCGATGCGCTCAGGCGCGCTCACGCTCGATGCACGCAACGCGCTGCTCACGGAAATGACGGACGAGGTTGCGCGTCTCGTGTTGCGCAACAACTATCTTCAGTCGCTGGCTCTCTCACTGGCCGAACGCCGCGGCATGGAGGATTTCGGCTTTCAGCAGCGTCTGATGCAGCTCCTGGAAGCCCAAGGCCATCTCGATAGGACCGTCGAGGCGTTGCCCGATGACATGAGCCTCGCTGACCGGCGCAAGCGAAAGGTTCCCCTGACTCGGCCCGAGCTGGCAGTGCTGCTCGCTTATGCCAAGCTCACGCTCTACTCCGACCTGCTCGACAGCACGGTGCCGGACGATCCTTATCTTGGCCGCGAACTCGGCCGCTATTTCCCGAAGGAAATGTCCGAGCGCTATGCCGACGCGCTGCAGGAACATCGCCTGCGACGTGAAATCATCGCCACGCAGCTTGCGAATTCGATGATCAACCGCGGCGGGCCGACGCTCATTGTACGCATTGCCGACCAGACCGGTGCGGGGCCGGAAGCAATTGCAGCCGCTTTTGCCGCCGTGCGCGACAGCTACGGCATGACCGAGCTGAACGATGCAATTAACACGCTCGATAACAGGATTCCAGGAAAGATCCAGCTTCTGCTTTATGCGACGGTCGAGAATCTCCTGCTAGACCGGCTGGTCTGGTTCCTGCGCAACGTCGACCTGAAGGACGGACTGGCGAAAATCGTCGAGCATTATCGGGATGGAATCCATCAGGTCGGGAGTGCGCTCGGCGAAGCATTGCCCGAGGATGCCCTTGCCGCGCGGACGGAGCGCATCGACGAACTTGAACGGGTCGGAGTTCCTGTCGATCTGGCGCGACGCATTTCCGATTTGCGCGTGCTCAAGGCGGCGCCCGACATCGTTCTGGTGGCCGACCGGGCGCAACGCGCCATTTGCGACGTAGCCGAAACCTATTTCGCTGCCGAATCCTTTTTCCAGCTTGATCGTATCGGCAGGAGCGTATCGGACATCGTTATTTCCGATTATTTTGATCGTCTTGCCCTCGATCGTGCCCTCGATTCGATCGGCGATGCCATGCGCCGGCTTACAGCAGCAATGGTCGCGGATGGTGCAGCCGGCGCCGAAGCCATCGCGGCCTGGGTGGAGCCGAGGCGGAATGAAGTCGAGCGCATCCGTACGGCCGTCAATGAAATCGCCGGTTCCGGCTTGACGTTGTCGAAGCTTTCGGTCGCGGCCAGCTTTCTGGGCGATTTGGCGAGGAATTGATCCGCCTCATGCTGAGGAGCGGGTCAAAAACCTGCAGTTCGAAGGATGCAGCTAGTGCCTGAAATGCCGCGTCCCGGTAAACACCATCGCGACGTTGTGCGCGTCGGCTGCCTTGATCACTTCGTCATCTCGCACCGAGCCGCCAGGCTGGATCACGGCCGTTGCGCCGGCCTCAATCGCGACAAGCAAGCCGTCGGCAAACGGGAAGAAGGCGTCGGAGGCGACGACGGAGCCTTTGGTCAAAGGCGCACTGAGTTTCGCTTCCCGCGCGGCATCTTCGGCCTTGCGCGCGGCGATTCGCGCCGAATCGACGCGGCTCATTTGGCCTGCACCGATGCCGACGGTAGCGAGATTCTTCGCATAGACGATCGTGTTTGATTTGACATGCTTGGCGACGCGAAAAGCAAAGCGCAGGTCGCGCAGTTCAACTTCATTCGGCGCGCGTCTGGTCACGGTCTTCAGCGGCATGTCATCGACGACGGCATTATCGCGCGACTGAACGAGCATGCCCCCCGCGACCGATTTGAACGTCAGGCCGGCCTCGCGCGGATCGGGCAAGCCGCCGGCGAGCAGTAGGCGTAGATTCTTCTTTGCCCCGATGATCTCGATTGCTTCTTCGGTTGCATCGGGCGCAATAATAACCTCGGTAAAAATCTCGGTAATGGCGCGTGCGGCTTCAGCATCGAGTTTGTGGTTGAGCGCGACGATGCCGCCGTAGGCTGAGGTGGGATCGCAGGCGAGCGCTTTGCGGTAAGCCTCGACGAGGGTCTCGCCTTCGGCGACGCCACACGGATTGGCGTGCTTGACGATGACACACGCCGCGCTGCGGTTCGGATCGAATTCGGCGACACACTCGTAAGCCGCATCGGTGTCGTTGATATTATTGTAGGAGAGTTGCTTTCCTTGCACCTGGCGCGCGGTGGCGACGCCGAAGCGCGTCACGGGTGCGCGGTAAAACGCCGCGCTTTGGTGTGGATTTTCACCGTAACGCAAGGCTTCGATCAGCTCGCCGCCAAACGCACGGTAGTCGGGCGCATTGTTTCCCAAGGCCTGCGCAAACCAGTTGGAGATCGCCGCGTCGTACGCGGCAGTGCGCGCAAAGGCTTTCGCCGCCAGCCTCTGGCGTAATTCCAGCATGGTCATGCCGCCATGTTGCGCTAACGCTGCGAGCACGGCAGCGTAATCTTCCGGCTCGACGACGACCGTGACGTCGGCGTGATTTTTGGCGGCGGCACGGATCATCGCCGGACCGCCAATGTCGATATTTTCAATGCACTCGTCGTAATCCGCGTTCCTGCCGAGAGCCGCCTCGAACGGATAGAGATTGACCACGAGGAGATCGATCGGCTGAATGCCGTGCTCCTGCATCGAGGCGGCGTGCTGCCGGTTGGCACGGATCGACAGCAGCCCGCCATGTACCTTGGGGTGCAGCGTCTTCACACGGCCGTCCATCATTTCAGGAAAGCCGGTGAGGTCGGCGACATCAATGACCTTCAGTCCTGCATCCTTGAGCGCCTTGGCGGTACCGCCGGTCGAAACCAGCTCGATGCCGTAGCCGGCCAGTTCGCGCGCGAACGCGACAAGGCCGGTTTTGTCGGACACCGACAGAAGGGCGCGGGTTATGCGACGCGGATGGCTGCTCATTACAGTGAGGAGCTAGCACATGAGCCGGCCGGATGGGTATGGGCCAGCCTCAGGGCCTTTGCACATCCACAGCCAACTCAGAGCGGCAATTCCGGCTCATCGCGGCGTGTCTTCCTTTCTGCGGCCGATTGTGCGGGCGGAGCGTGGTGGAAGCTCCATTGCACGGCAGGTTGCTGCCGCGCATGCCCGTAGATCACGATCTGCACCGTCCGGCGCGGACCGTCAGGCCCAGCCAGGAAGACGCTCTCCTCGATTTCAACGCGGTCCTCGAAAGCGGTAAAGGTCCACACGTCGCGGCCGGGCAGCAGCAGAATCGCGCCATGGCCGTCCTGCAGCCGATTCGCCTTGACTGACGGATGCAAATGAAAGCGGATTGCAAACTCATCCGGAACATTCGGAGCCAGTACGTTGCCCCGCACTGGAGCGAACGAATCCTCGCCTTCCAGCGTCAATCCGTCTTCGGAAAGACGGAGCGCGCGCGTGTGGATCAAGCCGAATTCGCGCGCGTAGCCGTCATGCGACGCGCGCACGACCTTTGCGCCATCACTCTCGTCACGGGACAGCCGGACGTTGCGTGGCCCGGCGGTAATAGGAATTCCATCAAGCAGCCGTTTCGTCCACGCGCCTTCTGCAAAACGGCACGATGAGGTGTCATTGAACGTCACGGTGGAGTGCGCACTGGTTGCTCGCGCGACCTGACGCCATGTTTCCCGGCCAATGGCGGGCAATCCGCAATTTACGACAAGCCGGTGTGTTTGAAATGACAGTTCGAAAGAGAGACATCCTGCATTGGCCTCCCGGCTGACCGCGATCGGCGGCGGCCTGCCGGTATCCATGATCAGCACGGTCTTGCCGCATTCGAGCCGCTGATAGCCAGTATGCGGAGCATTCGCGACCGGCGTTCCGCGTGCGTCATCATAGGCGAGCACCGTTGCAAGCGCATCGACAGTCGTCGGCCCCATCCCGTTGAACAGCGCAAAATTGCCGTCGCCATGGCGGAAGAAACGCAGCATGGGCATCATTCGGTCGATTGCGTTGTTGAGGGCCGCCGGTGGTGGAACGTTGCGGTGCGCGAACGATTGGCGCAGCGGGAGCAAGTCGAGCAGTATTTCGATCAGCGTGCCGGGATTGCGGCTGATATGGCCGCCATCGGCAAGAATCTGGCGGTTCAATTCTTCGGAAAGCTTGCGCACGCTTGCTCTGAGCCAGCGTGATTGCCCTTCCATGCAAAGGCAAACATAGGTGAGTACGATGGCTACCTGCAGCCGCGGCCATCCATCACGTGCAGCTTTTGCCGTCGCGCGCAGGCAACGCACTTGCCGCATCAAGCTGCGGACGAAACGCCGGTAAAAGCGCGCGTCGGCTTCTTCCAGCACCAAGGGCGTTTGACAAAGCCAGCTCAGGATTCGTCGCGCGAGGATATCCGGCTGCCAGGCGAAGGCATTCCAACCGCCCTGCAACGCGATCCAGTCGTCAACCAGTGAGCGTGCGTTTGCGCGCGTGATAGGAGAGTCGGCCGCGCGCAAGTGCCGCAACCAACTGAAGCTAAGCAGAACGGAGCTCCATTCGTCCGATGGAGGCGTGATCTCGAACGGAGAGCGGCTGTCCGACACGACGACCTTGCCCGCAAACGCGAAACGGCCGCCGTAGATTTCAGTAGCGCGCGTGGCATCGCTTGTCCGCAGATCTTGTGGAGCGATCACCAGACGATCGGTCTTGCCGCGCCCGAAGCGCCAGCGGAGCAGCCGGTGCGTGCTGATCCAGGTCGCGATGTTGCGGACGATGCGGCTCACAAGGAGCGCAAAGAGCCTGGCTCGTTCCACCAGCGAAGCCCGCAACATCTGGTCGCCCTTCCCCCGATCGTTCGCCAAGATAGCGAAGGGTCGCTGTACGGCCAACATGAACGTCATACGGATGCTTAGCGCCGGATCACGCGGGCGGCGTAAAATCCGTCCAGGCCGCTCCAGCGCGGATCGGCATCGGGAAGGTGTGAAGGAAGCGTACGCAAATCTCCGGCCGCCGTAATGAATTCTGTGTGACCGCCAACCTCGTCAGGCGTGATTGGCACCCGGGTGACGCCGGACTCTCGCGATAGCAGCGACTCGATCTGCCGTTCGCCTTCTTCCGGTTCGAGTGAGCAGACGCAATAAACAAGCACCGCCCCAGGTTTAAGCAAGCCGATGGCGCGATCGATGAGGCGCTGCTGGAGGCCGGCGAGCATTTCGATATCGGCCTCGCTCTTGAGCCACGGCACATCCGGGTGGCGTCGGATGGTTCCAGTCGAGGAGCAAGGCGCATCGAGCAATATCGCATCGAATGGCCCGGCATTCCATTCCAGTACGTCAGCCGCAATCAATTCGGCGCTGAAATGCAGGCGTTCAAGATTTTCGTGCAAACGCGCGAGACGTTGAGCGGAACGGTCAACGGCGGTGACGTGCGCACCGCTCAAAGCAAGCTGAGCGGTCTTGCCGCCGGGCGCTGCGCAAAGATCGGCGACGAGCTTTCCCCGGATATCGCCCAGTAACCGCGCGGGCAGAGACGCGGCGGTATCCTGCACCCACCATGCTCCCTCTGAGAATCCGGGCAGCAGTGTGATTGAACCATGGGCGAGCGTACGCACCGATCCGGTCGACAAGACGCGGCCGCGCAAACGCTCGGCCCAGGATGCCGCGTTCTGCTTCACGGTGACGTCCAGCGCAGGTTCGTGCCCGTTGGCGGCCGCAATCGCGTGCGCGGTTTTAGCGCCATAGTTCTTTGTCCAACGTTCGAGCAGCCATTCAGGCGTGTCGAGCGTTCCCGAGGTCGCTGTGTCCGTCGCTGAATTTTGTGCGACCCGGCGTAACACCGCATTGATGAGGCCTGCATAACGGGCGGCACGACGATCCGCCTGCGCGAGCCGCACGCTCAAATCGACAGCGGCATGATTGGGTACATCGAGCCACAAAATCTGTGCGGCGCCGATCAGCAAAATCGTTTCGGCGCGCGGCGCGTCGGCGGGAAAACCGCGGTCGAGCAGGGAGCCGAGCCGATGGCGAAGGGTCCCGAGTCGCCGCAGCACCGTTGCAACCAACCGCCGCATCAGCGCGCGGTCGCGGGGCTCAAGCGTTGCCAGTGCGGGAATGCCCTTGCCGGAAAGTTGCTCATCGAGCGGCAGGCGCCGGCGCAGCACCCCGTCGAGGACGTCGGCCGCGATGCGGCGGGCGGCAAGGCCCGGGACTTCGGGCTGCGGAGAGGAACGCGAGCGGGGCATGGTGACTGTCGATGCTCTCAAATTATGTCGCCGTCACGGATGAGCCGGCAAAAAGCCAAGTTTTCCCCGATGTTTGGTGAAGCACTCCGGTCATCACAAGCTCGCTGGGATGCAGCAGGCAACGCGTGGCTTGCGCGAATCGCCAGGGGGCGGCTATACAAGGATTATGTTCCTAGCGCTTCCTTTGCTCCGAGGCGGATCGTTATTGCTTGCGGCGGCGGCTTTTGCGGCCGGCTTCGGCGCGGCCGCTGTCGCTCCGGGCGGCCATCCTGCGCCGGTCCGCGCGAATTTGAATGGGCCCCGCTCCACGCCGGCGACAAGCCCTGCCGTTCATCCGGCCGAAGTGTTGCGCGTTATCGACGGCGATACCTTCGAGGCGCGCGTGCACGTATGGCCCGGAATCGAAATCACAACGAAGGTCAGATTGCGCGGAATCGATGCACCGGAATTGCATGCGCGGTGCGAGGATGAGCGCGTCAGGGCGCTTGCGGCCCGCGATGCCTTGGCGCGGATATTGGATGAAGGCGCGGTCGGAATTACGGACGTCGGCCAGGACAAGTATGGCGGTCGTGTCGATGCCGTGGTCTCCACGACGCGCACCTCCGATGTGTCCGCGGCGCTTGTTTCCGGAGGGTTCGCGCGCCGGTATTCGGGCGGCCGCCGCGGCGGGTGGTGCGGCTGAGTCACGGCTCCACGAATACCGGCGTGCCGATCCAAACCAATCGATAGAGGTGACGGATGTCGCGGTTGTACATGCGGATGCAGCCGTGAGAAACAAAACGGCCCACAGATGAGGGGTTGTTCGTTCCGTGAATGGCGTACTTGCCGCCGCGCAATGTCAATGCGGCCGCTCCCATCGGATTGTTGCGCGCTCCACCGGGGATCACTTCGGGAAGGCCCTTGTAATCGCCCTTGATGTCGGGAGGAGCCTCCCAGGCCGGCTCAATGTATTTTCCTTCCACGTAAGCACGGCCTGTCCAGGTCATGCCGCTGCGGCCCACACCGACAGGAAAGCGCAACGCGCGATATTCGTCGACGACATAATAGAGCTTTCGCTCGTGCGTCTTGACGACGATCGTACCGGGACGATAGCCGCCAAACGCAACGATACTTGGCGCAGAATGAGCCATTGCAGCGGCAAGCAACGCGCCGCCGGCGATGACGATAAAAAGTGCCGCTCGTTTCAGCACCGCAGCAATCCCCTTGAAGAAGGGATAGTACCGCCGCGCTTGCAGTTTTCGGCTAAAAGCCGCGTTTACCGTAAATCGCCGGAAGGTGGTTGAAGCGCCGCTCAGGAGGCGGCGCTTGCTTTTGCCTGCTTCTTGTTCTGCCGATTGTTGATGAGGTCGTTGACGACGGCCGGATCGGCCAACGTTGAGACGTCCCCGAGATTACCGGGTTCGTCCTCGGCGATCTTGCGCAAGATGCGGCGCATGATCTTGCCGGAGCGTGTCTTCGGCAAACTGGGCGCGAACTGGATGAGATCAGGGGAGGCGATCGGACCGATCTCCTTGCGCACCCATTGCACCAACTCCTTGCGCAGATCCTCGCTGGGCTTTTCGCCGGCCATCAGCGTCACGTAGGCGTAAATGCCCTGGCCCTTGATGTCGTGCGGATAGCCGACGACGGCCGCTTCCGAGACCTTCTCATGTGCGACAAGCGCGCTTTCAACTTCCGCCGTGCCAAGCCGATGGCCGGCAACGTTGATCACGTCATCCACACGGCCGGTGATCCAGTAGTAGCCGTCCTCGTCGCGACGGCAGCCGTCGCCTGTGAAGTATTTGCCCTTGTAGGTCGAGAAGTAGGTCTGCTCGAAGCGGCTGTGATCGCCATAGACGGTGCGCATCTGGCCCGGCCAGGAGTCAACGATACAAAGATTGCCGCTACCGGCGCCCTCAACCGGTTTGCCCTCGGCGTCGACGATTTCCGGTTTGATGCCGAAGAATGGGCGCGTCGCTGAACCGGGCTTGAGCTTGGTGGCGCCCGGCAACGGCGTAATCATGATGCCGCCGGTCTCCGTCTGCCACCAGGTATCCACGATCGGGCAGCGGCCGTCGCCGACAACCCTGTGGTACCACTCCCACGCTTCCGGATTGATCGGCTCGCCGACGGAGCCCAGCAGCCGCAAGGATTTGCGCGAGGTCTTTTTCACCGGGCCTTCGCCTGCTTGCATCAAGGCGCGAATGGCGGTCGGCGCGGTGTAGATGATGTTGACGTTGTGTTTGTCGCAGACTTCCCAGAAGCGCGACGCAGTCGGGTAGTTGGGCACGCCTTCGAACATCAAACTGATGGCGCCGTTCGCGAGCGGTCCGTACACCACGTAACTGTGGCCGGTAACCCATCCGACGTCGGCGGTGCACCAGTAAATATCGCCATCATGGTAGTCGAACACGTACTGGTGCGTCATGGCGGTAAAGAGCAGATAGCCGCCGGTGGTGTGCAGCACACCCTTCGGCTTTCCGGTCGAACCCGACGTATAGAGAATGAACAGCGGATCCTCTGCGCCCATCTCCTCACAGGGGCAATCGGCCTGTACGTCTTTGACGAGATCGTCGTAGTAGAAGTCGCGGCCGGGCTGCATGTTCACAGCGTCGCCGGTTCGCTTGACGACGATGACGCTGCGCACACCGCTAACCTTGTTGCAGGCGGCGTCAACGTTCTCCTTCAGGGCAATCTTCCTGCCACCGCGAATGCCTTCGTCAGCGGTGACAATAATGTCCGATTTGCAGTCCTCGATACGGCCCGCAATCGAGTCCGGTGAGAAGCCACCGAAGATAACGGAGTGAATGGCGCCGATGCGCGCGCACGCGAGGATGGCATAAGCCGCCTCGACAATCATCGGCATATAAATCGTGACGCGGTCGCCCTTCTTGACGCCTTGCTTCTTCAAGACGTTGGCGAATTTGCATACTTCCGCATGTAGTTGGCGGTAGGTGACCTTCTTGTCCTCTTTGGGGTCATCGCCTTCCCAGATCAGTGCAACCTGGTCGCCCCGCCGTTCAAGATGACGGTCGACGCAATTGAAACAAGCATTGAGTTTCCCGTCCTCAAACCACTTGATCGAAATATTGCCCGGCGCGTAGGAGGTATTCTTCACTTTGGTGAAGGGCTTCGACCAGGTAAGGCGCTTGGCCTGCTCGCCCCAGAACTTGTCAGGATCCTTGATCGAGGCGGCGTACATTTCCTTGTACTTGGCATCGTCGATCAAGGCGCGCTTCTGCCATTCGGCTGGAACGTCGTAGATCTTCTCGGACATCGCACTTCCTCCCCGCCCGCGTTAACACCGTAGGCGTATTCGTTTCGTAGCCCATTATGCAACCGCACTTGCAGGAGCGACAAGGCGCCGAATGCCCCACTTTAGTGGCACTTTCCCGTCGTCCGTCCCGGTCCCGGCGCTTGCAGCGGCGGTGTTTGCGACGGTCCGGCGCGCATTGCGCCTTTGAGGTTCGCGTTGTGCTTCCTCAGGCGCGGACCGGTTTGCGAGGGCGGTCGCAAGCGGACGGTAACGGCGCGCTTCACAAGCCGCCCATTTTGCAGATCAGTTTCCATGCCGCATCGCTTACCGGTTGCACGGAGAGACGGCCGTATTTGACCAGCGCCATATCTTTAAGCCTCGGTTCGGCCTTGATGGAGGCGAGCGTTACAGGCTTCGGCAGCGGCTTCACGGCGCTGGTCTGGACCGCAACCCATGGCTCGTCTTTTTTGGCCGTCGGATCGGCAAACGCCTCGCGAATAATTTCGCCGATACCGACGATCCGCTTTTCGTCGCCGGTGTGATAGAAAAAGAACTGCTCACCCTTCTTCATATCCTTGAGATGCTTGCGCGCCGTGAAATTGCGCACGCCGCTCCAAGGCTCGCCTTTGGCGCCCCGCTTGACCTGATCGTCCCAGGAGAATTCTTCCGGTTCGGTCTTCATCAGCCAGTACGCCATGAGGTCGATCCTCGCTGTCATCGTCCGCGAAAGCGGACGATCCAGTAAACGCAAGGCTACCACTCAAAGCAACAACCGCCGATTACTGGATACCCCGCTCTGACGGCGTGCCCGCTACTCCGCCCTTATCGGCCGCGAGAGCAATGATTCGATCGCCTCATTGACGCTCATTGTGCCGGCAAGCAGAGCGGCGACCGCCGCGCAAATCGGCATTTCGACGTTTCGCTCTCGCGCCATTTCGAGCAGCACCGGCGCGGTGAATGCGCCCTCGGCAAGCTTTCCGCGGCTTGCTGCGTCCGGCTTCTCTCCTTTGCCGAGCGCCATGCCGAATGAATAATTGCGTGATTGGGGCGTCGAACACGTGAGGATCAGGTCGCCCAGTCCGGAGAGGCCGGTGAGCGTTTCCAGCTTGGCCCCATAGGCTTGCCCGAAGCGAGCAAGCTCGGCAAAGCCGCGTGTCGTCAGCGCCGCCGAGGCGCTTGCGCCGAGGCCGCGTCCCGCAACGATGCCGCAGGCGATCGCAAGCACATTCTTTGTTGCGCCACCGATTTCGACGCCGCGCACATCGGTCGAATGATAGGGGCGAAAGCTGACACAGCCGATGGCTTCCGCCAGCGCACTTGCAACGTTACGGTCATCGGCAGCGATGGTCACCGCAGTCGGCAGGCCGCGCGCGACATCGGCGGCAAAGCTCGGCCCGGAAAGAACTGCGGGTACAACGCCCGGCGCGCTCTCGCGCACTATTTCCGTCACGAACTTATGTGTGCCCGCCTCAATGCCCTTGGCGCAGACAATGACGGGCTTGTCTGCGGCGGCAATGGGCGCGAGCAGTGTTGCAACCGACCGAACTGCTTGCGTCGGCACGACCAGCAGGATCGCGTCAGAGTTTGCCGCATCCCGGAGATTGCGCGTAACAGTGATGCCGTCGTTGAGGCGCACGCCGGGGAGGAAACTGCTCTCGCGCTTTTGCGCGAGGGCGGTCGCGTTGTCCGGATCGTTCTCCCACAGCATCACCTCACGTCCGGCCCGCGCGCACGTTTGCGCCAGTGCCGTGCCCCAGGCGCCCCCGCCGAGCACCGCGATCCGGTCGATGTTCATGCTGAAGCTTGCTCCATCCAGGCCAGTGAAGAGAGATGGCCGTTTAGCGTCGTCATTTGTGCGCCGCCGTGTTTTGCCCGGCTGCCTTGGCAGCGGCGATCTCATCGAGCGGCCAACGCGCGCGTGGCGCGAAGTCGAGAGGATCCGTCAGCCCGACCGCAAGGCGCTCGGCACCGGCCCACGCAATCATCGCGCCGTTGTCGGTGCACAATTCGAGCGGCGGCGCAACCAGTACAGTGCCGGCTTCGAGTGCTGCATGGTGTAGGATCTTCCGAATGGCCTGATTTGCAGCGACGCCGCCAGCAGCCACCAGCGCCGTCGGTGCGCCGTACTGCGCGCGAAAAAGTTTCAAGCCGGCATGCAGCCTGTCAAGCACGACATCGACCACCGCTTGCTGGAAAGAAGCGCATAGATCGGCGACATCCTCATCCGAGAGCGGCGCGATCTTTTCAGCTTCAAGACGCAACGCGGTTTTCAGTCCGGAGAGCGAGAAATTGGCATCCTTGCGTCCTTGCATTGGACGCGGCAATGCAAAGCGTGTCGGATTTCCTTTTGCAGCTTCTTTCTCCACTTGCGGACCGCCCGGGTATCCGAGGCCGAGTAACTTGGCCGTCTTGTCGAACGCTTCGCCGATAGCGTCATCCATCGTTGTGCCAAGACGCACGTAGTTGCCGATGTCGAGGACGGCCACAATCTGCGTGTGACCGCCCGAAGCAAGAAACAGGCAATAGGGGAAAGGTGTCGCGTCGGTCAGGCGTGCCGTGAGAGCGTGCGCTTCGAGGTGATTGACGGCGATGAACGGCTTTTGGCTGACCAAAGCGATTGTCTTGGCGGTGGTGAGGCCGACAATGACGCCGCCGATCAGGCCCGGTCCGGCGGCTGCCGCGACGCCATCGAGGTCACCATACCTCAATTCCGCCTGCGTCATGGCTCTGTCGATAATCAGGTCGAGTGCCTCGACATGGGCGCGCGCGGCGATTTCCGGCACGACGCCGCCAAATGCGGCGTGCTCGTTTATTTGGCTGAGCACGACGTTCGACAGAATTTCCCCGCGGCCTTCGCTGTCGCGTTCCACGACGGCAGCCGCTGTTTCGTCACAGGTCGTCTCGATGCCGAGCACAACCATTCACTTCCCCCGGTTCAGCACTCTCTTTATATCATCTACGCAAGCTTGGATCCGGCCTACCACTGTGAGGTTACATGGTACAATTCTCCAGCGCCGCACCCTTTTTGCGTGTCGGCACGCGCGGCAGTCCTTTGGCGCTGGCGCAGGCGGGGGAAGTGCGTGCGCGGCTCGCAGCGGCGCTGGGCTGTGCTCCGGATGAGATCGACATCAGAGTTATCCGCACCTCCGGCGACAAGATCCAGGATCGGCCGCTTACCGAAGCGGGCGGCAAAGGACTTTTTACCAAGGAAATCGAGGAAGCGTTGCTCGCAGGAGAAATCGATCTTGCCGTGCATTCTGCCAAGGACATGCCAACGATTTTGCCGGACGGATTGATGCTTGCTGCCTGTCTGGAGCGCGAAGACCCGCGCGACGTCTTCATCAGCCGCACCGCAAGAACGCTCGATACATTGTCGCGCGGCGCAACGCTCGGCACAGCCTCTTTGCGCCGGCAGGCAATTGCCAAGCGGGCTCGTCCCGATCTGGACATCGTGCCCTTGCGCGGTAACGTGGAGACGCGACTGCGCAAGCTCGACGATGGAACGATGGCTGCAACCATCTTGGCACTCGCAGGATTGAAGCGGCTCGGTATCGCTGAACGCGCGACCACCATTATGAGCGTGGAAGAATTCCTGCCGGCAGTCGGCCAGGGCGCCATCGCCATCGAGACACGTGCAAATGATCAGCGGACGCGCGCCGCCATTGCTGCAATCGATCATTCCGATACGTCAATCGCGATCGCTGCTGAGCGAGCATTTCTTGCCGAGCTCGACGGTTCGTGCAAAACGCCGATTGCCGGTCATGCGGTCATCTCCGGCACAACGATCCGGTTCCGCGGATTGATCGCCAAGCCGGACGGCAGCGCGGCGCACGACATCAGTGGAACGGGCGCGCGCAGTGATGCGGTCAGAATCGGTGCCGACGCCGGCCGCGAACTCAGGGCGCGCGGCGGCCCTGGATTTTTTGAGTAGGCGATGCGTGTTGTCGTCACACGGCCGCAACCGGATGGCGACCGCACCGCCGGCGCGTTGCGCGAGCATGGCCACGAAGTAATACTCGCGCCGCTCATGCGGGTCGAAACAGTTGACGCGGATCTTTCCGGCGAATTTTCCGCGGTCATCATTACGAGCGCCAACGCGTTACGTGCGAGTGCCGGACGAGAACAGTTTGCGACACTCACACGTCTGCCGCTTTTTGCGGTCGGCGCGCGTAGTGCCGCTGTCGCGCGCGAGCATGGTTTCGGCACCGTCATTTCGGCACATGGAGATGCAAAATCGCTTGTGCGCCTGATTGCCGCGCGCTGCGCAACTGCATCTGCGCCTTTGCTTTATCTGGCGGGAGAAGATCGGGCTGCCGACCTCGAAGGGGAGCTCGCGCAAAAGGGAATCCCGGCAAAGACGGCCGTTGTTTACAGGGCCGTTACGGTTGCCTTTCCGCCTGTGCTCGGCGAGGCGCTGCGGGCGGGCAATGTCGATGCTATCCTGCATTTCTCAGCGCGCAGTGCGGAGAACTATCTGAGGGGCGCGCAAAACGCAGGATTGCTTACGGAGGCTCTTGCGCCGCGCCATTTGTGCCTGTCGGCACAAGTCGCTTCGAGCCTAGCGGCCGCTGGGCCTGCGAAGGTTGAAATTGCAGCCGCCCCCAATGAGGCTGCATTGCTCGCTCTTGTCGAACAGGCACAAGCTTGACGTTGCCGCATTATCATCAAGTACGTTATGCCCGTTCGGGACGCCCGAATCGTCGGAGGCATGTGCATGGCAGATGAGCCGGCAGCGCCGGGAACGGCCGAGGGTGCAGGGCGCCGGAAACGGCCTGCTCCGACGATCGATCTCACCGCGACCGAGGTGAAATCCGAATCGGACGCTCAGGCGCAGGGCGAGCAATCCGATGCGGCAGATTCATCCTCCGCTACTGAATCGACCGATGAGCTTAAACCGAATGTCGACGAGAATCGTGCAACCGGCGTTGCGTGGGCCATGCTGGCCTCCGGATTTGCAGGCGGCGCTGTCGTTGCAGCTGTTCTCGCGGCGCTCTGGTTTGCAGACGCGCTGCCGGTGCGCACGTCGCCGGGAAGTTCTACCGCTGCACTGAACGCGCGCATCGCGCAACTGGAAGCGCAACTTCGCAAGCTCTCCGCCGCTCCGGCGGACGACAATGATAAAGCCTTGAACGATCTATCGCAGCGTATCGGTAATATCGAAAGCGTGCTTGCGAAACTGCCGGCTGAAAATCCGGCGCTCGGCGATCGGCTCACGGCTATCGAGAGTTCTCTCAAGTCTTTCGGCATCGCGCTGACCGCGCTGACACATCGCAGCGACGATACCGCCGCGACTGCGAAGGCAGCCGCTGAGCGTGCCGACGCAGCCGCGAAGGCTGTCGCTCAATTGCAAACACAAACACAAAATGCTTTGCCCACAGCAAACAAGGATGAAATCGATGCGCTGAACAAACGCATTGCTGCGCTCGAACGCACGGTGAAAGCGGCATCGGTTTCCGACAAGGCGGCGCGGCTCGCATTAAGCGCCGCGTCATTGCGCGATGCGGTTGCGCGCGGCGAACCTTTCGCGGTGCAGCTTGCGGACGTTAAATCGCTGGGGGCCGATGCGAACAAATTGGCGCCGCTTCAGATTTTCGCAACAACGGGCATTCCATCCGCTGAAACATTGGCTCGCGAACTGAATGGATTAATTCCCGTCATGCGCAAGGCATCGGGCGCAGAGGCTGAGACCGGCGGGTTTCTGGCGCGCCTGCAAGCGCATGCAAAAAACATCGTGCATGTCAGCCCCGTCGATGCGCCGACCGGCAATGATCCGGATACCATTCTGACGCGTTTAGAAGTCGAGGCCTCGCACAATGATATTGCCGGCGCCGTGAAAGACATCGCCAAGCTGCCGGCCGATGTGCGCGCCCCCGCGGATGCCTGGCTTCAAAGGGCGCGGCAGAGGCAGGCTGCGATCGATGCATCCCGTGCGCTCGTGGCCGATACGGCGGCGGCGCTCTCGAACACCGCACCTCACGGTCAGGTGCGATGACCCGGATCGTCTGGTTCCTCATTGTCGTCGGACTGTTGGCGGCCGGCGCCGTGTGGTTCGCCGATCGTCCCGGCGAGGTTGCCGTCACATGGATGGGCTACCGGATCGAGACGTCGGTGATGGTCGCGCTGGTCGGCGTGCTGATTGTCGTCGCCGCCGCGCTCCTGCTGTGGACGATTTTGCGCGGTATCGCACGCGCACCCGACCAGATTTCGCTGTTCATCCGGAATCGCCGCGCTTTGCGCGGATACCACGCTGTCACGCGAGGATTGATCGCCATCGGGGCCGGCGACGCGCGGCTTGCGCAAAGGTCGGCGACGGAAGCGAACCGCTTGTCACCGGAAGAACCTTTGACGCTGTTGCTGGCGGCGCAGTCGGCCCAGATGGCGGGCGACCGGCCGGGCGCGGAGCGCGCCTTCCGCGCGATGGCTGCCCGTCCCGAAACCAGATTGCTGGGCCTGCGCGGGCTTTACGTCGAGGCCAAGCGTCGTGCCGATGCGAATGCGGCGCGGCTCTTTGCGGAGGAAGCCGTCAAGACAGAGCCGACGCTCGGCTGGGCCGGGCAAGCGGTCCTCGACTATCGATGTGCGGCAGCCGATTGGTCCGGTGCCTTGAGCGCGCTCGAGAACATGAAGCCTGCGCTCGACAAGGCGACGTATCGCCGTCAGCGCGCGGTGCTGCTGACCGCAGAAGCGCTTGCACGCGCCGACAACGATCGTGCAGGCGCACTGTCTAAGGTCTTGGAAGCCGTCAAGCTTGCGCCTGATCTCGTGCCCGCTGCCGCGCTTGCCGGCCGGCTGCTTGCAGAAACCAACGACGTGCGCAAAGCCGGGAGAATTCTCGAAGCGGCCTGGAAGGCGAGCCCGCATCCCGAGCTCGCGGAGGCCTACGCCAACGTTCGCCTTGGTGCCTCTGCACGCGACCGTCTTGCGCGCATGCAACGGCTTATAGCGAAGGAGCCCGGCGGCATCGAAGGCGCGCTTGCAATTGCGCGCGCCGCTCTTGAGGCGCACGCGTTTTCACGCGCGCGTGACGCGCTTGCACCGTATCTCGCTGCGCCAACGCGGCGCGTTGCCTTGCTCATGGCCGACATCGAGCAGGCGGAGCACGGGGATGAAGGCCGTGCGCGGGAATGGATGGCGCGTGCGGTGCGCGCGGCCCCCGATCCGGCGTGGACAGCGGATGGCGTGGTGTCCGACCACTGGATGCCGGTATCGCCGAGCGGGAAGCTCGACGCATTTCAATGGAAAGTGCCGCTCGCGGAAATCGGTGTCACGCGACCCGTCATCGAGATGCCTGCGCCGGCGAACGTCGATACGCACGTCCCGGCAGCAGAGCCGGTCGAAGCGGCGCCGGAAACGGCAGCGCCGCAGCCTGAAAAACCCGCACAGCCGGCGACCGTAACGGCAATCAAACCGGCCGCTCAAAAACCGGCCGAGACCGTCATTCCGCTTGTGCATGCGCCGGACGATCCGGGTCCCGAATCTGCCTCCGAGCCCGAACCCCTATCGATTCCGGCCACGCCGCCCGACGCCTGGCAGCGGCTTCGGCGCTTGTTCCGCTGACAGCCGGCAGCATGGCTCGGTCTATTGCTTGCCAAGGTCGGTCTCCGCAGATATCAGGGGCCCGGGTCCAAGCCGGCGTAGCTCAGCGGTAGAGCATCCGCTTCGTAAGCGGGTGGTCGGGGGTTCAAATCCCTCCGCCGGCACCAGTCTTTGCTTCCAAGGCCGCTTCGGTTGGCAGGTCAGCCCATCTCCGCGATGGTTTCCACCTGGCTTTTGCGAAGGTGGACTATTGTACGTTGGCAGCGGACATTTCTGAACGCCGAGGCCCCATGCAGCTGCTTTTGACGTTGCGCTTTGCGCCGCTGTTCTGGTGTCAGTTCTTTTCGGCTTTCAACGATAATTTTCTCAAGACGTCGCTGGTGTTTCTGATTCTGTTTCGGCAGGGCGGCGCGAACGCAGGGGCGCTGATTACGCTCGCCAGCGCGGTTTTCATCGCACCTTATTTTTTTCTTTCCGCGCTCGGCGGCGAAATTGCCGACCGCTACGACAAGGCGCATGTCGCACAGCGACTGAAGCTGGCGGAAATTGTCATTGCCGGCATTGCCGTCGCCGGGTTCCTGCTGCAATCCGTGGCGGTGCTTTTCGTTGCGCTGGCAGGCTTCGGCGTCATTGCCGCGCTGTTCGGGCCGATCAAATACGGCATCTTGCCCGACCATCTTCCGCGCGAACGACTGCCTGCCGCCAATGCGCTGGTCGAAGGCGCGACGTTCATCGCCATTCTGACAGGTACGATCACCGGCGGTCTTGCGGCCAAGGATGGCGGCGATGCGTGGATCTTCTCGACGCTGGTGATGAGCTTTGCCGCTGCATGCTGGATGGCGAGCTTGCTTATTCCGCCGAGCGGCGAAGGTGCGCCTCATCTGAAGGTTACCGGCAATATCGCAGCGTCAACGGCTCGGATGCTGCGCCATTTGCGGGCCGACGCGCGGCTATGGTGGGGCGCAATGGTGACGAGCTGGTTCTGGCTCGTCGGCATCGTCGTCATGGCGCTGCTGCCGACGCTTATCAAAGGCTTGATCGGCGGCAATGAGGAGACGGTCACGGCTTATCTTGCGCTGTTCTCGATCGCGGTTGGAATCGGTTCGGCGCTCGCTGCGCTGATCGCACGCGGACGCATCGTGCTGCGGACGACGGTCGTGGGCGCGGTGTTGATTGGCATCTTTGCGCTCGATATCGGGATTGCGACATGGGGCGCTTCACCTGTGCCGGTGCCACTTCCGCCGTCGGCCGTGTTTTCTTCAGCGCTTGGCGTTCGTGCTGCAATCGATTTTGCCGGACTCGCGGTGGCGGGCGGATTGTTCATCGTGCCGGCTTTTGCGGCGGTGCAGGCGTGGGCCGGCGCCGACTATCGCGCACGCACGATTGCGGCCGTCAACGTGCTCAACGCCGCATTTATGACGGCGGCGACTGTCGTTGCTGCGATCCTGCAAAAGGCCGGCGTGACGATACCGGCGCTCTTTCTTGGAACCGGTGCTGCAACCCTTCTGGTCGCCTTCGCGATCTGGCGCACGATGCCGAAGGCCGCCTGACGTCATCAACGCCTAAAGCGAGTCATCCGGTATTGCGATTACTGGATGCCCCGCTTGGCGGCGCGCGACACATCATTTCTTGCGCATCTTCAGCACGCGGTCGACCATCTCGCCCGCAACGCCGAGATAATTCGCCGGGTCGATCATTTTCTCCAGCGTCTTGCGGTCCGCATGTTTACGGATTTCATTGTCGTCGGCGAGCAGTTCGATCAAGGGCCGACCCGTTTTCACGACTTCGCGGCAAAGATCGTAAACGTGGTCGTGCGCCTTGTTGCGCCCCATCCTGGGTCCGAGCCCCATCATGACGGCTTCCGACATGATGAGCCCTTTGGTGATATCCAGGTTTTCGCGCATCTTCTTTTCATTCACCTGCAGGCCGGAGACGAGAAAACGTGTCTGCGCCAGTGCGCCCGCCGCGAGCATGAAAATTTCCGGCAGTACGATCCATTCGATCTCCCACGGGCCGGTGGCGCGCTCGTGATCCTCGATCTGCGCTTCAAGAAGCGCAGCGACATGTTGCTTCACGACGGCCGTTTGCGCGGTGATGTAGACGCAAGAGATCGGATTACGCTTCTGCGGCATGGTCGATGACGAGCCACGCCCCTCGTGAAACGGCTCGTACACCTCCTCGACCTCTGTCTGCATCATCAGCTTCACATCGAAGGCGATCTTGCCGCACGACCCGGTGACGAGGCCGAGGAAGCAGCCGACTTCTGCGATGCGGTCGCGCACTGTGTGCCAGGAAATTTCAGGCTGCCCGAGTTTCAGTTCCTTCATCAACTCCTTCTGGACCTTCAGCCCGTCCTTGCCGAGCGAAGACAGCGTACCGGCTGCGCCGCCGAATTCGCCGACTAGCACGCGCGCGCGCAACTCCTTCAGGCGCTGCTTGTGCCGCTCGAAGGCGGCGAGCATCGTCGCCATCTTGTAGCCGAAGGTGATCGGCACGGCCTGTTGCAGGTTGCTGCGTCCGATCATCGGCGTGTCGCGATATTTCCTCGCAAGCCGGGCGAGCGCATCGGCGATCCCGTCAATGTCCTTTTCAAGGAGGTCGAGCGCATCGCGGATCTGCAGGATCGTGGCGGTGTCGGTGACATCCTGCGTGGTCGCGCCCCAATGGCACCATTCGCCGAGACCGTTCTTGCAAAGCTTCACAAGCTGCTGGACGACCGGAAGAACCGGATAGCCGATCCTCTCGGTTTTTTCCTTTAGAAGCGCCATGTCGATGTTCTTGGCGTCGCAGTGGCGCACGATTTCGGCCGCAGCATTTTTCGGAATGATGCCGAGCCTGCCTTGGGCGCGCGCGAGGGCTGCCTCGAAATCAAGGTATTTCTGAATGCGCGTCTCGTCGGAAAAGACGTTCCGCATCGCGGCGGTGGTGAAAATGTCGCGAAACACCGCGGAATCGAGAATGGTCGATGGCATCCAAATGCTCCTGTCCGGCGCCTGAGGATGGATATTAGGCGAGTTGAAGGCGGGTTTCGCGGTCAGATTGCATCGCCGCACAATTTCTTCAAGCTCGGCACGTTAGCCTTTCGCGTCGGGCGATCAAGCACATGGCCGACATGCGTCACTCAGCCGCCTGGACGTTGCCGCGTAAAGGCACTGTTGCTACGCTTCCGCCGAGAACGACAACGACGCATTTCGGGAGGAAGCAATGCGGATCGCACTGAATCGCCGGCATTTGTTGAGTGGTAGCGCCGCCGCCGGAATTGCCGCTGCATTCCCGCGCCGCCTTCGCGCGCAGGAGCCGCGCGCGAAAATTCGTATCGGCCTTGTCAGGCTCATTTCGTCAGGGCCGATCTTTATCGCGGAAGCGAAGAAGTTTTTCGACAAGGTCAATCTCGATGTCGAGTTCAAGTATTTTGCCGACGGGGCGCTCGCGATGCCGGCGCTGATTGCGGGCGAACTCGACGTCACTGCCTCGACCCTCAATGCCGGCGTTTTCAATACGGTCGCGAAGGGCGCGCCCTACAAGCTCATTCTCGACCGTGGCATTGAAAAACCGGGCTCCGGCTCAATGACGATCGTCGCCAGCAACAAGATGATCGAAGCGGGGTATACATCGGTCGACAAGGCCAAGTTGCTCAAGGGCAAGAGGATTGCGATCCAGGCGCCGGGCAGCATCGATCAATTCCTGTTCGGCCGTGCGGCGGAGAAGGCCGGCCTCGATCCGATGCGCGACCTCAATTGGTCGAGCGGCATGCCCTATCCCGATATGATCAAGCTGATGGGCGCCGGACAGGCGGATGCTGCGAATATTCCGGTGCCGCTCGCGTTTCTGGCCGAGAAAAACAAGGTCGGCAAAATCATCGGCGCCGGCTCCGATATCGAACCAAACGCGCAGCTTGCCTGCTGGGTGATGTCGTCCAAATTCCTGTCGGAGAACAAATCGGCTGCGATCCGTTTTGCGATGGTGCACACCTACGCGGGGCGGCTGTTCAACAAGGCGGCCGCGGCAAAAGACCCTGAAGTGGTCAAGATCATTTCCGATGCCACCAAGGTTCCGGCACCGCTCATCATCAAGGCCGCGCCGCGCTGGACCTGGTTCGACGAGCGAGGGATGCCGAACGTCGAGTCGTGTCTCGCCCAAGGTAAGTTCTGGAACAAGATCAAGCTGGTGAACGCCACGGTCAGCAAGGACCAGCTTTTCGATCTTTCGCCCGCAATCGAGGCCGATGCGCGATTGAGCAAGAGCAACCCGTTCACCTGAGCGCGATGCGGAATGGCGGTTGCGATCGAGTTTGACGACATTGGCCTGACGTTCGCGTCGGTAACAAGTGCGCCGACGATTGCGCTCGATGCGGTGACCTGCCGGTTTGAACCAGGCAAGGTCACCGCACTGATCGGGCCGAGCGGCTGCGGCAAGAGCACGCTGCTGCAAATTGCGCGCGGCTTCCTCGATCCCACGCGGGGACGGCTGCGTTTTGTCGAGCAGCCAAACGGTGCGCTCACCGGCCGGCCGGCGATGTCGACTGTGTGGCAAGCCTTCAATTTGTTTCCGTGGCTGACGGTCATCGAAAACGTCGCATTCGGTCTCGATCTTGCCGGGGTGGCGCGAGCGGAACGTGAGGAGCGCGCGCGCCGTGCGATCGCTGCTGTCGACCTCGCCGGTTTCGAAAATCGGTATCCGCGGCAACTCTCCGGCGGTATGCGGCAGCGCGTCGGCATCGCGCGGGCCCTGGTCATGGAGCCGGAAGTGCTGCTGCTCGACGAGCCGTTCGGCGCTCTCGATGCGCAAACGCGGCTTGTCCTGCAGGAGCAGTTGGCGCGGCTCGTGGAAACGAGCGGAACGACGGCCATTCTGGTGACGCATTCGATCGAAGAAGCAATTCTGCTGGCCGACACGATCCTGGTGATGACGGCACGCCCGGGGCGCGTCGCATCGCGGATCGATGTCGATTTGCCGCGGCCGCGCAGTATTGCCACCACCCGCGATCCCGGCTTTTCGGCGCTGTTCGACCGCATCTACGAGCTGCTGCGCGATGAGGTGATGCGCGCGATGGTGGCAGGCGGCGGGGAGCGTTGAGGCATGAAGACCGAAAGCGCAGCGAAGGAACTGACGGCAAAGCCGACCGGCGTTTCCGTTCGCGCGCTGTTCGACAATCGCCGGATGCTTGGATGGGGCTCGATCGTTCTGGTCCTGCTGATATGGGAGCTGGCGGCGCGGGTTTCCGGAGTCTCGGCGCTCTATCTGCCGCGGCCGTCGCAAATCATCGTGACGCTGGTTGCGATGTTCAGCAGCGGCGGCCTCATCGTCGATCTCGGCGTTACGCTGTGGCGCATCTTTGCCGGCTTTGCGATCGCGCTCGTTGCCGGCACGTTGCTTGGGCTGTGGATCGCAACATCATGGCGGATTCAGGCGGTCGCCGACATGTTCATCGCCGCGCTTTATCCGTTGCCGAAAGTGACGCTCATTCCGCTGCTGATCATCTGGCTCGGAACCGGCGGGCCGTTCATGCTGTCGATCAGCTTTCTTGGCGCGATCTTTCCGATCGTCATCAACACGGTGCTGGGCGTGAGCCAGTGCGATCCGGGCCTTGTGCTGGCTGCGCGCGATCTCGGCGCCACACCCCAACAGATCATGCGGCGCGTGCTGCTGCCGAGCGCTATTCCGTCGATCTTTGCCGGCATCCGGCTCGGGCTCGGTGTGTCGATCATCCTTGTCGTTGCCGCCGAGATGGTCGTGGGAAAAGTCGGGCTGGGCGCGCGGCTTTATCTGGCCGGCCAGATTCTCGAAACCGAGCAGGTTTTCGCGGTGCTGATCGTGCTCGCGGCGCTCGGCATCATCGTGACCAAGGTGCAGGACGCCATCGACGCCGCGCTTGGCAACTGGCGTCTCAACTGAATTTACCGGACGAAAGGGAGTATCCGCCATGACCGTAATGACCAAACCGCAAAGCAGCTTCAAACTCGAAGCCGTGCATCCAAAGCCGGAAGAGGCGCACACGATGCCTTACGCGCCTGCCATTCACATCGTGGGCGCGTGCGACCTCATGTTCATTTCGGGCGCCACCTCGTCACCGCTCTATCACAAGCATCCGCACGTCGATGAGGAGCACGTGCAGCCGCACGCAATCGAAGAGCAGACGCGCCGTGCGATGGAGTCGATCAAGTCCATCCTCGACATGAAGGGCGCGACCTGGCGCGATGTCGTGAAGATCACGAAATATCTCACCGACTTTCGCGATGCCGACAAGATGCACGCGACGATGAACAAGTACTTCGGCGACTGGCGGCCGGCGAGCACGACGGTCTGCATCAACCAGCTTTCCTCGCCGGGCGCGCGTGTCGAGCTCGACATGATCGTCGCGCTGCCGAAGTCGGCGTAATGAAGCTGCCTGCGCGTCTCGCGGCCATTGTGGAGGCCGAGTATCCGCGCTTCTCGGACGGCGAGATGGTCCGGCGGCGCGAAGCGGTCGAACGCCTGCTCGCCGAAGCGGAATGCCGCCATCTCGTCTTCTGCGGCGCGAACCGGACCGGATCGGCGGTGCAGTGGCTCACGCAGTGGCCGGTCACGGCGGAAGCCGTCGGTGTGCTGACGCCCGGCGAGCGCGATGCGCTGTTCGTGCAGTACGTCAATCACGCCACGCTGGCGGGTATTCTCGCCGACAAGGCCGACGTGGCATGGGGCGGTGAATCGTGCATCGCGGCGGCAATCGAAGTCCTGAAACGTCGCGGCGCGCGGCAGAACGAAGTCGCGACCATCGGACCCGTGAGCGCCGATCAGCACGCGGCGCTGTCGGCAGCCTTCGGCGCGCCAAAAAACCTCAACCGCGCCTACACGCGGCTGCGCCAGGTCAAATCAGCGGAGGAACTCGACTGGATGCGGATCGGCGCGCATTTCTCCGATCTCGGAATGGCCGCGCTGCGCGACAGCCTCAAGGAAGGCCGCACCGAGCGCGAGTTGGGCGACGCCATCGAGCGCGCATACGTCCCGAAGGGCGGCACTACCGTCATTCATTACATCGGCGCAACGCCGATGCATGCGCCCAGCGTGCCGGTCCCGCGGCAATTCGCCTCGACCCGCAAGCTGCAGAAGGGCGACGCGGTCGTGTCCGAGATCACCGCCGCTTTTTGGGATCACCCGGGACAGGTGCTGCGCAGTTTCGCGTTCGGCGCCGAGCCGCCGCCGCTTTACCGCGAGCTGCACGCGGCGGCGACCGCGGCTTTCGAGGCTATTGTCAAAGTCCTCAAGCCCGGCACCATGCCGATCGAGGTAATCGAAGCGGCCAGTGTCATCGAGGATGCCGGCTTTACGATCATCGACGATCTATTGCACGGCTACGGCGGCGGATACCTGCCGCCGATCCTCGGCAGCAAAAGCCGGCCCGCCGGGCCTGTTCCGCAGGAGCCGTTTCGTGCCGGGCAGACGGTGGTGGTCCAGCCCAACGTCGTGACGCGCGATCACAGGGCGGGCGTGCAGACCGGCGAGATGGTATTGATTACGGAAACCGGCGTCGAACGCATGCACGCATTCCCTCCCGGCTTCCAGATCATCTGAGCTGATCGGCCATCCAGTCGGCGCTTTGCGAACGCCAGCGGTAGCCGCGGTTGTTGGCGATGTGATTGCCGTCCTCGATCATCATCAGCTCGACCGGGCCTTTCACCTCGCGCGCCAGCCGCTCGGCATCGGCCGCAGGAATGATGCGGTCGTGCCGGCCGTTTACGATGAAAATCGGACAGGTGATTTTGTGCGCGACGCCCTCGAGTGACAACGTGAGTGCGTTCTTGCGAGCTTCTTCCTGCGTCTTGCAGTGGCTGCGCACCCGGAACGCTTCGCGTGTAAGCTCGGGCAAGCCATCCCAGGCAGCGCCGAAATTGAACGGTCCGCCGAGCGCAATGCATGCCTTGATGCGCTTGTCGTGCGCGGCGGCGCGCGGCGCGTAATAGCCGCCGAGACTCACGCCCCACATGCCGATGCGCGTCGTGTCGAGATCCCGGCGCGTCTCGATGTAATCGATCACGGCACTAACCGGCACTTCATAATCGCCGCGGATGCCGAAGTCGTATTGTGCCTCGCCCTGGCCCGGGCCTTCAAACACGAGAACTGCGAGGCCGCGGTCGAGAAACGGCCGCTCGTAGGCTTCGGTTTCTTCCTTCGTGGAATCCAGGCCGACCGCCATGATCATGACCGGCGGCTTATCGGCGCCGGCGGGTTTGCGGAGGATGCCGGCAAGCGTCTTGCCTTCATAGGGGATTTCGACGCGTTCACCGGGCGGCCGCAGGTGCGGCAGCGCGGCATGGCGGCAGGCGACACCTTTCAAATGCGCGACCTTCATCTGCGGCACGTCGTGCACGAACAGGAACGAGGCGAAATGGTAATAGACACCGGCGCGTTGGAGGCATTCGCCGGCAGTGAGTAGTTTGTTCTTCTCCAGCGCCTCGCGGCCGATCTGCTCGTGCTGTGCCGCGCGAGCGGACCATGCCTTGCACCAGTCGTCGTAGGTTTCGAGGGAGCGTGTCACGTCCTCGAAGTCGGCAAGTGCAACGCCATTCGCGACGAAACGTGCGGCCCAATGCGAAGTTGCGGCCTTGACCCGCGGGTCAGATGACATGGAATGCTCCTCGATGCGATGCGGGAATCAGGTCGATTGGTTTTCGCGGCGGTACCAGGGCATGAAGCGCTTCGTCGACCAGTTGACCAGGAAATCAATGCCGACGCCGAATGCGGCGAGCAGCACGACCCCGACGAAAGCTTCGCTGTGATGGTACGATCGCGAATTATAAAGGATGTAGTAGCCGACGCCGCCGACCGAGAGAAAGAATTCGGCGACCACCGCTCCGATCAGGGCGCGCCCTGCGGCCAGCCGCACACCGGCAAGCAGGTAGGGCATCGATGCCGGCAGCACGATTTCCGTCAGCACGCGCAAGCGATTCGAGCGAAACGAGCGCGCGACCTCAAGGTATTCGCGCGGCACCGATCGCGCGCCATCGGACACGTTGACGATAATCGAGAAGATGGCGGCAAAGATGATCGTCGCGAGGCGCGTGCCCCCCGAATATCCGAACCACAACGAGAACAGAGGCAACACGATGATCATCGGCATCGCGTAGAAGCCGTTCACGTAATGACGGATCGCGCGATCACAGGGAGGGCTGCGGCCGATCACCAACCCGATGATCGTGCCGAGAACGAGCGCAATTATGAGACCCTCCGCCGACGCAGCGAGGGTATCGGCAGTTGCTTGCAGGAATTTGGGATCGACAATGACCCGAGGGATCGCAAGCACCACGGTGCTCGGCTTGGCGACGAACGCGGGCGCGAACAAGCGCACGACGACTTCCCAGACGATGAGAAGTACGATCCCGGTTACGGCCCGTGGCACGAACGTGCCCGTCAGGCGCCGCGTCCAAGCCGAGGTCTTCGGCACAAGAACAGCCGGCGCCGGAACGCCGATGCTGGAGTTGGTCATGACTACTGCCTCCAGCGTGCAAAATGCCGCTCGATCTTGAGCCCGAGCCGCATGAGTCCGACGCCGATCAGGCCGATGACGAAGATCGAGGCGAAGACGCCCGCAGTGTCAAAATTTTGCGATGCGCCCATTATGAATTGGCCGATGCCGGTCGAGCTTAAGAAAAACTCTGCTGCGATCATGCCGACCAGCGCGCGGCCGATTGCCTGCCGCACGCCGGTCATCGCATATGGCAGCGTGTAGGGCAGCATGACTTCACGCCACAGCGCCCACTCGCTCGAGCGGAACGATTGGGCCACTTCGACCAGCTCCGGTTTGATGCTGCGCGCGCCTTCAACGGTGTTGTAGATCACCGGAAAAATCGCAAACAGAAAGACGACCAGCACCTTCGGCGCAAAGCCGAAGCCCATGATCGACAAGATGAATGGAATAAGCGCGACCAGAGGCGTCGCGTAGATAATCATGATGTACGGCTCGACGCCGACCCGCAGCATGCGTACGCGGGCGAGTAACATGCCAAGCGGCATACCGATGACAAGCGCAAGCACAAATCCGGTGAGGAATAACTGGCCCGAGTCGAGAAGCTGCGCGATGAAATCGCCATGCACCGTGACCTGCCAGAGCCGCACCAGCGTTTCGGAGAACGGCACCATGAAGGCGGCGCTGGTGTTGCGCCCGGCAATTTCCCACAGCGCGATGCCGACAAAAATGCTGAGCCAGAAGGGCGTTTGCCGGCGGATGTAGTTGGTAAGCACGATTTCTCTTTACCTGCTTCGTGTCGGCGTCGCGACAGATCAAATCCTCGTTCCGGGGCGCCCGCAATGCGAGCAAACCCGGAACCCGGACCAAGGCGGAATTCGCAATCCGGATTCCGGGTTCGGCCTTTCGGCTGCCCCGGAATGGCACTGCTTATTTGACCATTGCGTTCGCGTCTTTCCAGACGCTCGCATCGACCAGCTGTTCGAAGGTCACGGGCTGCTTGTCAGCTTTGATGGCGCCGATCTTCTTCATGGCCTTGGCCGTGGCTTCGAGCTTGTTGCGCGGCAAGCCGTCGTCCTTCTGGGCCCAGAACTCGATGGCAAGGAATTGCTTGAGCGCGGCCTTGCAGACCTCCTTGTTGTGGCCCGTGATGGTTGCGATTTGCGCAACAGTATCGGCGTTCTTCGGATCGTTCATAAAGCGCGCCGTGTCTATCATCGCCGCAAGAGCGCGCACGAAGCCGTCGCGATTCTTCGCGAGATTATCCTTGCGCGCCACAAGCATCAGATAATGGCTGGTCGGATTTGTGTTCTTCATCGCCAGCAAAACGTGAAGCTTCTTGCCCTGATTTTCGATCGCTGCGAGGTCGTCGAGATGCAGAACCGCATAATGCAGGCGGCCGGCAATCATTGCGGTGCCCGAACTCGATCCGAGCGCCACCTGCTTCACGTCCGATACCTTCACGCCGGGGCAGCCGCCGGCGATCATTGAACGCAACGCGATTGAGCGGGCGCCGTTGATCGAATCGACGCCAATATCCTGCCCGACGATGTCCTTGCAGGTTTTGCCCTCTTCGGTGGTGCCCAGCACCCAATCCGGGTTGGGCATGCCGTAGATTGCAACCAGCGGCACGCCGGCATTTGAAATCTGGTTGATGACCGGCGGCGTCGGCGACCACGACATATCAACGTCACCTGCGATCACGGCGCGCGCGGCGGCTGTGCCGTTGTCGAAGGGGCGTATTTCGACGTTGGCGTTGTATTTCTTGAAGAAGCCCTGCTTCTCCGCGACATAGCCAATCATGACGGAGAAGATCGGTGGAATGCCGGGCAACGCGAGCACGAGTTTCTTGCCCTGTGCAGCGGCCGGACCGGCGGCCCCCGTGGCCATCAAGGCGATGACGGCCGCACCCATCAGAAGTTTTGCGAATTTGCCATACATTAAACCCTCCCATCCTCTATCGGTTTCTTCTCTCGCTCATCGTTCAAGGTGGAATTCCGCCTCGCGCGCTTCGCGCATAAGCGTGCTCCAAACCCGTTCGCGAAGCTCTGCGAAGCGCGGCTCACGCAGTGTCGATCGTGTGCGCGGCTCCGGCAGATCGATGTCGATCGTCTCATGGATACTGGACGGTCGGCCCTTGAGCACGATGACGCGATGTCCCAGCAGGACCGCCTCTTCAATCGAGTGGGTGACGAAAATCATTGCCGTCGGGCGCTCTTCCCAGATGCGCAGCAATTCGAATTGCAGAATCTCGCGGGTCTGCGCATCCACGGCCGCGAACGGTTCATCCATCAGAAGCACGTTCGGCTCGACGGCAAGCGCGCGCGCGAGGCCGCAACGTTGCTGCATGCCGCCGGACATTTGATAAGGGAACGCGTTTTCGAAGCCGGAGAGCCCGACCAGCTTGATGAACTCAGGCACCTTGCTGTCGATATCCGTTTTCGATGCACCGGCCATGCGCAGGCCATAGGCCACGTTGTCGAATACCGTCTTCCACGGGAAAAGGCCGAAGTGCTGGAACACCATGGCGACGCCTGCCGTGGGTTCGGTGACGCGCTCTTGCCCGACCCAGATCTCGCCCACGTCGACCGGAATGAGGCCGTCAATGCAGCGCAGAAGGGTGGTTTTGCCGCAGCCGGAAGGGCCGACGATGGCCACGATTTCGCGGGCCCCAACGTCGAAATCGATATTGCGGAATACCTCAAGCGCGCCGTAGCGCTTGCCGAGGCCTTGCACGCGAATACGTGCCTGACACGCCGCCGCTGAGCGAGCCGCGGTGCCGTTGGCGGTGACTGTCATACCCTGCGTGCTCACGCGTAGGCCTGCTGAGCGGGCGCACCTGCGCGGCGCGCGTAGAATCTGACGGGTTTCGCGGCAGTGGCAGGGGCCGCGAAGCGCTGGGGTGTTGTCGGCATCAAGTCGATCTCCCGTGGGTGGTTCGGCTGGCCTTGAGTGGTGTCACCGAAAATCATGAAGTCGCATAGGCGCATGTTGCCGCAATGCCGGCAGGTCGGCAACGTTGGGCAGGTATCTGTTTACGAAAGCGCGACATCCAGCAACGTCCCACCGGAGGGGGCTTGGGATGTCGACCAGACGAAAATCCCGCAAATTCGGGACGTCAGGAAGCGTTAGGCTGAATCGTTCCTTACACGGGGGAGCAGTTTTCATAAAAGTATTACTAAGATCATTAATGGTTATTCTAAGATTTATCGTCGTCTTCACACCAACTATAAACAATAGGAATTCAGTGGTTTTTCAGCATACAGCAAAAGCTATTCAGTACTTCACGAATTGAATACTCCCTGAGTACATATACTGCCCCTACCAAATTGGACCGCGTCAAACGGAAAAATCGTCGTGCGTGCAAGCACCGTCGTCATGATCGGCTTCGCCCTCGTCTTCGGCCTCATTGCCATGTTCGTCGCCCAAGTGTGGCTGAACAACCAGGCCGAGATGCGGGCGAAAAGTCTGGAAGCAAATAAAAAACAGGTCGCAACACAGACGATTGTGGTGGCGAAGAAACCGCTGCGCTTTGGTACTGAACTCACGGCCTCGGCGCTGAAGGAAATCTCCTGGCCTGGAAATGCGCTGCCGTCAGGCGCGTTCTCGAAAATCTCCGATGTGCTGCAGGGCGGACGCCGTATCGTGCTTGCGGCTATCGAGCCGAACGAGCCGGTGCTTGCGCTGAAAATTACCGGGCCGGGTCAGCGCGCAACGCTGTCGGCCCTGGTGGGGCCCGGCATGCGCGCAGTGACCATTCGCGTCAACGATGTGGAAGGGGTCGGCGGTTTCGTCATGCCCGGCGACCGCGTGGACGTCGTGCTCACGCGCCAGATGGACAAGGGTTCAGCAAGTTCTCAAGTCATCCTGCAAAACGCGCGCGTGCTCGCCGTCGATCAAAGTGCCGACGAACGCGCCGCCAAGGCGACGGTCGCAAAATCGGTGACGCTCGAGGTCAATACGGAAGAGGCGCAAAAGGTATGGCTCGCCTCTTCTGTCGGCAATCTTTCGCTTCTCCTGCGCAAAGCAGGCGAAACGCGCGAGCAAACGACGCACCAAATTACACTCAAGGATTTGAGCGTCAGTAAGCTTCTCGGGTCCGGCGGCGACACGACGACGGTGACCGTGATCCGTCCGACATCCAAACAGCAATACAGCGTTCCGGTCGAACGGCCGGTTGGGGATTCGGCGCTGACAGAGCAACGGCAGGCGGCTCGCTGATCGAGCCGCAAGATCAAAGCAGGGTGGGGGAGAGATTCGTGATTAGCAAAGATGAATACGCCGCAGGCTTCGCCTGGCGGCGTCCCGGCACGAACGGTAGCAACTGGCTATGTGACCTGGCGATCTCGATGGCCGTGGCCCTGGCCGCGACGCTTCTGTGTTTGATCGGCGACGCGCATGCACAGCCGCGCGAAATTCAAATCGCAGGCAGCAACAGAACGGTGATGCTCTCCGTGACGATCGGGAAGTCGCAGGATGTGCGGACCGATACGAGCTTTGTCGATGTGACGGTCGGCGACCCGAACGTCGCCGATGTCAATCCGCTTACCGACCATTCGATATCGATTCTGGGTAAGAAGATCGGCACGACGCGCGTTTCGGTCTACGCGGAGAACAAGAAGCTGGTCGGCATTTTCGATATCGAAGTCACCTACGATATCAGCCGGCTTACCAACGAATTGAGGCGGCGATTCCCCGGCTCGCATATCCGCGCCTCGGCGGTGAACGGCCGCATCATGCTGTCGGGCGATGTCCCCGACGCTGTGACTCTCGATAAGGCGGTCACCATCGCGCGCCAATTCGGCCCCGAAATCATCAATACGGTTTCGGTGTTGCAGCCGCAGCAGGTCATGCTGGAGGTGCGCTTTATCGAGTTGTCACGCAATGCGGGCCGCGACCTCGGCTTTCAGTGGAATCGATTCGGCAAGCAAAGCGTCATCAATATCGGAAACGGAACCTCGGCGCTGCCGATCTCACAGGCGGCGCAGACGGCTGCCGGTGTGCTCTCCGGCGGCGTCCCGTTCGGCTTTGCGATCGCGCGGTTCGTTGGCGGCGGAGCGACCACCGACATGCTCATCAATGCGCTTGAGCAGAAGGGCGTCGCGCGCAGCCTCGCGGAGCCGAACCTGGTTGCGCTCTCCGGCGATACGGCGAGCTTTCTGGCCGGCGGTGAGTACCCGATTCCGGTCTCCGGCTCCTTCGGCCAGGTCTCGGTCGACTACAAAAAATACGGCGTCGGCCTGGCCTTCACCCCGACCGTGCTCAACGACGGAATCATCAATCTGAAGATCGAGCCCGAAGTCAGCCAGATCGACACCGCGCACACCGTGACCGTGTCGGCGGGCATTTCGGTGCCCGCCCTCGTCGTGCGGCGCGCCTCGACAACGGTCGAGCTGCGGGACGGCCAGAGCTTTGCGATCGGCGGATTGCTGCAGAACAACACCAACAACCAAATCGACCAGTTGCCATGGGTCGGCAGTGTTCCGGTCTTGGGCGCGTTGTTCTCAAGCAAGTCTTACCAGAAGAACGAAACCGATCTGGTCATCATCGTCACGCCGCATCTGATCCGCCCGGCGCGGCCCGGCGACGTGATCGCGACGCCGTCGGACAACACGCTGCCTCCCAACGACGTGGATTTCTTCCTGCTCGGCAAGAATGAAGTTACGCGCGATTACGCACGTGCGCTGACGCCCGCCGAGGTTCGCATCGTGGCGGCGGCCGACCGGCCGTTTACCGGACACATGCTCGAGTTGGGGAAAGGGGTTGCACATGCTTCAGTTCAATAGGATCTGGCGCTCGGGCGTGGCGATCATCATGCTCGGCAGTTTGCTCGGCGCCTGCTCCGAGTACCTGGACCGCCGTGTCACGATCGCGCAATCCAGCGGCGATGCGCTCGAGACCGACAAGGTCACGCACATTATTGATCCGTGGCCGCCGGCGAGTGCCAATCGTCACATCGCCTACAACGGCCAGAGGATGCAAAGCGCGGTGCAGCGCTATCGCGACAACAAGGTTACCCAGCCACGCGGCATCGGCACATCCAATACCTATGGGGCGAGCAGCTCGCCTGCGAGCTCGGGCGGCGCCAACAATACGACGCCCGTGGGCCCCACCATCACGTCAAGTCCGTAGTAGCGCGCGATGCAACCTCACGGCCCAACGACCTTCGACCAAACGCGTATCGTCGTTCTGACTCCCGACGCAGAATTCGAGAATGTCGCGCGTTCGACATTCAGCGCCAGCAAGCAGATCGATCTGGCGGTTGTGTCCGGACGCATCAGCGATCTCGATCGCAAATTCGAGGTCGAGGACGCCGCGGTTGCTGTTATCGATCTGGGCGCGGGCCACGACGACGAGATGCAAGCGCTTTCGCGGCTGATGGCGCGTAGCGACAATTGTCCGCCGGTTGTTGCAGTCACGCAAACGTTCGATGAAAACGTCGCGCGTACGCTACTGCAGATGCGAATTGCCGATTTTCTGGTGAAACCCGTCGCGCCGGTCGATCTGGTGCGCGCCTGCGCGCGCGCGACGCAAGCATCAGGCCCCGTCGAAAAAACGACCGAAGCCGAGATCTATTCGTTTCTGCCCGCTGTCGGTGGTGCGGGGGTCACCACGCTCGCTATCCAAACCGCGATGCTGCTGCTCAATAGCGCAGGCCAGCGGCACCGGCCTTCCACCTGCCTCGTCGATCTCGATTTCCAACACGGTAACGTCGCTGACTATCTCGATCTCGAACCGCGGCTCAATCTTGGAGAGATCGAGCCGCGCCCCGAGCGGCTCGATCGGCAACTGCTTGAGGTCATGCTGTCGCACCATGCGTCAGGCTTGGCCGTCGTGGCGGCACCGAACCGGCCTGCCGAAATGCGCACGTTCGATCCGGATGTCGTTACGCGCCTTCTCGACCTGGTCTCCACGAATTTCGAATACGTCGTCTTCGACATGCCGCGTACCTGGTTCTCGTGGACGGATGGTGTGTTGCTCGGCTCGAACAAGCTTTTCATCATCAGTGAGACCACCGTTCCTGCGCTGCGCCATGCGCGGCAGCTCGTCACGGCCATCAGGGAGCGGCTCGATGGCGGCCCGGCGCCGCAAATCATCGTCAATCGCTTTCAGCAAAAGATGTTTGCATCAGGCCTGCGCCATCACGATCTCGAAAGTGCTCTCGGTGACGCTTTTGCCGGAGTTGTCCCGAATGACTATGCGTTAGTGCGAGAGGCAATCGATCGCGGCGTACCGCTCGACGAGGTCAAGCCGAATAACGGCATTACTGCGCAACTCAGGAAGCTTGTGTTGACGCAGTCCGGAGCCGGACACACCGCAGAAAAATCCTTGCCGATATTGCAGAAGCTCAAACTGTCGTTCGCGCGCTGAGGTGCGCCAACAAATGAAGGTTATCCCATGATCGGACGGTTTAGCGCCCGGCGCGTCCCTTCACCCTCCATCGTTCCTGCACCTGAGGAAGCAACGGCGCCTGCGCCGGCGATGCCGGCACTTGTCGCGGCGACCGAACCGCCAAAGGAACAGCCTGCGCCACCGCAGTCGTCCAACCCGCTGCTCAGCGACAAGCTACTCGACGCCAAGGTGCGCTTGCACCGCAAGCTGATCGAGGAAATCAATCTGTCGGCACTTGAGAAATTGCCGGAAGCCGAGGTGCGCGCGCATATTCAGCAACTTGTTTCGCAATATGTTCTCGTCGAACGGCTGGCGCTCAATGCGCATGAGCTTTCGGATTTCGTTTCCGAAATTCTCGACGAGATGACGGGATTGGGACCGCTTGAGCCGCTGCTCAAGGATCCGAGCATCAGCGATATCCTGATCAACGGTCATGAAAGCGTCTACGTGGAACGGCGGGGCGTGCTCGAGCCGCTGCCGGTGCGCTTCAAGGACGAGCAGCATCTGCTGCGGATCATCAACAAGATCGTTTCGGCGGTCGGCCGGCGCGTCGATGAATCACATCCACTCTGCGACGCCCGCCTGCTTGACGGTTCGCGCGTGAACGTTGCGGTGCGGCCAATCGGCGTCGACGGCCCGCTGGTGTCGATCCGCAAATTTTCCAAGAAGCCGCTCAATCTCGCGAAGCTGGTCGAAGTCGACGCCATGCGCCCGCCAATGGCCGAATTGCTGGCGGCCGCCGTCAAGGCGCGCATCACCACAATCATCTCAGGCGGCACGGGCTCCGGCAAAACCACGATGCTGAATGCGCTTTCCGCCTTCATTTCGGAAAAGGAGCGCCTCATCACGATCGAAGATGCCGCCGAGCTGCAGCTTCAGCAGCCGCACGTCGGCCGTATGGAAACGCGCCCGCCAAACATCGAAGGCAAGGGTGAAATCCGCCAACGCGAACTGGTCAAGAATGCGCTGCGTATGCGGCCCGACCGCATCATCCTCGGCGAGTGCCGCGGTGAAGAGGCCTTCGACATGCTACAGGCGATGAATACCGGCCACGAAGGCTCGATGGCGACCATCCACGCCAACACGCCGCGCGATGCCATCTCGCGCCTCGAGCAGATGATCGGTATGGCCGGACTTCCGATGACGGTTGCGTCGATCCGTGGGCAAATCGCCGGCGCCATCCAGCTTATCGTGCAGCTTCAGCGCCAATCGGACGGCAAGCGCAAGGTGACGTCGATCGCCGAAGTTACCGGCCTTGAAGGCGATATCATCCAGATGCAGGAAATCTTCAAATACGTGCGCACCGGGACCGGGCCTGACGGCGAGGTCCAGGGACATTTTCAGGCGACAGGGGTGCGGCCGCGCTTTCTCACGCATCTCGCCAATCAGGGCATCAAGATTCCCGGCACGTTCTTCGATCCGACGCACCCGCTTTGACGGCCATGTTTCAGTTCAGCCCGGTTTACCTCGTCTATCTGCTGGTCGGCGCCTCCGGAGCGCTGCTGTTCGAGGCGTGTTATCTGCTTTTCCACTCGCGCGCCTCGTACCGAAAGAGGATCAACCGCCGTTTGCAAGTGATGGAGGACAAGCCCGATCGCGAAAGCGTTCTGGCGCAGCTGCGGCGCGAACGAGGCTTGACCAGTACCGGCGAGTATCGCTTGCCGCTCATCAATCTCAATCAGCTGGTGCTGCAGTCCGGCCTCTCGCTCGGATTTGGACGGCTCATCCTGTTCATTGTCATCGGCATGGTTGCGGCCTTCGGGGGCGCGATTGTTCTCGGTTATGGAATCATTCAGGCATTGCTCGCGGCGGTGTTCACCGGTGTGGTACTGCCGGTCTTCGTCCTGCATTTTCTGCGCCGCCGGCGTCAAAAGAAGTTCGGCGCGCAGTTTCCCGACGCTATTGACATTATCGTTCGATCGCTGCGCGCCGGTCATCCCGTCCCGATCGCGATCAGCATGGTTGCCCGCGAATTGCCGGATCCGGTAGGCACCGAATTCGGTATTGCGGTGGACGAAATCACTTACGGCGCCGATCTCGAAAGCGCGATGCGCAATCTGTATTTCCGGGTCGGCACCGACGATCTGCCGTTGTTTGTCACCGCGGTCGCGATTCAGGGCTCGACCGGCGGCAACCTCGGAGAAATCCTCAACAACCTCTCGGTCGTCATCCGCCAGCGATTCAAGATGCGGCGCAAAATCAGAGCGCTTGCGGCGGAGGGCCGGGCGTCCGCCCTCATTTTGTCGGCCCTGCCGATCGGAATATTCGCCGCCATCCATTTCGTCGCCCCGAATTTCTACGGCAGCGTCTGGCATGTGCCGCTTACCAAAATGATCCTGTTGATCGCCGCCGGCTGGATGCTCACGGGCAATTTCATCATGTTCCGCATGGTGAATTTCAGGATCTGACCGATGAGCTCCATCGATTTTGTCATCAGCACGTTCCACGACGGCTACAGCATTCTGCTTGGCCTGCTGGTGTTTCTCGCTGCGGCCATCCTCGCCTTCTCGATCATGGTGGCTGTGCGTGTGCGTGCGTCGGTCAAGCGGCGCGCGTCACGCATTGTCGAGCAGGATCACCGGAGCGCCAATCCGGCACGCTCGCTCCGCTATTCAAGCTTGCAGACCGTGGCCAAGCTGATCGATTACACGACCAAGCATTATGCGACGACCAACGGCGAGAATATCAAGGTGCTGCGCCAGAGGTTGATCCAGGCCGGTGTCTACGATCCTCGCGCTGTCGCATATTTTTTCATCGCACGCGTGGGGCTGGCCGCCGGATTTGCACTGCTGGCGTCTGTGCTCATCCCGATGTTCGGCTCCCGCGGCGTAACGTTTTTCTGGACTTTTGTGGTCGCTGCGGCGCTTGTGGGCTACGTTGCACCAAGCCTGTATGTCGACAAGCGCATCGCCAAGCGCAAGCTGGAACACCAGGCGGGCTTTCCGGACTTCATGGATTTGCTGGTGGTCTGTGCCGATTCCGGCCTGAGTATGGAAGCCGCCCTCGAGCGCGTAGGTTCGGAGCTTGGCGACTCCTATCCCGCGCTCGCGGCCAACATCCATATGACCAATCTCGAAATCCGTGCCGGCCGTACGTTGACGGACGCACTACAGCATTTCGCCGAGCGGCTGGGGTTGGAGGAAGCGCGCTCATTTACGACCTTGATCACGCAATCGATCGAGCTTGGCTCCAGCATCACCGACGCGCTGCGGGTCTATAGCGACGATATGCGGCACAAGCGGCTCTCTGTAGCCGAAGAAAAGGCCTACGCGCTGCCGGCCAAGCTGTCTGTGCCGATGATGGTCTGCATTTTCCCGGTTCTGTTCGTGGTGATTTTGCTTCCTGTCTTCGTCAAGCTTCATACCGGTCATTATTTCTGACCGGGCGGGCCGGTGTCCTCATCGGCCCGCCCGGCGAGGGAATATTAACCGGCGTCCCTTAGCTTCAAATGGCCCCCGGGGGGCTGTTTTTTCATTGAAGGCGTTTGTCATGCGTCGTGGCGTAGCGTGTGCCCTCGTGATCATGGCTGGCCTGTCGCTTGCAGGATGCGGGAGCACGTCGGGTAACCTCTCCGAATTGCTGCAGGCTAATTCTACCTCAGGCGCTACGGCCGCCAGTTCCGCCGCGGCGCCTCCCGAAGACGCCGCAGCAACGCAAGCGCAAGCATCGGCTGATGTCGCCACGCCGCCCCTCGGCGAGTCCCCGGAGGCCCAGCAAGCCTTGCTCGGCAGCGATCCAAACGACGATCTCAGCTTGGGCAAAAAGCAGTATCGGCTGAAAAATTTTGGGCTTGCCGAGAAATACTTCCGCCGCGCGGTCGAAAGCCATCCGCGCGATGCGGAGGCTTGGCTCGGACTTGCCGCCGCTTACGACCGCCTGCGCCGGTTTGATCTTGCAGACCGGGCTTACGGCCAGGCCACCAAGATCGTCGGCCCGACCGTCGAGATCCTGAACAACGAAGGGTATTCGTATATGTTGCGCGGCGATTACAAACGCGCCCATCAGAAGCTGGTCGCCGCCCAGCGAAAAGACCCGACGAATAAATACGTCCAGAGCAACATCGCGCTCCTTGAAGCGAGCTATCGCCAAGGCAAGGCGATCGAGTAGTTGGCGGCGCTCCAGGCAAGCGCAGGCTCGATGGGACAATCCGTATCTCGCGCACCGGGATGCGGCTGCGGATTTTGCCTTGCTTCGTTCGGGCTACAGCCGAACTCTGTTCCGTCAAGCACTGCCCGCAAGGAGCTTCGCGCCGGCAATCACCGCGCCAAGAGTTCCGACCGCCAATGCGCGTCGCGCTTTGCGCTCGCGGCTCGTCTTCGTGTAAACAGCAAGCACGATGTTTGAAGCCTTCACAAAGCTGTTGTCGGGACTGGGCGTGGGCGGCAAGGAGCCGGTCAGTTTCGATGAAAACGATTATCGTTTGGCGGCCGCTGCTCTCCTTATTCATGTCGCGGCGATCGACGGCGCAGTTTCCGATGCCGAGCGCAGCAAATTGCGCAGCATTGTCAGTCAGCGCTTCAACCTTGACGACGCGACGGCCGACGAACTGGTAACGGAGGCAACAGTCGCCGAACGGGAATCCGTCGATCTGTATCACTTTACCGCCCGGCTTAATCGTTCGCTCGATGAGCAGGGCCGTGCGCGCATGGTCGAGATGATGTGGGAGATTGTTTACGCCGACGGTCAGGTTTCCGAATTCGAAGACAACTTGATCTGGCGCGCCGCGGACTTGCTCGGCATCTCGGCGCAGGAGCGAATTGCGCTGCGTGAGCGTGTCGCCGCCCGCGGCGCGGGTAGCGCGAAGTGAGCGCGTTGCGGCCGGTCACGCTCATCACCGGCGCATCGGCGGGCATTGGTGCTGCGCTCGCCCGCGTGTTTGCCCGCAATGGTCACGAACTGGCAATCGTCGCGCGCCGCGAAGATCGTTTGCGCAGTCTGGCCGATGAAATTGCCGCGTCAGGTGCACCGAGACCGTTGGTGATTGCGGCCGACCTTTCCAAAGCCGATTGCGCACGAGCAATTCAGGACGCCATGTCGGGGGCGGGTCTTGAGCCGCAATATGTCGTCAACAATGCCGCCTTCGGATTGGTCGGAATGGCGGCTTCGCTTGATCGCAACGAACAGCTCGAGATGATCGACCTGAATATTCGCGCGCTGACCGATCTTTCGCTCGCTTTTGTCGGCAGCCTCGCGCGCCGGCACGGCGGCATCCTCAACGTCGGCTCGGTCGCCGGATTTCTCCCCGGGCCGGGCATGGCCGTTTACTACGCGACCAAGGCCTATGTCGTGTCGTTTTCCGAGGCCCTGCATCGGGAGTTGAAGCCGCGCGGCGTCAGGGTCACCGTCCTTTGCCCAGGTCCCGTCCCCTCGGAATTTGCCCAACGCGCAGGCATCAAAGGCGGAGCCCTTGGCCCCGGGATACTGACGAGGAGCGCCGACCAGGTGGCGGAGGAAGGCTATCGCGGCCTTATGCAGGGGAAGCGGCGGGTGGTGCCGGGGTGGCCGAACAAGGCCGTGACCGTGCTTCTGCGCTTCGTGCCTCGGTCGGTGCTTTTGCGTGCAGTCGATCGCCGGCAGTCGCGCCGCAGAGGCGCGCAGGCGGAATAGCCGCTTGCCGGCCGGCGATGTTGCAAACAGCAGCAAAGCGGTTAAGTACTTGCGCACAGCGCCTGGATTCGCGCTGAACCATTATGCCGAAGCCGGTCCTCATCATCCTTCATCAGGAGCACTCGTCGCCCGGGCGCGTCGGGCAGATACTGACGCGGCTCGGCTTTCCACTCGATGTGCGCCGCCCGCGATTTGGCGATCCCTTGCCCGAAACGATGGATGAGCATGCTGGCGCGGTGATTTTCGGCGGCCCCATGAGCGCCAATGACAAGGACGATTTTATCCGGCGCGAAATCGACTGGATCGGCGTTCCGTTGCGCGACCGCAAACCCTACCTCGGCATCTGCCTCGGCGCGCAGATGATGGCGCGTCATCTCGGCGCGCGTGTCTATCCGCATCCGCTCGGGCACGCCGAGGTTGGCTATTATCCCGTCCGTCCGACCGACGCCGGACGCAAAATTTGTCCGGATTGGCCCGACCACGTTTATCAGTGGCACCGCGAAGGTTTCGATCTTCCGCGGGGTGGCGAGTTGCTCGCGGAGGGCGATGCGTTTTCCATCCAGGCTTTCCGTTATGACACCGGCTACGCCTTACAGTTCCATCCTGAAGTCACGCACGCGATGATGTATCGTTGGCTCACGCGCGGCGCGCACCGCATGGAATTGCCTGGCGCAAAGCCACGCCACGAGCACATCTCGGATCGCGCCGTGCACGACTACGCGGCGCGCAAATGGCTGACGAATTTCATCGACCATTGGATCGGCCGGACGCCGGGCGCGGAGGCCGTGGAAAAGGTGGCGGCTGCGGAATAAACGCTACTTCGCCGGGTCGGCGGAAGGTGGCCTTTTGTTCGATGGCTTGCCTGACCATGCTTCGCACGAGTGAAGAATGGTGGAGCCGAGGGGATTTGAACCCCTGACCTCCTCATTGCGAACGAGGCGCTCTCCCAGCTGAGCTACGGCCCCGCCATGGAGCGGCATGCAGGCTGCCGCATCGAGTTTCAGGCGAGTGGGGCCATTTAGGGCCGGTGTTTGGGGGAGTCAAGGATCGGCAACCCCACTGATCCGGCCGCAGACGGACTGGGTGCCACGACCCTTTTCCTGTGGCTGACAAGCGGCTATTCATCGTGCCCAAACGCGGATGGTGCAGATGGTCGCGAGCAATCCCTTTCTTTGGCTGATTCACACGGTGATCTGGCTCTACATCTATGTCTTGATCGCGACCGCGGTTCTTTCATGGCTGGTTGCATTCAATGTCGTCAACATGCGCAACGACGTCGTCCGCAGCGTCAGCTACTTTCTTTATCAGGTGACCGAGCCCGCACTGCGACCAATCCGCTCGTTTCTTCCCAACCTGGGTGGCATCGACATTTCGTTTGTCATTCTGATGATCGGCTTGATGTTCCTCGATCAGTTCGTGTTCTGGATATACGCCAAGATCGTCTACGGCGTCTGAGCCGAGAGTGCTTCTTTGCAACGGCCGTGGTCCGCGAAAACCGGCGCCGTATCGCTCACGGTACGGCTTGTGCCGAAAGGCGGCCGGGACGCCATCGATGGCATCGCCGTTCTGGATGACGGACGTGCGGTGTTAAAGGCCCGCGTCCGCGCCGTTCCGAGCGGCGGTGAAGCGAATGAGGCGCTCATCAAACTCCTGGCCAAAGCCATCGGCGTTCCGCCACGAGACATAGCGTTGGTCGGAGGTTCGACATCGCGCCTCAAGCAGCTGACGATTTCTGGTGATAGCTCGACGCTGGTTGCGGCACTGGAGAAGATTTGCGCGTCGCGCTATGAGAACGCTGCAAAAAATTCCAAGGCTAGGAAATGACAGTGCGTATCATTGATGGAAAGGCGATTGGCGCAAAACTGCGCGGTGAGATAGCGCGTGAGGTTGCACAACTTAAGCAGGCGCACGGCGTGACGCCGGGGATCGCGGTTGTGCTGGTTGGCGCAAACCCGGCCAGTGAAGTTTACGTTCGCACCAAGTCGAAAGCGGTAGGCGAAGCGGGCATGCGCGCCGTCGATCGCAAGCTGCCGGAAGCGACGAGCGAAGCGGATTTGCTCGCGGAGGTCGCACGTCTTAATGCCGATCCGTCTATACACGGCATTCTCGTGCAGTTGCCGCTGCCGAAGCATATCGATTCGCAGAAAGTGATCGCGGCCATCGATCCGGCGAAAGACGTCGACGGTTTTCATCCTTTGAACGCCGGCAAGCTGGCAAGCGGTCTGCCGGCGCTCGTGCCGTGCACACCGCTCGGCTGCGTTATCCTCGCCAAGACAGCGCACGCTTCGCTTGCCGGAATGGACGCTGTGGTGATCGGGCGTTCGAACATCGTCGGGAAACCCGTTGCACAATTGCTGCTGGCGGAAAACGCGACGGTGACCATCACGCATTCCAAGACGCGCGATTTGCCGGCGGTGTGCCGGCGCGCCGATCTGCTGGTTGCGGCGATCGGCCGGCCGGAGATGGTGCGCGGCGACTGGATCAAGCCGGGCGCAACCGTGATCGACGTGGGGATCAACCGGATTGCGGGCGAGGGAGGAAAATCACGGATCGTCGGAGACGTTGCGTTCAGCGAAGCGGAGAAAGTCGCAGGTGCACTTACGCCGGTGCCCGGCGGCGTCGGTCCGATGACGATCGCGTGCCTGCTGCTCAACACGGTGCGCGCGGCCTGTGCCCAGCACGGCCTGCCGGAGCCCAACATCTGAGATTGTCATTTCGGGACGTACCGAAGGCACGGGGCCCGGAATGCAGACTCCGCAGCGCCGGCGGTTACGGACTCGCGGCGCTCGCGTGCTCCGCACGCGCCCCGGAATGACAACGGATATAAGGAAGTGCCTTACCCCTGCCAGGCGTAGGCAACTTTATCGAGCGTCTTGGTGCCGAAGCGTTCGGATGAACGGGCGACAGGGCGGCCTCCGAGCGCGCGATAGAACTCAAGAGCTGGCTCGTTGTCGGAAAGGGCCCAGACGACAAGGCTTTTCAGCCCACTCTGCAGCAGGTCCTTGCGCGCTGCGCCGAACAGCCGCCGACCGAACCCGAGGCCCTGATATTCGGGCCGGAGATAAAGCTCATAAATTTCGCCGTCGTAGAACAAACTACGCGCGCGGTTGCGGCCATAGTTGGCATATCCGGCGATGTGGTCGCCGAACTGGAGGATGGTGATGCGGCTGCCTTTGCGGATGGCGCTCTGCCACCAATCCGGGCCGCGACGGTTAATAAGTTTGTCGAGTTCGTTGCCGGGGATGATGCCCTGATAAGCGGCGCGCCACGACTGATCATGCGTTGAGGCGATTGCCTCTGCATCCGAAACCTTCGCGCGGCGAATCTCGATCAGGACGGTCGACATGACCGGATAGAAGCAACGAACGATGCGCGCTTCAAGCCCTGTGCTTAATGATGAGTTAACGGTGTGGATTACCGGTCACAGTTTTTACTGAAAACCGCCGCTGTTGAATAAAAACTGGTTCGAAATATCGTCTAAGGAGCGGCTATCGGCGCGGTTCGCGCCTGGTGACTCGCAAAGGCCGAGTCTCGATTGTGTAAATCATCCACAGGTGATTCGGATTAAGCGAATCGAGTTAGGCGACCTCCGCTTCCTTCCTGCGCTCCTCTTTCCTGCGCTCATTTTCGTCGAGCAACTTCTTGCGCAGCCGAATCGACTTCGGCGTCACTTCGACCAACTCGTCGTCTTCAATATAAGCGAGCGCCTTCTCAAGCGTCATGCGAATGGGAGGCGTGAGGCGCACCGCTTCGTCTTTCGCAGTCGTGCGGATGTTGGTGAGTTTCTTGCCTTTGAGTACGTTGACGACGAGATCGTTCCCGCGCGTGTGCTCGCCGACGATCATGCCGTTGTAGACCTTCCAGCCGGGCTCAATCATCATCGGCCCGCGATCCTCCAGGTTCCACAATGCGAAAGCGACCGCCTCGCCTTGGTCGTTGGAGATCAGAACACCGTTGCGCCGCCCCTGAATCGGTCCTTTGTAGGGTGCATAGCCGTGGAAGAGCCGGTTCATGATCGCGGTTCCACGCGTATCGGTGAGCAACTCGCCCTGATAACCGATCAGGCCGCGCGTCGGCGCATGGAACACAAGCCGCACGCGGCCGCCGCCCGAGGGGCGCATGTCCATCATCTCGGCTTTGCGTTCCGACAGCTTCTGCACGACGATACCGGAGTGCTCTTCATCGACATCGATGACCACCTCCTCGATCGGCTCCAGTGTCTCGCCGGTTTTCTCGTCCTCGCGCAGCAAGACCTTCGGGCGCGAGACGGAAAGCTCGAAGCCTTCCCGCCGCATGGTTTCGATCAGAATGCCGAGCTGCAACTCGCCGCGGCCGGCGACTTCCATCGAATCGCGCTCGTCGGATTCGCGCACCCGCAGGGCTACGTTGCCTTCCGCTTCGCGCAGCAGCCGATCGCGGATCATGCGGCCGGTTACCTTGTCGCCCTCGGTTCCCGCCAGCGGCGAGTCGTTGACTCTAAAGATCATCGCCAACGTCGGCGGGTCGATCGGCTGCGCGGGCAGGGGCTCCTCCACTTCCGGCGCACAGATGGTGTTGGATACGGTCGCGTTCGCCAGGCCGGCAACAGCCACGATGTCGCCAGCGTCCGCTTCGTCCACACCAGTGCGCTCAAGGCCGCGGAAAGCGAGCAGCTTGGTGATACGGCCCTGCTCGACCAGATTGCCGTCACGATCGAGCACCTTCACGGTTTGGTTCGTTCTCACCGAGCCCGATGTGATACGGCCGGTCACGATCCGTCCGAGATAGGAATTCGCTTCGAGGATGGTGCCAAGCAGACGAAAAGGTCCTTCCTCGATTTGTGGTGGCGCGACGTGCCGCAGGACCAGATCGAACAGCGGCTTCATGCCGGCATCCTTCGGCCCATCCGGGCTTTCCGCCATCCAACCTTCTTTGGCTGAGCCATAGAGGATCGGAAAATCGAGCTGCTCGTCGCTTGCGTCGAGCGCCGCGAACAGATCGAACACTTCATTGACGACTTGCGTCGGGCGCGCGTCGGAGCGGTCAACCTTGTTGATGACCACGATGGGTTTCAAACCCATCTTGAGCGCCTTCGACACAACGAATTTGGTCTGCGGCAGCGGACCTTCGGCGGCGTCAACCAGCACCAGCGCGCCGTCGACCATGTTGAGAATGCGTTCGACCTCGCCGCCGAAGTCGGCGTGGCCCGGCGTGTCGACGATATTGATGCGCGTGTCGTGCCATACGACCGACGTGACTTTGGCGAGGATGGTAATGCCGCGCTCACGCTCAAGATCGTTCGAATCCAGCGCGCGTTCCGCAACACGTTGATTTTCCCGGAACGCGCCCGACTGCTGCAGCAGGCGGTCGACCAGGGTTGTTTTGCCATGATCGACGTGCGCGATGATGGCGACGTTGCGGAGATCCATGAATGAGCCGAATGTCAAAAAGGCAAAGCGGGCCACTCAGGCCCGCGATTTGCGCGGAATATAGTCACGTCGCGGCCCGAAGCAACGCCCTTCACCAGGCTTCGTTAAGCGCGGGGACGCCGGCCCCAGGGCCCGATCGATATGCCCTGCGGCATGGCATTTTGCAGCATCATCATTTCGGCGATGGTCTCGCTGGTGACGAGCCCGCTGAGCTTCCCGCCGGCATCGACAACGCCGACAGCAGGAGCTCGCGTTTCCTGCAAAAGCTTGAACGCCTGCTCGAGGGTCGCGCGCTGACTTATGGTCGGAACCTTGTCGCCCATGGCCTGGCCTACCCGGGCGTCCGGGCCGAGTGTCTTCAGGGCGCGGAGGAGGCCAGCGCGGTCGAGCAGGCCAACAGGTCTGCCCGCTGCGTCCACGACCGGGAACTCGCCCTGGCTCGTCGCGAGCAGCATCTGGACTGCTTGATCCACATTTACGTCAGGCGTGAGTGTCGCGAAGCGGGTCATCATCGCGTGACTTACCGGAACGCCGCGTGAAACGGACCGCAGCGCCACCATGTGCGATTCCGAGGAGGCCGCGAGATATACGAAGATGGCGATGAAGATCAAAATCGGATTGTACATCAGACCGATAAAGCCGAGCACGAAGGCGACAAATTGCCCGATTGCAGCAGCAATCTCTGTCGCTCGCACGTAACCAAGCCGTGTTGCGAGCAGCGCGCGCAGCACACGCCCGCCGTCCATCGGGAAAGCCGGAATGAGATTGAACAGAACAAGAAAAATATTCACGACGGCAAGCCGGTCGACGAGGGGAATGTTTATCCGGTCAAGGCCGGTGGCGGCTGATTCGAGAGTCCCGCCGCCCACGCTGAGCAGCAGAACCGCGATCACAACATTGACCATGGGACCGGCGATGGCGATCAGGAATTCCTGCCACGGTTCTTCAGGGATGCGCTCGAGTTGTGCCACGCCGCCTATGGGAAGCAGGGTCACGTAAGGGGTGGGGACACCGAAGGCGCGCGCGGTGAAGATGTGCCCGAACTCGTGCAGCAACACGCAGAGAAAGAGGAGGAGAATGTAAGCGACACTATATAGCGCGTTCGCCGCCCCGGCCTGCGCATAGCTGGCGGCAAAAATCCAAGCCAGAAATAACAGGAATGTCAGGTGAATACGGACGACAGTGCCGGCGACCTTGCCGATGTTCAAAGACCAGGACATGACATCACCGTATGGTCGGCGCTCGGCTCTATGACGTAATATCGTTTCCGTCGAAATCGAGAGGTAGGAAGGGGCGTAAGCCGTAGAAGCAAATGGGTGACAATTTTCCAAAGGTAAAAGTTGCGGCCGTTCAGGCCGCTTCGGTGTTTCTCGATCGCGAGGGGTCGACCGACAAGGCCTGCCGTCTAATCCGCGAGGCCGGAAAAAATGGCGCGCGGGTCATCGGGTTTCCCGAGGGTTTTATACCCGCACACCCGATCTGGTATCACCATCACGCCGCGACAGCCGCCGTTGCCAACAAGCTTGCCGTCGAGCTGTTCAAGAATTCGGTCGAAATTCCGGGGCCCGAAACTGACGCCTTGTGTGAGGCCGCGCGTGCAGCCAATGCCTATGTCGTTATCGGCGTCTGCGAAAAGCTCCCGCAGACGACCGGCACCATGTTCAACACGCAGCTTTATATCGGCCCGGATGGAACGCTGATCCGCAAGCACCAGAAGATCATGCCGACGGTCGGCGAGCGCCTCGTCCATATGGGCGGCTTCGGCGATACGTTCGGCGCCTTTCCGAGCGAGTTTGGTCCGATGAGCGGGTTGATCTGCGGCGAGAATTCGAATCCGCTTGCCGTATTCGCGCTGACCGCGGAAGGGACGCGCATTCATGTGATGAGCTGGCCGAATCATTTTCCGACCAGCGGTGATCCGTTGCGCAATCGCGTGGCAATCGATTCGCAGGCGTTTGCCCAGATGAGCAAGGCATTCGTGATCTCCGCGTGCGGCACCGTCGATGAGCGGATGATCGAGATGCTTCAGTGCACGCCGGAAGGCGAGAAGTTCTTGCGCGATCCGAACTGCTGCGGCGGCTCGCTCATCGTCGATCCGATGAGCCGTATCATCGCCGGCCCGATGGGCGCAGAAGAGGGGATTCTTTACGCCGAATGCAATCTCGATCTCTCAATCCAGATGAAGCTCAGGCATGACTTCGCCGGCCACTACAATCGTCCCGATATTTTCCATTTGCAGGTGAATCGCGCTGCGCCGCAGCTTTATTCGGTGCATGGCGTCGAGCCGCAGGGGGCGCTGTCCGGCGGCGATATGCAGCGTGCGTTGACGTCGCCGCCGGCGAGACTCGAGTCGCGGGCGGAAATCCGGCCTCTCGATGCACCGACAGAGCCTTCCGGCGAGTAATTACAGCCGGGCAGCTCAGGGCCGCAGGATAACTTTGCCCATCACCTTGCGTGCCGCGATGGCCTTGAGTGCCTTCGCGGCATCGGCGAGCGGATAAACGGCGTGCACGTGTGACGACAGCTTTCCGCTGACGCACCATTCGAGCAACTGCGCCATGTTTGCCCGGTGGGTCTCGGGCTCGCGCTCGACGAACGAGCCCCAGAAGACGCCGAGAACGTCGCAGCCTTTCAGCAGCACGAGATTGAGCGGCAATTTCGGAATCTCACCAGCAGCAAAGCCGACAACCAAAAAACGTCCTTTCCAGGCGATGGATCGCAACGCCGGCTCGCTGAATGGCCCTCCGACCGGATCATAGATCACTTCGGCGCCGCGCCCGCCGGTCACGCGGCGCAGCGCATCTTTGACGTTGTCTTGCGCATAATTGATTCCATCATCGGCACCGTGCCGCTTCGCGAATGCGATCTTCTCATCCGACGACGCGCAGGCAATGACACGCGCGCCCATGATTTTACCCAGTTCGACGGCCGCGAGCCCGACGCCGCCGGATGCGCCAAGCACGGCAAGCGTTTCGCCGGACTTTAACGCAGCACGATCCTTGAGTGCGTGCAGCGTCGTACCATAGGTGACGCAGAGGCCGGCTGCGCGATCGAAATCGAGGTTGTCCGGAATCTTCACGAGGCGCGAGGCGGGCGCTGCGATCAATTCGCGCGCCGCGCCATATCCTGTATAGCCGAGCACGCGGTCGCCGGGTTTCAAAGCGCCGGCGCCGGGGCCGACCGCCTCGACAACCCCGGCGAATTCGGCCGATGGCGAAAATGGCAAAGCGGGTTTGTTCTGGTAGTGGCCTGCGATAATGAGCGTGTCGAAAAAGTTCAACGCGGCCGCGCTCACGCGCACAACCACCTCGCCGGAACCCGGTATCGGCTCTTCAATGTCGCGGAGTTCAAGATCGTCGGCTGTGCCAAGGCGGGTACAAAGGAGTGCTTTCATGGGCGAATACGGTGAATTTCACCGTCCTCTCTGGCACGCGGTGGGCTCTCAACTGGTGTGCTGCGTCGTTGCGGCTCATGCAAGCGCCTTCACATCGGCAGCATTCGGTAATATTCACGGAATTTCCGGGGGGCGTCACCTCAGCTACAACCGATTGAGCGGTAAGGCCCGATGAGCATGACCCGTTTTTATCATCTTCTGCTGTCGCTGCTGCTGACTTCTGTTGTTGCTGCGATCCCTTGCGTCTCCGCGCAGGCGCAAAGCCGCACAACGGCGAAGCCCGCGGCGACGAAATCCACACCTAAAGGGACGGCCGCTGCGAGTGACTCACCGGTTCTGCTTGGGCAGTTCGGTGACTGGGGGGTCTATCAGGCGACGCCCGGCGGCAAAAAGGTCTGCTTTGCGCTCGCCAAGCCGGCATCAGCCGTCACGGATCCGCCCGGTCGCAACCGCGACGAGCCGTACCTGTTCGTGTCGACCCGTCCGGCGGAGAACGTGAAGAACGAAATTTCGGTGATCGTTGGCTATCCGCAGAAGCCGAACGTCGACGCTACTGCAACGGTCGGTTCGGCAAATTATGCTTTGTATACCCAGAACGATGGCGCCTGGATCAGGAACGCCGCCGATGAGGCGCAGATGATCGACGCCATGCGCAAGGGCTCAGAGGTCGTGGTCAAAAGCATATCGACGCACGGCACCAAGACCACCGACACGTACTCGCTGAAAGGCATTTCGCAGGCCCTCGACAAGGTGGCCGAGGCGTGCAAATAGGCCGGTCTTTTTCGCATTCGGCCGCATTCCCGGGCTGACGTTCGGCGGTTGCACAACTACTTAGGCATCAGGCGCGGCATTTCGGCCAAGACACGCCCTGAGTGGCTTTGCCGCGCCATATGTTCTGTTCCGCATTTGTGTTAGGTCTTGCTCGATGAGCACCGTGCTTGCCGCCGATCCGACTACATCGAGCGCCTTCGTCGAAAAGACGCCACTTGAACGTTACATCGCCCCGGCCAGGCCGTCGCTGATCGGGCTTTCGCGTGCGGCACTTTCGGACGCGCTTGCCGCAATCGGCGTACCGGAGCGCGCCCGCAAGATGCGCGTGCAGCAGATTTGGCACTGGGTCTATTTCCGCGGCGTGACCGATTTTGCCGATATGACCAGCGTGTCGAAGGAATTGCGTGCGGCGCTGGCTGAACGTTTCACATTGGCTCGTCCGGAAGTCGTGGCCGAGCAGGTTTCGGTCGATGGCACGCGCAAATGGCTGTTGCATCTGCCGGGCGAGGCGCCGGGTGAGCGGCCGCATGAAGTCGAAACCGTATACATTCCCGACACCGACCGCGGCACGCTGTGCGTGTCCAGTCAGGTCGGCTGCACGCTCAATTGCTCATTCTGCCATACCGGCACGCAGCGTCTCGTCCGCAACCTGACGGCCGGCGAGATTGTCGGCCAGATCGTGGTCGCGCGCGACCGGCTCGGCGATTGGCCGGGCGGCGTGCGTCCTTCGGACGGCGTCATTCCGAGCGGCGATCGGTGCATCACGAACATCGTGATGATGGGAATGGGCGAGCCGCTCTACAATTTCGAAGCGGTGCGCGATGCGCTGCTCATCGTCGCCGACAATGAGGGAATTGGGATTTCCAAGCGGCGCATCACGCTGTCGACGTCGGGGGTCGTCCCGAATATCGAGCGTGCCGGTGCGGAGATCGGCTGCCTTCTTGCGGTATCGCTGCATGCGGTCCGTGACGAATTGCGCAATGAGCTTGTGCCGCTCAACCGCAAATACCCCATTGCAGAATTGCTGGACGCCTGCCGCAATTATCCCGGCGCATCCAACGCGCGGCGCATTACGTTCGAGTACGTGATGCTCAAGGGAGTCAACGATTCGATCGAAGACGCCAAGGCGTTGGTGCGTCTGCTGAAGGGAATCCCGGCCAAAATCAATCTTATTCCGTTCAATCCATGGCCCGGATCGCGTTATGAGTGTTCCGACTGGGAGCAGATCGAAAAGTTTTCACAGGTCGTGTTCGATGCGGGCTATGCGTCGCCGGTTCGCACGCCGCGCGGGCGTGATATCCTTGCAGCCTGTGGCCAGCTTAGGAGCGCAACCGAGAAATTATCCGCGCGCGAGCGGATGGCTTTGCGCGCCATGGCGATGACGGATTGACGTGGCGCTCATCGGCCGCATCTTCGTGATCCTGTTCGCGCTGATACTGGCGGCGCTGGCGGCCGGCATCGTAACGGCGATCGGCCTCCTTCACCTTGAGTTGCACGTCGCCGGCAATGATCCGATCGACCATGCATTTTTCTGGGGCGTCACGGCGTTCGCCTCCGGGATCGCCGTTCTGGCTGGCTTTCTGCCGACGCTGATCGGCATCGTCGTTGCCGAAGCATTCTCAATTCGCTCGCTGCTCGCGTACGCGATCGGTGGGGCGGCGATCGTCCTGGTCGGCTATTACGGGGCCGGCTTTGGCTGGACCTATGAGGAGTCGATCGATCATCCGCCGCCGTCGATCTCACGCGAGGCCGAAATTGCGGCCGCGGCCGGCGCGACCTTCGGCTTTGTCTATTGGCTGGTGGCCGGCCGCAACGCGGGCCGCTGGCGCAAACGTTCATAGGCCTTACAGCTGTTGATAACCCTCATGATTGCCGGCACTTTGCCGCCTGTAACTTTCACCCTATAGTCCGCGCGCATTCGCTGTACCGCCGACGGAATTCCAATGGCCGACAATAAAAAGAAAAACATCAAGAAGGTCGTACTCGCCTACTCGGGCGGGCTCGACACCTCCATCATCCTGAAGTGGCTGCAGCAGACCTACGGCGCTGAGGTCGTGACGTTTACAGCCGATCTCGGGCAGGGCGAAGAGCTCGAGCCGGCGCGCAAAAAAGCGCTGCTGCTCGGCATCAAGCCGGAAAATATTTTCGTTGAGGATTTGCGCGAGGAATTCGTCCGCGAATACGTCTTTCCGATGTTTCGCGCCAACGCCGTCTATGAGGGGCAATATCTGCTCGGCACGTCGATCGCGCGGCCGCTGATCGCGAAGAAGCAGATCGAGATCGCCGAGAAGGTCGGCGCCGATGCGGTGGCGCATGGCGCAACCGGCAAGGGTAACGATCAGGTGCGTTTCGAGCTCACGTATTATGCACTCAAGCCGGATGTGGCGGTGGTCGCGCCATGGCGGGAGTGGAATCTCACATCGCGCACCAAGCTGATCGAATTTGCCGAGCAGCATCAGATTCCGATCGCCAAGGACAAGCGCGGCGAAGCGCCGTTTTCAGTCGATGCCAACCTGCTGCACGCCTCATCCGAGGGCAAAGTGCTGGAGGACCCCGCGCAGGAAGTGCCCGATTACGTCTATTCGCGCACCATCGATCCGGAAAAAGCACCGGACAAGCCCACCTACATCACGGTCGATTTCGAGCGCGGCGATCCCGTTGCGATCGACGGCAAGGCGCTATCGCCGGCGGCTTTGCTCACCCGGCTCAATGAGCTTGGCCGGGCCAACGGCATCGGCCGGCTCGATCTCGTCGAGAACCGCTTCGTCGGCATGAAGTCGCGCGGCATGTACGAGACGCCGGGCGGCACCATTCTGCTCGCCGCGCACCGCGGCATCGAGCAGATCACGCTCGATCGCGGTGCGGCGCACCTCAAAGACGAGCTAATGCCGAAATATGCCGAGCTCGTTTATTACGGTTTCTGGTTTTCGCCGGAACGCGAGATGCTGCAGGCGGCGATCGATAAAAGCCAGGAATTCGTCACGGGCCGTGTGAGGCTGAAGCTTTACAAAGGGGGCGTCGCCGTCGTCGGCCGGGAAAGCAAATATTCACTCTACGATCAAGAGCTGGTGACGTTCGAGGAGGGGGCCGTCGCCTACGATCATCGCGACGCTGAGGGCTTCATCAAGCTCAATGCGCTACGCCTGCGTACGCTCGGGCAGAGGAAACGCAAGCTGAAGCTGGATTGATCCATTCGTGGGGCGCACATGCTGCAAGGGTTGAGGCGATGGGAGGGCTTTATCCGAAACGATTTGGACAAGCGTTGCTGATTCTGACGGCGCTCGGGGTAGCGCTGGCTGGCTGTTCAAACAAGAAAGACTCGGTGCTGGTCGAGAACATCAGACCGGCAAAATACAAAGACGAAATCCTGCGAACCTTCCCGCAGGTGGTGGCCGATCCGACCAATGTTCGCGATGCGGCGATCACCGAGCCGATGCTCAATCAGAACGGGCCGGTCCATGTCTACTACGTTTGCGTACGCGCTAATTCGCGCGACGCCAGTCATCAATATACGGGCGTCAAAGAATACGCCGGCTATTTCTATGACGGCCACCTTGGGCAATTCGTCGAGGCGCCGCCGGAGCTGTGCAACAAGGCCGCCTATCAGCCGTTTCCTGAGCTTGAAAAACTCTGCCTCGGGAAGAAATGCAGTTAGACGAGCCGGTTACGCGGCCCCCATAAACGAACGGAGGCGCTTGAGCGCCTCCGCGGTTGAAGAGCGGAACGGCCGCCTCCCCTAGCCTGGCCCCGCCAGCAACGGCGTGATGCGGCGAATTGTGACGCGGCGATTGCGTCGCTCGGGTCCCTGTACTGGGATTTTCAGGTCCTGCTCGCCGTAACCTTGTGTCGTCAGGTTTTCAGGCGGAATGCCGAAGCTCTCCGTCAGCACCTCGGCAACCGTCTCGGCGCGCCGATCCGATAAGGAAAGATTGTCGATCTCCGAACCGACCGCGTCCGTGTGCCCTTCGATCAGGAAAATCTCGTCGGGATTACGGTCGATCGCTTCCTGCATGGCCATGGCAATCGGCTCGAGCAAACGAACCTGATCCGGCGCGAGCTCCCACGAACCAGTGTCGAACGTGACCGTGTCGAGATCGATGCGCGGCATGCGCTCGCGCAAGGCCGGGCTGTAGCGAATTTCCTCGAGCGTATAAGGATGCTCGATGCGCTCAACCGGCGGCGCGATCAGGGTTTGGTAGAGCAGGGCACGATCCGCGCGATCGGCTTCGACAATGTAGCGATCGCGCGGAATGCGCACGACCGGCGGCGGCAGGTTGACAATAAAGCTGAAACCCGACTGCCGCGGGCCATAGCGGTTGTTGATGAGCACGGTTTCATGGCCGCCGCGCCAACGCGAGCGCCGCACCAGACGGCCCTGCTCGTCGATCACGTCGACGATGCGGACGCCGCCGGGCCTCTCGACTGTGACAACCCTGTTGCCGCCGCGACGTTCGACGTGCGCGTTGCCGCCACCGCGGCGGAAGCGTTCCGCGTCGTCATGGCGGATAATGGTGCGGTTGCCTTCTTTGACGATCGTCCTGGTGTTTTCGCGGATAACCGTACGATTGCCCTCACGCGTTTCCTTACGCTCGCCGCGTACACTCTCAATGCGCCGCGGCTGCTGCGGCGCATTCGCATTTTGCGGCTGCCGCGCGTTCTCGCGGCCACGCACGTTCCGCTGATCAGGTGTAGTGGGTTGCTGTCGCGCAGCAGGCGGCTGGGCGGATGGCGCCGTTTGCGTTGCGGCGGGTTTTCTTTGCGGAGCGGCCGCAGGTGCCTGCTGTACGGTCGGCTGCCGCGATGGCGCAGGCGCGGTCGCAGGCTGGCGCGGCCTTTCGCTGCGCGAGGCAGGGGGCGTGGTTTGCGCCGCAGGCCTGCCGGACTCTCCACGGTTGGGGCGGATTTGCGCTGGTGCCTGCGGCTGCGCGGCGGGGCGCGTGCGCTGCGGCGCCGGTGCAGGTTGTCGATTGTTCTGCGCCTTGCCGCCGGCGGGCGCTTCCCGTTGCGGGGTGGCGCGTTGCTGGGTGGGTTTTCCAGCCCGACCGTTCTGCTGGTTGCCCGGTGGGTGTGCAGGTCTTGCGGAAGGCGCGTTTGGCTTTGCGGCTGGGCGTTTGTGCCTTTCCTTGTCCTTGTCAGCATTCGCGGGTTGTTGTTGCGCAACCACGATCCCGGCGTGAGTTTCCGTTGCGAGAGCAAGGTTGGGAGCAGCCATGAACGGAATGACAGCGCCAGCCAGCAGGGCGGATTTCAATTTCATAAGGCCTCTCCTTATCGGGGGGTCTTGAACAAGCGTCGATGGCCGTTCCGCGTTGGACAATGCGGCCTTTGGCGGGCCGATACGGATGAATGACGGTAAAAAGCGGAATCAGATGGCGTAACTATGTCAACACGTTACGCAAATCCCCTGCGTGAATTGCCGGAGCGGCGATCAGACTTGCCGATCGACCATCGCCTTTTTCAATTCGGCGATCTCTTTTGCCGGATTGAGGCCCTTCGGGCAGGCTTTCGAACAATTCATGATCGTGTGGCACCGATAAAGACGGAATGGGTCTTCGAGATTGTCGAGCCGCTCGCCTGTTTTTTCGTCGCGCGTGTCTTTCACCCAGCGATTGGCCTGCAACAAAGCGGCAGGCCCGAGATAACGGTCCGAATTCCACCAGTAGCTCGGGCAGGCGGTCGAACAGCACGCACAAAGGATGCACTCATAGAGCCCATCCAGCTTTGCACGGTCATCATGGCTTTGCAGCCATTCCTTCTCCGGCGCAGGGCTGTCCGTCCTCAGCCACGGCTGGATGGATGCATATTGCGCGTAGAAATTATTGAGATCGGGAACAAGGTCTTTCACCACAGGCTGATGCGGGAGCGGATAGATCTTCACCGCGCCTTTGATGTCGTCCGTCGCCTTCGTGCAGGCGAGCGTGTTGGTGCCATCGATATTCATCGCGCACGAGCCGCACACGCCCTCGCGGCATGAGCGGCGAAAGGTCAGTGTCGGATCGATGTTGTTCTTGATCCAGATTAGCGCATCGAGCACCATCGGCCCGCAGCTGCCGCGATCGACGTAGTAGGTATCGATCGAAGGATTGCCGCCGTCGTCCGGATTCCAGCGATAGACGCGAAATTCGGTTTCGCGCGTCGCCTTTGGCGAATGCGGCCAGGTCTTGCCTTCCGTGATCTTCGAATTTTTCGGCAGCGTCAGTTGAACCATCGCATTTCTTTCCTCTTCGTCATTGCCGGCGCCGGCATTCCATCCGTTCGAAGGTGGACGCGCGGGTCAAGCCCGCGCATGACGCATTAGTAGACTCTCTTCTTCGGCTCGATGTAGGCGACCTCGTTCGTCAGCGTGAACGTGTGCACCGGACGATAATCGATCGTCACATTGCCCTTTTCATCCATCCACGCCAGCGTGTGTTTCATCCAATTCTTGTCATCGCGCTCAGGATAATCCTCGCGTGCATGAGCGCCGCGGCTTTCGGTGCGGTTTCCCGCCGAATCCATCGTGACGACTGCCTGCGCGATCAGATTGTCGAGCTCAAGCGTCTCGACGAGGTCGGAATTCCAGATCAGCGAGCGATCACTGACGTGTACGTCCGCCATCCCTTCGTAGACCTCGTGGATAAGCTTGTTCCCTTCTTCCAGCACCTCGCCGGTGCGGAACACGGCGCAATTGTTCTGCATGATCCTTTGCATCTTCAGCCGCAGCTGCGCCGTCGGCGTGCCGCCGGATGCATGTCGGAAACGGTCGAGGCGCGACAGCGCCCGGTCGGCCGAATCCTTCGGCAAGTCGGGTTGGCGCTCTCCGGGCGTCACGATTTCGGCGCAGCGGTGAGCGGCAGCGCGGCCGAACACGACAAGGTCAATGAGCGAGTTGGAGCCGAGTCGGTTTGCGCCGTGCACCGACACGCACGCCGCCTCGCCGACCGCCATCAGTCCGGGAATGACGGTTTCAGGATCGCCCTTTTTCTTGGTCAACGCCTCGCCGTGATAATTCGTGGCAATGCCACCCATGTTGTAATGGACGGTCGGCAACACCGGGATCGGTTCGCGTGTGACATCAACGCCGGCAAAGATGCGCGCCGATTCGGAAATGCCCGGCAGCCGCTCATGGATGACCTTCGGATCGAGGTGATCGAGATGCAGGAAGATGTGATCCTTCTCCTTACCCACGCCGCGGCCTTCGCGGATCTCGATAGTCATGGCGCGCGACACGACATCGCGTGACGCCAGATCCTTGGCCGACGGTGCATAGCGCTCCATGAAGCGCTCGCCTTCCGAGTTCACCAGATAGCCGCCTTCGCCCCGTACACCTTCGGTGATCAGGCAGCCGGCGCCGTAGATGCCGGTCGGATGAAACTGCACAAATTCCATATCCTGCAGCGGCAGGCCGGCGCGCAACACCATGGCATTGCCGTCACCGGTTTGAGTGTGTGCGCCGGTACAGGTGAAATAGGTCCGGCCATAGCCACCGGTCGCAATTATCGTCATCGCCGCGCGGAAACGGTGCACGCTTCCGTCTTCCAAATTGAGGGCGACGACTCCGCGGCAACGGCCTTCTTCATCGACAATCAGATCGATGGCAAAATACTCGATGTAGAATTCTGCCGAATGGCGCAGCGACTGGCCATAAAGCGTATGCAGCATGGCATGTCCGGTGCGGTCCGCCGCAGCGCACGTACGCTGCGCGGTGCCTTTGCCGTAGTGCGTGGTCATGCCGCCGAACGGACGCTGATAAATCTTCCCGTCTTCTTCCCGGCGCGAGAACGGCAGGCCCCAGTGTTCGAGCTCGTAGACGGCTTCGGGGGCGTTGCGGCAGAGGTATTCGATCGCGTCCTGGTCGCCGAGCCAGTCGGCGCCTTTGACCGTATCGTACATGTGCCAGCGCCAGTCGTCTTCGCCCATGTTGCCGAGCGCGGCAGCGATGCCGCCCTGCGCCGCGACGGTGTGCGAGCGCGTCGGAAAAACCTTGGTGATGCAGGCGGTCCTCAAGCCGGCTTCGCTGCAGCCGACAACAGTCCGCAAACCCGAGCCTCCGGCGCCGATTACAACGACGTCGAATGTATGATCGTGGATCGGATAGGCGCGTCCGTTGACGGCAGGCGCTCCGTTCGTTTTTCCGTTCCCGGCCATCCTAGACTCCGAACGAAAGCTTGAGGATTGCGAAAATCGACGCGAACGTCACTGCAAAGACAAAGAAGGTGTTGGCCATCAGCAGCGACAGCTTGATGTATTCATCGTGAACGTAGTCGATCAGGATCTCCTGCATGCCGATCCACATGTGATAGGCCGTGTTGACAATGAACAGCAGCATGATGATCGCCACCACCGGCGATCCGAGGATTTGCACGACGGCGGCGTGATTGCGTCCAAGCAGGCTTATGACGATCACGATGAATGCGATGGTCAGCGGAATCCCGGCGACCGATGTGACTCGCAGGTGCCAAAAGTCCCGCGTTCCGGAACGTGCCGATCCAAGACCGCGCACGCGGCGCAATGGCGTCATGTGGCGAGCAGGCGATTCGGTCATCGCGGCCCTCCGATCATGAGATAGGCAAGGCCCCAAAGCAGGAGCGTCAGAACAATCGATCCGGCCAGGGTGCCAAATGCGAGCATCTCGCGCTCGGCAGGCTCAAACCCGTGAAGCGTGTCCCAGATCAGATGCCGGATGCCGCCCAGCGTGTGGTGGATGAGCGCCCAGGTGAATCCGAACAGGATCAATTGTCCGATGATACTTCCGATGAACGCTTCAAACGTGGCGTAAGCGTTCGGCCCCGATGCCGCTGCGATCAGCCACCAGGCAAGCAGCAGCATTCCATAATAGAGCGCGCCGCCGGTGATCCGATGCACGATCGACATCATCATCGTCAGCATCGGTCGATAGATTTGCAGGTGAGGCGAGAGCGGCCGCTGCCGCGCCATTGTGCTCACTGATCGGGTTTGGAGTTCTGCCATTATTATTCTCCAAAACACTGGGCCCTGGCGAGCGTACGCCGGTTCCTATCTCCTGCCTGCCGCCGCGGCAAACAAACCGATCAGGCTGCGAACAAGATTCGCATTCCACCCAGCGGTCAACGCAACAAGGCCCCCTTGGGCAACCGTCCCGCTGGGCAGGCCGCCTCGGTAGGTGACAGGCACTCGGAGCGGTCGGTTGCAACTAACTTCTTGATTTGCGAAGCTTCTTACTTACAATAGCCCAGTGCAATATGTGTTTTGCGTAGTCTGCCTTCGTCAAATAAGAAGGGTGGACCTTAATGCGGTTTGATTTCACCGACCTCAGCCTGTTTCGCCACGTGGTGGAGGCTGGCAGCATCACGCGCGGCGCCGAACGGTCACATCTGGCGCTTGCTGCGGCAAGCACGCGCATTCGCAACATGGAATTGGCTTTGGGTGCCGATCTGCTGGTGCGCGGACGGCAAGGGGTGACGCCGACGCCGGCAGGGCGGACGCTGCTGGGCCATGCGAGGACGATTTTGGCCCAGACAGAGCGCTTGCGCGAAGACCTTGGTCCTTATGCGCGCGGGCTTGCGGGGCAGGTACGGGTGCTTTCGAACACCAATGCGCTGACGGAGTTCTTGCCCGAAACGCTCAGCAGCTTTCTCGCTCAGAATCCGGACATCAGCGTCGATCTCGAAGAACGGTTGAGCGACGAAATCGTCGGCCTCATTGCCGAGGGCGATGCCGATATCGGCATCGTGGCCGGCACCGTCGATCATGGCGGCTTGCACACATTTCCGTTCCACAGCGACCGCTTTGTGCTTGTCGTCGCACGTCATCATCCGCTTGCCAGCCGAGCGCGTATCGGATTTGCCGAGGTGCTCGACTACGACATGGTCGGCCTTGACCGGGCCAGCGCGTTGCAGCGCTTTCTTGCCGACAAAGCGACCCGTATCGGCAAACCGCTGCGGCTGCGCGTGCAATTACGCAGTTTCGACGCGATCTGTCGGTTGGTCGAATGCAATGTCGGCGTCGGCATCGTGCCGGAGACGACGGCGCGGCGCATATCGAAGGCATCGGCCATCACGCCCGTGCCGTTGACGGATACGTGGGCGCTGCGCGAACTCACAATCTGCGTGCGCGATATCAAGACGATGCCGCCGTACGCGCGGCAATTGGTGGACCACTTGCGCGCGAGTGCGTGACGCGGGTCATCGCGGCATCAGCACCCAGTAGTCAAGATCGAGGATCACCGCCGGATCATACGCATCGCCGTTCCTGAACGGGAAATCTGCGCACGGGCGATCTTTCGTCGCAACGGTGCGCAGGCGCAAGGCTCCTACATCCATTCGCCCCGGTATCTCGCTACGCGCCAGAACTTCCGACCACGCGAATACCGTATCGCCCGCGAACAGCGGCGCCACATGGCGTCCGCCGTTGATCGCCGCGACATGAAACGCGTTGCCCAGCCCATTGAATGAGAGGGCGCGGGCCAGCGAAATGACGTGCCCACCATAAATCAGCCTTCTGCCGAAGCGGCCTTTGCTCTCGGCAAAGTGGTTGAAGTGGACGCGTGCGGGGTTCTGATAGAGGCGCGTGGCAATCTGATGCTCCGCGTCCTCAACGGTGACGCCATCGATATGGTCGATTTTCTCTCCGACCGCATAGTCTCCATATTTGTACGGGCTTCCGGCGAGAGTCGTATCGTATTCGCTCCGGTTGATTGTCGGACATGCGGAGCCGATCGTCGATGCATCGACGCTCGTCGCAAGCTGCGGTAATTTTTCGTCAGGCGCAGGGGCGCGCTCATCCCGTTTGCGCACCATCACCCAGCGCACATAATCGAGCACGATGTTGCCGTGCTGATTGAACCCGCGTGATCGAACGTAAACGATGCCGGTCTTGTGGGTGGAGTTTTCCTTGAGCCCGATTACCTCCGAGACGGCGTTAAGCGTATCGCCCGGGTACGCAGGTTTGAGGAAGCGGCATTCCGCATAACCGAGATTGGCGACGGCGTTCAACGAGATATCGGGCACGGTCTTGCCAAAGACGACATGAAACACCAGCAGGTCATCCAGGGGTGCGCGCGGATAGCCGATGGCTCGCGCGAACGCGTCCGCGGATTGCACCGCAAAGCGCGCTCCGAACAGCCCATTGTAGACAGCCACGTCTCCGTCCGTGATCGTGCGCGGCGTGGCGTGGCGAATTTCCTGGCCGATCCTGAAATCTTCGAAAAAATTTCCGTCACTCGCCTTGCCGGATTTTCGCGCCGTGTTCACGTGTCTCTCCTCTGCAGCCTTCGCGCGCCATTCTCACAAAGGTGTAAGGCCGGCACCAGCATCGCTTAACATGCAACGGACGGGGATATACTTGGCCGCTGTGCCACGCGTTGCCATATCATTCCGGCAAGAGCGCGCCCAACACAGTGAGCGGGGCTGCCGCGGATCTAGCGGCCTTCGAGCAAACATGCGGTGACTTGCCAAGGGCCGCGCCTACCGATAGCAACGTCTTCCATTCGTCATTGCCGGCTTTGATCCGGCAATCCAGATTTCGCGAAAGATGGATGCGCCGGGCTCGAACCCGCGCATAACCGTTGAGGTATCTTGCGAGGCGTTCATGGCAACTTACAATCTGCTGCTTCTGCCCGGCGACGGCATCGGCCCCGAAGTCATGGCCGAGGTCAAACGTGTCATCGAATTTTTCAACAAAAAGGGGCCGGACAGGTTCATCACCGAAGAGGCGCTGGTAGGCGGCGCCTGCTACGACGCACACAAGGTTTCGGTCACCGACGCGACCGTGGAAAAGGCGAAAGCTGCCGATGCGGTGATCTTCGGCGCGGTCGGCGGGCCGAAATGGGACAAGGTGCCTTACGATGCGCGGCCGGAAGCCGGCCTCCTGCGCCTGCGCAAGGATCTCGACCTCTATGCCAACCTGCGCCCGGCTGTGACATATCCGGCGCTCGCCGACGCTTCTTCGCTCAAGCGCGAGTTGGTCGAGGGCCTCGACATCATGATTTTACGCGAGCTGACCGGCGGCGTTTATTTTGGCGAGCCCAAGACCATCAGCGATCTCGGCAACGGTCAAAAGCGCGCCATCGATACGCAAGTTTACGACACCTACGAGATCGAGCGTATTGCGCGGGTCGCTTTCGAGCTCGCACGCAAGCGGCGCAACAAGGTCACCTCGATGGAGAAGAACAACGTCATGAAGACGGGCGTCCTTTGGAAAGAGGTGGTTGCGCAGGTGCATGAGCGCGAATTCAAGGACGTGCAGCTCGAGCACCAGCTTGCCGATTCCGGCGGCATGCAGCTCGTACGCAATCCGAAGCAGTTTGACGTCATTGTTTGCGATAACCTGTTCGGCGACATGCTTTCAGATATCGCGGCGATGCTGACCGGCTCGCTCGGCATGCTCGCTTCTGCTTCGCTCGGAGAAATCGACCCGAAGACCAAAAAGCGCAAGGCGCTTTATGAGCCGGTGCACGGCTCCGCACCCGACATCGCAGGCAAGGGAATCGCCAACCCGATCGCGATGATCGCGTCGTTTGGAATGGCGATGCGCTATTCGTTCAACCTTGGCAAGCAGGCCGACATGATCGACCAGGCTATTGCCGGCGCCTTGGCGAAGGGTTTGCGCACCGCGGATATTGCCGACAAAGGCGCCAGGTCCGTCAGCACGTCGGAAATGGGCTCGGCGATTCTGGCCGAACTGGAAGCAGTTGCAGTCTGAGCGGCGGCAAGAGTTTCCAGCTCGAGGCCGCCAACAAGGGCGCCGCGCTCAGGGCCACTGCCAGGGATTGTTCTTGCTCGGGATGTCGAACGGCCCGTGCAACGGATTGCCGAAGTTGCCGGTCGTCTTGTCGATCACCTGCGTGGGCGAAAAGGTCGGCGGAACGGCATAATCGAATGAGCTTTGCGAATACGGCAGCACTTCCGTGCCCGGATCGAGGTACGATCGCCTCTGCACGATGATGCGCGTGCGCCGGCGGCCATTTTCGTCGCGGACCGAGACGTAGGTGTTGCCGCGCGCCGCAGCGACTGTCTGCCGTTTCTTCGGCGCGGCGTCGGCAGGAGCCGCAAAAAATCCTGCTACCGCAGCGGCGGCAAGGATTGTGGCAAGGCCTGAAAGGCGCATTTTATCCCTCGCATGGTTACGGCCGGAAACGCACTCTAGCCGTGTTCGGTTCGCGGCAACAGGGCTTCATCACAGGCATTTGTTGCTCCAATTCCTTAAGAAAAAAAGAGCCCCGCCGCGCGGCGGGGCTCTGCCGAGCGCGGCAGAATTAAATGCCGTAATTCTTGATCAGATATTCCTTGATGGCCTTGGCATCCGCCTCGTCAATGGGCGCGCCATAGGCCTTGATCATCTTGTCCACCTCGGCGTCCCAGCCCTTGGCATTGAGGAAAGGCGAGTTCATCGGGATGTAAGCCAGCGTATGACACGCCGCGCAGTTGCCTTCCACTTTATCGAGACCTTCTCCCTTTTTCAGCTGGACCGGGGCTTCGGCCGCCGCTGCACCTGCGACGAGGACCGCAGCGGCCGCAAGGATGAACCTTCGCATGACGATCCTCCCTCAGGCTGCGTTGAGCGTGATGTTTTGCATCACGTTGTTGTGGTAGCCGGCGCCATTGAAGATGAGTTCGGAAACTTGCGTTTGACCGATCTTGTTGGTGGCGTTCACCATCACGGTGTTTTTGCCGCGTTTTGCCCTGAAGTCGAAGCTCCATGGGCGGAAGGCGAAGCGTCCGAGATCATTGCCGAGTTTTGCTGCCGACCATGTTCTTCCGCCATCGGTTGAGACTTCCACCGTGCGGATGCCGTAACCGCCATCCCATGCAATGCCGCTGACGGTGACGTGGCCTGACTTGATCTTTTCTCCGTCGCGATGACTGGTGATCACGGAGTTGACCACCATCTCCGTGATCGGCGTGTTCGGCGCGTATTCCTGCGAGGTGAAGCGCGCGGCCACCGGGAATTTCCCCACAGGAATGCGGTAGGCCGGATTCATCCAGAAGCTGGTAAGCGGCTTTGTCAGCGCCGTGATCGCGTTAACATGCTTCATCCAGTAGGTGCCGGTCCAGCCGGGAACGACGATGCGTGCCGGGAAACCGTTGAAGTGCGGCAGCGGCTGCCCATTCATTTCATAGGCAATGAGCGTCGATTCATCGATCGCCTTCCAGATCGGGATGCTTTTGACAAAGTCCGGCGTCTTTTCGACCACAGGCCCGTCGGCGCCACCGAATTCGATTTCGACCGTTTCCTTCTTCAGGCCCACTTTATCGAGCACGTCTTTCAGCCGCGCGCCCTTCCATCGTGCGCAGCCCATGGCGCCGTAACCCCACTGGACGCCCGGCACGTGCGGTTTTGAAAGGCCGCGGCGATTTCCGGAGCATTGGTTGACGGCAACCACCTCGAATTCGGGCATTTTCTTCAGCTCATCGAGCGTGAGTTCGGCTTCGCCGTTGGCGCCTTCGCCGCCAATCTTGATCGTGTAATTTTTGACGTCGACTTCGGGGATGTCCGCAAGGTGATAGCGAACGAAGAACTCATCGTTGGGCGTGATTGGCGTGCGCAAATATTCGATCGGCGCTTCGTAATTGGGCGGCCGGTCAGCCAGCCGGATGAGGGGCTTCTTTCCCGGCAGCGCTTCCATCGCCGCAACGTTCCGCACGCCGCTCGGCACGCCTGGCGTGAGCGGCACACCGGCCGCTTCAGCTTCTGAAAATTTCGGCAGGCTTAATCCGGAAACGGCAAAGGCGGCGCTTGCGCCTACCGTCCCCAATAGATGACGTCGTGTGATCATGATCCTCTCCACAGAGGTGCAGCAGAAGCAATCCGGTCATCACCGGCGCCTCAGATAGTAGGATATGAATATGATCTGCCCGGCCTGGGAGCCCGTCAATCGGCCCGTGGCATGGCTGCAATGATGGGGCCTGCAAATTCCTGCGGTTGACCGATTCACCGGCGGCCCTAGATGAGCGGCAGCGGCGCTGCGGGCCATGGTTGGGCAAGCGTTGTATTCGTGGCGTTTCTCGCATAGAAGCGCAGCGGTCCGGGCGCGCCCACTCGCGCTGGCTGGCCGTCTTTTTTGGAGAGCGTGCAATGGGTTACAAGGTCGCCGTGGTCGGCGCGACCGGCAATGTCGGTCGCGAAATGCTCGCCATCCTGGCCGAGCGCGAGTTTCCGGCGGACGAGGTGGTCGCGGTCGCCTCGCGCCGCAGTCAGGGCGTGGAATGCTCGTTCGGCGACAAGACGCTGAAAGTGAAGGCGCTCGAGCACGTCGATTTCTCCGATGTCGACATTTGCCTGATGTCGGCGGGCGGTTCCGTGTCGAAGGAGTGGTCGCCGAAGATCGGCGCGCAGGGCGCGGTCGTAATCGACAATTCGTCCGCCTGGCGCATGGACCCGGACGTGCCGCTGATCGTGCCGGAAGTGAATGCGAGCGCGGCGGGCGGCTTCACCAAAAAGAACATCATCGCCAATCCGAATTGCTCGACCGCGCAACTCGTCGTCGCCTTGAAGCCGCTGCATGACAAGGCGCGTATCAAGCGCGTGGTGGTCGCGACCTATCAATCCGTTTCCGGCGCCGGCAAAGAGGCGATGGACGAATTGTTCTCGCAGACGAAGGCTGTGTTCACGCTCGACGAGGTCGAGAACAAGAAATTTACCAAGCGCATTGCGTTCAACGTGATCCCGCACATCGACGTGTTTATGGACGACGGCTACACCAAGGAAGAGTGGAAGATGGTGGTCGAGACCAAGAAGATTCTCGATCCCAAGATCAAGCTCACGGCAACCTGCGTGCGCGTGCCGGTTTTTGTCGGCCATTCCGAGGCGGTGAATGTCGAATTCGAACAGCCGCTCAGCGCCGATGAGGCGCGCGAGATTTTGCGCAACGCGCCGGGATGCCTCGTGATCGACAAGCGCGAGCCGGGTGGTTACGTCACACCGTATGAATCGGTCGGCGAGGATGCGACCTACATCAGCCGCATTCGAGACGATGCAACGGTCGATAACGGCATTCAGATGTGGGTCGTCTCCGACAACCTGCGCAAGGGTGCGGCGCTCAATGCAGTGCAGATCGCCGAAGTGCTCATCAATCGCAAGCTGATCCAGGCCAAGAAGAAGGCGGCGTAACGCTCATAGTGTCATGCGCGGCGCTTGACCCGCGCATCCGTCGTTATCGAGCAACATCAGACGCTAATGCTCGCGATCCAGCGTGAGAAAAACATCAAGCATTGGCCGCGAGAATATCGACCTGATGCGGTCCATCAGCCGTGATGGATTGCCGGGTCAGGCCCGGCAATGACAGCCATCCTCAAAATCTCGGGTGCGCGAACATCCGCGCATATTCCTCCGCTGCCACCTGCTCGAACTTGCCCGTCGCTGGATCGCGAATCGAAAGCTTTCCCGTTGCAACAGCGAAATAGGCGCCGTGCAGCGTGATTTCGCCGCGCTGGACCTGTGCGCGAATGCGGGGAAAGGTCAGCAGGTTTTCGAGGCTGAGTTCGACATTCGCCTGCTCGAGTGCGGTCATATAGTCATGCAGCGGACGATCGCCCCGCGCTCCCACCTTTTCTCCCGCTGCCGCCATCAGCGACATCCATTTGCCGATGAAGTCACTTGGGGTCAGCGGTTCGGCATTCTCGGCAAACGCTTTGACGCCGCCGCATTGTGCATGGCCGAGCACGACAATGTGCTTTACCTTCAACGCGACGACGCCGAATTCCAGTGCCGATGACACGCCATGCGCCTGCGTATCCGGCGCGTAAGGCGGCACCAAATTCGCGATATTGCGCACCACAAACAGTTCGCCGGGCCGCGCGTCGAAAATGGCTTCCGGCGCACAGCGAGAATCACAACAGCCGATCACCATGACCTCTGGCGACTGTCCTTTGGTGGCCAGCTCGCGATAGCGTTCCTGTTCAGCGCGGAGCCGGCCGTGCAGGAATGCACGATAGCCGTCGATCAGGCTCGGAGGAAAAGGCATCTGTTCCGGCTCTGCCGGGGCGGCCCGGCACTCCCTCGCTGGAAAGGCGATATGGCTGTAGAAAGATCACGGTGGTTTCCGGGTCAAGTCCGGCCAGTGAGGAGAACGCGAGCAAATGAGCATCCGCCCGCGCCGCAGCGTGCTTTATATGCCGGGTTCGAACGCCCGTGCGATCGAGAAAGCGCGTACCCTGCCTGTGGACGGCATCATCCTCGATCTCGAAGACGCGGTCGCGCCGGATGCGAAGGACGCGGCGCGAAAGCAGGTGACTGAGGCGGTGAGGGCGGGTGGCTTCGGCTCGCGCGAAGTGTTTATCCGCGTCAATGGTGTCGAAACGCCCTGGCATGCCGAAGACCTCTTCGCGGCCGCTCATGCTGCCCCCGATGCCATTTTGATCCCGAAAATTTCGACCCCCGACGCGCTCGAATTGATCGGCCGGCGGCTGCTGGACATGGGCACGGATCACAGGACACGCGTGTGGGCGATGATCGAAACGCCGCTCGCCATTTTTAATATCCTGTCGATTGCGGCCGCGGCACGGGATTCGGAGACGCGGCTCACCGGTTTCGTGCTGGGCACCAACGATCTCGCCAAGGATACGCGGGCACGCATCGTGCCCGGCCGCGCGCCGATGCTGCCGTGGCTGACGATGTGCATCGCCGCTGCACGCGTTCATGGCATCGTTGTTCTCGATGGCGTCTATAACGACATCGGCAACACCGAAGGATTTGCAGCCGAATGCGCGCAGGCGGTCGATCTCGGGTTTGACGGAAAGACACTGGTGCATCCGAACCAGATCGAAATCTGCAACAGGGCGTTCTCGCCCTCACCCGAGGAAGTCGCCGAGGCACGCAAGATGATTGCTGCGTTTGACCTGCCGGAAAACAGAAACAAGGGCGTGGTGTCGATCGACGGGCGCATGGTCGAACGCATGCATGCCGAAATGGCGCGCCGGATCGTCGCCATTTCGGAAGCGATTGGACAAAAATAGGCGCTGCTGTCGCCTGGGGAATCTGCCGGCCCCGGCATGAACCCGGCTCGCGGTCAATGCGTTATGAACTCCTGAACAGAGGGAGGCGCCAGCATGCCCGAAATCCAACAAAGCAAAGGAGTGATCACGCAGATCACGACCGTTCACGTCGACCCCGATAAGCAGGAGGAGGCTCTGGATCTGATGTCCGAGCGCGCCAAATTCATGGCGGGGCAGCCGGGTTTCGTATCGATCAGCCTGCACCGCAGCCAGGACGGAGGGCGGATCGTCAATTACGTTCAGTGGAAAGATCGCGATTCGCTCGAAGCCGCGCATCGGTCGCCCGAATTTCGCAAAAACTGGCCGGAGTTCGGCCAGATCGCGGACGAGATCGACCCGTGCCTCTACGAGGTGGTGCTGGTGAAAGAGAAGAAGTAGTGCATATCATCCGCTGGTGTCATGCGCGGCGGATGACCCGGCAACCGCTGGCGTGCCGGCATTATCGAGCTATCGCGGTTACTGGACGGCCCGCTTTCGCGGGCCGTGACAGTGCACCGATTCAAACCCACGGCCGCTCGGCTGTCAGCTTCGACTCGTATCTGTCGATCTTGGTTTTCTTCTGCTGTGTGAGACCGATGTCATCGAGGCCGTTGAGCAGACAGTGCTTGCGGAACGCGTCGATCTCGAACTTGACCACGCCGCCGTCCGGGCCGTGAATTTCCTGTTTTTCGAGGTCGACGGTCAGCGTCGCGTTGGCGCCGCGTTCGGCGTCATCGAACAGCTTCTCCAGATCTTCCGGCGAAACGCGGATCGGCAGGATGCCGTTCTTGAAACAGTTGTTGTAGAAAATGTCGCCGAACGAGGTCGAGATCACGCAACGGATGCCGAAGTCCATGAGTGCCCAAGGCGCGTGCTCGCGGCTCGAGCCGCAGCCGAAGTTGTCGCCGGCAACCAAAATTTTTGCATTCCGGTAAGCGGGCTTGTTCAGCACGAATTCCGGATTCTCACTGCCGTCGTCCTTGTAGCGCATTTCGGAAAACAGACCCTTGCCGAGACCCGTGCGCTTGATCGTCTTCAGGTACTGCTTGGGGATGATCATGTCGGTATCGACATTGATCATCTTCAGGGGAGCGGCAACGCCTTCAAGCGTGGTGAATTTTTCCATCGGTACTCTCTGCTTGCGTCCGGCCTTGGAATTCTTTCGATCGTGTCATGACGGCTCCGGCGGCGGTGGTCAAGCCTGCGCAGGATCGCCGACCTTATGCTCATCCCGCGTGAAGCTCGCCTCGCGCACGAGGTTGCAAACCTGGATGCGAAACTCCGAATAGAACGACTCGCGCGCCCTGCGCTGCGCCTCGCGGTGTTCCGGATGCATGCGCCAGGCGCGCATGCCGTCCTCCGACTCGAATTCGACAATCGTAACGCGCTCGCCGTCTTCTGCGGTAAAGCTTTTGTGCGAGATGTAGCCCGGCATGGTTTTCGCGAGCTCGTTCATCCGTGCAGACATCTGCATGTACTGCTCACGGGCTTCCGGTCGCAGGCGGGAGCGAAAAACCGTGACGATCATCTCAAGCCTCCGGAGATTCAGAAGCCATGCTCGTGCGGAGTGCAGCACGGCACAAATGCATCTTTTGAATAGGTCGAATCGCCCGCGGTAATCAATCCTCAGTCGGCTGCCGCTTCGATGGCTTCCATGTCTTCGTCCGAAAGGCCGAAATGGTGGCCGATCTCGTGGACCAGGACGTGCGTGATGATGTCGCCGAGGTCCTCCTCGTGCTCGGCCCAATAGGCGAGGATGGGCCGGCGATAGAGCCAGATCATGTTGGGTAGTTGCGTTGGCGCCAGCGTCGACTGGAATGGTAGTCCGACGCCCTGAAAAAGCCCGAGGAGACCGAATTTGCTGTCGATCTGCAGCGACTTGAGCACCTCGTCGGTCGGGAAATCATCGACCCGGACGACAAGGTCCGCGCACAACGCGCGAAAGTGTTCCGGCAGGCCATCATAGGCCTGATGGGCCATGGCCTCGAATTCGGCAAGGGAAGGGGTTTTGGCTCGCAGCAGAGCGTCAAAACGTCGGCTCATCGTATGCTCCAGGCCTGAGCGGGGCGCGCACGCCACAGCTCCCGCAACCTATCAACATTAACCGGCGTTGGACCTGCATCTCGCAACGCGCAATGCTAAGGTACTCATATGGGCTCGGGCACGACGAAAAACAGGACCATCTGTGCGCTTGCGGCGGTTGCTTTGGTATTCGCAGGGGCAACGCCGGTCCTTGCGCAAGACAGCAACACACAGAAGCCTGCGGCGGCTCGCCAGCAGGTACGCACGCGCATCACGGTCCACCCGGAGCCCGGTCCGAACTCAAAGCGCATCTGCCGGTCGTGGCTGGAGAAGGAATATCGCGTCAGCGGCACGGTCATCGTGCCCGTGATGCGCTGCCATTGGGATTGATCGGCGCTCAAAATTCGGCGCAAAAGCAAAAAGCCCGCCGGGAGGCGGGCTTTGGTTCTTACCTGGACCGGCGGCTTACTTCCATTCGCGCACATCGACAAAGTGGCCGGCGATTGCAGCCGCTGCCGCCATCGCGGGCGAAACCAGGTGCGTGCGGCCCTTGTAGCCCTGCCGGCCTTCAAAGTTGCGGTTCGACGTCGAGGCGCAACGCTCGCCCGGCTTGAGCTTGTCGGGATTCATCGCGAGGCACATTGAACATCCCGGCTCGCGCCAGTCGAATCCGGCGGCCTTGAAGATCTTGTCGAGCCCCTCGGCTTCCGCCTGCTCCTTCACAAGACCGGAGCCCGGCACGATCATTGCGTAGACATTGCCGTTGACCCGTTTGCCCTCGGCGATACGCGCAACCTCGCGCAGGTCTTCGATGCGCGAGTTGGTGCACGAGCCGATGAACACGCGATCGAGCTTGATGTCGGTGATCTTCTCGCCGCCCTTGAGACCCATGTAGGCGAGCGAGCGCTCGGCGGCGGCGCGTTTGTTTTCGTCGGTGATCTCGGAGGCCACCGGCACGCGGCCGGTAATCGAGACGACCTGCTCGGGACTCGTCCCCCAGGTCACCAACGGGGGCAGCCGTGCGGCATCGAGCCTGATTTCGCGATCGAACTCCGCGCCTTCGTCCGAGTGCAGCGTTTCCCAATAACGCATCGCCTGATCCCAAGCCGCACCCTTCGGCGCTTTCGGCTTGTCTTTCAGGAAGGCGTATGCCTTCTCGTCGGGCGCGATGAAACCCGCTTTGGCACCGCCTTCGACCGACATGTTGCAGATGGTCATGCGGCCTTCCATCGAGATCGCGCGGATTGCTTCGCCGGCATATTCCAGCGCATAGCCGGTGCCGCCGGCGGTACCGATCTCGCCGATGATGGCGAGAATGATGTCCTTGGCGGTCACGCCGGGCGGCAATTTGCCGTCGACGACCGCGCGCATGTTCTTCGATTTCTTTTGGATCAACGTTTGCGTCGCGAGCACGTGCTCGACTTCCGACGTGCCGATGCCGTAGGCGAGGGCGCCAAAGGCCCCGTGCGTCGCAGTATGACTGTCGCCGCAAACGATCGTTGTGCCCGGCAGCGTGAATCCCTGCTCCGGACCGATGACGTGAACGATGCCCTGACGCTTGTCGAACTCGTTGTAATATTCGATGCCGAAGTCCTTGGCATTTTGCGCCAGCACCGCGATCTGCTCGGCCGATTCCGGATCGGGATTGGGCTTGCTGCGGTCCGAGGTCGGCACGTTGTGGTCGACGACGGCGAGCGTCTTTTCCGGCGCGTGCACTTTGCGGCCCGCCGTACGCAATCCTTCGAACGCCTGCGGGCTCGTCACTTCGTGCACGAGATGGCGATCGATATAGATCAGACAGGTGCCATCCGGTTGTTCGTCCACCAGATGGTCGTCCCAGATTTTGTCATAGAGCGTACGCGGTTTCATGGCTCAGGTCTTCGGTTGGAAAATGGAAAAAAGGCTCTTTCGCCGGCACAGGGGCCGGCTTCGCGCAATCAACGTGCAGCTTGCGCGCATACGGCCAGCCGTCCGAAGAACCGCCAGGGCAAGCGGGCATGATCGGCGAGAATGATCCGTTCGGCCTCGGAAATCATGGTGCGTATATAGCCATTCTAAATCCGGCCGACAACGAGCGCGGCAAATCCGGTTCACGTTGCCGCTTCGTGCCCGGATCCTGTTTTGCTGAGGGCAAAGAAAAGGGCCGCAGAGCGGCCCTTGCCATACAGCAGCCTGATGCGGCCGCTTATTCCGCCTTGGCTTCGGCTGCAGCTTCCTCGCCGACGTTGCCTTGCGCCTCGGTGATGCGCGCCTTCTTCCCGCGCAGGCCGCGCAGGTAGTAGAGCTTCGCGCGGCGGACTTTGCCACGGCGCACGAGCTTGATCGAGTCGATCATCGGCGAATAGAGCGGAAACACGCGTTCGACGCCCTCGCCGTACGAAATCTTGCGCACGGTGAAGTTTTCGTTGAGACCGTGGCCGGAGCGGCCGATGCATACGCCCTCGTAGGCTTGCACGCGGCTCTTGTCACCTTCGACGACTTTCACGTTGACCAGCACGGTGTCGCCGGGCCCAAACGCGGGAATGTCCTTGCCGGCGGAAAGCTTCTCGACCTGCTCTTTTTCGAGCTGTTGAATGAGGTTCATGGTTCAATCTCCGTCGGCGGCGCCAGCATCCGGCGCGCGGTCCTTTTCAGGGGCTGAATGGGTCGGCGGGCTTGTAGACCATAGAATGCTGTTTGTCACCTCCGGCGGCCCGCCCGCCCCGTGCCGGCGACCAGCCTGCTATGGCTTCTTTCGCGTCAAATAGGCGTTCCACAAATCCGGCCGGCGCGCCTTGGTTAATCGCTCGGCTTCGGCGCGCCGCCACGCGGCTACCTTGGCATGGTCGCCGCAGGTGAGAACTTCCGGGATCGGCTGTCCCTCAAATACGGCCGGACGGGTGTACTGCGGGTATTCGAGCAGGCCTTGCGCGAAACTTTCTTCCGCCGCGGAGGTCTGTTTGCCCATCACGCCCGGGAGGAGCCGCACGCAGGAATCGATCAGAGCCAGCGCCGCGATCTCACCGCCAGACAGAACGAAGTCGCCCAGCGAAATTTCTTCGAGATGACGGGCTGCGATCAGCCGCTCGTCGATGCCTTCGAAGCGCCCGCAAACGATGACGGCGCCCGCACCCGCTGCAAGCTCGGTAACGCGCGTTTGCGTCAGCGGCTTGCCGCGCGGGCTCATGACAAGGCGTGGGCGGCCGTCACTTTGCGCGACCGAGTCGATGGCGCGCGCAAGGACATCGGCGCGCATCACCATGCCGGGGCCGCCGCCGGCGGGCGTGTCATCGACTGTGCGATGCTTGTCGGTTGCGTGATCTCGAATATCGATAGCCTCAAGCGACCAGATACCGCTCGCGAGCGCCTTGCCGGCAAGGCTCATCGCCAACGGACCGGGAAACATCTCCGGAAAAATCGTGAGCACGCTCGCGCGCCACATTTATGAGGCCTCGACGTTCTTGTTGTCTTCCTCATTGAGCAAAGGAAAGGCAACGGGGCAAATGCGGTGTCAAACGAAACAAACTACTCCCCTCCCGACGCCTTCGGCGCCGACTTCGGCCGCAAAGGCGGCGATGGGGAATCGAATGCGTCTTCGTGTCGCTTCGGCGGTCGGCCTTCACCTTTCGCTGGAGGGACGGAAGCGGCGGCCGGTGGCGCGATCACGATCTGCTTCGCCGCGAGATCGACCTTCGGCACCGTCGTTTCGTTGAACGGCAGCATCGTCGGATCGCCGCTGCCGAGCGGCGTAATTTCGATGATGTCGCCGGCCCCGAAATTGTGGACGGCATGCACCGTACCGACCTGCGAACCATCCGCCGTGACCGCATCGAGTCCGATCAGGTCCGAGTGATAGAACGTGTCAGGTTCTTCTATCACCGGCAGCCGTTCGCGGGGAACATAGAGGTCGAGATTGCGCAGCGCTTCGGCTGCATTGCGATCGCCGATGCCGGCGAGCCGCGCGATGAAGTGGTCTTTCGCCGGACGGAGCGCTTCGATCTCGAACTTGCGTGCACCGTCTTCTGTTTCCAGCGGCCCGTAGTCGGCGACCGCTGCGGGATCCTCGGTGAATGACCACAACTTCACCTCGCCGCGCACACCATGCGCAGCTCCGATCCGGGCAACGCAGATTTTATTGCTCATGACGCTGAACGGACCTCATGGTGAGGAGCGCGGCGAAGCCGCGCGCCTCGTGATGAGGCTAGCACTGACTGTGCAAAGTGGCGATCAGCTTGCGGCGGCTGGTGCCGCCGGCGCTGCGGCAGCGGCTTTGGCGGCTTCTTCGGCGCGTGCCTTGCGTTCTTTGCGTGGAATCGCCTTGTGCGGATTGTTGCGCTTCGGGCGTTTCGCAACGCCGGCCTCATCGAGGAAGCGCAGGACGCGATCGGATGGCTGCGCGCCTTTCTTCATCCACGCCTGAACCTTTTCAAGATCGAGTTTCAGCCGCTCGGTTTTTTCCTTCGGCAGCAGCGGATTGAAATAGCCGAGCCGTTCAATGAAGCGGCCGTCGCGCGGACTACGCGAGTCAGCGAGGACGATGTGGTAAAACGGCCGCTTTTTCGTTCCGGCGCGGGCCATGCGGATGACAAGAGGCATTTGAGCTTTTCCTTTCTGACAACGAATGACTGATGAGAGGAACCCGTTTCATTTCTTTTTCCCCAATCCCGGCGGCAAACCGCCGGGCAAACCGGGAAACTTTCCGCCGCCAAGCCCCGGTAATCCGCCTGGTGCGCCGGGGAAATTCGGCGGCAGCTTCGGCATTCCAGGCATGTTCGGCGGCAGTGCGCCGCCTTGCGCCTTGGCTTGCTCGGCAAGTTTTTTGATGTCTTCAGCCGACGGCATGCCGCCGCCGAAGCCGAACATCTGCGCGAGCCCTGCCATCGGGCCGCGTTTGGCGCCGCCCATGGCCTTCATCATGTCGGCCATGCCGCGGTGCATCTTGAGCAGTTTGTTAATCTGCTCGGGCGACGTGCCGGAGCCCGCGGCAATGCGCTTCTTGCGGCTGGCTTTGAGGATGTCGGGATGGCGACGTTCGTCCGGCGTCATCGAGTCGATGATGGCGACCTGACGCTTGAGTAGCTTGTCGTCGAGCCCCGCCGCAGCGATCTGATTTTTCATCTTGGCGATGCCGGGCATCAGGCCGAGCAAGCCACCCATGCCGCCCATCGCCTGCATCTGTACAAGCTGTTCACGCAGGTCGGAGAGATCGAAGGCGCCTTTGCGCATTTTCTCTGCCGCGCGCATTGCCTTTTCGGCATCGATCGTTTGCGCGGCCTTCTCGACCAGCGAGACGATGTCGCCCATGCCCAGGATGCGGCCGGCAATTCGAGCCGGATCGAAATCTTCCAAAGCGTCGAGCTTTTCGCCGGTACCGATCAGCTTGATCGGCTTGCCGGTGACAGCACGCATCGATAGCGCCGCGCCGCCACGGCCGTCACCGTCAACGCGCGTGAGCACAATGCCGGTGAGACCCACGCGCTGATCGAACGAGCGCGCGAGGTTGACCGCGTCCTGGCCGGTGAGGCTGTCGGCGACGAGCAGCACTTCGTGCGGGTTGGATGCCTGTTTTACGTCGGCCGCTTCGCTCATCATCGCTTCGTCGAGCGTCGTGCGGCCGGCTGTATCGAGCAGCACCACGTCATAGCCGCCGAGCCTGCCGGCTTCGAGCGCACGCTTTGCAATCTGTGTGGGGGTCTGACCTTCGATGACCGGCAGCGTGTCGATGCCGGCATCACGGCCGAGCACGGCAAGTTGTTCCATAGCCGCAGGCCGGCGCACGTCGAGAGAAGCCATCAACACTTTCTTCCTGACGCGGTCGGTGAGTCGCTTGGCAAGTTTGGCGGTGGTCGTGGTTTTGCCGGAGCCTTGCAGGCCGACCATCATGATCGGAACGGGCGGGGCGGCATTAAGATCAATCGTCTGTCCGGCCGCGCCAAGCGTCTGCACGAGCTGATCGTGCACGATTTTCACGACCATCTGCCCCGGCGTAACGGACTTCAGAACTTCGACGCCGATTGCGCTTTTCTTCACGCTGTCGGTGAAGCTGCGCGCGACATCGAGGGCAACGTCGGCTTCGAGCAGTGCGCGGCGCACCTCGCGCATGGCTGTGTCGACATCGGCTTCGCTCAGCGCGCCGCGGCGCGTGAGTCGATCGAGAATGCCCCCGAGCTTTTCCGACAGCGTGTCGAACATTGTTCCTCTTTCTTCACCCTCCCGACAGGAAGCGACCGCAACCGGCCGGATGAGGGCTGACGTCCTCGCGTTGATCCACCCAGACCTGAAACCCAGACTTGGCGCACTTTGTTCGCCGCTTTCTCGCCGCAGCGGACAGATCAGATAAGCAGGCCTCCAAGCACATTCGCGCCCGAGGGCGCATCGCGCTGTCGGGCGGTTGCCTCCGGCCCCTTGCGACCGGTCGGCGGAACTTGAGCATCACGTCTTTAAGCGAAAGACGCGCGCAAACTAGGGATGCCTTTCATCCAAGTCAACTCGGGAAAACGGTCAGCGATCAATCTCATAGCTGACGGTTACCATGACGCGCAGCGTTTGTTCGCCGGGCGCGATGGGCACGGCCCCTGCCCGCATCGCCTGCATCGGACGCGGCGGCGCCGATGCGCCTTCGTCGGTAATGGCAACGGCAGGCCCAAGCTTGACGCCGGCGGCCTTCGCGTAAATCTCGGCCTTGCGGTGGGCGTCGGCGATTGCATCGGCGCGGGCCTGGTCGAGCAGCGTCGAGCGGCGCGAAACCAGGAATTCGATTCCCGACATTTCGTTGGCGCCGGCTGCAATGGCGCGATCGACGATGGAGCCGAGTTCGGAGATAGTGCGGATGTGGAGCGTGACCTGGTTGGTGGCCGCGAAGCCGGTCAACCTCGCCGTGCCGGCCTTGCTCTGATCGTATTGCGGCTGCAGCGACAGCTGCGAGGTTTCGATATCGCGCTCCGATAAGCCGGCATTCTTGATAGCCGCAATCACGGCCGTCATTGCCTTGGCATTGGCGCTACTTGCCTCACGCGCGTTCTTGCCCTGGCTGCTGACGCCAATGCGTAGCACGGCCACATCGGGCGGGACGGAGACGCTGGCTTCGCCGGAGACTGTAATCAGCCTGTCGAGGGCGTCGGCAGCATGGACCGGAAGGATGACGGCGAATGCAAACGCCAATGCTGAAATAACAGGCCGAGACATTGCCCTAATCGACCGGAACGTAGACATTGACCACCAGATGGTCGGGATCGGCTTTCTGCAGGTCCGAGAGGTATTCTTCGATGAAGAGATTTTTTGCCTCGAGCTGTTTGTCGTCGAGATAATTGGCGATGGCTTCGTAGGTCGAATCCATCGCATCGTACGAACCGCGGTGCACGAATTTCAACGCCTTGCCGGCCGGTGACTTTCCGATGGCAAAATTGCCCGTCGGAGGCTCTTTCGGGGCCTCAGCGATCGGAATCGCCGCCTCGAAGGCAAAGCCCTTGTCGTCCGTTGAAGTATAAATGGTCATTTCAGGGCCGGCAGGCGTAATGCCTTGCTTTTGCAGAAATTGGTTAAGCGATTTGAAGCTGCTTTGCAGCGTCGGAAACGCATTGTCCCAGCTGGCAGTACCTTTCACGTAGACGATTGTTTTTGCTGTCAGAACGATCGGCTCACCAAAAGCGTCCCCAGGCTTCAGATCTCCGGGCACGTCCTGGCCGGTCTGTGGTGGGCGCTCGGACTCTTGCGCGCGCAGAGGAAGGCCGGCGAAAGCAAGAATGATGAATAAAGCGGCCCTGCCAATAAGGCGGCGCGACATGCATTGTCTCCACGTAGAGGCGCCGCGCATGGCGGAACGTCGCGGCGTGTAAGCCACCCTACCATGCCCCTTGGCCATCGGGTGCAAATTCGCCATATAAACCGGGCAGAACTCGGGCCGCCCAATGCCAGCGCTTGCCAACCATCCTTTCGTGAAGATGAACGGCATCGGCAACGAAATCGTCGTCGTCGACATGCGGCGGGGCGGTGGGCCGATCGCCGTCGAGGAAGCGCGCGCCGCGGCGGGACCTCAAGGCGCTCCCTACGATCAGTTAATGGCTCTTTATCCGCCACGCACCCCGGGCACCGACGCTTTCGTACGCATCTACAACAATGACGGCTCTGAGGCCGGCGCCTGCGGCAACGGCATGCGCTGCGTCGCCGATATCGTGTCGCGCGAAAGCGGCAAGGACGCACTTGCGTTCGAAACCGCGGCGGGTGTCCTGAATTGCTGGAAAAGCGCGGGCGGAATGTTCACGATCGATATGGGCGTGCCGCGTTTCAAGTGGAATGAGATTCCGCTTGCGGAGGAATTTCGCGATACGCGGGCCATCGAGCTTCAGATCGGGCCGATCGACAAGCCAATGCTGCATTCGCCTTCAGCGGTTAGCATGGGCAATCCGCACGCGATCTTCTGGGTCGATGACGTGAATGCCTACGATCTGCCGCGGTTCGGCCCACTGCTGGAGAATCATCCGATTTTCCCGGAGCGCGCAAACATTACGCTCGCGCACATCGTCGCGCGCGATCACATCGTGATCCGCACATGGGAGCGCGGCGCCGGACTGACCAAGGCGTGCGGCTCGGCAGCGTGCGCAGCGGCGGTTGCGGCCGCGCGACTCAGGCGTACGGAGCGCAAGGTTCGGGTAACGCTGCCGGGTGGCGAGCTCACGATCGAATGGCGCGCAAGTGACGATCACGTGCTGATGACCGGTCCAGTTGCGTTCGAATACGAGGGTCGTTTCGATCCGGCATTGTTCGGCCAGGTTGGCGTGCGATGAGCCTCGACGTCGTCACGTTCGGCTGTCGGCTCAATGCCTACGAGTCGGAAGTGATCAGGCGCGAGGCGAATGCGGCGGGTCTGCAGGACACCGTTTTCGTCAACACCTGCGCGGTGACGTCCGAGGCCGTACGGCAGGCGCGGCAGAGCATTCGCCGCATCAGGCGCGAGCGCCCCGGCGCCCGCATCGTCGTCACCGGCTGCGCGGCGCAAACCGAAGCCGCAACCTTCTCATCCATGCCGGAAGTCGACCGTGTCATCGGCAATGAGGAAAAACTCGACGCGCGGCACTGGCGTGCGAACGATAAAGTCGCTGTCGCCGACATCATGTCCGTCAAGACAATGACGCCGCATGCCATCGACAGCGTCGAAGGCCGCGCGCGCGCTTTCGTCCAGGTGCAGAACGGCTGCGACCACCGCTGCACGTTCTGCATTATTCCTTACGGCCGCGGCAATTCACGCTCATTGCCGGTTGCGGAGGTGGTGTCGCAAGTGCATCGCCTTGTAGGCAACGGTTACAAGGAAATCGTGCTCACCGGCGTGGACATCACGAGTTATGCCAGCGATGGCGCGCGCCTCGGCATGCTGGTAAAGCGCATCCTCAAGGACGTTCCTGAACTCGCGCGCTTGCGGCTCTCGTCCATCGATTCGGTCGAGGCGGACGACGATCTGCTCGATACCATCGCGAATGAACCGCGGCTGATGCCGCATTTGCATCTGTCATTGCAGGCCGGCGACGATCTCATCCTGAAGCGCATGAAGCGCCGGCACTCGCGCGCCGATGCAATCGAATTTTGTGCGCAAGTGCGTCGCCTGCGCCCGGATATCGCGTTCGGCGCCGATCTTATCGCGGGCTTCCCGACCGAAAGCGAAGAGATGTTTTCACGCTCGCTCGATCTCGTTGACGAGTGCGGCTTGACTCAGCTGCACGTGTTTCCCTTCTCGCCGCGTCCCGGTACGCCGGCGGCGCGCATGCCGCAGGTCGAGCGCGGCCTGGTGAAGGACCGCGCGCGCCGGTTGCGTGAGAAGGGTGAGGCGGCCTTGCGCCGGCATCTCGAGAAACAAATCGGGAGACAGCGGCGCGTGCTGGCGGAATCTCGCAGTGTGGCGCGCACCGAGCAGTTTATGCCCGTTCGCATTGCAACAGATGTAGAGCCGGGGACGATACTCGACGTCACGATCACGGGGCACGATGGCCGCCAGCTCCTCGCGGCCTGAAAAAGGGGAAGGACGATGGCTTACCAGGATCACCTCGTCACCACGATGGAGCAGCTTCAGTCGCTTTATGGGCCGAAAAATCCTGCCGCCGTTGCCAAGGAGATCGATCATATCAACGGCAGCTATCGCAAAATGATCGAGGCGGCGCCGTTCGTCGCCATCGCGACCGGCGCGCCCGAAGGGCTCGACTGCTCGCCGAAAGGCGACGCTCCCGGTTTCGTGCGCATCCTCGACGACAGGACGCTCGCCATTCCGGATCGTCCCGGCAACAACCGGATCGACGGCTTTCGCAACATCATATGCGACCCGCGCATCGCCTTGCTGTTTCTCATTCCGGGTGTCGGAGAAACGCTGCGCGTTAACGGGCGCGCGTCGATCTCGATCGATCCAGAGCTCATGCAGAGCTTCGCGGTCAACGGCAAGCTGCCGCGCTGCGTGCTGATCGTGCACGTCGAAAGAATTTACTTCCACTGTTCGAAGGCGATCGTGCGCTCGAAGCTCTGGGACGAGGCAACGAAGATCGACCGCAAGAGCCTGCCGTCGACCGGCACCATCATCGCGGAGTTGAGCCAGGGCAAGCTCGGCGGCGAGGAATACGACCGCACCGCGCCCGAGCGCATCAAGGCGCAGCTTTATTGATCTGCCTCATCCTGAGAAGGCGCGGAGCGCCGTCTCGAAGGAGGAAGGGGCCCAGGACGCGCTCCTCCGGATCGTTCCTCAGCAAGAGGCCGATGGCATTATTAATTACTCACCTTTCCATCCGCACTTGCGCAACATCTCCTGCATGTGCTCCGGAACGGGCGCGGCAATTTTTACGGGCGGCTTGTTCTTCGAAATCGGCACCACGATTTCGCGCGCGTGCAGATGCAGCGTCGGCCCGCCGCTTCGCGGCGCGCGTCCGTAGATGCTGTCGCCCAGAATCGGAAAACCCATTTCCGCACAATGCACGCGCAATTGGTGCGTGCGGCCGGTAAGCGGCTCGAGCGCGAGCCAGGTGAAGCGTGCGTCGGCGCGCGAGCCTCCCGCTGCGGCGGACGGATGCAGCGAAAACCGACCCATGACCTTCCAGGTGGTCACCGAAGGCTGCCCATTCGGGTCGGGCTTCATCCACCAGCCGCGGGATTCGTCCAGCCGGCCGAGCGGTATGTCGATGCGGCCCTCGTCCTCGATCGGGCCACCCTCGACGACGGCCCAATAGGTCTTGCCGACCTTGCCCTGCTTGAACAGCTTGCCGAGGAGCGCAAGCGCCTTCCGGTGGCGGCCGAGCACGAGACAGCCCGATGTATCGCGGTCGAGCCGGTGCGCCAGCGCGGGGTTGCGCGGCAGGCCGAAGCGCAGCGCATGAAAATCGTCCTCCAGGCACAGGCCGCCCTTGGGCCCGCGATGCACCGGAATCCCGGCGGGTTTATCGATCACCAGCATCAGGCCGTCGCGATAGAGCAGGCGCGCGAGTATTTGTTCGGGGGTCATCAGGTTTCCGTCCGGATTTCCGGTTCGCGCGCTTTCGGCGACGCCCCGGAATGACCAGATAGGGTTTCTCCGCAGCGACGAAATCGCTATCACGGGCTCTCAATGGACGACAGCGTGAAACAAAGTTGGTGGAAGCGCCTCAGCAGCGGGCTCAAGCGCACGTCGGCCTCGCTCGGCACCGCGATTTCCGATCTCGTTACCAAGCGCAAACTGGACGCCGAAACGATCGAGGATCTCGAAAGCGAGTTAATCCGCGCCGATCTCGGCCCGGAAGTCGCCGGCCGTATTGCCGCGGCATTCGCCCAGCAGCGTCACGAAAAAGGCATCGCGCCGGAGGAAGTGAGGGCGGTGCTTGCCGCCGAGATCGAGAAGACGCTCGTTGGCGTTGCGAAGCCACTGGAGATTACCACGCGTCCGTTTGTCATTCTCGTGGCCGGTGTCAACGGGTCGGGCAAGACCACCACCATCGGCAAGCTTGCGGCCCGGTTTCGCGGTGAAGGCAAGAGCGTCCTGCTTGTGGCCGGCGACACGTTTCGCGCGGCGGCTATCGATCAATTGAAGGTTTGGGCCGAGCGCAGCCATGCAGCGATCATGGCGCGCGAACCCGGTGCGGATGCTGCAGGATTAGCCTTCGACGCGCTGACGGCAGCGAAAGCCCAGGGCGCCGACATCGTGTTGGTTGATACCGCCGGCCGCTTGCAAAACAAAACCGAGTTGATGAGCGAGCTGGAGAAGATCGTGCGCGTGATGCGCAAGGTTGAGCCGACAGCGCCGCACGCCGTGCTGCTGGTGCTCGATGCGACCGTTGGCCAGAACGCGCTCTCGCAAGTCGAGATTTTCCGAAAGACGGCCGGCGTGACCGGTCTGGTAATGACCAAGCTCGACGGAACCGCGCGCGGCGGCATCCTCGTCGCGATTGCGGCAAAGTTTGGCCTGCCGGTGCACTTCATCGGAGTGGGCGAAGGCATCGACGATCTGGCGCCATTCACCGCGCGAGATTTCGCGAGAGCGGTGGTGGGGCTTGAATAGCCGCCATTCCAAGGCGCGTCAAAGGCGCGGCGCTGCGGGGTATGGAGTCCGGGTTGCCTCGCTTCGCTGACCCTGGAATGACATAAATGAAAGTTCGGTGGTTACATCATGCCCGAAAAGAAACAACTCAACCCGGCCCTCAAGCTTCTGCTCGATATCGGGCCACTCGTGCTGTTCTTCGTCGTCAATGCGCGGGTCGGCATCTTCGCGGCGACCGCGGTGTTCATGGCCGCCGTGCTGATTGCGCTTGCGGTGTCTTACGTGATGACGCGGCATATCGCGGTCATGCCGTTGGTGACGGCCATTATCGTGCTGATCTTCGGCGGGCTGACGCTCGTTTTGCACAATGATACGTTTATCAAGCTCAAGCCGACGATCATCTACGTGCTGTTTGGCGGCGCGCTGCTTGGCGGCCTCGCGTTCAACAAGCCGCTGCTCGGTATCGTGTTCGATTCGGTGTTTAACCTGACGGAGGAGGGCTGGCGTAAGCTCACGTGGCGCTGGGCCATCTTCTTTCTCGCGCTCGCCGTGCTCAATGAAATTGTCTGGCGCACGCAGACGACCGATTTCTGGGTTGCGTTCAAACTGTTCGGCGTAGTGCCGCTAACGTTTGTTTTCGGCGCACTGCAATATCCGCTGATCGTGAAGTACAGTGTCGACAGGCAATAACGCCCGTTGCGTCGACTAGATTGGCCACCTTCGCAGGCGGTGACGCTTATTCCCTTCCAACAGCCTTTGCGATTTCCGGCTCCAGCACCTTGCTGAGGTTCTCGGCCGTGATCGGTCCTATGAGCTTGTACGCGATGCGTCCGTCACGCCCGACTACGAATGTTTCGGGCACGCCGTAAACGCCCCAGTCGATCGCCGCGCGGCCATTGTTGTCGGCTCCGGCCGCGGCGAAGGGATTACCATACCGGTTGAGGAACCGCCGCGCGTTGTCCGGCTGGTCCTTGTAGTTGATGCCGACAAGCTGGATGCGCTTGTCCCTCGAGAGCTGCTCAAGGAACGGCACCTCGTCGTGACACGGCACGCACCATGAGGCCCAGACGTTCACCAGCGTCACGGCATCTTTGAATGTTGCGTTGGTAATTCCGGGCACCGGCTGTCCGTCGCGCGTGAGACCGGGAAGCGGCGGCAGATCTGTTTTTGGAATCGGATGGCCAATCAAAGCCGAAGGAATACGCGAGGGATCGCCGCTGCCGAGCCGCAGGAAGAACAAGGCTGCAAGTACGGCAAAGATGGCAAGCGGCAGCAGCAATAACAGGTTGCGCCGCTTGCCGGGCTCCGTATTTGCCGCTGTACTCACGAATCGACCTTGCGGCGCGAGCGCCGGGTTACGCCGCGTTCTTCGAGATCGCCGAGGATACGGCGCTGGGTGACGTAATCGAGTGTGACCCACGCCGCGAGCGCCGCCACGACAAAGATTGCGACCGCATAGGACGCAATGATGAAATCAGCATGCGGCCCCAAATTCATGGCCGCGCCTCGGCGAGGCCTTGCGCCTGCATCAACCGCATCGCGCGCACGCGCCGGCGCAATACCTCGTTGCGCATGGCGGCGATATGGAGCGTGACGAACAAGAGTGTGAACGCAATCGCCATTGCAAATAGCGGGTGCAAGATCGACGGATCGATCGTCGATCCGTCCATGCGGAAAACCGATGCCGGCTGATGCAATGTGTTCCACCAGTCGACCGAAAACTTGATGATCGGAATATTTACGGCGCCGACGAGCGTAAGAATCGCGGCGGCGCGCGCGCCGCGTCCGGGCTCTTCTGCGGTCCAGTAGAGCGCGAGCACACCAAGATAAAGCAGGAAGAGCACGAGCACGGACGTCAGCCGCGCGTCCCACACCCAGTACGTGCCCCACATCGGTCTGCCCCAGAGGGAGCCGGTTACGAGGCACAGCAGCGTAAAAGCTGCGCCGATCGGTGCGGCTGCTTTGCCGGCGACGTCCGCGAGCGGATGCCGCCATACCAGCGTACCGAGCGCCGCAACGCTCATCAGCATCCAGCCGAACATCCCGAGCCAGGCCGACGGCACGTGCAGGAACATGATCTTTACTGTCGCACCTTGCTGGTAATCGTCCGGCGCATGCAGCGCGCCGTTGAGGCCGTAAACGAACGCCACCACGGTTGCCGCGGCGAGCCAGGGCAACAGCCGGTTTGCCAGCCTTAAGAAGCGCGAGGGATTGGCGAAATCGATGACAGCCATGAAAGGCCTTCTATTGAACCGGAAATTTTCCGGCAATGTGGCGCATGATGCAAAACCCGGTGCGACAACTTCATTCCATGGCGTAGCGTAACGCCGCCGCCGCCGCGACCGGCCCCAACACCACGCTCGCAAGCGACAGCGCACAAAGAATGGTGAACGGCGGCCCGAACGGGGCAGGTCCCGTGATCGCCGCGTTTGCTGCGGACACGCCGAATATAAGGACCGGTATTGTCAGCGGTAGAACCAGGATAGCCAGCAGCAATCCGCCGCGGCGCAGGGCGACAGCGAGTGCCGCGCCGACCAGGCCGATGAACGTGAGCGCCGGGGTTCCGGCGAGCAGCGTCAGCGCCACCCAGCCGAGCGCGCGGGGCTCGACGTTAAGCATCAGTCCGAGCAGCGGCGAAATCACCACCAATGGCAGACAGGTTGTGAGCCAATGGGCCACCGCTTTCGCAAGGATGGCGACCTCAAGCGGGACCGCGCCGGTGCGAATGAGATCGAGCGACCCGTCCTCGTGGTCGGCCGCAAAGAGCCGATCGAGCGCGAGCAGCGTTGCAAGTTCCCCGCCGAGCCACAGAATGGCCGGTCCGATCAGCGCCAATAACTTCAGGTTGGGCCCGACCGCGAATGGCGTCATAACGATCACAATCAGAAAGAACACCGCGCCCATCAGTGCTCCGCCTCCGACGCGGACGGCGAGCTTCAGATCTCGCGCGAGAAGTGCGGTGAACGCCTTCATGTTGCACCCAGCCGCAGCTCGCGCGGCCTTTCCAGGCCGATTGGTCCGTGGGCAGCGGCGATAATGAGCCCTCCGGCGCGCAAATGCGCCTGCATCAGCCCGCTAAGTCTTTGCTGTGCAACGTTATCCAGAGCAGTGGTGGGCTCATCCAGAAGCCAAAGGGGGCGCTTCACGGCGACAAGACGGGCAAGTGACAGCCGCCGTCTTTGCCCAGCCGACAAATAAGCGGCCGGCAGGGTGGAAAGCGGTGCAAGCTCAACGGCGTCCAAAGCGGCTGTCACATCGCCGCCGGTGCCCAAATATTGCGCCCAGAACGTCAAATTCTCATGGACTGAAAGAGCCGGCTTTATCGCGTCGTGATGACCCACGAAGTGTGTTTGCTCGGCAAGACTCGCCTCGGGTGTGCCGCCTTCGAGGGCAACTGTTCCCGCGGTCGGTCTCAGCAGGCCCGCGATGGTGCGCAGCAGCGAGGATTTGCCGGCGCCGTTCCGCCCCGAAACCACCAGCGCCTCGCCGCCCTCGACGGAAAAACTCAGGCCGGCGAAAATTTCGCGGCCGCCGCGGCTGCAGGCAAGATTTTCAGCCCGCAAGCGCATCAGATTGCCGCCGCGAATCCGCTCTTCCGCGGTTGGTATGCAGGAGATGCTTGGCCCCCATCCATGATCGTTTACGTTTACCCGTCAATATGGCGTCTGCCGCCAAAAGACCTTATAAGCCGAAGCGTTGCGGCGCTATGCACGGATTTCGACGCGAAACTCACCACCTTAAAAATCGTTGGCCAACTAAGAACTTAGCGCAGAGGCGCGCCGGTTTCACAACTGGCAATGGAAACAGCGGACATGAATTCACTCGATAGCTTCCGATGCTGCAAAACCCTCAAAGTTGGCTCGAAAACCTACGCCTATTTCAGCCTGCCCACGGCCGAGCGAAACGGGCTCAAGGGCATTTCGCGCCTGCCGTTTTCGATGAAGGTCCTGCTCGAAAACCTGCTGCGCTATGAAGATGGGCGCACGGTAACCAAGGATGACATCAAGGCCGTCGCCGAGTGGCTAAAGAACAAAACATCGGATCGCGAGATCGCCTTTCGTCCCGCGCGCGTGCTGATGCAGGATTTCACTGGCGTTCCGGCTGTCGTCGATCTTGCCGCCATGCGCGACGCCATGAGGAACCTCGGTGGCGACCCGAAGAAGATCAACCCGCTGGTGCCGGTCGATCTCGTCATCGACCATTCGGTCGCGGTGACGTTCTTCGGCAACAATCAGGCTTTCAAGAAAAACGTCGAGGAAGAGTATCGGCAAAATCAGGAGCGCTACAAATTTCTCAAATGGGCACAACGCTCGTTCGATGATTTTCGCGTCGTGCCGCCCGGCACCGGCATCTGCCACCAAGTCAATCTTGAATACCTGTCGCGCACCGTCTGGAGCCGCAAGGAAAAGGTCAAAGTCGACGGTAAGCAGGCAACCATGGAGGTTGCGTATCCCGATACGCTCGTCGGCACCGACTCGCACACGACGATGGTCAACGGTCTCTCGGTGCTTGGTTGGGGTGTCGGCGGCATCGAAGCGGAAGCGGCGATGCTCGGGCAGCCGCTGTCCATGGTTTTGCCGGAAGTGATCGGCTTCAAACTCACCGGCAAGCTCAAGGAAGGCGTGACCGCCACCGATCTTGTGCTCACCGTCACCGAAATGCTGCGCAAGCGCGGGGTGGTCGGAAAATTCGTCGAGTTCTTCGGCACCGGTTTGACTCACTTGTCAATCGCCGACCGTGCCACCCTCGGCAACATGTCGCCGGAATATGGCGCGACCTGCGGCTTCTCGCCGATCGACGACGACACCATCACGTATCTGAAGAATACCGGCCGTCCGAATGAACTGGTTGCGCTCGTGTCGGCCTACGCCAAGGCGCAGGGCCTCTACCGCACCAAGACCACGCCCGATCCGATTTTCACCGACATTCTCAAGCTCGATCTCGCCACGGTCGAGTCCTCGATCTCCGGTCCGAAGCGGCCTCAGGACCGCATCCCGCTGAAAGAGGCAAAAAGCAGCTTTGCGGCGTCGATGGACAAGGAATTCGGCAAAGCCTCCGAGATGGGCAAACGCGTGTCGGTCGAAGGCCGTGAACATGATCTCGGTCACGGCGACATCGTCATTGCGGCGATCACATCCTGCACGAACACCTCCAATCCGAGCGTGATGATCGGCGCGGGGCTGCTCGCCCGCAAAGCCGCCGCCAGGGGATTGACCGCGAAGCCGTGGGTGAAGACGTCGCTCGCGCCCGGTTCGCAGGTGGTTGCCGAATATCTTGAGAAGTCCGGCTTGCAAAAGGACCTCGACAAGCTCGGCTTCAATCTGGTCGGCTTTGGCTGCACGACCTGCATCGGAAATTCGGGACCGTTGCCGCCTGAAATCTCCAAAGCCGTTAATGAGGGCGATCTGGTTGCCTGTGCGGTGCTCTCCGGCAACCGCAACTTCGAAGGCCGCATCAATGCAGACGTGCGCGCAAATTTTCTCGCCTCGCCGCCATTGGTCGTCGCCTATGCCATCGCAGGTTCGTTGAATGTCGACCTGGTGAAAGAGCCGCTCGGCGTCGACGCGAAAGGAAAAAATGTCTTTCTGCGCGACATCTGGCCCTCCAACAAGGAGATCGCCGATTTCATCGCCAAGAACATCACGCGACAGATGTTCACCAAAAAATATGCCGACGTATTCAAGGGTGACAGCAACTGGCGCAAGATCAGCATCAAAGGCGGCGTGACCTACGACTGGGATCGCAAATCCACGTACGTTCAGAATCCGCCGTACTTCAAAGGAATGACCAAACAGCCGAAACCGCTCGAAGACATCGTCGACTCGCGAGTGTTGGCCCTGCTCGGTGATTCGATCACGACCGATCACATCTCGCCCGCGGGCTCAATCAAGATCGATTCGCCGGCCGGCAAATATCTGATCGACCACAAAGTGAAGCCCGCGGATTTCAATCAGTACGGCACGCGCCGCGGCAATCACGAAGTGATGATGCGCGGGACCTTCGCCAACATCCGCATCAAGAACCAAATGGTGCCGGGCGTTGAAGGCGGCTACACGATTCACTATCCGAGCAAAGAGCGGATGACGATTTACGACGCCGCCATGCGCTACATGTCCGAGCACGTGCCGCTGGTGGTGTTCGCCGGCAAGGAATACGGCAGCGGCTCCTCGCGCGACTGGGCCGCGAAGGGGTCCGCGCTGCTCGGAATTCGCGCTGTCATCACGCAGTCTTTCGAACGTATTCACCGCTCGAATCTGATCGGCATGGGTGTGATGCCGCTGGTGTTCGAAGAGGGCACATCCTGGCAGTCGCTCGGGCTGAAGGGCGATGAGCAGGTGACCATCCGCGGGCTGCACGGCGAGATCAAGCCGCGTCAACGCCTTATTGCCGAAATCGTCTCAGGCAATGGCACGCTCAAGCGCGTTCCGTTGATCTGCCGGATCGATACGCTCGATGAACTCGATTACTTCAAAAACGGCGGTATTTTGCAGTATGTGTTGCGGCGTCTGGCCGCCTAGCGGTTGCCCACTCACTGCGAAGTGAGTGGCGGGTGATCACGCGGGGGCTTAAAGGGAGCCTGCGGGCGGGGCCGTGGTGCTGGCATGAAGATTCACGACATCGCTGTTTCGGCTGCAATTGTGCTCTCCGCTGCAGCCGCCGGGTGGCCTGCTGCGGCCGGCGAGGCGCGCGCTGTCATTGAACTGTTCACAAGCCAGGGATGCTCATCTTGCCCCGCGGCGGACAAACTCCTCGGCGAGTTATCGAAGGATTCCTCGCTCATCACCTTAAGCTTGCCTGTCGATTACTGGGATTATCTCGGCTGGAAAGATACGCTTGCGCTGCACGGCCATTCATTGCGCGAGCGCGCCTACGCGAAAGCACGCGGGGATCGTGAAGTCTACACGCCGCAAGCCGTGGTTAACGGCATGAAGGCGGTTGTCGGAAGCGACAAAGCCGCGATCGAAAAAGCAATCCTGCAGACTCACGAAAAAGCGGCGCCTCTCGTGGTGCCGGTGACCCTGACAATCACCGACGGAAAAATCAGTGCGGATGTGGCGGCGGCTGATGGTCAGCGCGAGGCAGAGGTCTGGCTCTGCCCGATTACGCGCAAGATTTCCGTTGCGATCGGACGCGGTGAAAATTCCGGGCGCACGCTCACGTACTACAACGTTGTGCGCGAGTGGGTGAAGCTCGGCGACTGGGATGGCAGCGCAAAAAAATTCAGCATACCAGTTTCCCAGGTTTCGACCGACGACATCAACTCGCTCGCGGTTCTCGTGCAGAGCGGCGCCGCCACCAAGCCCGGTGTTATGCTTGGCGCCGCCCAAATCGACCTCCACTGACGATCTATTCGGAAAAACAATTCAGCTGACGCGAATGGAGCCGCGCAATGCGCGCCCGTGCCAGGCGATGAAACGACCACAGGTCAGGTGCAAAAGTGCCAGGCCAGAATCGACAGCCGCATAAAAAAATCGAGCCGGCAAAACGCCGGCCCGAAGTATTGGGGATTGAACCGTACGCGGAACTCAATTGACCCGGCCGGCCAAGCCCGGGGGGCTGGGGGGCTGAGGAATCCGGACTCGAACCAGACCGGGCCTTGAGGCAACGGTGCCATTTATCTCAGCCCACAGTGTCGGGCGATTGGCCGAAATTGGGCGGTTTTATGGTTCTTTTAACTTGTTCGTGAAGGCCGGGACGCTGATTAAGCCCGTTTTTGTGTGGCTTTTTTGTTTGAAGGCTGCTCTTGCAGCAACCCGGATCAGGCGCGATCATTATGCCGATCCAGCAAAGGAGGGCGCCGCATGACGTTGGGTTCCGGCGAGATCGATCCAAGCCAGCCGGCCGGGGGCACCCCGGCGCGTGCCCCCCTTAGTCAGGTCACCTTCAGCCGCCGCGAACTCAATCGCATTCTCGGGCTTTATGGTCGCAAGGTCGCTGCCGGCGAGTGGCGCGATTACGCGATCGACTTTTTGAGAGACCGCGCGGTGTTTTCCGTGTTTCGCCGCAGCTCCGAAGTCCCGCTCTACCGCATCGAAAAAAATCCCAAGCTCGCGCGCAAGCAGGGCGCCTTCAGCGTGATTTCCGCGACAGGCCTCGTGGTCCGGCGCGGGCACGAACTCGATCCCGTGCTGCGAGCAATCGACAAAACGCTCTCGGTGGTGACGAACTGACGCGCGGAGTGCGCGCGCTTTCGGGCACAGCCGAACGACCTATAGTAATACCCTGCTACGGCTTCGTCGTCGCACCGGGCCCGAGCGCACGTTGCATGAGCGGCGTATCGAGCCAACGGTCGAATTTGTAGCCGATGTTTTTCAATGTTCCGACCGGTTCGAATCCGCATGCCTTATGGAGGGCGATCGAAGCGGCCTGGTTTGAATCACCGATGACCGCAATCATTTGCCGGAAGCCGCGTGCCGTGCATTCCTCGATCAGCTGCTCGAGCAATTTCCTGCCGATGCCGCGGCGGTGCAGTTCAGGCGCGACATAGACCGAGTTCTCGACCGTGAAACGATAGGCCGGCCGCGTCCGATAAAGTGAGGCATAGGCGTAGCCGGCGACGGCGCCGTCGATCTCTGCGACGATATAGGGAAACTTGCCGGCGAGCGCCGCGTTCATGCGCCGGGCCATTTCAACCTCGTCCGGCGGTTCGAGCTCGAATGATGCCGTGCCGTGCCGCACGGCATACGCGTAGATGCGGGTAATCGAGGGAATGTCGTCTGGACCGGCGGGACGAATTTTCATGGTCCTGTCATGTCGGGCTTCGTCCCGACCACCTCGCTAAGGAAAAGGAGGATGTGCCTACCTAAGCGAAATTATCCGGACAAGCCCGGTCACGGCACAAAAAAGCAAACGCCCCGGCAATTGGCCGGGGCGCCATAATTCTTGCTTACGCCTTGTTTACCGGCGGTCGCCGAGGAAGCGCAGCAGGAACAGGAACAGGTTGATGAAGTCGAGATAGAGCGCCAAAGCCCCCATCACCGCCTTGCGCCCGGCGACCGTGCCGTCGTCCTGGACGCTGTACATCTCCTTGATCCGCTGGGTATCCCAGGCGGTGAGACCTGCGAAGATCAACACGCCGATAGCCGAGATCGCGAATTCAAGCCCGCTGCTCTTCAGGAAGATGTTCACCACGATCGCCAACAGCAGGCCGAACAGGCCCATGATCATAAACGACCCGATCGGCGTAAGGTCGCGCTGCGTCGTATAGCCATAGAGGCTCAGCGCGCCGAACGCGGCTGCGGAGATGAAGAAGGTGCGCGTGATCGATGCGCCCGTGTAAGCCAGAAACACGGACGACAGCATCAGCCCAAGCAGGCCGGCGTAGACCATGAACAGAGTGAGCGCCGTGCTCGGCTGCAGCCGATCGATGCGGAAGCTCATGAAGAAAACGATGCCGAGCGTGCCCAGGAAGAGCACAATCGTCAGCGGGCCGCTGTAGATAGCCTGGCCGAACGACGTCAGGACCAGCTGCCCCGCCGCGTTGGTCTGCACCGCCGCGCTGTAGGTTAGCCAAGCGACAACGCCGGTCAGCGCCACGCCGGCAGCCATGTAATTGTAAACGCGGATCATGTAGGCGCGCAGGCCTGCATCGATCGCGACCGCCCGGTCGGCAAAGCCACCGCGGGCAGCTATGTTCCGGTCGTAGTCCGACATTTCAGTTCCCTCTCTATGCCCGGCGAACGCCGGCCATGTTGTGCGCCGGCGCAAGCCGGCTCTCGTTGCCGAATCTAGTGTGCGACAAGGCTGGATGCCAGATGTGGTTCAATGATGACCTATCGGTTTGCGAATCCTTAAAAATCCGACACCGCAATTATAGCCGAAATAGCTCATTCGTCCGAATGGGCCGCCCGCCGCGCGGCGGAATGTCGCGAAAGCTACAGATTCCGCAGCACCCGCGCCGGTTTTTGGCCCAGCGCCGCAAACGTGCCGATGAGCCCCAGAAAGATCGTCACGGCGATTGCACTCGCCGCCGCCACAAGAGCCGGCCCGGGCAGCCAGGAGAACCGCAGTTGCATGAGATCGGAAACGATCAGCCAGGCCGCGAGAGAGCCGCTGATAACGCCGAAAAGCGCGGTCGAGGCCCCCAGCAAAAAGTATTCGAGGCCGTAGAGGGCAAGCAGCTTTGCGCGCGTTGCGCCGAGTGTCTTGAGAATGACGGCATCGTAAACCCGATGCTGATGTCCGGCCGCAAGTGCGCCGCCGAGGACGAGCGCCGCTGCAAGCAACGTGACGACGCTCGCGCCGTCGATGGCCAGCACGAGATTTGAAATGAGGGAGCCGATCGCGTCGAGCGCTTCTTTAACGCGTACGGTCGTCACCATCGGGAAAGCATCGGCAACCGCTTTGACCATGGCACTTTCCTGCGCCGGTGTGCCACCGCCTGGATAAGCTAGTGTCGCAAGGTGGGTGTGCGGCGCACCGCGGAAGCTGTCCGGCGAAAACACCATCACGAAATTGATGCCGAGGCTCTGCCAGTCGACGAGGCGCAGGTTGGCAATGCGCGCGGTAATGTTGCGGCCGAGCACGTTGACGGTGACCGGATCGCCCAACTTCAGATGCAGGCCGTCGGCGATCCTCTTTTCAAACGAAACGAGCGGTGGTCCGGCGTAATCGGGCTTCCACCATTCTCCTTCGACGAGCCGCGAGCCGCGCGGGATTTCACGGGCATACGTGATGCCGCGGTCGCTTTGCAGAACCCATGCGGCATCGGCGCTTGGGTGAATGTTCTCGGCCGCAATGCCGTTGGCCGAAACGATGCGCCCGCGCAGCATCGGCACCTCTTCATAGGTTGCCTCCGGCGCGTGCTGGCGCACAAAGGTTCCAAAACGCGTTGCCTGATCGGACGGAATATCGATGAAATAGAAGGATGGCGCTTTCTCCGGCAGCGCCGCCGTGAACTGCTTGCGCAGCGTGCCGTCGATCTCGATCACCGTCACCAGCAGCGCGATGCCAAGCCCCAGTGACAACACGACGGTCGGCGTCAACGCAGAAGGACGGTGAATATTGGCAACCGCCATCCGAAGCGCGGTCGAGCGCGCGCGAGGTGCATGGCGGGCCATAAACATCAACGCCGCCGCGACCAGCCTCAGCAGCACGAAAACCGCGACGGCGACCGCAACATAAATTGTGGCCACGCGCCGATCGTAGGAAAGCCCGATGGCCAGGGCGGCGAGCGCTGCGATCACGAGGATTGTGCCGGCGCTATAAATCGGTCGCGGCCAGACTGAACTCGGCGCAACCGAGTCGCGGAACAGAGCGCCGGCAGGAATGTCCTGCACGCGCCCAAGCGGCCAGAGGGAAAATCCGATCGCCGTAAGCAATCCGTAGACGGCCGCAAGGGCCAGTTTGCCGGAATGGAATGACGGCTCAATTGGCAGCGGAATGAGAGCGCCGAAAAACGTCGCAATAGCATACGGCAGCACGGCTCCGATCGCGATGCCGATAAAGCTTCCGATCAGCGCCATGGCGAGAATCTGCATGAGATAAATCGTGAAGAGATCGCGGCTGGCGGCTCCCATCGCTTTGAGCGTCGCGATCGTATCGCGGCGACGATCGAGATGACTCTTTACCGCATTGCCGACGCCGACGCCGCCGACCAGCAGTGCGGTCAATCCGACGATGGTAAGGAATTCGGTGAAGCGCTCCACGTCACGTTCAAGCCGCGGCGTCGCGTTGCGACGCGTTCTGATGTCCCAGCCGGCTTGCGGCAATTGCGTCTTTGCGGCATCGACAACGGCATTGGCAGCGTTATCGGCCGCGTCGTCTGCCGAAAGTTTCAGGCGGTAGTGCCAGCGCACGAGGCTACCGGGCTGCAACAGGCCGGTCGTGCGCAGGGCTGCTTCGCTGATCAACAGGCGCGGCCCGAAAGCGATGCCACCTGCAAGCTTGTCCGGCTCGTTGGCGAGCGCGGCGCGGATCTCGATCGTGGCATTGCCGATCGTTACGCGTGCGCCGGGCTTCAGATCGAGACGCGTCAGCAGCGTCGGGTCGGCGACTGCTCCGTAGATACCGTTTCTTCCGGCAAGCGCATCTGCCAGCGCACCGGAAGGCGTCAGTTCGACTCGGCCGAACAGCGGATAGTTGGAATCGACGGCCTTGAGTTCGACCAGTGCGGTGCGGCCATCGGCCGTGCCTACCATCGCGCGCATTGTGGCCGCTGCGGAAACCTCTCCATGGCTCTTCAAGAATGAAAGTTCTGTCGCGCTCGCTTCGCGCTGCACCAGGGTGAAGGAGAGATCGCCTCCGAGAATCACCTGCCCTTGCCGCGCGAGACCTTCAGCCAGGCTGCCGGCCACGGAGCCGATACCGGCAATCGCCATCACGCCGAGCGCGATGCACGCGATGAAGACATAGAAGCCGCGCAGGCCCCCGCGCACTTCGCGCATCGCAAAGCGGAGCGCGAGCGTCCTTCTTCCGATTCCGTTCCCTGGAAGCGGAAGGCGGCTTACGTGTGCGCCGGCGACGGCGAGTTGCGAGCGATCATCTTCCACGCCGGCCGCCATCCTGCGAGCTTTGCCCGCAGAGCTCTCGCTGAAAGAGGGAACTGGGGGAAGAGTCGATACGCCCTGAGCGCAGATGGACGACACGTCCGCAGCGTGCCGCCAATGTCGGATCGTGCGTGACAAGCACGAGCGTGGTGCCGCGTCTGGCATGGCTGGCAAACAGAAGATCGACGATCTGTTTGCCGGTGTCTTCGTCGAGATTGCCGGTCGGCTCGTCGGCGAGGAGGACGGCAGGACGCGGCGCCAATGCGCGGGCAAGCGCAACGCGCTGCTGCTCGCCGCCGGACAATTCCGCGGGATAATGATTGAGCCGGTTTGCCAGGCCGACGGCGGCGAGTTCTTCCTGTGCGGTTTTCCCGGGATCCGGAGCGCCTGCAAGCTCCAGCGGCACGGCGACATTTTCGATCGCCGTCATGGTCGGGATCAGATGGAAGGATTGAAACACGATGCCGATGTTGCGGCCGCGGAAGCGCGCCAGCGCGTCTTCATCGAGTTTTTGCAACTCGTGACCCGCAATCGCTACGCTGCCGGTATCCGGACGCTCCAGGCCGGCCATGACCATGAGCAGCGTGGATTTGCCCGATCCGGACGGACCGATCAGACCGATTGCCTCGCCCGCACCTATATTCAGGTCGATATCCTTCAGGATATGAACGCGATTTGCGTCTTGCCCCAGCGTGAGATTGATGCCGGCGAGAGCAATCGCCGGCCTCGTTTGTGGGAAATCATTCATGCCGTCACACCGGTTGCCACCCCGCTCATATGAGAGAACGGCTGCTCTGGTCCAGCGCTTCGCCCTACTGCTCCTGCTCACGTTTGCTTGTATGGCGGCTGCTTCGGCCGCTCCGGAAGCCGACGCGCCCGAGAAAAATGTGCCGGTCAAACTTGTCGTCCTTGGCGATTCGATATCGGCAGGCTTCGGCCTGCCGGCGGCAGCGGCCTTGCCGGCCCGTCTTGCCGCAGCGCTCAAGCAGAGGGGATTGGCGGCCGAGGTGACGAATGCCGGCGTGTCGGGCGATACGGCATCCGGCGGATTGCAACGGCTCGAATGGTCGGTGCCGGAGGGAACAGATGCTGTAATCCTTGAACTCGGTGCCAATGACGCGCTGCGCGGCATCGATCCCAAGGTCACAAAGGCTGCACTCGACGCGATCCTGACCCGGCTCGAGCAGCGCCACATTGCCGTGCTGCTCGCCGGGATGCGGGCGCCGCGCAATATGGGGCCGGATTACGTAAAAGCTTTTGACGCTATTTATCCTGCGCTTGCGTCGGCGCACCGCGTCGTCTTTTATCCGTTCATCCTTGACGGGGTTGCGGCCGATCCCGCGCTCAATCAGCACGACGGGATGCATCCGAACGCCAAAGGCGTCGATGTGATCGTGGCGCGTATGCTACCGAAGGTTCAGGAATTGATTTCGCGCGCGCGTGCCGCGCGAGGTTCATAGTCGGGAACGTTTCATGCCACGGCTTTTCACCGGTGTCGAAATTCCGCCAGAGACGCGGCAGGCGCTGGCCTCGCAACGCGGCGGTTTGCCCGGCGCACGCTGGATCGATCCGGAAAATTATCATCTGACCCTTCGTTTCATTGGCGACGTGGACGACGTGACCGCGCGCGAAGTCGCTTCACTGCTGGGCAAAGTCAAGCGCGCGCCGTTCGATCTGCGGCTGGAAGGGCTGACTTCCTTTGGCAGCCGCAAGCCGCGTGCAGTTGTCGCCACCGTCACCCTGGCGCAGGCGCTGCTGGATGTGCAGGCGGAGCATGAGCGGCTCATGCAGCGCATCGGGCTCGACCCTGACGGGCGGAAATATACCCCGCATGTCACGCTTGCGCGTTTGCGCGATTCGTCGAGCCGGCAGGTGGCCGAGTATCTTGCCGCGCGCGGCTACTTCCGCACCGCGCCTTTCCGCGTCTCGCGCTTCGTGCTGTTTTCCTCGCGCGCTTCCGTTGGCGGCGGGCCTTATGTGGTAGAAGAAAGCTACCCGCTCGCCGCCTGATCCGCTGATGTCCGAACAATTCAGCACGCGTTACGCGTCGTTCGTCGCCGCCGGCAAGATCGAAGCCGATCCGGGCCAGGCGGAGTTGGCGGAGCATTTCGCCGCCCTTGAACGGCGCATAGACGCCCGCAGACTGGCACGGAAATCGTCTTCGCTCGGCTGGCTGTTCGGCCGGCGGCAAAGAGCGGAGCCGCCTGTCAAAGGCCTGTACGTCTATGGCGAGGTCGGGCGCGGCAAGACGCTGATGATGGACCTTTTCTATGAAACGAGCGCCGTCCACCGCAAGCGCCGCGTCCATTTTCACGAGTTCATGGCCGACGTCCACGAGCGCGTGCATCATTACCGGCATCAGAACAGCAACGGCGAAGGAAGCGATCCGATCCATCAAGCTGCAGCAGCAATTGCCGACGAGGCGTGGCTCTTATGCTTCGACGAATTCCACGTCACCGACATTGCCGATGCGATGATTCTCGGCCGTTTGTTCACGCGTCTGTTCGAGCTCGGTGTCGTGGTGGTCGCAACCTCGAATCTGGCGCCAAGCGAACTTTACAAGGACGGCCTCAATCGCGGGCTTTTCGTCCCGCTCATCGCAATGCTGGAAGAGCACTGCGAGGTCGTGCGTCTCGATGCGCGCATCGATTTTCGCCTGGAAAAGCTTACCGGTGTGCCGAGCTGGTATGTGCCGGACGATGGAAAGGCGAAAGCCGCGCTCGATGCTGCCTGGCTGCATCTGACGGCGGGCAATCACGGCAAACCGCAAACGCTGCTGGTGAAGGGGCACACCGTTCGGGTGCCGCGGGCGGCGATGGGTGTCGCTCGATTTACGTTTGCAGAATTATGCGGTGAGCCGCTCGCAGCGAGCGACTATCTCAAGATCGCGCACGATTTTCACACGCTCATCCTCGACCACGTGCCGGTGATGGATTACGACCGGCGTAACGAAGCCAAACGTTTTATTATTCTGATCGACACGTTGTACGACCATGCCGTGAAGCTGTTGGCCTCAGCGCAAGCAGAGCCCGATAAACTTTACGTCGCGACCGAGGGCTACGAAGCACAAGAGTTCAAGCGCACCGCTTCGCGCCTGATCGAGATGCGCTCACAATCCTACCTCGGACTGCCGCACGGTCCGCGCGCAGGGCAGGCCGTCGACGAGTCGAAAATCGTCGAGACCTGATGGCACCGCGCGCCGTCTCGAAACGCCGGACGCGGAGGGCCTGAATGCTCGTGTGAACGCAGCCCATGCGCTTGCATTTGGGGTTTGGGCCGGCATGGGACGCATGCGGGGCCGACGCGCCCAAAATTCTACTGGACTCCGGGCCAAAGCTAGAGTGGTATTATGTATACAAGATAGCGCGTAGGGCTGCTTAGGGCCGTTCATGCCTTGAGACGCCAGGCCGGACCGGTTAACCACCACAAGGCCGCACCCAGCGGCTCATCCAATCGAGAGTTTTCCAACCATGGCCCGTAATAAAATTGCGTTGATCGGCGCCGGCCAGATCGGCGGCACACTCGCTCACCTCATCGGTCTCAAACACCTCGGAGACGTCGTCCTGTTCGACGTGATGGAAGGGGTGCCACAAGGCAAGGCGCTCGACATTGCCGAGTCTTCGCCGATTAACGACTTCGACGCCCGGTTCGTCGGCACCAATTCCTATGAAGCCATTGAAGGCGCCGATGTCTGCATTGTCACCGCCGGCGTTCCGCGCAAGCCCGGCATGAGCCGCGACGATCTGCTTGGGATCAATCTCAAGGTCATGGAGCAAGTGGGCTCCGGCATCAAAAAGTACGCGCCCAATGCGTTTGTCGTCTGCATCACCAATCCGCTCGATGCGATGGTGTGGGCGCTGCAAAAATACAGCGGACTGCCGCATCAGAAAGTTGTCGGCATGGCGGGCGTGCTTGATTCCGCGCGCTTTCGTTATTTCCTTGCCGATGAATTCAATGTTTCGGTCGAGGATGTGACAGCCTTCGTGCTCGGCGGCCATGGCGACAGCATGGTCCCGCTCACGCGCTATTCTGCTGTTGCGGGCATTCCAGTACCCGATCTCGTCAAGATGGGCTGGACCTCGCAGTCGCGCGTCGACGAGATTGTCGCCCGCACCCGCAGCGGCGGCGGTGAAATCGTCAATCTGCTCAAGACCGGTTCGGCCTTCTACGCGCCGGCTGCTTCAGCCATTGCGATGGCAGAAAGCTATCTGCTCGACAAGAAACGCGTGCTCCCGTGCGCGGCGTGGCTTAACGGCGAATATGGAATCAAGAATCTTTATGTCGGCGTGCCGATCGTCATCGGCGCGAAAGGCGTCGAGCGTGTCGTCGAAATCGAACTCAACAGCACCGAGCGCGACATGTTCGAAAAATCCGCTGAAGCTGTGCAGGGGCTGGTCGAAGCTTGCAAGAAGATCGCGCCGAATCTCGCTTAGCTCTCGGTGTCATCGCCCGCGTAAGCGGACGATCCAGTAATCACCGCAGTCGAAGCGAACAGTGAGTCAGGAAGTACTGGATGCCCCGTTTTCGCGGGGCATGACAGCCAAGAGGTTGGGACGATGAATATTCATGAATATCAGGCGAAAGCCTTGCTGCGGGAATTCGGCGTGCCGGTGCCGCGCGGAATTCCCGCGTTCACCGTCGATGAGGCGATCAAGGCGGCGAACGAGCTCGGGGGCCCGGTGTGGGTGGTCAAGGCGCAAATTCATGCCGGCGGCCGCGGCAAGGCCGGCGGTGTGAAGGTGGTCAAGACTATCGACGACGTGAAGAAGGAGTCGGCACGAATTCTCGGCTCGACGCTCGTTACGCATCAGACCGGTCCGCACGGCAAGAAGGTCAACCGGCTCTACATCGAGGAAGGATCGGCGATCGATCGCGAGCTTTATCTTTCGGCTTTGATCGACCGCGAAACGTCGCGGGTTGCTTTTGTTGTCTCGACCGAAGGCGGCATGGACATTGAAGAGGTTGCAAAAACGCACCCGGAAAAGATCGTCACGTTTTCTGTGGATCCGGCGACCGGGGTGATGCCGCATCACGGCCGTCGCGTGGCGCAGGCACTCAAGCTTTCGGGCGATCTCGCGAAGCAGGCGGAGAGCCTGTTGAGCAAGCTTTATGCAGCCTTCACGGCGAAGGATATGAGCCTGCTCGAGGTCAATCCGCTGGTCGTGACCAAGGACAATCAGCTCATCTGTCTCGACGCGAAAGTGAGTTTCGACGGCAATGCGCTTTATCGCCATGCCGACGTGGTCGCGCTCCGCGATCTCACTGAAGAGGACGACAAGGAAATCGAAGCGTCCAAATTCGATCTGAATTACATCGCGCTTGAAGGCTCGATCGGCTGCATGGTCAACGGCGCCGGCCTTGCCATGGCGACGATGGACATCATCAAGCTCTACGGCATGGCGCCGGCGAACTTTCTCGACGTCGGCGGCAGCGCCACGAAAGAGCGTGTCAGCGCAGCATTCAAGATCATCACTTCCGATCCGAACGTGAAGGGCATTCTGGTCAACATCTTCGGCGGCATCATGCGCTGCGACGTCATCGCGGAAGGTGTCGTCGCAGCAGTGAAGGAAGTCGGACTGAAAGTGCCGTTGGTTGTGCGGCTCGAAGGCACCAATGTCGATCTCGGCAAGAAGATTATTGCGGAATCAAAGCTTAACGTCACTTCGGCGAACGATCTCGACGATGCCGCACAGAAAATTGTCAAGGCCGTGAAGGAGGCCGCATAAATGTCCGTCCTCATCGGCAAAGATACCAAAGTCATTTGTCAGGGTTTCACCGGCAAGAACGGCACGTTTCATTCGCAGACGGCAATCGCTTATGGGACGAAGATGGTCGGCGGCACTTCGCCCGGCAAAGGCGGTTCGACCCATCTCAATTTGCCGGTCTTCGACACGGTTGCGGAGGCGGTTGAAAAGACCGGCTGTGATGCAAGCGTGATCTATGTTCCGCCCGCCGGCGCGGCGGATGCGATCTGCGAAGCGATCCAGGCGGAGATTCCGCTGATCGTCTGCATCACGGAAGGCATTCCGGTGATGGACATGGTGCGCGTGAAGCGCGCGCTGTCCGGATCGAAATCGCGGCTGATCGGGCCAAACTGCCCGGGGGTGATGACCGCCGGTGAATGCAAGATCGGCATCATGCCCGGCAACATCTTCAAGCCTGGCAAGGTCGGCATCGTCTCCCGCTCCGGCACCCTTACCTACGAGGCCGTGTTTCAGACGAGCCGCGAGGGCTTGGGGCAGACGACTGCCGTCGGCATTGGTGGCGATCCGGTCAAGGGCACCGAGTTCATCGATGTGCTGGAGATGTTTCTTGCCGACGACAAGACCGAGTCGATTGTGATGATCGGCGAAATCGGGGGCTCGGCCGAGGAGGACGCAGCCGACTTCCTCAAAAGCGAAGCAAGGCGTGGCCGCAAGAAGCCGATGGTCGGGTTCATCGCCGGACGAACGGCGCCCCCCGGCCGCCGGATGGGTCATGCCGGCGCGATCATTTCCGGTGGCAAAGGTGACGCCGAATCGAAGATTGCCGCGATGGAATCGGCTGGGATCAAAGTGTCGCCGTCGCCCGCCCGAATCGGGAAGACTCTTGTGGAAGTATTGAAGGGCTGATTCATTTTTTAGGTCTTTTGTAGACTTACTGGCGTCATAAATACTGTTAGAACACGACGACCGCCCCGGACGGCCAGAACGGCCGTTCGGAGGGCGGTGGGGCGATTTTTTGTTATCAGCCCGAGGACCGATCTCATGTCCCGCCAGGACGCGAACGCTGCATTTGCCAGAACCTCCTTCCTTTACGGCGGCAACGCCAACTACATTGACGATCTCTATGCCCGGTACCGAAACAATCCTGGATCGGTCGACGCCGAGTGGCAGTCGTTTTTCCAAAGCCTGAAAGACGACGGCGCCGACATTGCACGCAACGCGCGCGGGGCCTCCTGGAAACAGCCGAACTGGCCGATCCGGGCAAACGGCGACCTGGTTTCGGCACTAGAGGGCGATTGGGCGGGCACTGAGAAGCAACTCGGCGAAAAGGTCAAAGCGAAGGCGCAGGAACACGGCGTCGAGATTTCTGCAAGCGACGTGCAGCAGGCGACGCGTGACTCAATTCGCGCGCTCATGCTGATACGCGCTTACCGGATGCGCGGTCACTTTTACGCCAACCTCGATCCGCTCGGCCTCGAGCCTCACAAGGACGAAGAAGAGCTCGATCCGAAATCCTATGGCTTTGAAGAAGCCGATCTCGATCGCCGGATTTTTATCGACAAGGTGCTCGGCCTCGAATTCGCGACGATGCGCGAAATCCTCGCGATCGTGCGCCGTACCTATTGTCAGACGCTCGGCATCGAGTTCATGCACATCTCGAACGCCGCGCAAAAGGCCTGGATCCAGGAGCGTATCGAAGGCCGCGACAAGGAAATCAACTTCACGCGCGAGGGCAAGCGCGCGATCTTGAACAAGCTGGTCGAAGCCGAGGGCTTCGAGAAATTCCTCGACATCAAATACACCGGCACCAAACGCTTCGGCCTCGATGGGGCGGAGGCATTCATTCCGGCGTTGGAACAGATCATCAAGCGCGGTGGCAATCTTGGCGTCAAAGAGATTGTCATCGGCATGCCGCATCGCGGCCGGCTCAATGTGTTGACGCAGGTTATGGGTAAGCCGCATCGCGCCCTTTTCCATGAGTTCAAGGGCGGCTCGTCGCAGCCTGACGAGGTCGAGGGCTCGGGTGACGTGAAATATCACCTCGGCGCATCCTCGGACCGGGAGTTCGATGGCAACCGGGTGCACCTTTCGCTCACGCCCAATCCATCGCATCTGGAAATCGTCGATCCGGTTACGCTCGGCAAGGTACGTGCCAAGCAGGACCAGCACGGCGCGACCCCGGATGAGCGCACGATGGTTTTGCCGCTGCTTATCCATGGCGATGCAGCGTTTGCGGGGCAAGGTGTGGTTGCGGAATGTTTCGGCCTTTCCGGCCTGAAGGGCTATCGCACCGGCGGCTCGCTGCATTTCATCGTCAATAACCAGATCGGCTTCACAACGTATCCGCGCTACTCACGTTCGTCGCCTTATCCGTCCGATGTCGCCAAGATGATCGAGGCGTTGATCTTTCATGTGAACGGCGACGATCCGGAAGCGGTGGTGTTCGCTGCAAAGGTTGCGACCGAATACCGGCAGAAATTCCAGAAGCCGGTCGTTATCGACATGTTCTGCTACCGCCGGTTCGGCCACAACGAGGGCGACGAACCCTCGTTCACGCAGCCGCTGATGTACAAGAAGATACGCTCGCATCCGACGACGCTGGAAATTTACGCGCAAAAGCTGGTCGGCGAAGGCGTAGTCGAGCCGGGCGAAGTCGAGAAGATGAAGGCCGACTGGCGCGCGCGGCTCGAAGCGGAGTTTGAGCTAGGTCAAGGTTACAAGCCTAACAAGGCGGATTGGCTGGATGGCCGCTGGTCCGGCCTGAAGCCTGCTCACGACGCCGACGATCCGCGCCGCGGCAATACCGGCGTCGAGATTGCGACGCTGAAAGAGATCGGCAAGAAAATTACTGTCGTGCCGGAGGGATTCAATCTGCACCGCACGATTCGGCGCTTCCTCGAACATCGCGCAAAATCTATCGAGGAGGGGACGAACATCGACTGGTCGACGGCCGAAGCGCTCGCCTTTTGCTCGTTGCTTCTCGAAGGCCATCCGGTGCGCCTGTCGGGCCAGGACAGCGAGCGGGGAACGTTCTCGCAACGCCATTCCGTGCTGTTCGATCAGGAGACGGAAGACCGCTACACCCCGTTCAACAATCTGCGGGAGGGGCAAGCGCGCTACGAAGTCGTCAATTCGATGCTGTCGGAGGAAGCGGTGCTCGGCTTTGAGTACGGCTATTCCACCGCTGAGCCCAATGCGCTTACGCTTTGGGAAGCGCAGTTCGGCGATTTTGCCAACGGCGCACAGGTCGTGTTCGACCAGTTCATTTCATCCGGCGAGCGCAAATGGCTGCGCATGTCCGGCCTCGTCTGCCTGCTGCCGCACGGCTACGAAGGGCAAGGGCCGGAGCACTCCTCGGCGCGACTCGAACGGTTCTTGCAAATGTGCGCCGAGGACAACATGCAGGTCGCCAACTGCACGACGCCGGCGAACTACTTTCATATCCTGCGCCGGCAGTTGAAGCGCGAAATCCGCAAGCCGCTCATCCTCATGACGCCGAAGAGCCTGCTGCGCCACAAGCGCGCGGTGTCGACGATCGAAGAGATGAAAGCCGGCACCTCGTTCCATCGCCTGTTGTGGGACGACGCGCAGCTTTTGCCGGATCAGAAGATCAAGCTGGTTCCCGACGAAAAGATCCGCAGGGTGATCCTGTGCTCGGGAAAAGTTTATTACGATCTTTATGAGGAGCGTGAGAAGCGCGGTATCGACGATATTTACATCCTGCGCATCGAGCAGCTTTATCCTTTCCCGTCGAAGGCGCTGCTGATCGAATTGTCCCGGTTCAAGAACGCGGAAATGGTCTGGTGCCAGGAAGAGCCGCGCAATATGGGCGCCTGGTTCTTCGTGGATGTATTTCTGCAGTGGGCGCTCGATCAGATCGGCGGCGCCAGCAAGCGCATGCGTTATGTCGGCCGCCCGGCCTCGGCCTCAACGGCCGTGGGACAAATGTCCAAGCACCTGGAGCAGCTTAGGCAATTTCTGGACGAGGCGCTGCGGTAATTGCGCCTCGTTGCCCTCCACGAGGGCGGGGACCTGGTCGCTGCCTGCGCAAAAAATGGCGCTGCGGTGATGACTGGATCGCCCGCGCTGACGGGCGACGAGGCGGAGAAAACATAGATGCGAACGGAAAAAAATCATGGCTGAAATCCGCGTCCCCACGCTTGGCGAGTCGATCACGGAAGCGACCGTCGGTAAATGGTTCAAGCATCCAGGCGATGCGGTGGCCGTGGATGAGCCCGTTGTCGAGCTTGAAACCGACAAGGTGACACTGGAAGTGCCGGCGCCGGCAGCCGGGGTTCTTTCCGAAGTTGCGGTCAAGGAGGGTGAAACGGTTGCCGTGGGCGCGCTGCTGGGGCAGATCAAGGACGGCGCCGCTGCAGCGTCCGCGAAGCCGGCCGCCACCGGCGCGGTCGACGAAAAGACATCAAAGACAAAGCCGATCGGCGCCGGACCGGAAATTCCGGCGCCGCGCGAAATGCCGGCCGCGTCTGCGCAGCAGACAACCGCGTCTGCAATGCCTGCTCCTCCTTCGGTGCGAAAAATGGCGGCGGAAACCGGCATCGATCCGTCAACCATCGCGGGCAGCGGCCTGCACGGCCAGGTGACCAAAGGCGACATGATGGCGGCGATCGAGCGCGCTGCCGCACAGGCGACGCCGGTCGCAACACAGGCGCCGGTGCAAATGAGGGCGCCGTCGCCGCCGGATGATGCCGCGCGTGAAGAGCGCGTGCACATGACGCGATTGCGCCAAACGATCGCGCGGCGCCTGAAGGATGCGCAGAACACGGCCGCCATGCTCACGACCTACAACGAGGTCGACATGAGTGCCGTCATGCACTTGCGCAGTCAGTACAAGGAACTGTTCGAAAAAAGGCACGGTGTGAAGCTCGGCTTCATGGGCTTCTTCACGCGCGCCTGCATTCAGGCGCTGAAAGAAGTGCCGGAAGTCAACGCCGAAATCGACGGCACCGATATCGTCTACAAGAATTACTACCACATCGGCATTGCCGTCGGCACCGAGCGCGGCCTCGTCGTCCCGGTGGTGCGCGACGCCGATCAGCTTTCGCTCGCAGGCATCGAGAAAAAGATAGGCGAGCTTGGCAAGAGGGCGCGCGACGGCCAGCTCAAGATCGAAGACATGCAGGGGGGCACCTTCACGATCTCGAACGGCGGCGTTTACGGATCGCTGATGTCGCAGCCCATATTGAATGCGCCGCAGTCGGGCATTCTTGGCATGCACAAAATTCAGGAGCGCCCGGTCGCTATCGGGGGCAAGGTTGAAATCCGTCCCATGATGTACCTCGCGCTGACCTACGATCACCGCGTGGTGGATGGGCAAGGCGCGGTGACGTTCCTCGTGCGCGTGAAGGAAAATCTGGAAGACCCGGCGCGGATCGTGCTCGATTTGTAATTGTTATTTGTCAGGGCCGGACTTGCCCGCGCCATCCCGCTTAGGTAGGCACCGCTTGCCCATCACTTGAGATTGCCGGATCAAGCCCGGCAATGACAACGTATAGCAGGTGCTTGTCATGCCTTCATACGACCTCATCGTTATCGGCACCGGACCCGGCGGTTATGTCTGCGCCATTCGCGCGGCGCAACTCGGCTTGAAAACCGCTGTCGTTGAGAAGCGTGCGACCTTCGGCGGCACCTGCCTCAATATCGGGTGCATTCCTTCGAAAGCGCTGCTCTACGCATCCGAGATGTTCGAGGAAGCGGCGCACAAGTTCGCGCGGCTGGGAATTGGCGTTTCCGCCCCCAAGCTCGATCTCAAGGCCATGATGGCGTTCAAGGCGCAGGGCGTCGACGGCAACGTCAAAGGCGTCGAATTTCTGCTGAAGAAGAACAAGGTCGACGCTTTCCGCGGCAGCGGCCGGATCGCTGCCGCCGGCAAGGTCGAGGTGAAGGGTGAGGACGGAAAGTCGCAGACGCTTGACACCAAAGCGATCGTCATTGCGACCGGCTCCGATGTGGCGCGTTTGAAAGGAATCGAGATTGACGAGAAGCGCATTGTGTCGTCGACCGGTGCGCTGGCGCTGGATCAGGTGCCGAAGCGGCTGCTGGTCATTGGTGCGGGCGTGATCGGGCTTGAACTCGGCTCGGTGTGGCGTCGGCTCGGTTCGGAGGTTGTCGTCGTCGAATTTCTCGACGGCGTTTTGCCGGGGATGGACAGCGAAGTGCGGCGGCAGGCGCAACGCTTGTTCGAAAGACAGGGCATGACGTTCAGGCTGTCGTCGAAAGTAACGTCGGTCGATTCATCCGGTCAGCGTCTGAAGGCGACTGTTGAGCCCGCAAAAGGCGGCGCGGCGGAAGCGATTGAAGCAGATGTGGTGCTGGTTTCAGTCGGCCGCGTTCCCTACACCGAAGGCCTTGGCCTGAAAGAAGCCGGTGTGAAGCTCGACGAGCGCGGCCGTGTCATCGTGGACCAGCACTATTCGACCAATGTGCCGGGCATTTGGGCCATCGGCGATGTGATTGCGGGCCCGATGCTGGCGCACAAGGCGGAGGACGAAGGCGTTGCGGTTGCGGAGATCCTCGCCGGCCAGGCAGGCCACGTGAATTACGACGCGATCCCGAACGTCGTTTACACCTATCCGGAAATCGCCACCGTTGGTAAAAGCGAGGACGATCTGAAAGCTGCTGGCATCGCCTATAACGTCGGCAAGTTTCCATTCACCGCCAACGGCCGGGCCAAGGCCAACCTGACGACCGAAGGCTTCGTCAAAATTCTTGCCGACGCGAAAACCGATCGCGTCCTCGGCGCGCAGCTTATCGGTGCCGACGCCGGTAACATGATCGCGGAATTGGTGTTGGCAATCGAGTTCGGCGCCTCGGCCGAAGACATCGCGCGCACGTGCCACCCACACCCGACGCTATCCGAAGCGGTGAAGGAAGCCGCGATGGCCGTTGCCAAGCGCGCGATCCATATGTGAGTTGACAACTTTGGGGCTTGGGCCGGTCGCGGAAAGCGCGACGCGATTGTGGACTCTGCATGCGAAGCCGGAATCCATACCGGGCGCATCGACTCAAATCAGTATCGTGGTTATGGATTGCGACTCTCGGCGCCACGAGCCGCGCACGGAATGACAGTGGGGGTACTATGGCCAAAGGACACAGGGACAAAGTCGCGCTGATCACCGGCGGCGCGAATGGTATAGGGCAGGCGTTCGCAAAACGGCTCGCGGAAGATGGCGTACACATCGCGATTGTTGACATTGCGCCTTCGGCCGAAACGCTGAAGATGGTCGAGGCTGCCGGCCGTCAGGCGTTCGCAGTATCCTGCGATGTGTCCGCGCCTGATGCCGTTGCTGCGATGGCGAAAGACGTACAGGGCAAGTTCAGCCACGTCGACATCGTCGTGAACTGCTGCGGCATTTTTCCGCAAAAAGAATTCGTCGACATGACATTCGCCGATTGGCGCAAGGTGCTCGCAACGAATCTTGACAGTGCGTTTCTGGTCTCGTCGGCATTTGCACCCGGTATGATACAGCGCCGCTGGGGGCGCATCGTCAACATGGCGTCTTCAACGCTCGGCTCGGTGGTGACCGGCTTTGCGCATTATGTGGCGAGCAAAGGTGGCATCGTTGGGTTTACGCGTGCGCTGGCGACCGATCTCGCGCCCTACGGCATCACGGTCAACGCAATTTCGCCGGGCTTGACGCGCTCGCCCGGCACGCTTGCGCGGGCGCCACGTCCGGGCTTTGCCTCGATGGAGGATGAATTCGAGAACGCCGCCAAAATGCAGGCCATCCGGCGGCCGGAAGTGCCGGAAGATCTGGTCGGGGCGCTCTCGTTCCTGACCAGCGACGATGCGGCATTCATCACCGGACAGACGCTGAACGTCGATGGCGGACGGGTGAGGACGTGATCCGGGATAGGGACCGACCCGGAAATTCATACGGGTTGCATATTTCAAGCTCTGTCGGCGGTGTCGAAATTATTGCGCGGCTTTAATTGCGGGCGCTGCAGCCGCTATTATCTACAGCATCATGCGCCGCCGCCTTGTCCGCTTCTTTTGGGTCGTTCTCGCGCTGCTGTTTCTGCTGGAAACGTGGCTGTGGGATCACCTGAAGCCGCTGGTTGCCGCGGTCGTCGATGTGGTTCCCTGGGGCAAGGTCAGGGATGTATTGAAGCGCGCGATCGAGGCGCTGCCGCCGTGGGCGGCGCTTATTGTTTTTATCGTTCCGCTCATCGTCCTGCTGCCGCTGAAATTTCTTGAGGTCTACTTTCTCGCCACGCGCAACTGGCTCGGCGCCGCGTTCGTTCTCGTGCTCGCCAAGCTGCTCGGGCTTGGTGTCACGGCGTTCGTATTCGATGCGACGCGTGACAAGCTTTTGCAGATGGCGTGGTTTCGGCGCGTCTACGAATGGGTGATGTGGGCGCGCGACTGGGCGCATGAAAAGGTCGAGCCAGTGCGTGCGCGCGTGCGCCAGTACATCTGGCTGCTGCGCCCGCAACGTGCGGGCAAATTTGTCAGACGCTTGATGCGCTTCCGCCGCCGCGTCATGCGCGCCTGATCAGAACAGATGCACGGCGTGCGGTGCCCAGAGGCCGATGCCGGTAAAGGCAAGACCGGCAATTCCAAGCAGACCGGACAGCCATCCGAGCACTGTCATGGTGGTTATGACTTCCGCCGAGGCAAGCACGATACCGATCTGAAAGAGCGCTGAGGCAAATTCGTAATGATGGTATCGGGCCATCGCCAATTCGCGCTTGTGCTCCGCTTCCCTGGCGCGCTGCATGAGTTGTTTGCGTCCTTCATTCGAGGACGGCTCGTCGTCGTAGCGGGCGACCAGCTTTTTCCAGGAATCGACGGTCTTCTCCAGCTTGGCTTTGCTATCAGGGTCGGGGGCGCGCTCGGCTTCGAGCTGCAACCGTTCCGAGGCCGTATTCAACACGGTCATTCTAATTGTTTTGGCTTGAAAGAACGCCCACAGATCGTTTGCGGTGACATTGTACGTGATGGCGGTAGTCTGCGCGTTTTTGCCGAGCGTTTCCGAGAACGCCAGGAAAAGCGCCAATACAGAGATCAGTAGCGCGATTTTCTTGTTTCCGCCATGCGAAGCACTTTCAGCGTGCTCCGCGTGCTCCAGGTGCTCGTGTGCACTCATCGCCCTCTCCGGAACGGATTGAGAGCGGGACGTTGATATGAAATCGGGAGGACACACAAGGGGTGTTGCGGCCTGGCGTGGCTATCGTTCAAGCGCGTGGGTGCGTGCTGCGATAAACCTCGAGTAAACGTTCCGTATCCACGGCGGTATAGATCTGCGTCGTGGCCAACGATGCGTGGCCAAGCAGTTCCTGGATGGCGCGCAGGTCGCCGCCGCGCGCCAGCAGGTGTGTGGCAAACGAATGGCGCAGTGCGTGTGGCGTTGCGGTGTCCGGCAGACCGAGTGCACCGCGCAACCGTTGCATGGCAAGCTGCACGATGCGGGGCGACAACGGTCCACCGCGTGCGCCAAGAAAAAGCGGGCCGCCCGCCGGCAGGTCGTAAGGGCAAAGCGAAATATATTCGGCGATCAGATCGAGCACCGGCTTCAATACCGGGACCATGCGACGCTTGTTGCCTTTGCCGTTAACGGTGATGACGTCGCCCTGACCGGGTTGCGGTACGTCCTGGCGACTGAGCCCAAGCGCTTCCGATATGCGCAGGCCGGAGCCGTACAGGAGTGCCAGCACGGCCGCATCGCGCGCGAGCACCCATGGCTCACGTTCTTCTCCGGCGCGCAGGTCGGCATCCGTGAGTTGGGTAGCCGCGCCGACGGTCAGCGGTTTCGGCAAGGTCTTGGCCACTTTGGGCGCGCGAACCGCCGCGAGCGCTCCGACCTTGCCTTTGCCGTTGCGTTCGAGAAAGCGCGCGAAGGACCGCACACCGGCAAGTGCCCGCATCAACGAGCGACTGCCGATGCCGGCAGCACGCCGCGCCGCCATGAAGGCGCGGACATCCTGCGGCGTTATCTTCGAGAGCTGCTTGAGGGACGGTGTACCGCCAAGATGCTCGGCCAGGAATTCAAGGAATTGACCGACATCGCGCCGATAAGCCTCCACTGTCTTGGCGGACATGCGCCGCTCCGCGCCAAGGTACCTGAGCCAATGGCCTATCTCGGCGGACACCTCGGGTATGAGGCTGAGCTGCTGGTCCATGTGTCGTCTGGGCCCCGGCACGGCCGTGGGTCAGCCGTGGATGGGAGAACGTACGGGTGCTTTCCTTCACCCTTCCTTAAGCGGCCGGAATCGGCCAGACCTGACGCATGAGCACGCGCGTCGTCGATGTTCTGGTGCCCGTCGCCCTCGACCAGACCTATTCCTACCGGGTTCCGCAAGGCCTGGAATTGGCTCCGGGCGATCTGGTCGCCGTGCCGCTGGGGGCCCGTGGCGAGACCACCGGCGTCGTGTGGGCTGACAACCCGGACCCCAATCCGCGTCTGCATAACCGGATGAAGGACGTCGGGGGAAAGCTCGACGAGCCGCCGCTCAAGGGCGAACTGCGCAAGTTTATCGACTGGGTTGCAGGCTACACGCTCGCTTCGCGTGGCATGGTGCTGCGTATGGCGCTGCGGCGCGGTGAGCATCTCGGCCCCGCGCGCGAGCGCGTTGGGGTGCGGCTCTCCGGTGGTGCGCCGGCGCGGATGACGCCGGCGCGCTCGCGCGTCATGCAACTGCTCGCCGACGGCTTTGTTCGTGCAAAACGCGATGTAGCTCGAGAGGCGGGGGTCAGCACCGGCGTGATCGACGGGTTGATCGACGAAGGAACACTGGAAACGGTCGTCCTTCCGCCGCAGCCGGTCGCGCGGACGCCCGACCCGGATTTTCGTAAGCCGGACTTCTCCCTCGGTCAGCTTGCGGCCGCGGATGCACTGCGGCTGGCGGTCGCCCAGGGCGGGTACACGGTGACCTTGCTCGATGGCGTCACCGGCTCGGGCAAGACGGAGGTCTATTTTGAGGCTGTTGCCGAAAACATCAGGCAGAAACGGCAAACGCTGATTTTGATGCCGGAAATCGCGCTCACGGCGCAATTCCTCGACCGCTTCAGTGCGCGGTTTGGCGTGCGCCCCGCGGAATGGCATTCGCAGCTTTCGGCGCGCATGCGCGCACGCACATGGGAAGCCGTGGCGGCAAACAAAGTGTCTGTTGTCGTCGGTGCGCGTTCGGCGTTGTTTCTCCCGTACGCCGATCTCGGCCTTATCGTCGTCGATGAGGAGCACGATCCGGCCTACAAGCAGGAAGACGGGGCGCGCTATCACGCACGCGATATGGCGGTGGTGCGCGGCAGTGTGGCGAAAATTCCGGTGGTGCTTGCTTCCGCGACGCCGTCGGTCGAGTCGAAAGTCAACGCGCAGCGCGGCCGCTATCGGCATCTTCATTTGCCGGAGCGTTTCGGCGGCGCGCATCTGCCCATGGTCGAAGCCATCGACATGCGCCACGAAGGCCCGCCGCGCGGGCGCTTTATCGCGCCGCGGCTGGCGGAAGCGGTCAAGGCCGCGCTGGAGCGCAAAGAGCAGGCGCTGCTCTTTCTCAACCGTCGCGGCTTTGCGCCGCTGACGCTATGCCGCGCCTGCGGCTTTCGCATTCAATGTCAGAATTGCGATGCATGGCTGGTCGACCACCGCTTCAAGCGGCGGCTTGTTTGTCATCATTGCGGCTTCTCGATGCCGCCGCCGGCAGAATGTCCGAACTGTCATTCAACCGAAAGCTGGGTCGCCTGTGGACCGGGTGTGGAGCGGCTCGAACAGGAGGCCGCCGAGCTTTTCCCGAACAGTCGTATTCTGGTGCTTTCCAGCGATCTGGTCGAAACGGTCGAACGCTTGCGCGAAGAACTCGACGACATTGCGCGCGGCAAATTCGACGTCATCATCGGCACGCAGCTCGTCGCGAAGGGTCACCATTTTCCGAAACTCAACCTTGTCGGCATCGTCGATGCCGATCTAGGTCTCGGCAACGGCGATCCGCGCGCGGCGGAACGTACGTTTCAGCTTTTGCATCAGGTGGTCGGCCGCGCCGGTCGCGAGGGCCATGGCATCGGATTCCTGCAAACACATCAGCCGGAACATCCCGTCATGCGCGCGCTCATTTCCGGTGACCGCGAGGCGTTCTATTCGAGCGAGATTGCGCTGCGCGAGCGCACAAGTTATCCGCCCTTCGGGCGGCTTGCGAGCCTCGTTATCACGGGAAATGAACGCTATGCGGCGGAGTCCTATGCGCGGCAGCTTGCGTCCGCTGCGCCGATCAGCGAGCACCTGCGCGTGCTCGGGCCCGCCGAAGCGCCGATTGCTGTGGTGCGCGGGCGACATCGCTTCCGCCTGCTTGTCAAAGCGCCGCGCAATTTCGAGCTCTCTGCGTATCTGCGCGAATGGCTTGCCGCCGCGCCAAAGGCGCGCGGCAGCGTCAGATTGGAAGTCGACGTCGACCCACAGAGCTTTTATTGACCTCAGGAAGCGAATTTTAGTCCGACAATGCCGGTGACGATCAGCCCTATGCATGCCAGGCGGGGCAAGGTCGCCGGTTCGCTGAAAAGGTAAATTCCGAGTGCTGCCGTTCCGACAGCGCCAATGCCGGTCCACACCGCATAAGCGGTGCCAACAGGCAGGCTCTTCAGCGCGAGCCCAAGCAGCGCAAGACTGAGCGCCATCGCGCCGACAGTCATCAGCGAAGGAACGACCCGCGAAAATCCTTCCGTGTATTTCAGCCCGATCGCCCAACCGACTTCAAAGAGTCCGGCAATGAAAAGATAGAGCCATGCCATGCGGCGCTCCTTTGTCGTGAACTATTCCGGCATCTCGGCGTGTTCTGCATTCGGCTGCAACAGCACGCAGGCTGCGGCTGCAAAGATCATCGCAAATCCAATGACGTCAGTTATTGTTGGCTTTTCGCCAAGGATCAACGTGGATCCGACAACGCCGACCACCGGCACGAGCAGCGATCCGAGCGAGGCCGTGATCGTCGGCAGTTTCGCAACGATAGACCACCACAGGAAATGAGCGAGGCCGACGCCAAACAGGCCGATGAACAAAATCGCAAGGAGCGAAGGCGCGTGGATAGGCCATACGCGCGGATATCCTTCAAAGAGGCCCATTCCTATTCCGGTTACGAATGTGCCGACGGTCAATTGCCAGGCCGCATTTGTCAGCGGATCGACCTTGATGTCGGCCCATTTGATGTAGATCGTTGCCGTTGTCCATGCGAAGGCGCAGCCGAGTGAAAAAAGGACGCCGAGCGGCAATCCAGCAGCGAATAAAGGTTGCACGAGGATCGCGAGACCACAGATGCATAAAGCAAGCGCAAGCATTCGAACTTTTCCGAGGCGCTCGCCGAGCAGCAGCCATGCAAGCGCCGTCGACCATATCGGCATCGAGTAGGTGATGATGACCGCGCGCGATGTCGCTCCGTGCAACTGCGCAAACGCCGAACAAATGTTGAAGACCGCGACATTGAAAAATCCGGCAAGCGCGATGTGCTTGAACTCAGCAGGCTTGACCGCGAGGGCGCGGCCGCTGAGCGGAACTGCGACCAGCAGCGCAAGGGCCCCGATGCCGTTGCAGACAAATCGGAGGCTCCATGGCGGCACCTCCTCGAGCGCGACCGCGGCGGCGATCCAATTGAACCCCCAGGCGAAGGCAAGGAGGAATACCAAAAGCCTGGCCGATCGGGCGGCCAGGCGGGGAGGCGCAAGGGTATCGGTCTTGCTCAAGGTGTCAGATCGGGCGTGTGTCGCATCTTGGTTGCCGGGAGAGGCAGAGCTCCATTGCCCGCTTACCCGAACGCGAGCCGCTGCTGTAGCCTTATTCGAGAAGGAGCATCGCTGTGTTGCATTTTCGCGGCCTCAAGGGTGGAAAATTTCGCGTGGACGGGTGGCAACGTGCCGTGTTGCACGGCAATGGGCCGTATGTTAGCTAGCCGCTCGATTTTCGAGAGTTTCCGCGGGCTTGCGCGTCGTTCTCGACAATCGGAATTCCCTCTTGGATTCCAAGAGTTTGCGCCGCTTCCCTCGCGACGGCGTATGGCTTGCGGATAACAAGCAAAAATGGGCGGCGACGTGGCAGGCGAAGACCCGATCATTTCTGGCATGGCAGGGCGCTATGCGCACGCCCTCTTCGAACTCGCCCGCGATGAAAAAGCGATCGACGCGGTGAAGCAGGACCTGGAAAAGTTCGATGCCATGCTTACCGAAAGCGCCGATCTTACTCGGCTTGTGCGCAGTCCGGTTTTCGATGCCGATGAGCAGTTGAGGGCGCTGTCCGCCATTCTCGACAAGGCCGGAATAACAGGCTTGGCCGCGAATTTCCTGCGCGTCATCACCACCAACCGCCGCCTGTTCGCGGTTCGCGACATGATCCGGGGCTATCGTGCGTTGGTCGCCCGCTACAGAGGCGAGGTCTCCGCGCAGGTGACCGTCGCCGAAAAAATGAGCGACAGGAACCTGGAGACGCTCAAAAGCGCGCTTAAGTCGGTCACGGGTGGCAAAGAGGTCGATCTCGATCTCCGGATCGACCCCGCCATTATCGGCGGTCTGGTCGTCAAGGTCGGTAGCCGCATGGTCGACAGTTCGCTGCGCACCAAACTCAATGCAATCAAGATTGCGATGAAAGAGGCCCGCTGATGGATATCCGAGCCGCAGAAATCTCCGCCATTCTGAAGGAGCAGATCAAGAACTTTGGCCAGGAGGCCGAAGTCTCCGAAGTCGGGCAGGTCCTTTCGGTCGGCGACGGCATTGCCCGCGTTTATGGCCTCGACAATGTGCAGGCCGGCGAAATGGTCGAGTTCGAGAACGGTGTGCGCGGTATGGCGCTCAACCTCGAAATCGACAACGTCGGCATTGTGATCTTCGGCAATGACCGGGAGATCAAGGAAGGTCAGACCGTCAAGCGCACGGGCGCGATCGTGGACGCGCCGGTCGGCAAAGGGCTGCTTGGCCGCGTGGTCGACGCACTCGGCAATCCGATCGACGGCAAGGGGCCGATCAACGCCGATCACCGCGCGCGCGTCGACGTGAAAGCGCCCGGTATCATTCCGCGCAAGTCGGTGCACGAGCCGATGGCAACCGGGCTCAAGGCGATCGACTCGCTTATTCCAATCGGCCGCGGCCAGCGCGAGCTGATCATCGGAGATCGGCAGACCGGCAAGACCGCGATCGCGCTCGATACCATCCTCAACCAAAAGCCGCTCAATGCGCAGCCCGATGAAAAGATCAAGCTCTATTGCGTTTACGTGGCGGTCGGGCAGAAGCGCTCGACGGTCGCGCAATTCGTGAAGGTGTTGGAAGAGCAGGGCGCGCTCGATTACTCGATCGTGGTCGCGGCGACTGCTTCCGATCCGGCGCCGATGCAGTTTCTGGCGCCGTTTACGGGCTGCACGATGGGCGAATATTTCCGCGACAACGGAATGCATGCGGTCATCATCTATGACGATCTGTCGAAACAGGCCGTCGCCTATCGCCAGATGTCGCTGCTGTTGCGCCGTCCGCCGGGACGCGAGGCCTACCCGGGCGATGTCTTCTATTTGCACTCGCGTTTGCTCGAGCGCGCAGCGAAGATGAACGATGAGAACAAGGCCGGCTCGTTGACGGCGCTGCCGGTCATCGAGACGCAGGCCAACGACGTGTCGGCCTATATCCCGACCAACGTCATTTCGATTACCGACGGGCAGATCTTTCTTGAAACCGATCTGTTTTATCAGGGCATCCGCCCGGCCGTGAACGTCGGCCTCTCGGTGTCGCGTGTCGGATCTGCGGCACAGACCAAAGCGATGAAAAAGGTCGCCGGCCGCATCAAGGGTGAGCTTGCGCAGTATCGCGAAATGGCGGCGTTCGCGCAGTTCGGCTCCGATCTCGATGCCACGACGCAGCGCCTGCTGAACCGTGGTGCGCGGCTGACGGAGTTGCTCAAGCAGCCGCAGTTCTCGCCACTGAAAATGGAAGAGCAGGTTTGCGTCATTTATGCCGGCGTCAACGGGTATCTCGATCCGTTGCCGGTCGAGCGTGTTCGGGCGTTCGAGCAGGGTCTGTTGAGCCTGCTGCGCACGAAGCATGGCGATCTGCTCGAGTCGATCGGCAAGAGCGGCGATCTATCCGACGCGGACGCGGGCAGGCTAAAAGATATCGTTGACGGTTACGCGAAGAGCTTCGCGTGAGTACGATGACTTGCATTCTTTCTTCGCCTCCACCCTCGAGGGGGAGGTCGGCGAGTGAAGCCAGCAAAGAGGGGGGTAAGCCACAAAAGTGGCGGGTGCCGTTTGCCCCGCTCCCTAACCCTGCCCCGCAAGGGGGGTGGGAACCAGGCAGAGCAAGAGGATAAAGCATGCCCTCCCTCAAGGACATGCGCGTTCGCATTGCGGCGACCAAGGCGACGCAGAAGATCACGAAGGCGATGCAAATGGTCGCCGCCTCGAAGCTGCGCCGCGCACAGGCGGCTGCGGAAGCCGCGCGTCCTTACGCAGAACGCATGGCCAAAGTGCTGGGCTCGATCGCATCGGTTGTTGCCGGCAGCGATTCCGCGCCCAGGCTTCTTGCGGGTACCGGCAGCGACAACGTGCATTTGCTTGTGGTGTGCACGGCCGAGCGCGGCCTTTGCGGTGCTTTCAATTCCTCGATCGTGCGACTCGCGCGTGAGCGGATCAATACGCTCATCGGGCAAGGCAAGCAGATCAAAATTCTCTGCGTTGGTCGCAAGGGAGCCGAACAGCTCAGGCGGCAGTATGGCAAACAGATTCTCGAGGTAGTCGAACTGCGTGGCGTAAAGCAGATCGGTTTCGAGCATGCCGACATGATCGCAACGAAAATCGTCGAGCTGTTCGACAAGGGTGAATTTGATATCTGCACGCTGTTCTTCGCACGCTTCCGCTCGGTCATTGCGCAGATTCCGACCGCGCAGCAGATCATTCCGCCGCTGTTCGAGCAGGGTGCGGAAGGCGGTCCCGCCGCGGCTTACGAATACGAGCCTGAGGAGAGCGATATTCTCGACGAGCTTCTTCCGCGAAACCTCTCGGTGCAGGTGTTTCGGGCGTTGCTTGAGAACGCCGCTTCGGAACAAGGCGCACGCATGAGCGCAATGGATAACGCGACCCGCAACGCGGGGGAAATGATCCGCAGGCAGACGCTCACATACAACCGAACGCGACAGGCAATGATCACCAAGGAACTGATCGAGATCATTTCCGGCGCCGAGGCCCTTTAGTTTCAACGAGGACGATATGGCCACCGCACAAAACGCAATCGGAAAAATCACCCAGGTCATCGGCGCCGTCGTCGACGTGCAGTTCGAAGGCCAACTCCCCGCGATTTTGAACGCGCTCGAGACGAAGAACGGCGACCGCCGGCTGGTACTCGAAGTTGCGCAGCATCTTGGCGAGTCGACTGTGCGCACGATCGCGATGGACTCGACGGAAGGCCTCGTTCGCAGCCAGGAGGTCACCGATACCGGGCAGCCGATCGCGGTGCCTGTCGGTGACGAGACGCTCGGCCGGATCATCAACGTCGTCGGCGAGCCGGTGGACGAAGCTGGCCCGCTCAAGACGAAGGAGAAGCGCGCCATTCACCAGCCGGCGCCGACTTACACCGAGCAATCGACAGAGGCTGCAATTCTCGTTACCGGCATCAAGGTTGTCGACCTGCTGGCGCCCTATGCGAAGGGCGGCAAGATCGGCCTCTTTGGCGGCGCCGGCGTCGGCAAGACGGTGCTGATTATGGAGCTCATCAACAACGTCGCGAAAGCACACGGAGGTTACTCCGTGTTCGCCGGTGTCGGTGAGCGTACGCGCGAGGGCAACGACCTCTACCATGAGATGATCGAATCGGGCGTCAACAAGGACCCGAAGAAGAACAATGGGTCGGCCGTCGGCTCCAAATGCGCGCTCGTCTACGGCCAGATGAATGAGCCGCCGGGAGCGCGCGCTCGCGTGGGCTTGAGCGGCCTCACGGTTGCGGAGTACTTCCGCGATCAGGGTCAGGACGTACTGTTCTTCGTCGACAATATCTTCCGCTTCACGCAAGCCGGCTCGGAAGTCTCGGCGCTGCTCGGCCGTATTCCCTCGGCAGTGGGATATCAGCCGACACTCGCGACCGACATGGGTGCGTTGCAGGAGCGTATTACGACGACGACAAAGGGCTCGGTCACGTCGGTGCAGGCTATTTACGTGCCGGCCGACGACCTGACCGACCCGGCGCCGGCGACATCGTTCGCGCACCTTGACGCAACCACCGTGTTGTCACGCGACATCGCGGCGAAGGGCATTTATCCGGCGGTCGATCCGCTCGATTCCACTTCGCGCATGCTTTCGCCGCTGATTGTCGGCGAGGAGCATTACGCGGTCGCGCGGCAGGTGCAGCAGATTCTCCAGCGCTACAAAGCGCTGCAGGACATCATCGCCATTCTTGGCATGGACGAACTTTCCGAAGAGGACAAGTTGACGGTCGCGCGCGCACGAAAGATCGAGCGCTTCCTGTCGCAGCCTTTCCATGTGGCGGAAGTGTTCACCGGTTCGCCCGGCAAGCTGGTAGATCTCGCCGATACCATCCGCGGTTTCAAAGGGCTGTGCGAAGGCAAGTACGATCATCTGCCGGAGGCAGCCTTCTACATGGTCGGCACGATCGAAGAGGCAGTCGAGAAGGGTAAAAAGCTTGCGGCGGAGGCGGCGTAAGCCGGCTTATTGGCCATGGCGACCTTCCGTTTCGATCTCGTCTCTCCCGAAAAACTCGTCTTTGCCGGCGATGTCGAGCAGGTGGACGTGCCCGGCATCGAGGGAGATTTCGGCGTTTTGCCCGGCCATGCGCCCGCGGTGGCCACGCTGCGGCCCGGCATTTTGACCGTGCACAACAGCGACGGTGAACGTGAGATCGTCGTGCTCGGCGGGTTTGCCGAAGTCTCGGCCGACGGCCTGACCGTTCTTGCCGATGTAGCGGAGCGCCTGGAAGATTTCGACCGCACCACCATCGCCGCGCGTATCGCCGAGATCGAGCGGCGGATCGAAAAGACGCAGCAGGGCAACGAGCTCGACAAGCTCATCATGCGGCTCGATCATTTCAAAGAGATCGACCGGCACATTCTCGCGACGGCGATGCACTAACGCGCGAACCGCGCGAACTCCTTTATGACTCGTTCATAGACCGGCAGTTTGAATGGCACGATGAGCGCGGGCAGCTCCTCGATTGCGGCCCATCGCCAGGCGGTAAATTCCGGCTTGTGCGTGCCGGCCGGGTTGCTGATGTCGATCTCGCTGTCGTCGCCCGTGAATCGCAGCGCATACCATTTTTGTTTTTGTCCGCGATATTTTCCGCCCCATGCTTGGCCGATGAGGTCACGCGGAATGTCGTAGGTAAGCCATTCTTCGATCTCGCCCAACTTCTCGACCGAGCGAATATTGGTCTCCTCGTAGAGCTCTCGCAACGCGGCCTCGTATGGATGTTCATTGTCGTCAATGCCGCCTTGCGGCATTTGCCAGACATGCGTGGCATCGGTGTGCTCAGGACCGCCTGCGCGGCGTCCAATAAACACCAATCCCGACCGGTTGAGCACCAGCATCCCGACGCAAGGGCGATAGGGCAGGGCCTCGTAGGGAAGCATCTGCGTTTCCATCATCGACCCGCGTCTCGCTCTCGCCGCAGGACATTACGATGACTTCGCCTTGAGTGCGACCATCGTAATCGGCACCAACACGACGCCGCGGTTTTTCAGCTCTCCGATCCACTGCGCGATTCGGTCCACGGTGGATGGTATGGCCGTTGCCATCCCGACCGCGATGCCATGCTCGCGCGCAAAAAGTTCCATGCGGGCGAGCGCATGGTCAATTTCCGTCGGCGTAGGAACGGCATCGAGAACGACGTCGGTTTTAGCAAACGGAAAATTCTGTCCAACGGCAATCTGCGCCGCGACGCTGCGGGGGGACGCGCCATTGTCCACATAGATCAGCCCCCGTTTGGCGATTTCGGCAAGCACAGGGGCGAGCGCCTGCTCCGACGCAGCAAAGCGCGCACCCATGTAACCGACGATTCCGACATAGCCGTGGAAGCGGCCCATCAGCCAATGCAAGCGCTCGGCATTCTGGGCAGGGGCCAGTGAGGTCAACAGTGTTTGGGGACCGGGATCGTTATCCGGATAATCGAAAGGCTCCATCGGCGCTTGCAGCAACAGTTCGTGATTTCCGGCACGTGCCTTCTCCGCAAGGGATTGAAGGCCGGCTGCGTAAGGCGCAATCGCAAATGTCACCGCTGCCGGCAATTTAGCGAGCGCGTCTTCCGTGCCCGATGCGCTGATCCCAAGACCACCGATGATGAGCGCGATCTTCGGCGCAGCGGCTTCGTTCGCGGCCAGCTTGCGGGGATGCGCATACATCGTCATGGCGCGCTCACCCTGTGGCCCGATTTTCGGAATGCTTCCTTCCTTCGATTTTTCCAGCAGTTCTGAGTGCGTTCTTTCTTGCAGCGGTGGCGTTTGGTTGCTGCCGGTTTTGTTGCCGGAGCTGTCGGGAATGACGACGTTTTGTCGGGTGCCCGTGGCCCCGTTGATAATCGTGATGACTTTGTTGCCGGGGGCTACTTCGGGGGTTGCGGTCTCGGAAACCGACGCCTGTTGTTTTGCGGAAGGGCCGTCATAGCGTGCGTGCTGGGTGCCTTGATCGCCTGGCTGCGTACCTTGGGCGGCTTTCACCATCTTGGCTTGGGTGGGCACCACGGCAAATGGCTCGCCCCCCAGCGGGTCATTGGCAAGGACGGCCCAGAGCGCCACGCTGACGCCGAACAGGCCAAGGGCTCCGGCCACGACGTATGGCATCGTGACGAAAAGTTTTGCCGGCCGTTTTGGCTTGGTTTGGCCGAGCGGCGTGTCCAGGTCATCCGTCGCCACGGCCGCGATCCTTACGAATCATCATTCAAGTCTAGCACGAGCGCGGCACCTCAGGATGCGAGAAGCAAACGGGGCGGCCCTTGCGGACCGCCCCGTCAACGTTGCGGCTGATGAAGCCGTCAATTCGGAATAGGCGCCTTCGGATCGGGCGGGAACGCCGAATTGACCTGGGTCCCGCGCAGCAATTCTTCCGCCATGATAAGCGCTTTGTCATTTTTTGGATCGGGCGGCACGTAGGCTTGCGATCCGGTCTCTTCTTTACCTTTGCCCTCGGCCTTGAGATGGCCGCGCAACGACGCCTCACCTTTTGTGTCGGTCACTTTCGACTTCATGTCATCCGGCACATCCTGCAGTACCTTGATGTCGGGCGTGATTCCTCTGGCCTGAATGGAACGGCCGGAGGGCGTAAAATAACGCGCCGTGGTCAGACGCAAGGCGCCATTTCCGGAGCCGAGCGGAATAATCGTCTGTACCGAACCTTTGCCGAACGAGCGCGTGCCGAGCAGCGTCGCACGCTTGTGGTCTTGCAGCGCGCCGGCAACGATCTCAGAGGCCGACGCCGAACCGCCGTTGATAAGCACGATCAGCGGCTTGCCATCGGTGAGATCGCCGGGACGGGCATTGAAACGCTGCGTCTCGTCGGCGTTGCGGCCGCGAGTCGAAACGACCTCGCCTTTCTGCAAGAAAGTATCTGACACTGCGATGGCCTGATCCAGCAAACCTCCGGGGTTGTTACGCAGATCAAGGATATAGCCCTTGAGTTTATCGTTGCTGACCTTCGCCTTGATGTCGGCGATCGCTTTTTTCAGCCCGTCGCTGGTCTGTTCGCTGAACTGCGTGATGCGGATGTAGCCGATGTCGTCGCCTTCAACATGCGAACGCACCGAGCGCACGTGGATCACGTCGCGCGTGATCGTAACCTCGATCGGTTTTTCTGCGCCTTTGCGCACGATCGTCAGTTTGATCTTGCTGTTCACCGGGCCGCGCATCTTCTCGACCGCCTGGTTCAGGGTCATTCCCTGCACCTGCTCGTCGTCGAGTTTGACGATGATGTCGTTCGCCAAGATGCCCGCTTTGGAGGCCGGCGTATCGTCGATGGGCGCCACGACTTTGATCAGGCCGTCCTCCATGGTGACTTCGATACCCAGACCGCCGAATTCACCGCGTGTCTGCACCTGCATGTCGCGGAAGCTCTTCGCATCCATGTAGCTCGAATGCGGATCGAGCCCGGCCAGCATGCCATTGATGGCCGTTTCGATGAGCTTTTTATCGTCGGGTTTTTCCACGTAATCGGCGCGCACGCGCTCGAATACGTCGCCGAACAGATTGAGCTGACGATAGGTGTCAGAGGCGGCAGCATTGGCCGTGGTGCCGACCAGCATCAGGCGCGGCTGCGTGGCGAGCAGCGTCAGTGCCGCCCCTGCAGCAGCGCCGAGAAGAATGAGAGTTGTCTTGCGCATTATCCGCGAACCTTTTCGCCTTGGCTTGCGGCCCACCATGGGCCTGGATCGACGGGAATCCCGTCTTTGCGGAACTCAACGTAGAGCACCGGCTGGCTGGAACCTGTCGCTAGAATTGCGGCAATTTGGGAGCCGCTTCCCATTACCGCAACGGGCTCGCCGGTCAATACAAATTGCCCGACATCGACTGAAATTCGGTCCATTCCGGCAAGTAGGACATGATACCCGCCGCCTGCATTAAGGATCAAGAGTTGTCCATATGAACGGAAGGGGCCGGCGTAAACGACCCAACCATCGGCCGGCGAAGTAACTTGCGCACCGGCGCGGGTGGCAATCGACAGCCCTTTTTCAGCACCGCCTGCGCCGTCCGGCGCGCCGAATTCGCGAATCTTTACGCCGTTAACCGGAATGGGAATGTGTCCTTTCAATGAGGCAAACGAAACCGCGGGCGCCATGCGGCCCGGGTCGTGCAGCGCTGCCATAGCAGGCCGCGTATCCTGGCGAGCGGCCTCCGGTTCAGAACGCTTACCGGCATCTTGCTCCAGCTTCGCGATCAAATCTTTGAGATCACTGGCGTGATGGGCGAGTTCGGCTGCTCGCGCGCGTTCCGCGTCCAAAGCCTTCTCGCGCTCGGCGGCTTGTTTTCGCCGTTGCTCCACCAGCGCCAAAAGCCGCTCACGCTCGTCACCCAGCGAGGCGACTTCGGCTTGGAGCCGCTTGCGCTCGGCGTCGATTTGCTTGCGCACTTGCACAAGGTCAGACAGATCGTTCATGACCGCTTCCGCCTCATGGCGCAACTCCGGTACAACCGCACCCAGAAGAATTGCCGAGCGTACAGATCGTAGCGCGTCTTCGGGGCTGACAATCAATGCGGGCACCGGTTGGCGTCCCATGCGCTGCAAGGCGGCGAGGACCTGTGCGGTTACCGCACGGCGCGCTTCAAGCGATTTGCGGAGCGCGCGTTCTCTCTCATCGAGTGGTTTGAGCCGGGCTTCGGTCTCCGCGATTTTGCTCTCGGCATTGCGCACGCGAGCTGCGGTGTCGATAAGCTGCTCATTCAGTTTGCGCCGATTGGCACCGATCTGTTCGATTTCGCGCTTGATCGCCGCTTCCTTGTCCGCCGACTTCTTCTGCTCGTCGCGGATGTTCTTAAGCTCCTCATTATGCCGCTTGAGGATATCGGATTTCTGCGTTTCTTCCGCTTGGGCCGGATCCACGCGGAGTAGGCGCTCCCCGACGGAGGCGCCAAGCGCGAGCGCCACGACGGCCGCGCACCCCGCAATCAGCCGGGAGCGATTTTGGCGAAAGCCGATTCTGTAGAACGTCATGGCCGAAAATTACGTCGTTGCCACATGGCGGCAAGCACCCTCTGCATGACTATTCTGATCGGACGGTTGCCGTCACGCACGGTGATAGGGGTGGCCGGCCAGAATCGTGGTCGCCCGATATAATTGCTCCAGCAGCATGATTCGAACCATTTGGTGAGGCCAGGTCGCTGCACCGAAAGAAAGCCGCTGTGTCGCCTTCTCGCGCAAGGTGACAGAAAGGCCGTCAGCGCCCCCGATAATGAAGACAGCTGCGGAACAGTTGTCTCCTTTCCATTTGGCGATCAAACCCGCAAACGAAGCGCTGTCGAGATTGTCTCCGTGCTCGTCGAGCAGCACAGTCGCAGCCCCGGCGGGCATCACATTGGCGAGCGCGATGGATTCTTCCAACATGCGCTTTTCGGCCCGATCGGCGCGGCTTTCCCTGATTTCGACGATTTCAACGCCACGCAAGCCGAGGCTGCGGCCGGTCTGCGCCACGCGCTTACGGTAGCGCTCGACGAGCTCTGTTTCCGGCCCCTGTTTCATCCGGCCAATGGCGGCAACGATGATGCGCATCGTGCCGGGAATCTATCAGAGGGAGCGCCGCCCGTCGTTCCGGCCGGACCACATCTTTTCAAGATTGTAAAAGGAGCGAGTCTCCGGCTTGAACACGTGCACAATGACGTCACCGGCATCGATCAGCACCCAATCGCACTGCCTTAGTCCCTCGACGCGCACGCTGCGCACGCCGGCAGCTTCGATGTCCTTCACGACGCGCTCGGCTACGGAGCCGACGTGGCGCTGTGACCTGCCCGAGGTCACGACCATGTAATCGCCGATTGAGCTTTTGCCGGTGAGATCGATTGTGACGCTGTCCTCGGCTTTCATTTCTTCCAGGCTCGCGAGGACGATGCGAAGCGCCTCCGTCGCGGCAAGCCGCTGGGAGGCGGGTTCGGGCACCTGACGAGTCGCCCGAGACAGTGCAGGTGTGGACAGGGGTTCGTATCCTTTCTGTTGGTCGCACCACCTCGATTCGTATCGAGGATCAACGAAAAGATAGCTATTTCCTTTTCTCCTTGCCACGCTTGCCTGCGGGTTTCTTTTTTGCGGGTTCCGGCTTTGCCGACTTGGCGGCCGCCCGCACATTCTCATGCAGGTTCCGGCGCTTCACCCTCAAGGCCGTCGAGGAGAGTGGCGATTTCAGGCCGTGCAGATAAATCCACGCAGGCGGCTTTTGGTTCACGAGCGATCGTGCGGCCGACTCGGGCAGACGAAAGCGTGAAAGCGCCTGGCCGGCAATTCCCGCGCTGGCATAAAGGCTCGGCCCGAGCCGATCGATCACAGCGATGGGGACGAGGCGCGCGATGTCCCGCCAGCGTTGCCATCGATGAAAGGTACGCAGGTTGTCCGCGCCCATGATCCAGACGAAGCGAACGCCGGGGCAGCGGCGGAGCAGCCATTTGATGGTGTCGTAGGTAAATCGCGTCTTGATGGCCGCTTCGAGGCCGGTCACGTCGATACGCGTGTCGCGCGTGAGCGCGCGAGATGCGGCAATGCGTGCGGCAAGCGGCGCGAGACCATTGGTGTTCTTGAGCGGGTTGCCGGGCGTGACAAGCCACCACACGCGATTAAGGCCGAGCCGCTTCATCGCCAGCAGCGTAGCCCCGACGTGCGCCTCATGCGGCGGATCGAACGTACCGCCGAATAGCCCGATCGCCATGCCGCGCGCGTGCGGAGGGAGCAATCGCTCGCGTGCCATCGCCGCCCCCTCTCGCTTAGGCCGTGATTGAACGATGCGGATTTGGTTGGTCTGTCACGGCCTGATCTGCCCCGAACCCCGCACGCGATACTTGAAGCTGGTGAGCTGCTCTACGCCGACTGGACCGCGCGCATGTAGCCTCCCGGTCGCGATCCCGATCTCCGCACCGAAGCCGAATTCTCCGCCATCGGCGAATTGCGTCGACGCGTTGTGCAGCACGATAGCGGAGTCGACAGCGGCAAGAAATTTTTCTGCCGCAGCATTGTCATCGGTGACGATTGCGTCGGTGTGATGCGTGCCGTAGCGCTCGATATGATCGATAGCGTCGTCGATTCCATCGACGACTTTCACCGCAATAACGGCGTCGAGATATTCAGTCGACCAGTCCTCCTCCGTCGCCGCTTTTACGCGCGGGTCGACGGCTTGCGTTGCCTTGTCGCCGTGAATTTCGCAGCCTGCATCAAGCAGCATGTCTACGAGCGGCTTCAGATTGGAGGCCGCCGCGGCGCGATCGATCAGCAGAGTCTCGGCTGCGCCGCACACCCCGGTACGCCGCATTTTGGCGTTGAGAACGATCTTTTTCGCCATCTCAAGCGACGCGCCTCTATCGACATAGACGTGGCAGACGCCTTCAAGATGCGCGAATACCGGTACGCGTGCTTCGTTTTGCACGCGGCCCACGAGTCCTTTGCCGCCGCGCGGCACGATCACGTCGATGGTGCCGTCGAGGCCGGTGAGCATCATTCCGACAGCGGCCCGGTCGCGTGTCGGCACGAGCTGAATGGCTTCATCGGGCAAGCCAGCCGCCCGCAGGCCTTTCACCAACGCTGCATGAATCGCGCGGGACGACCGAAAACTGTCCGAGCCGCCCCGCAACACAGTTGCGTTGCCGGCCTTGAGTGAAAGTGCGCCTGCATCCGCGGTCACGTTCGGGCGGCTTTCATAGATAATTCCGATCACGCCGAGCGGCACGCGTACGCGCTCGATCGTCATCCCGTTCGGGCGTTTCCAGGCTTCTGTAACGGTGCCGATTGGGTCATCGAGCGCGCGGATAACGTCGATGCTCGCTGCAATCGCTTCGACGCGTTCCCCGGTCAGGGCGAGCCGGTCGATAAAAGCGGGGGGCTCACCCGAGGCCCGGGCGTCCGACACATCTTCGGCATTGGCAGTGAGAATGTCGCTCGCCTGCGCGCGGATAGCCTCGGCCATGGCGCCGAGCGCGACATTTTTCTGGTTGGTCGTGGCGCGCGCCAGAATACGCGCTGCCGCGCGTGCCCGGCGGCCGATATCGGCCATGACGGCAGCGATATCGGTGGTGGCGTCGATGGTCTTCAATGGTGTGGCCATGGCGTATCGAAGCGAGGCAAGTCCCTGAGCGTGCTCGATTTCCTATCACGTTGCAGACGCGCGAGCGAATTTGCGGGCTGAGAGGGTAAATGCGCGTCCCGCTGGGGATAACGTGGATAACTGGCGCGAGGACGGAACGCGTCAAGGGGCCAGCACATTCCGATTACACGGTGCACGCGTGTTCAGGAGGTCGTTATGGCGTACCGTTCACATCGTCTCCCCACCCGCTTCCCACTTGGCACCAAGTTCGTGATCGAGGGACGTCCCGGCGGAGAAGGCCAGGTACAGGTCCTTTCGCGTCACCTGGAGTTTCCCGACGGGACGTTCCTGCGATTACCCCTGCGGCCGCAGCAGCGCCGATCCGCAACCGGTACGCGTGGCGCGCGCCATTCGCGTCGGCACGGTCGTCATTGAGATTGCAAGATTTTCTGTCCCGGCATTGAAAGCTCTCTGCCGGACTGTGAACTGTCGGGCCATGAGACGGCGCTCCACCGGCCGGCAAGTCTGCTTGACCCGCAGATCGGCCAAAAGGCCGCGCATGACAAAAAATTAGGGCCCAGACCCGGGCCCTCTTGGGGGTGAGTAACGCAGTCCTCGTGCGTCAGTGTGCGCTTTCGTGGCCTTTTGCGGCATCGCTTGGGTGCACCGATGGTGCGAGGCGGTGACGTTCGGCTCTTGGCGCAAGTGAACCGGTCCCAAGCGGGGCTCGCAAGGGTGTGGGGAGCGCCAAATCGTCGCGGATTCTCAAAAAATTGTCTGCAATTGCCGGCGCATCGAAAGCCCCAGCCTCCGGATGGCTGGGGCTTTGGGCGGCCCATCGGTCGCCTTCACTGATTTTTCCGCTTCGTGTTTCGATCCGGTAACGAGGATGCGACCGGATCGTTCCAGGGGCAGGGGCAACGGCTGGTCCGGCGGTCGATGCGCTCATTGCACTTGCTCAGCTCGGACCGGTCCCGGTTGCCGCGCGCTCATTAGATCTTTATCCGGAATGCAGCAGCCGATCGCGAGTGTCGTGCTCTACTCCCCGCCCAGCACCAGATCATCGCGGTGGATCATCTCCGTACGGCCGGAATAGCCGAGGATCGTTTTGATTTCCGCGGATGATTGGCCGCGAATTTTCTCCGCGTCATCGGAGTCGTAGGCGATAAGCCCGCGGCCGATCTCCGCACCGTCCGGACCGCGCACCAGCACGGCGTCGCCGCGTTGGAAAGTGCCGTGCACGCGGATGACACCCGCGGGCAGAAGGCTCTTGCCGCTACGCAATGCGCGCACCGCACCGGTATCGATGGTGATCGTTCCGTGCGGTTCGAGCGAGCCTGCGATCCATTTCTTGCGCGCGGTCACCGGATTTGCAGGCGTCAAAAACCACGTGCAAGCTGCTCCGTCCGCGATTGCCTTGAGCGGGTGTGCAACGCGGCCCGATGCGATGACCATGTGCGTTCCGGCTGTGGTCGCGATTTTGCCGGCCTCGATCTTCGTCAGCATGCCGCCGCGCGATAACTCCGAACCGGAGTCGCCGGCCATCGACTCGATTTCCGGCGTGATGCGCGGCACGATGTCGAGACGCTTTGCTTGGCTCCCTTTGCCGGGCGGTCGATCGTAAAGTCCATCGACGTCCGAGAGCAGAACCAGCAAGTCCGCGCTCATCATGGTGGCGACGCGCGCGGCCAGCCGGTCGTTGTCGCCGTAACGAATCTCGGACGTGGCGACCGTGTCATTTTCGTTGATGACCGGCATGCTGCGCCATTCCAGCAGCTTGGCGATCGTCGAGCGCGCATTGAGATAGCGTCGTCGCTCTTCCGTGTCCTGCAGCGTCAGCAACACCTGGCCGGCACTGAGCTTGTGTGCGCTGAGGGCCTCCGCCCAGGCGCGCGCGAGTGCGATCTGGCCCACGGCGGCGGCGGCTTGCGCCTCTTCGAGCTTGAGGGTGCCTTTCGGCAACTTGAGTACGGAACGCCCGAGCGCGATCGCTCCGGAGGAGACCGCAATGATGTCTCTCTTTTCTTTGTGCAGGCGCGCGATGTCGGCGGCCAGTGTGTCGAGCCAATCGCGCTTGAGCCTGCCCGCCGCGCTGTCGACCAGCAGCGAGGAGCCGACCTTCACCACGATGCGGCGAAAATCCTTGAGCGACGGTGCTTTTTGGGGAAGCGGCTTGGTCATGGCGGGGAGGAAAATCTAAAAATCAGTCCCGTGTTTAACAAAATAAACCTTGCCCCGACAGCCACATCTTCGCTGCGCGCCGGTGGCCGCGGACAGGTGAGTTCAGAAAAGGGGGCTTCAAATAACCCGTAGAGCCTTCTTCTTGGGTTCCTCGGTTTCGACCAGTGTGCCGCAGTGTGTGCACTGGAATGAATGCACGATTATTTGGCTGCCGTTGTCTTGCTGGAGCCTGGACTGATACCACGTGACGGACCGGCCGCAGTGTGGGCAAGCGGGCCCAATCGGTCGTTCGTCCGCATCTGGCGGGTCTTCGTCGGCTGCCGCCTGCTTCGCCGGTCGCGCGTCGGCCTCACATACACGCCTTAAATTGAGTCCGAGCGGAAACATTTGGCGCTCCTGGCCCGACGGCGGACGCTAGCAAAGCGAACTTGGAAGCGTCCATCCAAATTTTGATCGCTGCAATGGGGACGTAGTTTCAGGTCAGGCCAATAGGCGCGTCGGCTATCCGGTCGTTCGTGCCGCCGGGTTTTCGATTGTGATGTTGCCAATTGCGTTGGTTGAACTCGGCTGCTGGATATTTCAACATTCAGCCGCAAACCTGGGAAGCAGCAATTGCTGCTCGGGCCCTGGCGTAGCTTCCGGTTGCCGCAGCGAGAACAGGTTGGCGTTGCCGTTAGGCCCACGCCGGCCGCGAGCACAAGGGCGCCGTGACATGGCGGCGCAACTTTTGGCCTGCAGGTTCGTTCCTGAGGAACGAATATTTGGTTGCAGAGTCGATTGAAGACACGCACAGGATCGGCGCTCATCGGAACAGCGGGATGGAGCTATCCGTCCTGGCGCGGACCGTTCTTTCCGCGGCAACTCATGGTGAAGCACCATCTCGCGTATTATGCGACGCAATTCATCACAGCCGAGCTCAATGGCGTGTTCTATCGCACGCCAAGTCTTGATGTGGTTCGGATGTGGCGCGACTCCACACCGGATGATTTTGTGTTCTCCTGGAAGGCTTCAAAGTTCATCACGCACTGGAAAAGGCTGAGCGACAATTCGCGTAACAGTCTCGCCCTGATCGAAGAGAGGCTGCAAATTCTCGGGCCGAAAGCGGGACCGGTTCTCTTTCAGTTACCGCCACAGTTCAGTATCAATCGCGAACGGCTTGCATCATTTCTGCGCTTGTTGCCGGAGCGCCGCCGCTATGCTTTCGAGTTTCGCAATGCAAGTTGGTACGATGACCGCGTTTTCGAGTTACTGCGACAGCGCAATATCGCGCTTTGCCTCTCAGATCATCAAGATGCTCCCGCGCCGTGGGAAGTGACCGCGGACTTCGTTTATGTGCGTGGCCATGGACCTCACGGCACGTACAAAGGGCGTTATGCGGAAAAGACCTTGCGCGCGTGGGCGCGGCACATTGCAGCGTGGCGCCGCGCCGGACGCAACACCTACGTCTATTTTGACAACGATCAGAAGAGCGCGGCGCCGCTCGATGCGTTGCAGCTAACGACTCTCATCGCGCGATAGGACAATAGTCCGGATAGGAGCTACGTAAAAAAACCCTTTGCTACGTCATATTTTTTGGCTAAGGGCGAACGTCGGGGACGACGTAAATCCTTGTACTGCGTGGAGTATTTGATCATGGAACAAACACAATCGGAACGTGTTCGTTATTTTGCAGCAGCGGGGGTTTCCTCTTCTACGTTTTCTCGAAGCTGCCAATTGGGAAGTGAAGTTGGGTCAACCGCCGAAGCAGCAGCAAGCATTTTGCTCTGATCGGCACAGCATTTGGTAACAGCGTAAAGCCTCAACAACACAGGGGATAATAACAATGAAACGACGGCTCGCCGCCGTCGCGACTGCGCTTGCTTGCACGGTCGCGACTCCTGCATTCGCACGCCCTCATCACAGCACATATCATCACTACACAAATCGTCATCATTACTCTCGTCATCTGACCGCGCAAATTCAATGCGATCGTTTCGGCTGCAAATCGGTCTCTCAAGGTTACGCAAAAGCCTCTTCCGCTTACGCCAAAGCATCGCCTACACCGACCAGACGGAGCGCGGCGCGTGTCGCGACCAGAACGCCGATTGGCGGTGGCCACGATCCGCGTCCACGCGCCTGGTGCGGCTGGTGGATGAGGCACTATCTCGGCGTTGCCGATCGCTCGTACAATCTCGCCCGCAACTGGGCTCATTACGGCATGCGCGCAAACGGACCAGGCATCGGAACGATCGTCGTGTGGCGCGGTCACGTCGGCATCATTACGGGCAGAACGCAGACTGGCTGGGTCGTCAAATCGGGAAATGACGACCACGCGGTCCGTGAGCGCGAGCGGAGCCTCCGCGGCGCTATCGCATTCCGGTTGCCGACAAATGTAGCGAGCCGCTGAATACGCGTTCTCGTAACCTCGCGTGCGTTGTTGTAGCGTGATGGCGTAACCGCGTCGAATTTTCCGGCTTAAGCGGCCGGGGTAATTCGATTGCTTCAACGGCGCCGCGAGGTACGTGGCGCTCGACGCGAACATGGACGTGCAACGCCTTTGACATCGTTGCAGGCTTCCTACAGGCGGCAAGCCACGCTCAACGGGATCAGCTGGTTTTGTGTGTGTGTTGCCTCGCCCGACTGCAAAAACTTGGGCGAGTGTTTACCCGACATCGTTACCTTGCGCGACGCGAATCATTGTTTTCCTGCGGCGCGGCTGACGAGACCTGTGCTCCTTGCACCGTCTGTTTGATTAAACGGCCGCGCGTTTGCCGTGTTATCGCACTTTGACGCTGTTGTTGGCGAACGCGCCTACGCAACAGTCGTTCCAGCCAATGTCATAAAATCGCGGCGCACGTTGCGTTTGACGAAGTTGCGTTTCAGAGCATACGTCAGCTGAAAGTTCGCATCTCGGGCCAGGAACCCGCTCGGTGCCTTTACGTTGCTCTCACACAGCGCTCTTGCGGGCGCGGAACCCGAACATCCTGAACCAAGAGGAACTTCCCATGAGTTTGTTTTCGAGTGAGATCAAAACGATGGACGACTTGTTCGTTCACCAGCTCCGCGACATCTACTACGCGGAAAAGCAGATCGTGAACGCGCTTCCGGAAATGATCGAGAAGGCGCAAGACCCAACTCTCAAGCAAGGTTTTAAGACGCATCTCGAAGAAACCAAGAATCACGTCACACGGCTGGAGCAGGTTTTTCGCCTGCATGGCAAGGAAGCCAAGGGCGCGGATTGCCCGGCAATCGACGGCATCATCGAAGAGGCGGAGGATGTGGCCGGCGAAGTCGACGACAAGCAAGTCCTCGATGCAGCGCTGATTGCGGCTGCGCAAGCGGTCGAGCATTATGAAATCGCGCGATATGGCACGCTGGTTGCGTGGGCGAAGCAACTCGGCCGCAACGATTGCGCCAACCTCCTGCAACAGAATCTCGACGAAGAAAAAGCGACCGACAAAAAATTGACGTCGCTTGCCGAAAGCGCGGTCAACCGGAAAGCCGCTTAGGGAAACGCGCATAAGGGGCTGCCCTGTCCGCGCCGGGCAGGGCTGGCCCCAACACCAAAATACGTCTCCTTTAAATTTTTACCGGCGTTTGGCTTGGCACCAGAGCCAAAGATCGGGTTTCTCATCGCTTGCTGTGTCACGATGCGTCGCGGGCGAGGGGGTCGGCTATACCTCGACCGTCGATAATCCGAACTTTCATTCCGCGATTGATCAGATTCGTGCGCCAGCCGCATCAGCGCCGCCGGATTGACGATGTCTTTATCGGCTCATCGCATGCGCATCGAATGCATAATGCTGCGAGATCGGCGACGGATTGAAGGGCTTATACGGTAATACCGGCTTTTTCGATGGTCGTTGACGCACCACATTGCTTGCATTCATACGTATACGAACCGTCGGTGCCTTCGTCGGACGTCGTTTTCGTGAAGACGATAAGCCACATTTGCGCGCCGCAACGCGGGCAGTCAGGCGGCTTCTCCGCCGTCAATTCATCCGCCGGAACGATTTTATCTTCATGCAAGAATGACATGACGCCATCTCCGCTGATTGCAGCGGCAACGTCGCGCGAAGCGGGACGTTCCCGGAACAAATTCGCTTCGCCTCCGGTTCTACCGCGGAGGCTACGCATGCCGGGAAAACGTGTGGAGATCGATGAAGAGACCTGGCCCGCCCTCAAGCTGCTTGGCCAGGATCGTATGATGACCTTCCAGGAACTGGCTGACGAAGCCTTCGCTGATTTACTCAAAAAGCACGGGCGGCCAGTGACGCTGCGCGCTGCGTTGAAGACGAGCGCCGGCAAAACGGCAAAGGTCGCGCCTTTGCGGACCCGCAAAAAGCGCCGCCGCTAATCCAAAAGCATTAATGCTGCGTCGACGCACGGTCCACGAATTTGTGGAAGCGGCTCACGGCACCGTCAGCAGTTCGATCCTGGTAAATGAAAGCGAGCTTTTCCTTGTCGAACTTGCCGAAGAATTGGTCCCAACTGATCCGGCGCAGATCGCTGTCCCTTGGTTCGAAATCGAGCCGCAGGATGCCGGTATCCTCCTTGCCCGCCGTTCCGCTCACCTCCGCCGGCACGCCGCCGCGCTGCTCAGCCCATTTTTGGATGGTGGCATGATCCGTCGTTACCTTTGCCTCGCTCATTCTTTTGACCTCATAGCCTGGATTGCGAGCGCCCGCGGCGCGACTCCTGATGAGCCGGCCGCGAGCGCGATCGCGGTCAAGAGCGGTCAAAGCGCACGCCTGCCGATTCGTTGGCCGTGGCCAGAAACCGGAAAAATAAAACCACGTTCGCCTGAGCCGCTTCGTCCGGTTGACACTTGACCTGCACGAGAGAAAACGGCGGCGGGTCGCCCTTTGTTCCGACCTCCGATGAACCGTTAACTCCGCGTTTCGGTGGCAGACGTCCGAAATGCCGCGCGTGTGTCCGCAAAATTTCATTTTCATTCGGCATCGATGCTGTGGGATCGCTGGAGCGCAAGATCGAGTATCTTTATGGCGGTACGACAACCGATGTGCCCGTTCCGCCTGGAACGAGTGCGATCTCGGGTGATGTTCATGCCAATATCGTGCGCGCCGGATTGAACTATCACTTCTGATCCGGCTTCGTTTTCACATCCGCTACTCCATTGCGCGACCTGAGTACGCGTGGGACGACCCGAGGCCGCCGGCCATTGGGCAGCGTGCGCTCTTTCGATAATGGAGTGCGCCAATCGGCCTTTTGCCGTTGCGAGAACGCTCTAAGCGGATAATGCGTCCGAGGGGTTATGTCGTCAGTTCATCCAGCGGATGATGCACGGTGACGGTACGAACGCCACTGGCACGTACT
>DASTSG010000016.1:0-6539 GCA_035760805.1 Pseudolabrys sp.
GCGAAATCGCCGTAACCGGCGGTTAATGGCGGGCCTCTAGAGTCCCGCCGAATCTTGTCTTTGCCGCCGAAACCGGGATGCGAATTTACCACGCTACGCTCAATACACTGCGCGGCCTCAGCTGTGCTGCTAGAACCGAAGCTGCGCCGCGCCAGGAAATGATTGCGCTCGCCTTGGCATTGCCGCTGGGCTTGCTGATTGCACCAAGCATCTCCTGGTACGTGGCGATGATCGCATCGCTGCTGACATTGCTCGCCGTCGAACTGCTCAACACCGCGATCGAGCGGCTGGCGGACCGGGTGACGATGGAACGCGATGCCAGGATCGGAAAGGTAAAGGACTTTGGGTCTGCGGCGGTCTTCTGCGCGCTGTGTGTTGCAGGCCTCGTCTGGATTGCTGCTGTTGTTGTGCGTTTCGATTTGCTCTCGTGGGCGGCGCTGTAAGGCATTCGGAGACGAATGCGACGAGTAACGGCTATGTCTGATAATGCTTCTACTGCCGCACGGAAATCGGGCGTGCAGGCTCGCAGTATTGCGTATGGGCTCCGCATCCTGGCACTCGCCGCGTTTGTGATATTCACGAATGATGGCTTTCTCTCACGCGTGATGCTGCTTCACGATCAGGGACGATTGATCACTCTGGCCGGATTCATCGGAATGTGGGGTCTGTCGCTGGTCGCCTTATTGATCGCGGCTTTCCAGAGCAGCGTCCTGGTGCGGTGCTTTTGGGCGCTCATCATCGCCGTGACCACGGCGGCCGGATTTGCTTATCGGCATGCGAGCGGCTCCGAACTCGGCATTTTCGACGCGCTGTCACTGTGGAACGCACGGCACGAAGCGGCGCGCGCCGCTGCGTTCTACGCATCAGACTTTTACTGGTTCATTGCGATCTCGCTCATCGGATTCGTAATCTTTGCAATCCCGCCCGCTCCGGCAGGAAAAATAAAACGATGGCTCACACGGCTTATGTGGGTGCCGGCGTTCCCTATCGTCGCGATTGCAGGGATCATTCTGTTCAAGGAGGGCGGGGGCTCGGAGGTTCTTCCAGCGCAATTTACTCCGTTGTCCGTGAGTGCGGTGGCGATATCCGAGGCAGCCGCCAACCCGATGCCCGGCCATCGCGCCGTAACATTGGCGCCGCACTCGACGCCGATCCAGCACGTCATCATGCTAGTCGACGAAAGCGTGCGCGGGGACTACATCGATTGGACGCCCGGCAATCCGTACACGCCGGTGCTCGCAAGCCTCAAGTCGAAGATCGTGAATTTCGGGCCGGCATCTTCGGGAGGCAATTGCAGCCATTATTCAAATGCGATTTTACGGTTTGGCGCTTCCCGTGCCAGCCTCGGCCATACCGTGATGACAAATCCGACGATCTGGCAATATGCCAAAAAAGCCGGTTTCAGAACCGTTTATATCGATGCGCAGGCTGCATTTAACCGCAACCCCGGCAAGCTGCAAAACTTCATGACGGCAGCAGAAACGCAGGATATCGATAGTTTTCATGCCCTCGACGAGAACATCCCCGCGCCGGAACTTGACGACAAGTTGCTTGATATCGTGCTCAAGGCTCTAAAGTCGGACAAGCCGGTATTCGTTTACGCCAACAAGAATGGCGCGCATTTTCCATACGACAATGGATACCCGCCGTCGGCGACCGTGTTTCGGCCAACGATGACCGAGTCCGACAAGGATACGATGCAGACGCGGATCAACTCATTTCGCAACGTCGTGCGATGGTCCGTGGATCGCTTTTTCAAGCGTCTGTTTGAAGAAGCCGAGCTGAAAAACACAGTCATCATTTACACGTCGGATCACGGCCAAAACTTCAATCCGGCTCGACTTAGCCATTGTACGGTCGATGATCCAGATCCGCGCGAGGGGTTGGTTCCCTTGTTCGTGATTACGGACAACGACGAACTGCGGGCCCGCTTCGCCGCCGCCGCCGAAGCGAGCCGCGGACATGCCAGCCACTTCTCAATCGCGCCGACGGTGTTGCAACTTCTGGGCTACAGCAGCGGTGAAGTCGAAAAGATTTACGGAGAGTCGTTGCTTGAGAAGAACGCACGTCCGCCGGCATTCACGAGCGGCGATATCTTCGGCCTCTTCTCGTCGAAAGTCAGATGGCATCCACTCGATCTGAGCAGGAATTATCTCGAACCCGCGGCGCGACCGCAGCCGTCGGCGCCGGCCCACGTTTCGATGCGAGATAAGCAATCCGCCGCGTCGGCAGTCAAATAGAGTTCAGGTTCGCGTGCGATAGCCGCGACGACGCGGCCTTCACGTGCCGGTATTTTATTGTGGCTGTGTATAGGCCCCAGACCACACCCATCAGCAAAAAGAAATGCCGCCAGTGGTCGGTATCAACCACGGCTCCTTCCAGCGCGTTTCCTGTGAACGCGGCAAAGGCGGTTACCAGATAAGGTTGCCATGGCGTCCGTTCGAACATGCTGCGCCATGCAACGGCCAGAGTTGCCAGCACAGCCAGAATGTATGCGATCCCGCCGACCCAGCCGTAGACCAGAAAACCTTGCAAATAGACATTGTGCTGCTGCTGGCCGTGAACGCGCCCAAACTCGAACGGGCCCATTCCATTAGGGAATTTGAGGAGCGCACCGACGGCGAGCTCCTGCAATCTGAAACGGCCTCCTTGGCCGACATCGTAAAATTGAATTGCGTGTGCGCGGATGTCGAACATTTCTTTGACGGAATCGATTGAGAGAAAAATTGCGGTTGAGATCGCGAGAACTGCAAATCCGGCAACGCAATAGCAAATGATCCGGAATTTCCGCTGGGGCGTCGGTGCTGTGAACAGAAAAATGCCGAAGCTCAGGACTGCGGCAACCGCAAAAACGACCCACGCTCCGCGCGAGAAGCTGAGCAACAAGCCGACCAGAAGGATGCCAAGCATGACAAGGTCGCGCAGCCGCACTCGGTCAAGGACAATTCGAGCCATGATGATGAGTGCGGGCCAGATCAGATAAGGCGCATAGACGTTGGGGTCTTTGAACGTGCCCATCGCGCGGTCGTTTTGGGTGAAATGCTCGAAGGCGCCAGGAAACAGATGAAAATAGCCGGCGATGCCCGCGAGCGCCGTGAATACCGCGCTTGCAACATAGGCCGTGCGCATCGCGGTCAAGCGGCTCATGGTATTTTCCGATAGCAGACAGGCGAATATGACGGCCGCGATGAAAAGGTAGATCGATGTCGCGCTGAACTGAATTGTCTGCTCACGTCCGGGAACATTGAGCAGGGCCATGAGTCCGCCGATGTTCCAAATCAACAGCAAAAGAAACAATAGCGCGACAGGCCGCTCGAGTCGTACACCCGCCGTCAAACAGGCGACCGCAACAAGGCCCATGAGATAATCATGCGGGGATGGCTCGATGAAAGCGATCGAGCTGGTCAGCATTGTAATGAAAAGAACGATGAGCAGAACCCGCTCAGCGAACGAGGCCGGTTTTGGCACCGTCATCGCGCGGCCCGGCAGGGCAATATCGCGAGCTGAAATCAATAGGCGTTCTCGGTCTTCAGCAGCGCCAGCGGCGTTGCCGCCAAAATGTAGAGGTCGAACAGAACGGACCAATTCTCGATGTAGTAAAGATCGTGCTCGACCCGGCGCTGGATCTTCTCCTGCGTATCGGTTTCGCCGCGCCAGCCGTTGACTTGTGCCCAACCGGTGATGCCGGGCTTTACCCGGTGACGCGCGAAATAGCCGTCGACGGCTTCATCGTAAAGCCGCGCTTCAGCCTTGGCGTTGACCGCATGCGGCCGCGGCCCGACCAGCGACAGGTTGCCTTTGAACACAACGTTGAATAATTGCGGCAGTTCGTCGAGGCTGGTTTTGCGAATGAAGCGGCCGACCCGGGTGACGCGAGGGTCGTCCTTGGTCACCAGGCGGCTCGCGGTTGCATCGGTGTTCTCGATATACATCGATCGAAATTTGAAGACCTCGATAAGGTCGTTGTTGAATCCGTAGCGCTTCTGCCTGAACAGAACCGGCCCCTTGCTGTCGAGTTTGATCGCGAGCGCAACGAGCGCCATCACCGGCGAGGCCGCCAGCAGCAGCAGTCCGCCGATCAGCTTGTCGAAAAGCCACTTCATCACCACGTCCCAATCGGCAATCGGCCGGTCGGCGACGTCGAGCAGCGGAACGCTGCCGATATATGAATAGGATCGGGGGCGCAGGCGAAGCTTGTTGGCATGCGCTGCAAGCCGGATATCGACCGGCAGCACCCAGAGCTTCTTGAGCATTTGCAAAATGCGGCTCTCTGCCGAAATCGGCAGCGAAAAAATCACCAAATCGACACGCGTGCGCCGGCTGAATTCGACCAAATCATCCACGGTGCCAAGCTTGGGATGCCCGGCACATTCGGAGGCCGTTCGGTCGCCGCGATCGTCAAACATGCCGATGATGTCGACGCCCGAATTATTTTGCGAGTGCAAAGCCTCGATAACGGCCGCGCCTGGATCGCCGCCTCCGACGATCACGGTGCGTCGAGTCAAGCGGCCTTCGCGTGTCCAGTGCCGCACCAGCAAAAACAAAGCTCTGCGGAAGCCAATGAGGGCGACCAAACCTGAGACATAAAAGCCGGCAAGCCAGACACGCGAGAAATGTTCGCCGGTTTTGGCGAAAAATGAGCCGCCGATGACCAGAAGGAAAGCAACCGACCAACTGGCGGCAAGCCGCATGTATTGCTTCTCGTGGCCCCGGAAGGCTTCGATCTGATAGATGTCGGCGACCTGGAACGCGAGCATCGCCAGCACGGCGACCAGGCCAATGATGGCGATGTAGAGCCAATCAATTCCATAGGCCGGATACAGGTAAAGCGCGTAGATCGAAACACCGATCGAGACAATCAGCAAAAGCTCGATCACACGGACGAATCCGGCGAGCACGATCGGCGAGATCGGCGATGCCGTACGAGAGGAGGCAATGGCGAGTGCTTGCGGGGAAAGGGCGCGACGATTTTCGCGAGCGCCGGTTTGGGCAGGCAACGCGTCAATCATTCCCGCAGCGCTTGATACGCTCGTTGCTGAGATATCCGTATCCGTCATAGCAGACGCCAACCGCAGCCGTTCGCTGCCCCCGCGACGGCTTTGCTCTTAATCAACAAGTAAGTTCTAGGTAAAGACTCTCAAGAAATGCTTATTGGGATCATCAAGAAGTGCTTAACGCGGCCTTCGATTGAAGAGCTTGCTCATAGCCGGCAAGCACGCCGTCAACCATCGCGTTAACCGTAAACAGGCTGCCTACTCGTTTCTGAAGCTGGCGTGTGCGCTGTTCGAGAGCAGCAGTATCGTTAAGAGCCGTACGAATGGCACCTGCAAGCGCTTCGGCATCGCCGGGAGGAACGAGCGCATCGGAGGAGGGGCCGAATATCTCGGGAATTCCTCCAACCCGCGTCGCAATGAGCGGCTTGCCGGCAGCGGCAGCTTCGAGCACGACGTAGGGAAAGGATTCCGCCCGCGAGGGAACGACCATAACGCGGCCGGCGCCCAGGGCCTTTCGCGCGGGCATCGGCGGCTGAACGTTGACAGCTTTGCCCAACCCGAGCCGTTCGATCTGCGACACAAAGGCGCCGCGATCCGGTCCATCGCCGATCAAAGTGGCCGTTACTATTCGGCCGCCGTCGCGCAGGAGCGCGAGTGCATCGAGCAGCACATCGATGCCCTTCAGCATGCGAAATTCGCCAAGAAAAAGCAGATCGGTTGCTCCGGGTGCCAGAGGCACGGCTTCGAATTCTTCGGGACTGACGCCGTTGTGAACAACCCTGACAACGCGGGCAGGATTGCCGATCTTGCGGCAAAATTTGTCCGCACTGAATTGGCTTTCGAACAGGAACAGATCGGTACGCCGCATCAGCAGGCGCTCTGCCTTGAAATAGAGCTTTCCGACCACGGTGTTGTCGTCGAATACCAGTGTGCCGCCGTGCGGCGTATAAGCACGAACGGCATTTTTCGGCGACGCAAGACGCGCGTAGGCGCCGCCCTTGGCGCCGTGGCCGTGCACAATGTTGGCTCCGACCTCATTTGAACGGCGCCGGACGCGCAAAGCGGCTCCTGCATCTGAAAGGCCGGGATGGCGCGGCATCGGAATGCGCATGAGTCCAAGGTCAAGCCGCGGCTGCAGATCGCGAAAGACTTCATCGGCTCTCGCCCCGCCGGTTGTACTGTCGGCGATGATTCCGACGCGGAATCCGCGTGCGATTTGTGCGCGGGCAAGGTCGGTGACGTGCCGAAACAGCCCACCCACCGGCGCGCGTAGAACATGAAGAACCTTGAGGCCGTCCATCGGTTCAGAACCACCGCTCCTTGACGACGATGGTATCGCCGGGGCGGATCGGAAAATCGAGCGGCACGTCGCTGTGAAGGTGCTGGCCGGCGCTGGTGCGCGTAAGCTCCACCATCTGCTTGGAGGCGCGCGGCGTAAAGCCGCCGGCAATCGCAACCGCCGCCTGCGCCGTGATGTTGGGCACGTAAGGATATTGCCCGGGCGTGGTGACCTCGCCGAGGATGAAGAACGGACGGTAGCCCTCG
>DASTSG010000017.1:0-4376 GCA_035760805.1 Pseudolabrys sp.
ATCAGCCGCAATCTCAATCGCGTGCGGGTGACGCTCGCCGGAAAGGTAATTGCCGACACCACAAGAGCGCTGACGTTGAAGGAGGCCGACTATCCGCCGGTGCAATACATCCCGCGCGACGACGTCGACATGACGCAACTCCAACGAACGCAGCACTCGACACATTGCCCATATAAGGGTGATGCGAGTTATTTCTCGATTGGCGGTAAACCCGGGCGAGGTGATAACGCGGCGTGGAGCTATGAAGCGCCCTACTCTGCGGTCGCACAGATCGCCGGCTATCTGGCGTTTTATCCCAATCGCGTCGACGCCATCGAAGAACTGGAAACGCGCACGTAATTCATTTCAGGCAACCGCCCGCACAGCATTGAGTTCGCGCAAATTTGCGAGCTGGGGAAGCTCCTCGACATGCGGCAACTCACGGGCGGTCGCGCGGCGCGGCTCGGGCACGTAATACTTACCGAGCTGCCGCATCGGGCGCGGTCGGATTATGATTGAGATCAGCCGGTCTTGCAAAGCCTTCGGCGACGTCGGCTTGACGAGAAATTCATGCACGCCGGCACGCATCGCCTCATGCACGCATTGGCGCTCGGCGCGAGCCGTTAGCATGATGACCGGAAGATTGGGGCGCGGGAACGCGCCAGGCGATCGCACGATATGCATCACTTCGGGGCCGCTTAGTATCGGCAGGTCCCAGTCGAGGAGCATCACGTCCGGGTCCGCGGTACGAATGAATTCGAGCGCGGCCAGTCCGTCGCCGACCTCCGCAACTTGTTTTGCGCCCAGATTCATCAGCATGGCGCGCGTTACTTTGCGCATGTAAGGATTGCCATCGACAACCAAGATATTGAGATTGTCGATGAGCTTCTTGACGAGCTTTGCGGACATGTTCTGTGACGAGTTTTCAAACGACGCGAAAACTCTAGCTAACGGTTTCTGTCACTTTGCTAATCTTGCCGGTCCAATTTGTTTCAATCTCCCGACATGGCCGGGCACAACAGCGTTAAGCCGCGTGATTAACAAAACATTGCCGGGCAATTTTTCAGTGCAAACTCGGGCCCTTAAGGAACTTCGCACGATCGGATGAATTGACGCGCACGTCGAAAGTCACTCCTTCGCGATAAAGCGTCAGTGGCACTTCCACTCCGGCGGGCCCCAGCGACCAGATGCGTCGATAGAGGCCTGTGAGCGTTGTCACATTTTCTCCGGCGACCGAAACGATTACATCTCCGACCTTGATTTCGGCGCGCGCCGCCGGTCCCTTGGGAGCGACGCCGACCACTACGACCTTGTCCTCAATTTCCGTCGAGTAAACGCCGAGCCATGGCCGCTGCGGGCGATTGGCGCGGCCGAACTTCATCATGTCGGCGGCAATCGGTTTGAACAGATCGATCGGCACGATCATGTTGAGATTTTCGTTTTTACCGTCACGCTGCCGCTCAACCTGCAAAGAACCGACTCCGACGAGTTCGCCTTGCGATGAAATGAGCGCGGTCCCGCCCCAATTGGGGTGCGCCGGGTAAGTGAAAATTGCCTCGTCCAACACGTATTCCCAATAGCCGGCGAACTCCTGCTTGGCAGCGATGCGGGCAGCAACCGACCGCGTGCGCCCCCCCGCGCCGCCCACAACGACGCGCTCACCGACTTGCAACGCCGACGATGATCCAAGTTTCAGCGAGGGTAGATCGTAGCGCCCCAGCGGCTGTACGAGACCGAAACCGGTTTCCTGATCGTAACCGAGCGCATGACCTTCGATCACCCGGCCGTCGCCGAGATGCAGCCAGATGGTGGCAGCTTCCGTAATCAAGTATCCGATGGTGAGAACGACACCGTCCTCGAGCAGCACGCCGTTGCCGGCGCGCTCGGCGCCGAGTGTCTCGGCCGTAAATGCATTCGGCGGAATCATCGCGTGCAGCCCAACTACGGCGCTCAGCGCGCGATCGAGGTCATACGAGTAGTCCTCAGGCTGCGGCTGCGCGGAGACCGGCACTTTCCATTCGGTCAAAGAGGCCATTTCACCGTTCCTTCGTCCGTTCCGCTCTTATCACACGTAAACTCGCATGGGAGAAGTTTAGCGCGAAGCCATGCTATAGTCGCCACGCCCCGCCATGATCCCGCTTTCCATCCTCGACCTGTCACCTGTCGTCACCGGCTCCACCGGCGCAACAGCCCTGCGCAACACGCTCGATCTTGCGTGTCTGGCGGATGCTCTCGGCTTCACGCGCTATTGGGTGGCTGAGCACCACAATCTTCCTTCCATCGCGAGTGCGGCCCCCGATCTGATGATGGGCCAAATCGCCGCGATCACAAAAAATCTGCGTGTCGGCTCCGGCGGTGTGATGCTGCCGAACCACGCGCCGCTGATGGTGGCCGAGCGATTTAAGCTGCTCGAAGCCCTATACCCCGGCCGCATCGACCTCGGGCTTGGTCGCGCGCCCGGTACCGACCCCGCTACCTCTTACGCGCTCCGCCGCCGACAAGGGATCAGCGAACAAGACGACTTCCTGGAACGGTTCCAGGAACTAATGCTGCTCGAGTCGCGCGCATTTCCCGAAGGTCATCCGTTTCACAAGATACGCGCGATGCCCGCTGACGTTCCCTTGCCGCCGATCTTTCTGCTCGGCTCATCCGATTACAGCGCACAATTGTCGGCACAGATCGGCGCCGCCTTCGCATTCGCACACCATTTCGCTAATTTCGACGCGGTCGAAGCGATGCGGCTTTACCGAGATAACTTCCGTCCTTCGCCGGCCCACGCAACGCCTTATGCAATCCTGACCGTCCACGTCGTCTGCGCCGATTCCGACCAAGACGCCGAGCATCTGGCAAGCACGGTCGATCTCAATTTCGTGCTTCGCGCGAAGGGCGAGTATCAGCCGCTCGCTTCGCCGGAAGAAGCCGCAGCCTATGACTATTCGCCCATCGATCGGGCGCGTATGGCGCAAAATCGTGCGCGACTCTTTGTCGGCAGTCAAAAAACCGTGATGGCGCGACTCGAGCCGCTGATTGCAGCTACCAAAGCGGACGAGATGATGATCACGACGATGATCCACAGCCACGAAGCGCGGAGGCATTCGTATGAATTGCTGGCGCAGGCGTTTGGATTGAGAAGGCGATAGCCTCCTTAGTCTGAAAGCAAACCGTCGACATCGCGGGGGGGCGTCCGTTCCGTGTCCCGCTTCAACATTCAAAAACATGAATGGGCACCACAAGACCGGCGTGGACGGCTCTATCGCGAGACGCGTCACGCTATTCCGATCGGCATGAGGGCTTAAGCGTCACTTCTCTCTATGCTAAGGACGACGTGGGGCATTGAGGCCTTCAAAAGAATTCGCGTATCCATGGGAGGTACAGTTGGGCAAGCGTTTCACACTCACCACAGCCGACAAGCATTCGCTCGGCGCTTATCGCGCCGACCCGCAAGGCGCGCCGAAGGGTGGTCTGGTGGTGATCCAGGAAATTTTCGGCGTTAATCATCATATCCGCGCCGTTTGTGACCGGCTCGCCGGCATGGGGTATGCAGCGGTTGCGCCCGCAGTGTTCGATCGTTTCGTGCGCGATTTCGAATGCGGCTACACGCCCGACGAGATCGCGCACGCACGCAGCTATTTAGGCAACCTCAATTGGGACCATATGGTGCTTGATATGGCCGCGGCCGCCGCGGACTTGAAGGGCGTCGGCCCCGTAGGTGTGATTGGTTTTTGCATGGGCGGCACCGCGGCGTTTCTCGCTGCCTGCCGTATTCCCGGATTGTCGGCGGCTGTGGCCTATTACGGCGGCATGATCGGCAAGTTTGCCGACGAGAAACCGAAATGCCCGATACAGATGCACTTCGGCGAAAAAGACGAAGGCATTCCGCTCAGCACGGTCGAGGAAATCAAAAAGAAGCAGCCCGAAGCGGAGGTCTACATTTATCCCGGCGCCCCGCACGGCTTTAATTGCGACGAGCGCGCGAGCTACCGCAAGGATGCTGCCGATCTGGCCTGGAGCCGCACGACGGATTTCCTTGCGAAGCATATGAAGTAGCAGACGAGACACCACACATCACGATGCTGTCGTCGCCCGCGAAAGCGGACGATGACAGCGTCACTGCTTCCGAGGCGAGACTGGATCTCGCGCGCGTTGACCAACACATTCAGAACCACCGCTCCTTGACGACGATGGTATCGCCGGGGCGGATCGGAAAATCGAGCGGCACGTCGCTGTGAAGGTGCTGCCTGGCGCCGGTGCGCGTGAGCTCCACCATCTGCTTGGAGGCGCGCGGCGTAAAGCCGCCGGCAATCGCAACCGCCGCCTGCGCCGTGATGTTGGGCACGTAAGGATATTGCCCGGGCGTGGTGACCTCGCCGAGGATGAAGAACGGACGGTAGCCCTCG
>DASTSG010000018.1:0-18525 GCA_035760805.1 Pseudolabrys sp.
GGTGCTGACGATTGATGTGGCGCCGCTCGGCGCTCCATCTCCTCGGCAGCGCGCGTTGGGCTTGCCCAATTCGCGCCAGACAAGATGTCCGAGGGGCAAGAAGATACCGGCGTCCCCGCGCCGGCCAAACAACAGGGGCGATGATGCGCGCCTTTTGCAAGGCAGTGGAGTAGCGATTTGGAACACCTTTCCGCGACCGAACGGCTCGAACAAGCGCTTGCCCGCATTGGCGATCCCAAAGGTGAAGGCGCGCGCGCCTGCCTCACCGTTTATCGCGAGCGCGCAAAAGCGGAAGCTGGCGCCGCCGACGCACGCGCGCGTAACGGCATTTCACTTGGCCCGCTCGACGGCGCCATTGTCAGCATCAAGGACCTGTTCGATGTCGCCGGTGAGGTGACGCGCGCAGGCTCGAAAGTGCTTGCCGAAGAGGGAAAGCCTGCGGTCAGCGATGCGCCCGTCGTTCGCCGTCTGCGCAAGGCGGGCGCGGTAATCGTTGCGAAAACCAATATGTCGGAATTCGCCTTCACCGGCGTCGGCGCCAATCCGCATTTCGGCACACCGGGCAATCCGGCCGATCGCGCGCGCGTGCCCGGCGGTTCGTCGTCGGGCGCGGCGGTCGCCGCCGCGGACGGCATGTGCGACATCGCGATCGGCAGCGACACCGGTGGCTCGTGCCGCATTCCGGCGGCGCTCTGCGGCATCGTCGGCTGGAAACCGAGCCGCCAACGCGTGCCGACCGAAGGCGCGTTTCCGCTTTCCTATTCGTTCGATTCCATCGGCTCGCTCGCGCGCAGCGTTGCTGCTTGTGCCGCTGCCGATGCAGTCATGGCCGGCGAAGAGCCGCGTACGCTTGAGCCGGCGCCGCTCGCGGGCCTCCGCCTCGGCATCCCCCAGGGCATGCCGCTCGACGCTCTGGACGAAACCGTTGGAAAGGCTTTTCCCGAAGCAATAGACCGGCTGAACAAAGCCGGCGTCCGGCTCACCGGAGAGAAGCTGCCGCTCATCGATGAGATGACGAAGCTGCTCAATCGCACCAGCATTGTGGTAGCCGAGGCTTATTGCATTCATCGCGAATTGCTGGCACGCCGCGGCGACAGTGTGGATCCGATCGTGCGTGCACGCATCGAAAGAGGCCGCGATATCTCGGCAGCTTACTTCATTGCTGCCGTGCGCGAGCGCGACGCGCTCATCCGCGAAATGGACGCGCGTCTTGTGGATGTCGATGCACTCGTACTGCCGGCGACGACGATCGTTGCGCCGCGTATGGACGAAGTCGCCGAGTCGCAGGGATTCATGGACCGTAACGCGAAGCTTCTGCGCAATACGACAATCGGCAATTTCTTCGATCTTTGCGGCATCTCGCTGCCGCTGCCGCGCGCCGGCGGCTTGCCGACCGGCTTGATGCTGATGGCGCGCAATGGACACGACCGCCGCCTGCTGAGAATGGCGGCGGCGGTCGAGCGACTGTTTGCAGGATGATTGGTTATCGTCACCCCGAGGGGCGGGCTGACGCCCGCAACCCCCGGGGGTGACAAATCACTTCAGCGGCTGGCCGATCGTGACCGTCAGCGTGCCGATGCCTTCCACTTCACATTCGAGCTTGTCGCCCGCAACCGTCGCCGCGACACCGGACGGCGTCCCCGTCATGATGATGTCGCCGGCTTCGAGCGCGACGATGGTGGACAGATTCGCAATGATCTCCGGCACGTTCCAGATCAGCTGGTTGAGGTCGCCGTCCTGCCGGATTTTGCCATTGCATTTGAGCGTGATGCGCCCGCTTTTCGGATGACCGCTTTCGGCGGCCGGCTTGATCGCGCCGCACGGCGCCGAATAATCGAACGCCTTGCCGATTTCCCACGGGCGCTTGAGTTCGCGCGATGCGATCTGCAAATCGCGGCGGGTGAGGTCGATGCCGACGGCGTAGCCGTAGATGCAGTCGTTCGCTTTGTCGACCGGGATATTGCGGCCGCCGCTTTTGAGCGCGACGACGAGTTCAACCTCGTGATGCATGTCCTTGGTGAGAGACGGATAGGGCACCGTTCCACCGTCCGGCACGATCGCGTCGGCGGGCTTGGCGAAATAGAACGGCGGCAGGCGCTCGTCCTGGCCCATCTCGCGGATGTGCTCGACATAATTGCGTCCGACGCACCAGATGCGGCGGACGGGAAATGCCTTGCTCGTGCCCTGAACCGCAATGACGGCCTGCGGGGGCGGCGGAATGACGTAACGGTCGTCGGAAGCCATGATGTACCGATTGTTATGGTGGAGTTATCGATTGCGGGTGAAGAACGCCGTGGGGTTATCAGGTCGCCTGCCGCGCCGTCAACGGCTGCGCCGTCAGGACGAAGCCGCCGCGGCAACGGGCGCTCGCGGTTCCTGCGCCTGCAATTGGAGGCGGTAGAACGAAGCGTAGCGGCCGTTCTTGCGCAGCAGTTCGTCATGCCGGCCGGATTCGACCACCCTGCCGTCCTCGATCACATGGATGCGGCCGGCATGTGCAACCGTGTGCAGCCGATGCGCGATCACCAGTGTGGTGCGGCCCTCACAAAGATGCTCCATCGCTTCGCGCACCTGCAATTCGGATTCCGAGTCAAGCGCCGCGGTTGCCTCGTCGAGCAGGATGATCGGCGCGTTCTTGATGAGGGCGCGTGCAATCGAAATGCGCTGCCGTTGTCCGCCGGAGAGTTGCAATCCATGCTCGCCGACCGGCGTGTCGTAGCCGCGCGGGAATCCCAGAATGAAATCGTGGGCATAGGCGGCCCTGGCGGCGGCGACGATCTCGTCCTCCGTTGCGTCGGGCTTTCCGAAGGCGATGTTGTCGCGCACCGTGCCGCGGAACAGAAATACGTCTTGCCCGACATAGGCGATCTGCCGCCGCAGCGAGCGGCGCGAAACCTGGCTCACGTCCTGGCCGCCGATGGCAATCGTCCCGTGCTCGATGTCGTAAAAACGCAGGATCAGGTTTAGCACCGTCGACTTGCCGCCGCCCGACGGCCCGACCAGCGCGGTCGTCGTGCCCGGCTCGGCCACGAACGACAATCCATTCAGCACCGCTTCGTCGCCGCGGTACGAAAAATGCACATCGGAAAATTCGATGCTCGGCGCGCGGATTTGCAAGGGAGGCTTCTGGTCGTCGACGGCCTCGGTCGGCGGGCTGTCGAGAATTTCAAACAGGACGCGTACCCCGACGAGCCCGCTGTTGAGCTGGATATTGAGGCGTGCAAGGCGCTTCGCCGGCTCGTAGGCGAGCAGGAACGCCGTAATGAACGAGAAGAATTGGCCGGGCGTCGCGCCGGTTTCAATCACGCGATAGCCGCCGTAGGTGATGGCGATTGCAATGGCGCAGCCGCCGAGCGTTTCCATCAGCGGGCTCGCGCGTGCGGACACGCGGGCCATCTTGTTCGCCTCGTGCTCGACCGCCGCGACGTTGCGGGAAAATCGCTCGCGCATGGCCTCTTCAAGCGTGAACGCCTTGACGATGCGGATTCCCTGCAGCGTTTCCTGCATCGTTTCCATGATGCGGGCGCCGCCGTCGAATTGGCTGCGCGCGATCGAATAGATGCGCCGGATCAATTTGCGCAGCACGAGAAAAGCCGGCGGTGCCACCACGAAGCTGAAGAACGACATCAACGGGTCCTGCACGACCATCACGGTGACAAGACCGATGAGCGAGAGCAGGTCACGGCCGAACGAGGTGATGAGCAGATTGATCATCTGCGTTGCGGCGGAAGCGCCCGCTGTCAGCCGCGCGATGAATTCGCTCGAATGGCGGTCGGCAAAAAAGCCGAGCCCTTCATTGAGCAGCTTGTCGAACACGCGCCGCTGGTTATCGGCGACGATGCGGTTGCCGATGTACGACAGCAACACGGTGTGGCCGTAAGTCGCAATGCCCTTGCCCGCGAACAGGGCGACGGTGATGAAGCCTAGCGTAATGATGCCCGGCAGATTGTGATTGACGTAGGCCTGATTGATCACATCGCCGATGAGGTAGGCGCTCAGCGCCGTGCAGCCGGCGGCAATGGCCATCAGCACGAATGCGACGGCGTACTTCTTCCAATGGGCGAGCCCCTGCTCGGCAAGCAGGCGACGGATCAACGTCGTGGCGCCGTAATGCGCGTCGGCGGCAGCCGGAATGACAGAGTCCCTCATTCGCCCTCGTCGAGAACGCCTGATTTTAACGGCGGAATGGCGCAGGCGCTACGCGGCTGCGCCCGCTTCAATGCCCGTCCAACGCTTAATTTTCAAGTCCAAAGCCGATTGGAAAGGCAACAAACAACGATTATCGCATCAGGTCGCAACGGCCTCGCGTTTGCCGGGCAAGCGCTGTTCCCATGCGAAAGCGTGGCTCACGATCGTGTCGAGATTATCGAACTGTGGATGCCATTCGAGCAGGCTGCGGATGCGGCTTACATTTGCGACCAGCGAGACAGGATCGCCTGCCCGCCGGCCGACGATGTTGACCGGAAAGTTCCGTCCGCTCACACGGCGCACCGCTTCGATCACTTCCAGCACCGAGTGACCATGCCCGTAGCCGCAGTTGAACGTCATGTTGCTACCGCCACGGCGCAGGTAGGCGAGCGAAGCAAGATGCGCACGCACGAGATCCGTCACGTGAATGTAGTCGCGCACGCAAGTGCCGTCCGGCGTGGGATAATCGGTGCCGAAGACGTCAAGCTTTGCGCGCTTGCCGAGCGCGGCCTCGCACGCGACCTTGATAAGGTGGGTTGCTGCGGGCGTGGACTGGCCGGTGCGCCGCTTCGGATCGGCGCCTGCGACGTTGAAGTAACGCAGGATGACGAAACGCAAGTCGTGTGCGCGCGCGGTGTCGTGCAGCATGATCTCGGACATCAGCTTCGAACTGCCGTACGGCGAAATCGGCGGCGTCGGCGCATCCTCGCGCACCGGCGCGTCGCCTGCATTGCCGTAAACCGCCGCCGTCGACGAGAAAATGAAGTGCTTCACGCCGCCTTCGACCGCTGCGTTAAGCAGGGTACACGTATTCATCGTGTTGTTGCGATAGTAGCCGAGCGGATCGCGAATCGAATCCGGCACGACGATCGAGGCGGCGAAATGGATGATCGCTTCGACGCGATGTTTTTCGATTGTCTTCGCGACGAGCTCGCGGTCGCCGGTGCTCCCGGCGACGAACGGAACGGAGCTCGGAATGAGGAAGCGAAATCCGGTAGAAAGATTGTCGAGCACGACGACGGATTCGCCGGCGTCGACAAGCTCGTGCACCATGTGGCTGCCGATATAACCGGCTCCGCCGGTCACCAGAATGGTCATGGCAAATTCTCTCGATTACCCGTAATTTTCGACAGATGACTGTAAATGTAGGCTTTTAAATGCAGCGGCTGCGGCCAATGGTTATGGGTGCATGCTTAACGGTTCTTTAAGGACACTGAAGTGCCTCCATGGCCGATATTCTTTTCATAAAAACATCGTCGCTCGGCGATGTCATCCATCATTTGCCGGCTGTAACCGATGTTCGCGGCCGCCTTCCTGATGCCCGAATCGCGTGGGTGGTGGAGGAAGCCTTCGCACCGCTCGTGCGCCTGCATCCAGGTGTGTCGGAGGTTGTTCCGGTCGCCTCGCGGCGCTGGCGCAAGTCGCTTTACGCACCGGAAACGATGGCAGACATCGGCCGAAATCTGCGCGCCATTCGCGCGCGCGCCTATGGCGAGATCGTCGACAGCCAGGGCCTGTTGCGCTCGGCGATCATCGCTCGCGTCGCGAGAGGGCGCCGGCATGGCTATGATCGCAGCAGCATTCGCGAGCCGGTTGCCGCTCTGCTCTACGATGTAAGACATACAGTCAGCCGCGCGCTGCACGCGATCGATCGCAACCGGATATTGACAGGCCTCGCTCTCGGCTATTCGCCGGAAGGCGCGGCGCGTTACGGGTTGGATCGTTCACGGCTTTCGCCAGCAGCGTCGAAATATGCGGTGCTGCTGCATGCAACCGCGCGGCCCGAAAAGGAATGGGCAGAAGAAAACTGGATCGCGCTCGGCAACGCGATCCAGTCATCCGGAATGGATTTGGTTTTGCCCTGGGGCAACGAAGTCGAACGCTCACGCAGCGAACGGCTCGCGTCCGTCCTGCCGCACGCAAGGGTCGGAGAGCGAAGACCACTCGACGATGTCGCGCGCCTGATTGCCGGCGCATCGTTCGTCGTGGGTGTCGATACCGGGCTCCTGCATCTTGCTGCGGCGCTCGGCGTTCCGCTTGTAGCGATCTTCACGGAAACAAAGCCGGAACTGACCGGGCCGCGCGGCAGCGGTCCGATTGCGATCGTCGGAAGCGAAGCAGGGCCGCCGTCCGTTGATGAGGTCGTGCGCGCGGTGGAGCGTATTGCGCCTTAGCCGAGAATCCCTTTTCCGCTTGTTCGCGCGCGAGCGGGAATTCAGTGTTTTTGATTGCGGGTCCCTGCTTTTGAGGGAACGACTGAATTGAGAATCAGGCGACGCCAGCGCGCAGCAGATCGTGGATATGGACGATGCCGACGGGCTTTGTGCCTTCGACCACGAACAGCGCGGTCACCTTCGCCGAATTGAGGATTTCAAGCGTTTCGCTTGCCAGCTGGTCGGGGCGAATGGTCTTCGGACCATGCGTCATGACCTCTTCAACGCGGGCATCGAGCAGGTCGGGGCGCATGTGGCGGCGCAGATCGCCATCGGTGATGATGCCGACAAGGGCGCCACGGCTGTCGGTGATGCCGACGCAGCCCAGCCGTTTGGCCGACATCTCGATGATCGCCGCCGACATGCGTGTACCGAGGGGCGCGAGTGGAATGGCCGCGCCGGAGTGCATGATGTCGCGCGCGAACTTGAGAAGCGCACCAAGCCGTCCGGCCGGATGCAGCAAGCCGAAATCGACTGCGGTGAATCCGCGACTTTCGAGCAGCGCGATCGCGAGCGCATCACCCAGCGCAAGTTGCATCAGCGACGACGTTGTCGGCGCAAGATTATGCGGGCAAGCCTCGCGTGCCTGCGGCATTGCGAGCACCACGTCGGATGCCTTGGCAAGCGTGCTGTCCGGATTGGCGGTGAGGGCGATAAGGGCGATCTTGAACCGCCGCGAATAATCGGTGAGGTTTTTGAGCTCCGCCGTCTCGCCTGACCAGGACAGCGCGAGAACAACGTCTTCCGTCGTGATCATGCCGAGGTCGCCGTGGCTTGCCTCACCCGGATGGACAAAAAATGCCGGCGTCCCGGTCGAGGCCAACGTTGCGGCGATCTTCCTGCCGACGTGTCCGGACTTTCCCATGCCGCTGACGATCACGCGCCCACGCGCCGTTCGGATCAGCTCGACTGCATTGACGAAAGCTGTGCCGAGCGAGTTACGCAGGGCAGCCGCAAGCGCATCGATGCCGCCGCGTTCGGCTTCCAGCGCGCGCAAGGCCGACTGGATTGCCGTTTCCGAGCGTCTGCGGACGATTTCGCTTGGTTGCGGTTTGTTCATTGAATGGCGTGACCCGATTGCACCGAGTGATAGCACAGAAAGGTCAGGCCGTCAGTTTTCAATTCCGCCTCGTTAATGGGGCGTCGTCAAAAACCTTTCCTGGCAAGCACGTTGCTCACCGCGGCGAGCACGGTTTCCACTGCGACATCGCCGGTGCGCCGGTGCGCCACGGCAGGATTTCCCTGCGTTCGGGCGCGCTCCCGTGCGGCCTCATCGCCGGGCGGCTCGAGGATGGCGGCAAGCGGATTGAGCGGCGCCCAATGCCACGGGCTGGTCGGGCCAAAGATGGCGACCGTCGGCGTACCGATTGCCGCCGCGACGTGCATTAATCCGGAGTCGTTGGTGACGGCCGCGTCGGCGGCGGCATGCGCGAGGATGGCGTTTCGTAAATCGTGCCCGGTCAAATCGCGGACGCGTTCGCCGCCCACCGCGGCGATCTGCTTCGCAAGCGGCGTTTCATTCGGTCCGCCGAGAATCCAAACGGAAACGCCGCCTGCTGCAAGTTTGCGTGCGAGCTGCGCGTAATGCGCCACAGGCCAAGCCTTGCCGGCGCCGACCGCGCCGGGCGAGAGCGTAACGATCGGGCGCGGATCGCCGGCAAGCCCGTGCCGCTTTCGCCACGTGGCGATTTCATCAGGCGGCACGACCAATTCAGGCAACGGCCATTCTGCAGGCAGCGACGCATCTCTCGGCAATGCAAGCGCGCCCATGCGGTCGATCATGCGCGGCAACTTGCGCTCGCCCCAACGCACGTCGTTGAGCAAACCGAATCGAACCTCGCCGGCAAATCCGGTGCGAGTCGGAATGCCGGCCAGAAACGGCGCCAGCGCCGATTTCCAGGTGCGCAACATGACGAGTGCCTGACCGTATTGCTCGGCGCGCAATTTCGCGGCGAGCGCGCGCTGACGCACGAGCGCAATCCGTCCGCGCGGCAGATCGAAGACGATGCTTTGACGGATACCCGGCATGTAATCGGCAAGCGGCGCGCACAACGTGCTGCTGACGATATCAACCGGCCGCTCCGGCACTTGCGCGCGCAGGAGCTTCACCACCGAATGGCAGCGCACGAAGTCGCCGATCCACACATAGGGGATCAAGACGACCGGTGCGGTTTCGCTGGAGGATGAGGACGGCATTCTGCGCCTGAAAATAGCGTGTTCGGTGTGATGGGGAAGGCGTAGGCGGCCGGAATGATGACGATTTGGCCGAAATCTTTACCTTGTCCCGTGCCGCCTTGCGAAGGCTGCGGCCGAAAGTTGCGCCTCTGACCGGACTGGGGCAAAGGATGACGCGGCACGGGTGAGGTGAGGGTTGCAATGTTCCTGGTTACGGGCGGGGCCGGTTTCATTGGCTCGAACATCGTGGCAAGCCTCAATGAGGCCGGCCATACCGATGTCGTGGTCAATGACCTGCTCGGGCGCGATGACGTCAAGTGGCGCAATCTTGCCAAACGTCAGATTGCGGATTTCGTGCCGCCCGCCGACCTCATGACGTGGCTCGATTCGCGCAAGCTCGATGCCGTCATCCATATGGGTGCGATTTCCGACACCACCGCGCGCGATGCCGATCTCGTCATCGAAAATAATTTTCGGCTGTCCTTGCGGCTTCTCGACTGGTGCACCGCTACGCGTACGACGTTTATTTACGCCTCTTCAGCGGCGACGTACGGCGACGGCACGCAAGGCTTCGACGACGATTGGTCGCCCGAGGCCTTGCGCAAGTTGCGGCCGCTGAACCTCTACGGCTGGAGCAAACATCTGTTCGATCTCGTTGTGGTCGACCGCTTCGTCAAAAAGGAAAACTTGCCGCCGCACTGGGCCGGCTTGAAGTTCTTCAACGTGTTCGGGCCGAACGAATATCATAAGGGCGCCATGGCAAGCGTGCTCGCCAAGGTGTTCGACGGCGCCAAGTCCGGCAATCCGGTACGTCTGTTCAAGTCGCACCGCCAAGGAATTGCCGACGGCGACCAGCGGCGTGATTTCATCTATGTCGATGACGCGGTCGCGGTCGTGCGCTGGCTGCTGAACGAACGCTCGGTCAACGGCATATTCAATGTCGGCACCGGCAAGGCCGAAAGCTTTCGCGACATGATCGGCGCCATGTTCAAGGCGCTCGGCCGGCCGCCAAATATTGAATACGTCGATATGCCGGAGGACATTCGCGGCCAATATCAATACTTCACGCAAAGCCGTGTCGAGAATCTGCGGCGGGCGGGCTATAACCTCGGCTTTACGCCACTGGAAGACGCTGTGGGAAAATACGTTAAGGGTTATCTCGATCGCGCCGACCGCTATCGATGAAGCATGCGGGGAATGTGAGCTGGTTCAGAAGCAGGATGGCGAGCCGGGAATAAAGCATGTTCGATTTTGACAAGCAGCTCACGGGCCTTGCCGCGCAAACGTTGCTGTGCATCGGCGATTTGATGCTCGATGAATTCGTCTATGGCGAAGTGGCGCGGGTTTCGCCTGAGGCGCCGGCGCCGGTGATTGCGGTCAAGCGCAGTGAAACGTTGATCGGCGGGGCGGGCAACGTGGCGCGCAACATCGTCTCGCTCGGGGCTCGCTGCATTTTTGTGAGCATGATCGGTGATGACGATGCGGGACGCACCTTGAAGCGGGCTCTTGCCGCGGAGCCCCGCATCGAGGCTCTTCTCGTCACCAATGCAAAACGGCAGACCACGCGTAAGGTGCGTTTCGTCTCCGAGCATTACTCGACGCACATGCTGCGCGCCGATTGGGAGGTCGCGGAGCCTGTCGACGCGGCGACCGAAGATGCTTTGATCGAATTTGTGCGAAAGGAGCTGCCACGCGCCGGTGCGGTCGTGCTGTCGGATTATGCCAAAGGCGTGCTCACCAAGCGCGTCATTCGCGCGGTGATTGATGAGGCAAACGCCCTCGGCAAACCCGTCGTGGTCGATCCGAAGGGTCACGACTATAGTATCTATCGCGGCGCGACCCTCATTACACCGAACCGCCAGGAATTGGCGCATGCAACCCGCAGCGCGGCGCGTACCGACGACGAGATCGCGGAAGCTGCGTCCGCGTTGGGCCGTGCGCTCGATATGAAGGCCGTGCTGGTGACGCGCAGCGAGGCGGGCATGACGCTGGTCGGCGACGGCAAGCCTGTGCATGTGCCGGCTTATCCTGTGCGTGTGCGCGACGTTTCCGGCGCAGGCGACACCGTCGTTGCCGTTGCCGCAGCGATGCTTGCGATGAAAGCGGATTTTGAATCGGCCATGCGCGCCGCCAATGCGGCGGCGGCGGTTGTCGTGGGAAAACGCGGCACGGCGACGCTCTCGCTCACCGAATTGCGCGGACGTATCTTGCCGGCGGCGTCGCTCGCGCCGGAAGAGAAGATCATTTTCGACTGGAAGGTGCTGGACGAACGTCTCGCGGAGTGGCGCCGTTCTGGATTGCGCATCGGCTTTACCAACGGATGCTTCGACCTGCTGCATCCCGGTCATGTCAAGGTGTTGGCCGGCGCGCGGGCGGCCTGTGACCGTCTGGTCGTCGGGCTGAACGGAGATGCTTCCGTCACACGGCTCAAAGGGAAGGGACGTCCTGTTCAGGATGTGCATGCGCGGGCCGAGGTGCTGGCCGCGCTCGAGGCAGTCGACCTCGTGGTCGTGTTCGACGAGGACACGCCGGAAAAGCTGATCGCGCGGATCAAGCCGATGGTGCTGGTGAAGGGCGGCGATTACACGCGCGAAGGCGTGGTCGGCGCCGATATCGTCGAGGCGCAGGGCGGGGAGGTCATTCTGATCGACCTTGTGCCCGGTCACTCGACCAGCGCCATGGTTGCACGCACGCGCTCGCAGAAGGCTTCCTGATTCAATCTTTTGGCTCGCGCCGCAACGGTGTGCTCGGCGGCGGTTTCCAGCCTTGCGTTTGCTCGTATCGCTTGGCGTAGCGATAGAACGTGCCTTCGAAGCTTTGCATCGCGATCACGAAGCCGGCCCAGCCGTCGATGAATCCGCGCTTGAAAACATAGTGCTTGATGAATGCCCAGGCGGCGTGGCCGAAGGCGCTTCCCATCGAGACGCGTTTGTCTGCGAGCTTGGAAGCACCGAGCGTCGAGTAGCGGTCGAACTTGTGGATGACTTCTTCCATGTTGCGGAAGGGCATCTGCCAGACTGAATTGCGCAGCGTACCGATCGGCTTGCCGCTCAGGTTCTCGTAGCCCTCGTGCACGGGCTCGAGCGTGTAGCGCATCGCGCCTTTGCGGAAGAGCTGCGGCTGGCGGAAATTCGGATACCAGCCAGAGCCTTTGATCCAGCGGCCCATGAAGTAGTTGCGGCGCGGCACGCGATAGACGTCGCAAGGCGGTTCGCCGCCGAGCAAGTCCAGGATTTCATCGCGCAACGCTTCCGTGCAGCGCTCGTCGGCATCGAGGCTGAAAATCCACTCGTGGCTGCACGCTTCGACGGCCCGATTGCGCAGGTCGCCGAACCCATGGAAAGGTACCTGCACCACGCGTGCGCCGAGCGCCTTGGCGATGTCCGCCGTCCGGTCGGTGCTGGCTGAGTCGGCGACCACGACTTCATCGGCCCACAGCACGCTTGCGACCGCGGCTTCGATCTTTTCGGCCTCGTTATACGTGATGATGTAGGCGGATATTTTCTGCATACTGTTAGAGAGACCTGGTAAGGCGGGGGCGATTTAACGTGTAAAGTACCATCGCCCGACGCATTTGTCGCAGCCGCAGGGTTTAATTCGCTTGCCATGGACCGGATCGAGCTTCCAAAGCGGCCGCGCATTCTCGTAATTGCCCTGCGCCGTTTGGGCGACGTGCTCTTGACGACGCCACTGATCCGCAGCTTGCGGCGGGCGTGGCCGGATGCGGTTATCGACGCGCTGGTATTCGCTGACACCGCCGGCATTCTGGACGGCAATCCGGACCTCAATGGCGTCGTCGCCATGCCGCCCAGCCGGACAACATCGCAGAGTGTTGCACTCGCGCGGCAACTGTGGCGCCGTTACGATCTCGCGATTTCAACGCAACCCGGCGACCGTCCGGCTTTTTTTGCATTTGTCGCCGGGCGCGTGCGCGTCGGGCCGATCGAACAGGATGCCAACGGCCGGTTGAAGCGGATGATCTACAGCCGCAGCGCTCCGCGCACCAACGGCGTTCACAGGGTCGAGGAAAATCTGCGGCTCTGCGACCTCATCGGGATTGAGCGGGTGGCGCAGGTCGTTTGCCCTGCTTCGGCGACCTCGGCGCAAGCGCGCGACAGCGACTATGCCGTAATCCATGCCGCACCGATGTTTCGTTACAAGCGGTGGACGACGCACGGCTGGCGCGAGGTGGCGAAGGCGCTTGCGGCGCGCGGTCTGACGGTGATTGCAACCGGCGGGCCTGCCGAGCATGAGCGTCGTTATCTCGACGAGGTGTGGAGCGGACTTGGGGTGCAGCGTTGCGACGGCAGGCTCAGCTGGCCGCAGCTTTCCGGCCTGCTTGAGAAGGCGCGTGTCTATGTCGGCCCCGACACGTCTGTTACGCATCTTGCCGCGGCAACCGCGTGTCCGACGGTTGCGCTTTACGGTCCGACCGATCCGCGCCTGTGGGGCCCGTGGCCGGCGCAAGGCCTTGCGACGATGTGGGCGGACACCGGAACCATTCAGAAACGCGGCAACGTCTGGCTTGTTCAACACGCCTTCCCGTGCACGCCGTGCCAGCTCGAAGGCTGCGAACGCAGCCTCGAAAGCTACAGCGCGTGTCTCGATGAGCTTTCGGCGGCGCAGGTGATCGAGGCCGTTGATGAGGCGCTGAAGGCGCACTGATTGCATTTGGCGCAGCCGCCGCAAAACGCGCTCAAGCTATCGTACGCCACGTAAGCGGCCTCGCAGGTAAGCGAACGCGCCCGGATGATACCACACAGCCGACTCTCCGACGGCCGGCTTGGACTTCAACGTCCCGTCAAGGGCACTCCGCACAGCGTCAATGAGAATCGGCAGCGCCGCCGCGATCTGCAAGTACGGATAGGTAACGAAGGAATCCTCACGGGTGGGACTGATGAGCGCCTGCTCCACAATGGCCCCAGTGTCTATTCCAGAGTCGACCAGGTGCACGGTCACGCCACAGCGACCGGGGTCATCGTTGTATAATGCCCAATAAGCGCCGTGCGCGCCGCGGTATTTCGGCGTGATGCCTGCATGCGTGTTGATGAATAGTGCCTGCGTACTGTTGAGCACAGCAGCCGAAATGATACGGGTGCCGTTTACGACAATAACTTTCGGACCAAATTTGCTAATGAGACCTATCGTTTCCGGCGAGTTGACACTTTCGACGTGCGAAACACATGAGTCGGGAATGGGCGACGTATCCAGACCATTATCGGATTTGATTCTCTCGATACGTTTCTTTGCTCGATGCTGGATGACAGGGCGTATTCCAAGCATGAACGCCATTTGCGATGCAACGGCGAGCCAGCCAAGCTTGCGGGCGCGGATGCGCAGCAATGTGCGCCGAGAGATCGGCCGCTCGATGATTGCCGGAAGTGCGCCGAAGGCAAGAGAGAGCCGGTTGTAAACAATGCGTGTGCTGGGGCCGTCGACGCCCATTAGCACGACGGCGGCGTTCACACGAAGTCTCCCATGTTGGCGCTCGCCATGCCGTATCGGTCTCTTTGCCGTGAAAAATGTGCGAGAACAAGATTCAGGAAATTGAGATTTTCATCCAGATCAAGGCCGAAATTGTGCGGGTGCCACCACAGATGGAAAGTACGGTTGGTTGCTGCTGCCTTGTCGATGGCAGCCGTAATTCTGTTCAGGCGCAGACGGTCGAGTTTCGATAGCCGGCGCGAATACGGTCGCAAAAACCGGCTGGCCGGCACCTCGATCAGCCCACCCTCTATCGAATTGTCGTACACGTGGTGCCCGGTGATGTTGACGTATTGATCGGCTAATCGGCACGCTCTCCGCAGCTTCGACTGGCCGAGGCCGTCGGTGGGCCGGTACGCCCATGCGCGTTCATTTCCGCGGAATACGCGAAAACCATTCCGCTTCAAAACCTCGAGGTGTTCGAGTGAATATTGATTGCGGGGGAACACAAAACTCTTGAGCGCGATGCCGCGCTGCTGCGCAATGGCATTCGCCGCTCTGACGTCAGCCTCGAACTGGATCAATGTCTGGCCCGGCTCTAGACAATAGTAATGCGAAAAGCTGTGAGAGCCGATTTCCTGACCTGGGCACGACACAATGCGTCGGATGATGCTGGCACCATAATAGTAAGGGTCTACATCCTCCCGCTCTCCTACTTCGGGAAAGTACCTGTAGTTCGAGAGCTTCTGGTTGGTATACGACGGCTGCAGTGACGGGGCACTCGCGATCAATTCGTCCTTGCTCTCACAAAACACGAATCCCACCGTCGCCCAAGTAGCGCGAATGCTGTACCGTTCGAAGAGATCCAGCATTCGCGGAATCGCAGCGCGTACTCCGGATACATTTGCCCCATATGTGCGAATGTCCGAGTGGTCACGCACGCCCCACATCAATTCAAAATCAAGCGAAATAACGAATTTTGGCGCGGCTTTCACGCAATTCCCCAAATTGCCTTCTATTCGCGCGGCCACAGCTCTCCGATCAAAGACCGCATGCAGAATAATAAGAGCGAACCGCCATAAGCGCCACACTTGCTTGAAGACTGCAAGCGCCGTGTCAGAAGCTACCGGAATGCCCGTTTGCCGCTGAAATGCAAAAGAAGGATTGCAACGACCGCGGCGCCGGCGAAGAGAGCGGCGACCTGAACGGTCAGCGAAGGAAGGAACAGCGTTACGGAAGCAAGCCCGATCAATACAAGATTGGTCGCCAAAACAGGCGTGATGATTCTGTAAGCGGTAAATCCGCGGTCAAACGCGCGCTGATAGAAATGGCGACGATGCGCTTCCATCAGCGGCTCACCGTTTGCGAGTCGCCGAAGCAGCGTGATGGTCGCATCAGCCAGATAATAGAGCGGTAGTAACACCGCCGCCGCAAAATGCCCCTTGCCAGCGAGCAGCACGAGCATCCATCCTATCAGGAGGCCGACGGGCAAGCTTCCGACGTCGCCAAGAAAGAGACGAGCAACCGGCCGGTTGAACGGCGCAAAACCGATCATCGCTCCGCACAACGCGACTGCAACCATCGCGGCCTCGCGCGGCACGGCGCCGGCGAGGCCAAAAAGGCCGAGCGCGGCCGTGAGCGGCACGACCTCGGCAACGGTCATCCAATCGACGCCGTCCATGAAGTTCACGAGGTTGACGAACCAGAGGAGCGCGACGATGAGCAGCGCGCGCTCGATCCACCACGGCAATACAGGCATTGTCCGCAGGTCGGCAGGCAAGGCGACGACAAGAATGATGACGGCGAGGGCTTGGACGGCGAGGCGCGGCATTGCCCCGAGCGCGCGGACGTCATCGATTGCGCCAACCGCTGCAAGCAACAGGACCGCCAAAATCACAAATGACAGCGACGGCGACGCCAAGCTCATCGGCACAAGAGCAACAACGAATGTGGCGAGCATGACGGCGATGCCGCCGCCCTGCGGAGTCGGCGTGGAATGTGAAGATCGGGCGTTTGGCTTTGCCAAGGCGTATTGCCGCCAAAGGGGCCGCAGCAGCCAAATTGTCCCGGCGCATAGAGCCGCTGCCGAGACGAATATTGCCGCTGGCCACATAATATCCGCCATCTGCAGGAACGTGCGCGCCGCGAATCCAATTGCCGCCAACTATCCGTATAGATGCGATTTCGGCAAGATTTCTATTCCAAGTGCGCCCAAAGGTGCATCAAGCGGTTTCAGGCGAAAGCCGACGATACAATTCCGTGATTTCACGCGCGACACGCGCGCTTGAAAACTCGGTCTCCGCGAGATGGCGACTGGCCGCGCCAAAGCGGCGGCGCAAGTCGGAGTCGGCCGCAAGGTGTTCAATCGCATCGGCGAGCGCGCGGGGGGCATCCGATGGCACCAGCAAGGCGTTGATACCGGCTCGCGCGACCTCGCGACAGCCGGGCACATCCGTTGCGATCAGCGGCCGCCCGCAGGCCGCTGCTTCCAGCAGACTCAATGGCAGCCCCTCGCGGCGCGAAGGCAAGATGGCAATGTGTGCGCGGGCCCAGACTGTCCTGATGTCGTTGACCTGGCCGAGGAAAGTAACGCCCTCTATTTCTTTCCACTCCTGGAGCAGCGCATCGGGAATCGAGGCCGGGTTTGCCGGATCTGCGGCACCCGCGACAAGCAGGCGAATCGAAACGCCTCGCGCCTGCAGCATCCGATACGCTGAAATCAGTGTCGCTATGCCTTTGTCGTAGAGAAGGCGGCCGACGAAGGCCACGACGATGGGTGGCTGCGGTTCGGGCAGCGGCTGAAACGTCTCGATGTCAACGCCGGATCCGGGAATGATTGTAATTTTCTCTGCGCGAATGCCGGCGGATTTGAGAGCTTCGCGATCATCCGGATTTTGGACAAGGACAAACGTGTTCTTCCGCCGTAGCAACCACGACAGCAAGGTCGAAAGCGGGCGGCGCATTGTGCGAGCCTTCAGCTCACGCGACGTGAAGATAAATCCAAGACCGGCCAAGGCATTCAACTTTACAAAAGGCATTCCGATTGCTGCCAGCGAGCCGACAATTGTCGGCGCGACCGCAACGTGATGCACAATCGATGGCTTCAAGATGCGGTATAGCCTTCGCACGTTGAAGACGATACGCGCCAGATGCAGTGCATCCAGGCTGCCCCTTTGCCAATCGAGGCTGTGAACGACAAATCCTTCGCGCTCGATCGCTTCGCGATGATTGGTCACGCGCGTTGCCACATGCACTTCGAATCCTGCGTCGCGTGCCGCACGCGCCATCGGCAAACGGTGGGAGATGAAATACCAGTCTTCGGTGACGAGGTAGACAAGCTTGCGTGACATTCAGGATGCCCGCGTTGGATTCATGCTCGCTGCGCTCGAACGGCAAATAACATGGCGCATGGCGGCGCCTCGGCCCCTTGGCTTTACTTGTTCGGCGTAACAAACCAGCAACGTGCGGAGTGCGCCAGTGCTGGTGTGTGATGGGAGCGCGTGGCCGATCGGTTGCATGCAAGTTCCTGCGGGATTTGTTTCACGTAAACTTCGTGCTCATCGTTGCTTCCAGCTTCTGGCTGGCTCAGAGTTGTTTGCCCGCGAAGGCCTGCGGCGTCCGGTTCGTTGGCGCGCCGCTCTTTTTTTCTGGTGCCACCCAAGTTTCTGGTGCCACCCAAGGTATTGATACATAATCGCAATTTAAAAAACATTCGTAACAACTCGTGTTCACAACATGAACGAGCCCCCTTGACGTTCACGTTGTGAACGAAATACCAATCGCCGTTCGAGGGTTTCATGCGACGCTTGGCAGAGGATAGCGCGGAGACGTCACGCATTATGCTCGGCGTTCTCGATGCCGTCGAGCGGGACCGCGTGCAATCGCAACGGCACCTCGCCGCCGAACTCGGCATCGCGCTCGGATTGGCCAACGCGTATCTCAGGCGCTGCGTAAAAAAGGGGCTTGTGAAAGTCCGGCAAGCGCCGGCGCGCCGCTACGCCTATTATCTCACGCCGCGCGGTTTTGCCGAAAAGTCGCGGCTGACGGTCGAATACCTTTCGTATTCGTTCGGATTTTTCCGGCAGGCGAAGACGGATTGCTCCGATCTGTTTCGCCTCGCGAAGAGCCGCGGAATATCCAACGTGCTGCTGATCGGGCACTCCGATCTTGCCGAAATCGCTGCGCTCTGTGCGATGGAGCAGGGGATCGACATCGTTGGGCTTGTGGATAGCGATGCCGATGGTGCTTTTATTGGGTCGCCGGTTTTCAAAACGATTGAAAGTGTTGAGGCCGCCTTTGACGCGGTGCTGATCACGGACGTGAAGAATGCACGCGCGAGCAGCGAGGCCGCTATCGCGCGCTTCGGCATGGATCGTGTGCTCGTGCCCGACCTTTTGCGTGTGCACAGCCGGCAGCAGAGTGGAGCGGCGAAATGAACGCACAACGCTGGTACGTCGTGCAATCGCAGCCGAATGCCGAGAACAAGGCGGTCGCCCACCTCAATCGCCAGGGCTTCGAAACCTAT
>DASTSG010000019.1:0-18581 GCA_035760805.1 Pseudolabrys sp.
TGGCGCGCCGGAAGGGATTCGAACCCCTGACCCCCAGATTCGAAGTCTGGTGCTCTATCCAGCTGAGCTACCGGCGCCGCAGAGGAAACGCCCGTCCATAATGCACAAGGCGCGGGCGCACGAAAGGGACCCCGACACAAAATAAAGCCGTGCGCAAAAAGGCCGCGCCGGCGGGATGAAAGATCATCCAAGCCGGCGCGGCTCGTCTTGCACGACTCGCGTCAGGGCAAGCGCGTTATTTGTTCTTTTCCGCGATCTCCTGCAGGCGCTTCATGACATCGGGGCCGACCTGCTTGACGCCGTACTCGTCCCAGACCGGCTTGACCGCCTCGGCCCACTTGGCGCGCTGCGCATCGGTCAGCGCGTGCACCGGCTTGCCCAACTTGCGCACCTTGTCGTAGGCCGCGTCGTTCTCCTTCGCGGCATTTTCCCAATTCCAGGCGGTGGCGGCCTTCAGCGCCGCCTGGATGCCGCTGCGGACATCCGCCGGCAACTTATCCCACCACTGCTTGTTCGTGCTCACAATGTAGAAGCTGTAGTGGTAGTCGACACGCGTCACCTGATCGACCATCTCGCCGAGACCTGCGCCGACCAGCGCGTTCGGCGTCGGCTCTACCGCCTCGATCACACCCTGCTGCAACGCGGTCGGCACCTCGCTCCAGGACATGCCGACGACATTGGCGCCGAGTACTTTCCAGGTCTTCAAGTCGACGGGCACCGGCTGCACGCGGATCTTGATCCCGTGCAGATCGGCCGGCACCAGGATCGGCGTCTTGCCGCGGTAGGACAGGTCGCGTGGCCCGTTGATCCAGATGGCCAGCGGTTCAACGTTCTTTTTTTCAAGGTCGGAGAAGATGACCTTGTGAATCGCCGGCTCATCGACCGCCGCCTGCACGGCTTGCGGTGTCGAGAGCAGGAACGGCAGCGACAGCACGCCGATCTTCGGGGCCAACGGCGAGTAAATGCCTTGCGTCGGTGCGATCAGGTTTGCCCCACCGAGCTGGAGACCTTGAATCTGAGTTTTCTGGTCGAACAACGTGCCGCTGTGATGCAGCTCGACGGTGACCTTGTCGCCGACGCGCTTTTCGACTTCCTGCTTGAGCACCTCGAAGGTTTTGCCTTTGAGGCCGACTGCATTGTTATCGTTCGACATCACGAACTTGATCTTGGCGTTCGCGGCCGATGAAGGCAGCAGCATTCCGGCCGCCAGCAGGCTGGCGCCGAGAGCGGCTGCGATACGGGAGAATGTACGCACGTTGTCCTCCTTGTTGTTGCTAGTTGTAGATCAGGTTCGGCAGGAAGAGAGAAATCTCCGGCACGTAGGTGACGAGGCCGAGCGTCACGAACGTCACCAGCATCCACGGCAGCACGGCCCTGAAAACCTCCCATGCCGGCAAACCGGACACGGCGCTGCCGACATAAAGGTTGAGGCCGATCGGTGGATGAATGAGTCCGAGTTCGATGTTCACCACCACGATGATGCAGAAGTGCACAGGGTCGACGCCGAGCGCCGTCGCTGCCGGAAAGAGTAGCGGAATGAACATCAGAATCGTCGGGACGCCCTCGAGAAAAAAGCCGACAATGATGAGGACGATGTTCACCAGCAGCAGGAAGCCCCATTTCGGCGTATCCACCGATACGAGGAAATGGCTGACCGCCTGCGGCAATCCCAATTTGGTAATGAAAAAGGCGAAGAGCAGTGCATTCGTCGTGATGAAGAAGATCATCCCGACGGCAGGCGAGGTTTTCACAATCGTTTCGACGATGCCCTTGAGCGACGTCTCACGATAGACCAGCAGCCCGATGAACAGCGCCAGAGCGGTGGCGATGATGGCGGCCTCCGTCGGCGTGAAGATCGCGCCGCCTTCGTAGCTCACGCCGAGGATATTGAAGTGCGGGACGCCGTAAATGCCGACGAAGATGAAGACAGGCAGAAGCAGTGCCGGCCCGGCTGCGCGAAACGCGTTCCAGCGCTCGCCCCACGTTGCCTTGGGCTTGAGCGGAACCTTGGCGCGGCCGGCGAGAAAGCGCGCCATCAGCAAAAGCCCGCCTCCATAGATCAGACCGGGAATGACGCCGGCAAGAAACAGACGGGTGATCGACGTCTCGGTGATGAACCCGTACAGAATCATCGGAATGGACGGCGGGATCAGAATGCCGAGCGATCCCGCCACGCTGATCGAACCGATGGCGTAGCGCGGCGTGTAACCCTCCTTTACCAGCGAGGGATAAAGAATGCGTCCGACCGCGGCGACGGTTGCCGGGCTGGAGCCCGAAATCGCCGCAAACATCATGCAGCTCAACACGCCGGTCACGCCCAATCCTCCGCGCAGATGGCCGACGAGACTGTTCGCGAAATTGATAAGCCGATTCACCAGGCCGCCAGTCTCCATCAGCGAGGCGGCGAAGAAAAAGAACGGCACCGCCATCAAGGTGAAATGCTCGAGATTGGCGAGCACCTTCTGGCCTATGATCGGCGCCGGCGTCGGGTCGAAGATGAGCGATGCCAGCATCGCCGAACCGCCGAGCGCCACGGCGACCGGTGCGCCGATAGCGAGCAGCCCGAAGAACGTGACCAGAAGCGTTGCCGTGGTCATGGCGCGTTCTCCGGCTTGGGCCTGAGCTCTGCGGAGAAGCCGTGCACGGTGTCGATGTCTTCATCGCGCACCGTGCGGTAGATGCGGATGAGGTAGCGCAGCACAAACAAGCCGAGCGTCACCGGAACGATGCCGAAAATGATCCAGTCGGGCGTCCCGCTGTTCGGCGACACCGAGCCGATCTGATAGGTGAACTCGACGTAAAGCAGCCCCGCATAGGCATAGTAGGCGCACAGCAGCAGCGTCACCATGTGCGCGACCAGCCGCAGCACTTTGCCGAGCTTTTTCGGCACCAGCATCGGCACCAGCTCCACGCGCACGTGCTGATCGTCACGCACCGCGCGCGAGCCGGCGAACAGCATCGCCGTAATGGTGCAAAGGGTGAAGGCCTCTTCCGACCACGTGAAGCCGGAATTGAACGCATAGCGCAGGACGACCTGCATCGTGCCGATAGCAAGTGCGAGCAAGGTCAGTCCGCCAATCAGCCAGTATTCGACGACGGAGAGCCAGCGATCGACTCGTTGCACGACAGCGTTCATGCGGGCTCCCCCTGTCCTCACATCGCGGCGGCAACCGCTTCGGCGAACTGCGCGGTGCCGAGGCTTCCGCCAAGATCCGGCGTGCGCGTCTGCGGAGCGGCGACCACGCGATCGAGCGCATTTTCGATGGCGGCAGCAGCCTTGGCGAGTGCAGCATTGCCACGCCGATCGCCAAGCCAGGCCAACAGCATCGCCGCCGACCCGATCAAGGACGAAGGATTGGCCTTGTCCTGGCCAGCGATATCGGGCGCAGAGCCGTGCTGCGCTTGCGCAACCGCATGGTCCGTTCCCACATTCAGCGAAGCGGCAAGACCGAGGCTGCCCGCAATTTCGGAGGCTTCATCTGACAGAATGTCTCCGAACATGTTGGTTGCCAGGATGACGTCGAAGGCGCCCGCATCGCGCACCAGCAAGGCGGCCATGGCGTCGACGATGCGCTCTTCATAGGTGACGTCGGGATATCGGCTCGCGACGGCGCGTGTGCACTCGAGAAACAGATTGTCGGAAACGCGAAGCACATTGGCTTTGTGAACGGCAGTCACCTTCTTCCGCCGCCGGCTGGCAAGTGCAAAGGCCTGCTCTGCGATGCGCATCGAGCCGGCGCGCGTAATCTTGCGGACAGACAGCGCGAGGTCCGGGGTGGGCATGAATTCGCCGGGACCAAGGAACATCGAGCGGTCGGAGTAAAAGCCCTCGGTGTTTTCGCGCACCACGACGAGGTCCACCGGTTTCCCGCAGCGCGGCGGAAAACCTGCGCGCGAGCGCGCGGGACGGATGTTGGCATAAAGATCGAGGCGCTTGCGCAAAACGCCGGACGGATTGAGGCCGCCCTCGCTCACCGGCGGATAATCGTTGTGAGAAATGGGGCCCAGAACAACGCCATCTGCCTGGCGCGCCTTTTCAAACACCGCCTCCGGAATCGTCGAGCCGCTCTTGCGCAGAGCCGCGAAGCCGATCGTCTCATGGATGAAATTGAGCGGCAGGTCGAATTTTTTCGCAGCCGCCGCGAGCACCGTCATAGTGGCGGCCGTGATCTCGGGACCAATGCCGTCTCCTGCCAACACGACGATGTCAAACGAAGCTTGTTCTGAATTGGGCTTGCTCATTATCGGACCTTGTTGAGGGCGGAAGCGGAAGAGGACCGAGTGCGAATTCTGAAAATCGGCGGGAGCACGCCGAGCCCGTTCGATGCAGGCAAACAGCCACCAAGCATTGAGCAGGCGGGGAGCACTAATTGCATATTATGTCGCTGAAATGCAAACTGCTGCCGACCCGTTCCGATCAGTGTCCGTGGCCAAACGCGAGGCGCTCAGCCAAGCCCGCAACCGCGCTCAGCCCTTGAGCAGTGGCTTGATTTTCTTGAGATTTCGAACCACCGACCGAAGATGCGCAGCCATCGCCGCGGCGGCCTCCTCGTTTCGGTCATGCACAAGCAGATCGAGAATGCGAAGGTGTTCGCGGCTTTGACTGTAATAGCGCCGGCGATCGATCATCGAACGATAGGCGAGAAGCCGGCGAACCCGGTTCACCCTCCGCAACGCATCGAGAAAAAACGGATTGCGCGAGGCCGCGGCCAGCGTTTCGTGGAAGCGAACGCCACGTTCGTACAGCGTATCGGCCGACGCCGTTTCGATGCCGCCGGAAAGAAACCACTCCTCGGTTTGGCGGCATTGCTCTGCCGCTTCACGGGAAAGCGCGAAAGTCGGCTCGATCAAAGCGGCAGGCTCGATCGCCATGCGCACGCGATACGTTTGCTCAAGCGCCTCCGGCGTCTTCAGCATGGTGGAGAATGTCCAGCCGTAACCAGGCCGCCGCGTGGCCCAGCCTTCCTCGCTGATGCGGCTGAGCAACTGATTGAGCTGCGCACGGGTAACGCCATAGGTCTGGCGCAAGAAGCTTTCGGAGACCTGATCTCCGAGTCGCCCCGACAGGCGATCGTCGGCGATGCGAAAATAAATCGAGGACAGCTTGTCTTCGATCGCGAGCCCAACATGTTCGGGCCGCGCCGGCGCCGCCGCCGCAACGAAATAGCCCTTGTTCGGCCGGTGCGAAACCAGCCCCTTTTTCGACAACAGCTTGAGGGCTTCATTGACCGGAGACCGCGAGACGGCGAAACGATCCGCGAGATCCTGCGTCGGAATGTGGGTGCCGACCGGCAGCTTGCCTTCACCGAGATACTGGACAATGCGCGCGGCAACGATGGCCGAAATATCGGCCCGACGCCGCACCGGCAGAGCTTTACCCATCGTCATTGGTCAGCCGGCTTACCCATAGCCCCTGTAGAAAAACGCCGCGGTCACGACGAAGAATGCCAAGGTTATAGCGATCCTCAGGGTCTCCGTACTTACGAGCTTCGTCGCAAATGCACCCAGGTACCCTCCAATCACCGCAGCAATAGCTAAGCACAGGGCGACGATCCAATATACATGCCCGAAAAATGCGAACACCAGCACCGCTACGATCTTGGTGGCAGCGAGCATAAGCGTTTTCATGCCGTTCATCGCCCTGACGTCGGTCACGCCGAATAGTATCCAGCCTGCCATCATCATGATGCCGACAGCTCCGCCGAAATAGCCGCCATAGGCTCCAAGTGCGAATTGGAAAATTGCGATCGACCTGACACGGATGCGATTGGCATTTGAATTCAGATGCGACTGGAGCCGTCTGCCAAAAGCGAACGTGAGCGCGCCGAAAAGGACGAGCCAGGGAATAATCAGATCGAACGCCCTGCTCGGCGTTATCAGCAGCAGGGCTGCACCTGCGCCGCCGCCGATGATTGTCGGAACGACCATGATCGGGAGATCGACCTGGTGGAAAGAGCGAATTTCGCTCCTGTACGCCCACGCGCTGGCCAGGCCTCCGGGCAACAGCGCGACACTGCTGGTTTGATTCGCAGCAACCGGCGGCATCCCTGTGATTATGAGCGCCGGAAACGTGATGAACGAACCGCCACCTGCGATCGCATTTACGGCACCACCCAATAACCCGGCGCCCGCTGCTATAAGCAACTGATCCATGCAGCCGACGCTAAGCTGACTGTCGAGGTTTCACAATTTGGCGCTTCCGACGTCGGGCTTCGGCAAATCCGAAGGGTCGCGTTTGCGCGGGTGCTTTGGTCTCGTTTTGCCGCGGCGACAGTGGCGCCGGAGTACCGGTGCTGATCCGCAATCGGATCGCTGGCGCAAATCAAGGGTGTGATCGAAACACCATCAAACCGGCACCGGCTGATTGGCCGGAACCTGCGGTTCGATATCGTCCGAAAGACGCGACAGGCCGAAGCCCGGGCCGAGGAGACGGCGGAGACGCTTCAGCGCGCTGCGCGCGGCATAGGCATCGAGGCCGAGCTGAACGAGCGCAGGCAATTGCGATGGGTAACCGAAGATGGCACGCATGACCGGCGCGAGATTGACGCTCCCATCTTCGTTCGCGGCTAGAACTGCAGCCTCCGGCAGCGCGCGATGCGCCGGATCGAGCACGACACGGATTGCGGCAAACGCCACCTTGTGATCCGCCGCAATACGGGCGGCAATGTGAGATTCCATGTCGACTGCCACGGCGCGCGTCCGCCGATACAAGTCGCGCTTGGTCGCAACGTCAGAGGCGACGGAATTGACGCCAGCAATGCGGCCGAGGCGCGCGCCCGGAATTGCTTCGACGAGGTTGCGCGCCCAGTTCGGGTCGGTCGGATGCAACTGATGCGCATCGGCGATGTCCGAAGCGATGATGCAGTCGCCGGCGCGCAGATCGGGATCGAGGCCTCCGGCAATGCCGAAACTCAGCACGCTTCGGCAGCCGGACCGAATCGCGCGGCGAAGCGTGTGTGCCGCGTCGGCTTCGGCACCGCGACACGTGACCACCACCTCGGGTCCCGCTGCAATACGCGCCTCGAACATCAGGCCGACCAGAGCGACGATCGATGCCTCGACGCCCGCGAATTGGGCCGACGGAAGATTCCGGTACCGGTCATCGGAAAAGCGCAGGCGCTCGTCCCGTTGTTGTGGAGCCGCTATTTGCAAGGGTGAATCCAGTGCATTGAAATGACCTTGCTCTGCCGTGAGCAAGGCCCCGATTGCGGATAAATCACGATCCCCGGCCCGAACCAATGCGCAACCATAGCAAAAATCGGCGGCCACAATGAAGCCATTCATGATACACAACAGGAAAATCTTGCAGGCTACTGCCTGCAATCTTGCGGTGACCGCAGCGCCGGAAATTGGCTCTGATATTCTTCAACGGTGCCTTGACTGCATTGGTTCCTGCTAATCCTTGCCCAATCCGGATAGGCGATCTGCCGCATGACAGTCCAGGACACCGTCTTTCTTACCGGCGCGAGCGGATTCGTGGGTGGCGCTCTCCTGCGCCGGTTGACGCAGGCCGGATTCACGGTTCGAGCGTTGGTGCGACCGACGAGCCGCCGCGATCACCTCGCCGATTCCGGAGCAGAAATCATCGAAGGCGATTTGCGCGATCGGTCGTGCATCTTTTCAGCAATCAGCGGCTGTCGATTTGTCTTCCATGTTGCCGCCGACTATCGGCTCTGGTCGCGTGGGCGCAGCGAGACGTTTGCCAGCAATCTCGACGGCACCCGTCATGTCATGGAAGCCGCGCTCGCTGCCGGCGTCGAGCGCATTGTTTACACCAGCAGCGTCGCGACCTTGACCTTGCCGGCTCATGGAAGCGTTTCCGATGAAAGCGCCTCACTGCCGGAACGGGAGGGCGTCGGTGCCTACAAGCGCAGCAAGATCGCGGCCGAGGAGCTCGTGCGAGCGATGGTTGCCGAGCGGGGCCTGCCGGCGGTGATCGTCAATCCATCGACACCGATCGGGCCCGGCGATCTGCGTCCGACCCCAACCGGCAGGATCATTGTTGAAGCTGCGTCCGGCCGGATTCCGATGTTCGTCGAGACCGGCTTGAACCTCGTCCACGTCGATGACGTGGCAAGCGGCCATTTGGCCGCGCTGCAATATGGCCGGATCGGCGAGCGCTATATCCTTGGTGGAGAGAACGTCCTGTTCTCGCGGATGCTCGCCGATATCGCCGACATAGTCGGACGACGACCTCCACGATTGCGCATCCCCTGGTACGCGACCCTGCCGGTCGCCTGCGTTTCGGAGGCGCTGGCGTTGTTCAGCGGGCGTGAACCGCTGGCCACGCTCAACGGCGTTCGCATGTCGCGCCATCACATGTTCTTCACCACAGCAAAGGCAGAGCGCGAATTGCGGTATCGTGCACGCCCCTACCGCGAGGCGCTGCAGGATGCCGTGCGGTGGTTCCACGACAGGGGCTATCTTGCGCGGCGCGTCCGGCTGGCGTCCCGCACCGGCGGCGCGTGAAATGCCTCAATGCACAGCTTGGTGACGTTCGCGCAGGAAATGGAAAAATTCCATACCTTCGCGCAAGCGCCGCGCGATCAGGTCCGGGCTCATCACCATCTCCGACACGATCGAGGCAATCTTCGGCGCGCGAAAATAGAATCGCCGATAGAACTCCTCGACTGAATTAAAAATTTCCCGATGACTCAGATGCGGGTAGTGCAGCGGCGCGATCTGTACGCCCCGCTCGTCGACCAGCTCGGCATTGGCTTCGTCCAGCCAGCCATTCTCCACCGCCTGACGGTGAAGGAACGTCCCGGGATAGGGTGCGGCGATCGAGACCTGCAGCGTGTGCGGATTGATTTCCGTTGCGAAACGGATCGTCTCCTCGATGGTTTCCTTCGTCTCGCCGGGAAGGCCAAGAATAAACGTGCCGTGGATGGTGATGCCGAGCTCATGGCAATTCTTCGTAAATGCGCGCGCGACGTCGATCCGCATGCCCTTTTTGATGTTGTGCAAAATCTGCTGATTGCCGGATTCGTAGCCGACCAGAAGCAGACGCAAGCCGTTGTCGCGCATTACCTTCAGCGTGTCGCGCGGCACGTTCGCCTTCGCGTTGCACGACCAGGTGACGCCGAGCTTGCCGAGACCGCGCGCAATGGCTTCAGCGCGCGGCCGATCGTCGGTGAACGTATCGTCATCAAAGAAAAATTCCTTGACCTGCGGAAACGCCTTTCGCGCCCATGAGATTTCTTCGAGCACGTTGTCGACGCTGCGCGTCCGATAGCGGTGACCGCCGACCGTCTGCGGCCACAGGCAAAACGTGCAGCGCGATTTGCAGCCGCGGCCGGTGTAGAGCGAGATGTACGGGTGCTTGAGATAACCGATGAAGTATTTCTCGATTGTGAGATCGCGTTTGTAGACGGGCGTGACGAACGGCAGCTTGTCCATGTCTTCCAGGATGGCGCGCGGCGGGTTATGCCTGATCGTGCCGTCACGATCGCGGTACGAAAGGCCGGCAATCTCCTTCCAGTCCCGCCCCTCGGCGACTTCCTTGACCGTAAAGTCGAATTCGTTGCGGGCAACGAAGTCGATCTTGTCCGAGCTCTCGAGACTCTCGCCCGGTTCGACCGCTACCTTTGCGCCGATGAACCCGATCTTGATTGCAGGATTTGCCGCTTTGATCGCCTCGGCGGCGCGGACATCAGACGCAAATGACGGCGTCGACGTATGAAGGACGACCAGATCGTAGTGCTTCGCCTCGCGCAAAACAGCCGGCAGTTTGACGGCGTGCGGGACGGCATCGATCAGCTTGCTACCGGGCACCAGCGCCGCGGCTTGCGCGAGCCACGTTGGATACCAGAAGGAGCGGATTTCGCGCCGCGCCTGATAGCGCGAGCCGGCACCACCATCGAAGCCGTCGTAGGATGGCGCTTGCAGAAACAGGCTCCGCATCATGGCCTGACTCCATTCTGGTCGGCGAACAATTTGCCGTCCGCCCCGATGCGATAGCTGTGCCCACGCCAGGTTACGGAGCCGCCGAAGAAACTTGCGACGAAAACGGTAAAGGCCAGCAAATCGCACAGCGGAATCTGCCAGTATCGGTGCCGCGGCAATCCAAACGACCGCTCCACCGCCCGGCATAATGCGATGCGGCAGCACAGGGCGAACACAGCGAGCGGTATTGCGTGACCGGAATCAAGCATCGCGGCGATCAATGCCAGCGGCAAGGGATGCGTGAGCACGCTTCCCGCATACCCGACCGGATCGATGCTCCTGATTGTGCGCGCCATGCGCAATTCATGCACAAGCAACGCCTTCAGCCGCTCGTAAAAGCAGACGTGACCGACGGAAAACGAAGTTACGGCAACCGCCGAACCATCCGACCGCAGCGCTTCGCCGATCGCGTAATCGTCGGCAAGGCAATCGGCAAAGGCCCGGAATCCGCCGAGCCGCGTCAGCGCGTTGCGGCGCAGGGCGACAGTCGAGCCGAAACACGGCTTGGCCAGACGGAATGTGAGCGCAACAACGACGTTGGGCAGGAAATGCGAGTTGATGGCGAGCGCCGCATAGCGCGACCAGCGGCCGGGCCCGGCGATGCCGTGGTAGAGGCACGTCACGCCGTCGACGTCGGGTGCTTGCAGCTCGGCCACGACATTCGCCAAATAAGACGAGTCAACTTCGATGTCGCTGTCGCTGATTACCAGCACGTCGTATTTCGCCGCAGGCAGCATGTTGGCGAGATTGGAAACTTTGCGGTTGCTGCCCCATTCGGTCGAATCGGCGACAAGGCTGATCTGAGCCGTGGGGTTGTGCGTGCGGGCAACATCGACCGCCTGAACCGCGCAATCCGCCTTGTCGCTGACCCCGCAAACAATCTGCACCGGGGCGCCGTAATCCTGCCTGCAGAAGGATGACAGGCGGCGCGGCAGATTTGGCTCGCTGCCGTGAAGCGGCTTCATAACGGTTACAGGCGGAAGCGCGGCCGGTGGCGCTCGCCGCTTGCGCGGAAAACGACGCACCGCGACGATGGCTATCATCAGATACACGCAGCCAAGAAGGGCGCCGTCCAGGCACAAAACGGAAATCAGATGCAGCAGCGGATGTTCGACAGACACGTTACCGCGCTCCAGCAAATTCAGGTCAGTCTCTTCTTGTCAGCCCCTCGATCAACTTTTCATTTCGTAACGGTGCAGCAGCGATCGTATTGACAAAAAAGCAACGGTGCTGTCGCGCCAAAGGCCGCGCATGCGAAAGGCGGCCGGATTGCGCGCCAGCACCATCATTGAGATCAGAATGCTTTCGCCGAACCGGCGGAGACATTGGCCGAGCGACATCCGCGCAGCCCGTTGTGGAATTCGCTCGAACCCAAAACGAGCGGCGATGCGGGTGACCTGATCGCTTTCACCGGAGCAGCCAAGTTTCATGTTCGCCCGGACGGCAACGACGTCATCCAGATCCTTCCGCCGCTTCAGCAGCGTCGCGAGCTCGCGCAAAGAAATATCGACGGCGCGATTCATCTGGCGGGCCCATGCCAATGTCGGCCCGCCTGGCGGCATCAAGGGAATTTGCTCATTCCACAAATGAAGGTCGATGATGCGATCGTTTGCGCGCACGCGCGTGCCATCGCTCAAGGTGATGTCGGTTTTTGCCGGCACCACCTGGATGCGGAAGATACAATCAGGTGATTGAGAGAATTCTCTGACGCCGTAGTGAAGCCGCAGCCGGCCGTCGATCCCAGTGACCAGCGCCCGAATCCACGTTTGGCCGAGAGCGTTCGCTTGCGCGTGCGAAACGGGGAAAGTGGACCTGCCTGCTCCCATTTTTTTGTCCCTGCGCTTCACTGACTAAAACGAGGGCTGGGCGGAAAAGTTGCACGTCGCCTCGTTATGTCGTGGCGCGCATTTTCCAATTCAATGGGCCGGCCAAAAACGGCTCGACCGTCGGCCCATACTGATAGTCGCGCGTCCAGGGCCGCAGAGCCGCAGCGCCCGGAGCGGGTTTGAAGGCAAGTGTCTGCGCGACGGATAGCCAGCCTCTGTCAAATGCATAGGCCATGCCGGCGAGATAAATGCGCCAAATCCGGTAGCGCACAGGGCCGGCCGCCTTGATGGCCTCGTCGCTGCGAGCCTCGAGCCGCCGCACCCAATGCAGCAAGGTCCGCGCATAGTGCGGCCGCAGGTCTTCAATATCCGCCAACTCCAGGCCGGCTTTCGCAATTTCAAAAGCGACGCGGGAAAGATGCGGCACCGAGCCGCCCGGAAAGACGTAGCGGCCAATGAATTCACCGCCGGGCGGCCCTTGCGCCTTTCCGTGCGCATCGGTTGCCACAATGCCGTGATTGAGCAGCGCGCCTCCCGGTCGCAAAAGGCCGGCGATGGCATTGAAGTAAACCGGATAATTCTCCGCGCCAACGTGCTCGTACATGCCGACTGAAGCGATCTTGTCGAAAGGCGTTTCGCCGCTCAACTCCCTGTAATCCTGCAAGCGGATGTCGATGCGGTCAGCAAGGCCGTCGGCCATCACCCAATCACGCGCAAACTCGTATTGCCGCCGGCTGAGCGTGATGCCGACGCCCGTAACGCCGTAGTGCTGCGCTGCCCAATGGAGAAGGCCGCCCCACCCGCAGCCGATATCGAGCAGCCTTTCACCCGGCTTCAGAAACAGCTTGCGGCAGATGTGGTCGAGCTTCTGACGCTGTGCAGCATGGATGTCTTCATCGCCATTCCGAAAGTAGGCGCAGGAATAGACCATGTTTTCGTCGAGCCAGAGCCGATAGAAGTCGTTGGAGACGTCATAATGGTAGTGGATGTCAGCGGCGTCCTTTGGCCGCGAATGGCGGCGCGGCACGAGGCGCGCGAGACGCCCGAGCTTTATCACCGTCGGCGATTTGCCTGCGCGTTCTGCGAGAGCCACACCGACGCTCAGGATATCCTCAACCGCGCCATCGACCGTCAGCTCGCCCGAGACATAGGCGTCGCCGAGCCGTGCAAAATTCCCGCGCAAGAGACTCTTCATCGGTGCCGCGGAACGAAACGTAATCGTCACGCGCGGCGCTTGCGCAAAGTCGAAGTAGTCGCCGTCCCAGAACACGAGCCGCAACGGCAGCGCCTCCCCGCCGAGGCGAGAGCGCAGATAATCGAACATCCGGCGCCGAAGTCGCATGCAAATTACCCGTCCGCTTTGGCGGGTTTCGAGTCGTCTTGCGTCTGCGGCTCGTCGTACAAGGCCGCCAGCGTCACTTTCGTAACCAGCGCCACGGGTGCCGCCATGATCACGCCCGTGATCCCGAACAGAAGGCCTCCTGAAAGAAAGCAGAAGATAATCAGGACCGGATGCAGGCGCGCCGCCGTACCGAGCGCGATCGGGCCGAGAAGCTGGTCGATCGAAAGCCGCAAGACAGTGGCATAGATTGCATAGGCGATGATCGATCCGATCCCCGTCGCGTAGCGCACGGCGACAAGCCCGGCGATGACCGCCGCCGCGCCCGGCCCGACGATCGGGATCATCTCGAGAATGCCGGTCAGAAGCGCCAGCACGACGGCATGATGAATGCCGAGAACCAGACCCAGGCCGATGTATGACGCGACGATGGCATAGACGACAACGACCAGAACGCCGATGAAATAGCGCCGCAAAACCGGGTCCAGCCGTGACCAAATGTGCTGAATGAAAGGCCGCTGCTTGGGCGGGACCATCCAAAGCAGTCCGCGCATGATCGCCGGGCCGCTCATGATGAAGTAGAAGAACAGCACGATCGTCAGAAACACTGAAAAAAAGCCGGCAAATGCAAAGCCGCCAAAGACGACCAGGCGCCCCGCCTCTCCGATCCATTCGTTCACGCCGGAGACCGCCGCTTGCGCCAGCTGGCTGGCATTCATCGATTGCCCGAAGATGCTCACCGTGCGGTCGCCGATCATCGTCTTGGCAAGATTTTCAATGATGCTTTGGAAATCGGTCACCAGATGCGCGAGCTCGCGGATCAAGGGTGGCACGCCCAGAAAACCCATGATCACGCCAATGCCCACGATGATGACAAAGACGCAGGCGGCCCAAGCCGACCGCGGCCAACCTGTGCGTTTGCTGAGCCCGTCCACGAGCGGTGTGCAAATAAACGCAACGAGTCCGGAAAGAACGAAAGGCAACAGCATCCATTGAATGGCGTGCAACAGCACCGCGATAATGACGAGCACGAAAATCGTGGTCTGCGTGGAGATTCTGTCGACGTGCTCGTGATCTCTGCGCGAGAGCCGCGCCGAACCTCTGGTCATGGGTAGGTCCGGCCTTTCCAGCTCACGCGGCCGCGCAACCGTTTGCTAATGCTGTCGAGGGCGATGAGCGCGCCTGCGGAGTAACCGAGCGGAAAAAGAAAGCCGTACCAAAAAGGAATTCGAAAATAGAACGTGCCCGCGATGTGCAGGCCAATAATGGAGGCCGAAGCGAGAACCGCTGGAACCAAGGCGGTGCATCCCGCCCCGCCTCGCGCGCAACTTATTCCGTCGCGAAGTGGAACGAGATAAGCCGCCCACGAAAGGACGACAGCGGCGGCCGCGACAATCAGAGTCGGTGCCGGCCCGCCGAACATGTCGATGAGATTTTTGGCGAATCCGGGCCATAGCGTTCGCCAGCCGGTGTACATGCGCGTCGACAGCAGGTCGTTGTGCGCCCGCAGCGTAACGGTTCCGCCACTACGCTTGATCAGCCGGGCGAGTTCGAGGTCTTCGCAGATTGCGGCGCAGATCGCCGCATGCCCGCCGATTTCTTCGTAAACACGTGCCCGAACCAGCATGAACTGCCCGGTGGCCGTCGCATCGTCGCCGTCCGTCGCCTGCACTTTCCGAAGGTCCTGGCAAAAGCCCAGAACGAAAAGCCCGCAAGGGATGACCAGCCGCTCGGCAAAACTTTGCAGCTCCTGCCGCGGCGCGACGGAAAGCAAGTCGAGATTTTCGGACTCGGCGGCCGCCACGGCGCTCGACAGAAGCGCGGGCGCCGCGCGCACGTCGGCATCGAGAAAGCATAGCCATTCCACGCCGGCCGCCGCGCGGGCGGCAATCCAGCAAGCGTGCGACTTGCCGATCCAGCGGGGCGGCAGCGGCGGGCTTCGCAGCACCGTCACGTGCGGATGCTTTTCGGCCACGCGCGCTGCAAGCATAGCGGTGGCGTCGGTCGAATGATCGTCAACGACCAAAATGCGCAGTCGGGAGAGGGGAAAGTCCTGATTTACAAGGCTTTGCAGGCATTCCCCGATGTTCTCGGCCTCATCGCGCGCCGGCACGATGACCGCGACGCTTGCGTGTCTCTCAAGAGCAGCCGCCGGCGTCTTTGCCAGCGGTTGAAGCAAACCGCGTTGATTGAAAGCCCGAAAGATCAGCCAAGCCGCAATCGCCAGCCAGGCCCAGGACAAAATGAGTTCCACGGCTGCACCGTCGGCCGGAATGGCAAGCCAAAGATCGGAACATCAATCCAGGCTGCCATGGTTCGGTTCCGTGTGGCCGGACAGCCTGCCCGTGCTGCGGCATGGATTTGCGCGATATGATTGCCTGCGACATGGCTGCACTTGCATGCAACCGCGCCTGCCCCAACTTAAGCCACCATTCACGTTCACGCCTGCCGCCGACACCGCTCAATAGAGAACCGATGCTGCCGCAAGAATCCCGGGCCCCAACCGTTACTCAGCCCGACGACGGGCACGACGATATCATTTACCCGTCGGCGATCCCGTTTGTGCTGGTCCATGTGGCCTGTTTTGCGGCCATCTGGACAGGCGTGACGTGGACGGCCGTCGCGATCGGCATCACCCTCTACTGGCTGCGCATTTTTGCGATCGGCGCCGGCTATCACCGCTACTTCTCGCATCGCGCCTATTCCACGAGCCGTGTCTTTCAATTCATCCTTGCGGTGCTGTCGCAGAGCACCGCCCAAAAAAGCGTATTGTGGTGGGCCTGCAAACACCGCCATCATCATCTGCATTCCGACACCGAACACGACATCCACTCGCCGCGGCATAAGGGCTTCATCTACAGTCACGTGGGATGGATTTTTTCGCGCAAGCACGATCAAGCGGACCTGAACAAGGTTGCCGACCTCGCCCGCTATCCCGAGCTGATGTGGCTGCACAAACACGAGCTCGTGCCTGCCGCCGTGCTGGCGCTGATTTGTTTTCTTCTCGGCGGGTGGCCAGGCCTGGTCGTCGGATTTTTCTGGAGCACTGTGCTGGTCTATCACGCCACTTTCTGCATCAACTCGCTCGCGCACGTGCATGGGCGCAAGCGTTACGTCACAGGCGATGACTCCCGCAACAACTGGCTGCTCGCGGTATTCACCATGGGCGAAGGTTGGCACAACAATCATCACGCCTGCCAGAGCAGCGTACGGCAGGGTTTCCGCTGGTGGGAGATCGATTGCACGTTCTATCTGCTCAAGCTCCTCTCGTTCCTCGGCATCGTCTGGAACCTGAAGTCGCCCTCGCCGGCAGTGCTACGCAACGAGCACCGGCTCGGCTCGCGAACGGTGGAACGCGCCGCCAAACTGCTCGCCGACAGTTTCAATGCGGATCATATCGCGGCCTCGATTCGCGCGCGCATCGGCAATGCAACACTTTCGGCTTTGCAGGAGCGGCTCGCAGCAACGCAAGTGCGCGCGGCGGACGCGCTGGCAGCATTTTCCTTGCCGAACCTGCCGACGCGGACCGAAATTTTCCATCGCGCGCAACAGATGTTTGCGAAAACGCCGTCGATCGACACGGTGGTCGACCGCGCCCATGCGTTACTGCTCGAAGCGGTGGGTTTCCGGCTGCGCGCCGCCGCTACTCCTCCCCTGGGATAGGCGTCGGCTCCCCAAGGCTGTCGCGGACGTAGAGCTTCTTCACCAGCACGAAGACCACAACCAAGATCGGCGCGGCAAAGATGATTGCGACCGGGCCGAACATGAAGCCGATCGCGACAATGCCCAGCAAAATAAGGGCGGGCGGGATGTAGACCATGTGCTGCTGAATGAGCGGCACGATCAGATTGCCCTCGGTTTGATGGATCACGACATAGGCAAGGATGGTCCATATCACCGCATGCATATCCTTCGTCGCGGCGACGAGCACCGCAGGTATGGCGGCGAGAATGGGACCCAGATATGGAATGAATTCGGTTATCCCCGCAATGACGCCGAGCGCGAGCGGAGACGGCAATCCGATGAGCCAGACTGCAATCGTCGAGAGGATCCCGATAAGCACCATCTGAATGAGCTGCGCGAGCGCCCAGAGGCGCAGTGCATTCGCAACATCCTCGATCGTTTCGCGCATGTTCGGCCGCATGCGGCGGGGAAACAGCAGAAGCAGGCCGTCACGATAAAGCTTTGGCTGTGCCGCGATGTAGGCACCGGCGATAATGGTCACGACCAACGCTTCGAGGAAATTGGCGCTGATTGAAAAGACGCGGGTGACGACCGTGGTGATCGGAAGACTTTCACCCTTGACGTGTGAAAGGACGAGCTTTCCCAGTTCCGAGCTCTGCAATTGCGACATGATGGTCGTTTGAGCTTGTGCCGCGCGATTGAAGACGTCCTGAAATTCGGTGGAAATTTGCGCGCCGAAAAGATAGCCGGTGCCGCCGACAACAAGGATTATGAAGAGGCCTGAAATACAGAGCGCGAGCCCGTGCGGAAGCCTGAGCCAGCGCGTGAGCGGCTCCGCGCCGAGCCACAACAACACCGCGACCAGCACGGCCCCCATCGCGATCATAACGACTTCGAACAGATACCAGACGAGCACCGGCACGAGCGCGACCGCAATGAAAATGGCGCTGCGCTTGAAAATGTCGGCGGTGTTCGATCGCATGGGCTCGCTGCTTTTGAGCACGCGGCAGCCCGCGATGCGCAATCGCGTCAAGCGCGGCGTGCGCCCGGGCCGACGTGCGGCGACACGCCAACGGCGAGGCGGGAACAGTCGTTCCTTCTCGTGCGGGCGCGCAGCAGCCGCCGCAATGCATTCGTACCTAACAGCGGGAGAATGGACGTCTGCGGCCGCGGGCTCTGGAATCAGCCAAAGCCGCAAGAAGAATGGCGCGCCGTTCAGGATAAAACTGGGCGCCGCTGGCGACTATCAGAACTTGTAATTCACCCCGACCTTGACCGTATGTGCCGATAGATCGGAATCAATGCTGTAGACGATACCATCGGCCGAGCCCAAGACGCCTGTCCCGGTGATCGTGGCGCTTCCGAAGTCGAGGTAAAGATATTCCACCTTGACCGTCCAGTTGTCGGTTAGTGCGTATTCTACGCCCCCGCCAAGCTGGTAGCCGAAACCGACTCTTTGCGAAGCATTTATGGTGCCATCGCCGCATGGGGCTGTGGTGCACGTGTCTAAAAACCCGAGTTTCGCTCCCGAGTAGACGAAGCCCCCCTTTGCATAGAGTAGCGTGCGGTTGAAAGCGTAACCCAGCCGGATGCTCAAACCTGCGTACCAGCCGTCATCAATTGTTCCGGAGGCATCATAGGGAATACCGAACGGGTCCGTTCCGGGTTGGAGTTTTGCGCCAGTCAGACCGAGGAGACCTATCTCGCCCTCGACGCCGAAAACCGTGTTGCCGCGTTGCCAGTTATATCCTGCCTGGATTCCAGCGATCACCCCGTCTGAGGCAGCC
>DASTSG010000020.1:0-155463 GCA_035760805.1 Pseudolabrys sp.
CCGTTGCTCGCCCGAAGCTCCGATGCGCGACAACCCGATGAGGGGAACTGGCGCGGAAGAGCGGACGGCAAGACGGACGGCTCCCCGAAAGCGCGGCCCGGCGCCGAAGGAAAACGCCGTGACGGAGCGCCGCAAGGCGCGGCGATCCTTGCGACAAGGATCGCAAGCAAAAGGACTGATGCGCCCTCCGGCGCTCCGTCCCCCTCGATCGCTTTTCGAGGGCAGAAACCGCAAGACGGCGTACCCGGCGCCGCAAAGAATACGGGCGATCTCCCGCGTTCGCAGATCGGCTGTCTGACATTTGAATCGGTAAAGAGACGCCTCTCTCCTCGTCGTCAGGAGTGCGCTTTTGCCGCGTCTCGAAGGATGAGGCCGATGTGTGCGTCTCATCTCATCGAGTCGGCGCTTCGCGGCCCCTCATCATGCGGAGCAAGCGCCTCGACAAAGCCGCAGGTCTGCGCCTTTAATCGCGGCTGGACTGCCGGGAGACGCCAATGAACAAGCCTTTCACGCCTGAAAAATCCGAGAAGAAAAAATTCGTGCTCGAGGAAGCGACTATCGACGAATTGCACGCCGCGATCAAAGCCGGCGAGACCACCTGCGTCGACGTGGTGAAGCATTATCTCGCGCGCGTGCGCGCGTTCAACGGCACGTCCAATCTGCTGGTCACGCAGGACGGCGCAAAAATTCCGGAGGCGAAAGGCACGGTGCGCGGCGGCGCGCCGCTTACGTTTCCAACCGAAACGGTGAAGGCAGCGGATGTGCTGCCCGACCTCGACAAATATAAAGGACCGCCGCTCGAGTTCGGTCGCATGGAGGCGACGGCGTCCGATCCGTCGGTGATGCAGCAATACGGCATGACCGTCGGCAAGCCGAACGCAGGCCAGGTAAACGCGCTGGCGACGATCAACATTCGCGGCGAGCGTTCCGTCACCTGCCGCGGCGATTACGACTTGCATCCGTCGAAAGGGCCGCTGCCGAAAGGCGCGCCGCCGGTGTGCGAATATTTCCGCCATCTGCCGGATGCGCTGGAGACCGCAGCCGCGCTCGACGCGCAATACGGGCGCAATCCCGATCTCGAGAAGATGCCGATGTACGGCGTCGTGTTCTCGTTCAAGGACCCGTTCGACACCAAAGATATGCGCTCGACCGGCGGCGGCGATGCCGCCTACGACATCGATTTTCCAGCGCGCGACCACGTGCTGGTTGCGCAGTTGCGCGAGAAGGGCGCGATCATCTTCGCCAAGGCGATCAACACTGAATACAACGGCCGCCCGGAAGATCCCGGCGGTCGCCACAAGCCGGAGAAGGTGCTGCCGACGACGCTCGGCTATCAGCGCAGCAGCTGGGGCGGCAACGTGTCGAACCCTTACGACACCACGCGCGCGGCGTCGCTCGGTTCAAGCTCGGGCTCGGGGACGTCTGTTTCGACCAACATGGTGATGGTGAGCCTCGGCGAAGAGACACGCGCCTCCTGTCGCGGGCCGGCGAACCACAACGCGGTCGCGCTCATTTTGCCGCACAAGGCGCTGCTCGGCTTCGACGGCGGCGCCATCGGTGCCGACATCCACGTTGACCGCACCGGCATTCTCGCGCGCACGATTGGCGATTGCGCCAAGGTGCTCGATGCGCTGAAGGATCCGAAAGAGGGCTATTACGATCCGCGCGATCCGTTCACGACGGTGCCGCGCTCGTCGGTGCTGGCGTCGTACGCGGTACACACGAAGCCCGCAGGCTCGCTCAAGGGCATTCGCATCGGCGTGCTGCGCGAGTCGATGATTGTGCGGCCCGGCTACAAGACCGACGAGCCGATCACCACGGCCGCGGCCAAAGAGATCAAGGAGGTTCTCGGCGGCAAGCTCGGCGCGACGTTGGTCGAATCGTCCGATCCGCTGTGGAAGCCCGACCCCGACATCGAGCAGATGAAAGTCGATCACCGCGTGGCGCTGGCGCGGCTCGTGCCGGTGTTCATGCCGGACATTCTTTATCGCCTCGATGCGAACGGCGAGCCGGTGTTCAAGGAGTTCGCGGCCGCGATCCAGCCGACGGAATTCGCGCCGGGTAAGGTTTTCGGCTCCGGCACGATGAAGCCGATGGACTACATGCTGGCCATGGCCGAGGGTCGCATCGCAGCGCCAAAAAATCTCGATCTCGCCACGGTGCAAAACCAGGCGCCGCAGACGGCGTTCCGCTTCCACATCAACCAGTATCTTTCGCGGCGCGCGGAGGACTGGAAGGCGAAGGGATTCACCGAAACGCTCACCGATTTCACCGCGCTCAACGCGCGTTCGAAATTCTGGGGCGACGACCAGCGCGCGAGCTTCCTGAACTGGGACGAGGTTGCGGACCTGCGCAGTCCGCTCGATCAGCGGCAGCCGACGACCGAGCGCATCATGCTGCGCGAACTGCTGCGCCGTGCCGACATGATGGTGATCTTCGAGAACCATCTCGACGTGCTGGTGCGGCTGCATACGCCGTGGCCGCCCGGGAAGATCGGCGGCGCGGGGCAGGGCTTCCGCAACAATCTCACGTTGGAGTCGCTGTCAGGCCCCAATGCCGGCCTTACCGAGGTGCTGATCCCGGCCGGTTACGTCACCACGGTGTACGATCCGGTCTACAAATTGAGCGATGATGGCACGCGCTATCTGCACGTGCCCTCGGACAAGCCGACGGAAATCCCCGCGCCCGGCCTGCCGTTCTCGCTCGTGTTCCGTGCCGAGCCCGGCAAGGAGGATGTCGTGCTGCACGTTGCTTCGACTTACGAGGCAGCATCCCGCCGCCGCATCCCGCCTCCGGCGTTCGGGCCGATCGAAGCTGATGCCATTGCTGCCAATTAGCGTGCGCCGATACCTGCACTGTCATGCCCCGCGAGAGCGGGGCATCCAGCGCGCTGTGCACGCGCCCGTCCGACTCGGATTATCGGATCGCTCGCTTGCGCGGGCGGTGACAGTTTTCATTGCGGCCATCGTCTCACTCTTTTTCATTGTGTCTGCGCGCGCCGATGCCGCCTTTGAGCAGTGGCTGCAATCGATCTGGCCGGAAGCGCAACACCTCGGCATCTCGCGTGCGACGTTCGATGCCGCGACGCACGGGCTCACGCCCGATTTCTCGCTGCCCGATCTCGCCATTCCCGGGCGCCCAGAAAAGCCGCCGGGTCAGCCGGAGTTTGTGCAGACGCCAGGTCAATACCTGAAAGAATCGAGGTTCAATCGTCTCGCCGCGCAAGGCAAACAACTTGCCGCCAAGTATCGTGATACGCTGCGCCGCATCGAGAAGCAGTTCGGGGTGCCGGGCAATGTCGTGCTCGCGATCTGGGCGCGCGAAACCGATTACGGCCGCGAGATTCAGGGACACGATGCCGTGCGCGTGCTGGCCACGCAGGCCTACACCGGTCAGCGCAAGGATTTCTTCCGCAATGAATTTCTTTATGCGCTGAAGCTTCTGCAGGATGGCGTCCCGCGCACCAGGCTACGCTCGTCGTGGGGCGGCGCCATGGGCCTCACACAATTTCTGCCGTCGGAGTTCTACAAGTACGCGGTCGATTTCGACGGCGACGGCCGTGCCGACATCTGGTCTTCGGTGCCGGATGCGCTGGCGTCCGCTGCAAAGCAACTGGCCGGGAAAGGGTGGCAGGCCGGCCGCCCGTGGGCGATCGAAGTGCGGGTACCAAAGACGGTCGATTGCACCATTGCCGAACCAGGCCACACGCTTACGATTTCTTCGTGGCTCAAGCGCGGATTCGTTCCTGCCTACGGCCGCAAGCTGACGGCAACCGAGCTTGCGACGGAAGCATCGTTGCTCTTGCCGGAAGGCACCTACGGTCCAGGCTTTCTCACGCCGAAGAATTACTACGTGCTGAAGGATTACAACTATTCCGATCTGTACGTGCTGTTCGTCGGCCACCTCAGCGACCGCATCGCCGGCGGGCGGCCTTTCGAGCATCCGTGGAGCAAGGATGCGCAGATGAAAACAAAGGATGTCGAGACGATGCAGCGGCGGCTCACCGCGCTCGGGCTTTACAAGGACAAGATCGACGGCAAGGCGGGCATGCTCACGCGGGCGGCGCTTGGCGCCTATCAGAAGGCCCACAATCTGAAAGTCGACTGCTGGCCGACCGCTGCGGTCCTCGACAGCATGCGGCACTGAACGATGTGCGCCACGGGTGAATCAAAAAAAGATCGCCGCAGCCCGCCGGCTGCGGCGATGCGATCAAACCAAAAAAACGAGCGACGACTTACGGGCAGATGAAGCGCGGACGGCTCCAGCCGATAAAACGGCCGTGGCGATTGTGCAGCGGCCGACGCGCCCAATAGCCACCGGGGCAGGCGACGGGGTACGGCGCAGCGTAGCCCTCATAGACGACGTAGCCGGGGGCCGGCGCGTAGTAGCGCGGCTGGCTGTTGGCAATGGCCGAACCGATGATTGCGCCGGCAGCGAGTCCGCCGACCACACCGGCGGCGACGCCGCATCCATGGCAACGAGCTTCAGCAGTCGTGGGTGCGGACAGTGAGCCGACCGCAAGGGTCGCCGCCGCCGCGATCGCGAACAAGGTCTTCTTCATGGAATCTTCCCTCCAAAGCCGGTCGGTGAAAGCCGAAGAGTCGTTCAACCTACGCCCGTGCCGGATCTTATAGACCAGACGAGGTCGAATTTGTCAGAAATTTGATGGCGTTCGGCCCGTCCATCATGGAAACCCGGCGTTCCCAGCAGAACGCCGGGGTTCTGGCAAGAAATCTCACTCCTGCCGATGATGGAATGGTTAGCGATCAGTAGCACACGCGCAGACGGCGCCAGTGCCAACCCCAACCGTTCCAGAACCGCTCGTGCGTCCAGTAGCACTCTGGTCCGTAATAGGCCGGAGCAGGGGCATAATATGGAGGTCCGTAATACGGGCCGTGCGCCGCGGCCGCCCCGATGATCGCGCCTGCCGCAAGACCGCCGATGATGCCGGCGGCAACCGCGCCGCCGTGACGCGCCTCGGCTTGCTGTGGAACCGCAACGGCCGCAACTGCGAGCGTTGCCGCGGTTGCAAGGGCTGTCAGGGTCTTTTTCATGGTTGTACCTCTCTTTTCGCCCGTAATGCTTGTGATCTTTAAACGGCGATACCGACCATTTTCCGGCGGTACGGCTGTTTAAAAAGCGTCTGTGTTGAAGCCGAACTTCCTATGCTCCGCGTGAACAGGCGGTGAATGGAAATCTTCCGAAAGCGTCGAATCGGCGCCGGGGTCCATTAAATTTTGGAAAGGGGCGGGTGCAGGTGCGGCTGAATGATGGGTCGCCTGACCCCAAAGAAGGACTCGTGCGCCTGTGGTCTCCGTCCATTGAGCGAACGCAACCCGAAATGGGTTCGGCGCGGTTCAATTTTGTGCGCCGCAACGATTTCATCTGCATCCAAATCGTCGATCCAGGATTGGCCGTGGACAGGGTCAAAAAAATTGTCGCAGTGTGTCGAAAATGGCTCACATTTCGCTATTGTAAATCCGCATTGGTTTGCGCGCGCGTCGACGCGATTGAAGGAGCTTGAATGCAGTTGCGGGAACTGTTTTATGCCGCGCCCCTTTTCGGGGCGTTCGTTTTTATTGCGGCAGATTCCAGTGCGGCGGATTCCCGCTTTGAACGGAGTCTGAGGCGGCTTGATCCGATAACGAGGCTCGAGCAGGTCTGCGACTACACGGCAATGACCGAGATCAATCATGCCCGTAATCCGTTCCATCCGGATCGTGTCGTCGGGAATGCCACTTTGAAGACCCGCATCAATGGCGACATGGTCAAAGCGGAGGGTGGTGCATTCCGTAGCCGCGGAAAGTGGTACGAACTGAGCTACACCTGCAAGGCAACGCCTGATCACATGAAAGTCGTATCGTTTGATTATCGCATCGGTCCCGAGATTCCGCAGGAAAAGTGGGCCGCTTACGAGCTGTGGCGCTGAGTGCGGCTGACGTTTACCTTGCTCAACATGTTCGGCAGCACCGTGTAGAGGCGCAACGCGCGCAAACGTTTGTCACGCGGGTCAATTCCGGTGGCGCGAATCCAGCTGTTACTCGTAGCAGGTTGGACGGAGCGTAGCGCAATCCGGTTTCGCGCCGCAAAGACGCGATGGGACATCCATGGCGCGTGCACTCACGCGCTTCTGGCTTCCCGTGGTGGCGGCGAATAGAAGCTTGCGAGCAAGACGGCGACGATGCCGGTGAGGAAAATGCCGTCGAAGGTGCCGGCTCCGCCGATCGAAGCAATAGACGCGCCGAGCGCGCCGAAGTTATCGATGTTGAGAAGATCGGCGCCGATCAGCGTGCCGAGCGAGCCTGCGATGTAGGCAAGCGGTGCAGCGTGTTCGCGGGAGAGCAGCACGGCGACAATCGAGGTTCCCAGTGCCGGCGCGAAAACAGGCACGGCAATGCCGAGCCCCGGCACCGGGGTCGCCATCCAGTGAATGAAGGCCGACATCGCTGCAACCGCGAGCGCGCCTTTGAGCCAGAGATTGTAACGGATCAGGAGATAGATAGACATCAGCGTCGGAATCACCGCGCCGCCGATATTCACCGCGATTATCGTGCCCGGCTGATTAACCAGCACCGGCACCTGATATTCCATGCCGAAAAAATCGATCACCTGAGCCGCAACGACGCGATGCCCGGGAATCTGCGCGACCGGGATATTGAAGTAGCTGCCGATCAGCGACGCGGCGAGCAGCAGCAGTGCCGCGCCGGAGCTGATGCCGAGCCGCATGTAGGCGTAGCGCAGCACGCCGAGCTGCACCAGAATCAGAACGATAACGAAGACGCCGACCAGCAGTGAAAAAAAGCCGGGCGTCAGCGGGAGGTATTGATATTGCGAATCCATCTGCGGCTCTCGCGCCCGTTTGCTTCAATGCGCGAACGCAGTGTCGCGTTCGCTCATAAGCGGATGATTATAGCCCGCTTCGCGCCGCGGAACCGGGCACGCATGTATCGGTTGTCTCAAAAATCGAGGATCACGCGATGACAGACGCGACGCAAGGCCAATCGACACGTGAAGCCGAGATGCGCGCCCTGGCGCACGAGCTTTCATTCAGCGTCGAGAAATCGGGCCAGCGCTTCACGCTAACGCGCACGCTTGATGTATCGCTTCCCGAGCGCGCAGAAAACCTCACGCTGCGCGAAGCACGCGACCTGCTCGAAACCTGGAAGCTGCGCGGCCTCGGCGGCGGCGATTTGCGTCCGCTTGATCGAGCGGTGCTTTCATCCGCTCATTCCCGCAACAAGCGGGAATCGAATGTCTTTTTGTCTGCTGCCCCGCTTTGCCGGACAGCAGACAATGTGCCGATTTACCCCACCGGCGCTGGTCTATTTCAGCGACAGCGCAAGCCCGCTCAGATCGAGACTGACAATGAGGCCCTTCTGTGCACCAGTCAGCGTTAGCACCGCGCCACGTTGATTGGTGAGCACAACCGCCTGCGCGCCGCGCACCGCGGCAGCGCCTGCGCCGGCCTGCGCATAGACACCCTCGACGTCAGAGGCCCTGCGGATGTTTGTGACGCGGCCGCGGAAGTGCGTCTCCGATGCGCCGAATGTTAATCCATAGCTTACACCGCCGATCGACAGCGGGTATGCGCGGCCGTGGAAATAAAGCGTGCCGCTGCCGCCCGAGCCGCCAACCACGAAGCCGGCTTTGAAGATGCGCAGGCTGATCGTGCCGCTGTCGGCAAGCGCGGGAGAGGCGAACGCGGTTACTGTCAAAGCAGCGAATCCGATCAAAGCTGCACGAAGAGCAAACAACCATCGCATGGTGAAATCCCCCTTTACCAAGTGCGAGCGAGCAACGTTATCCCAACAATAGCTCCTGGAACAATTCCCGGACCCGCCCTGTTCGCCTAACTGCGGTCAGCGCACTTTGCCGCGCCGGACTGCATTTCACATCCAACTCGGCGGAGAATACGATGAAACGTTTGGGTTTGTCCTTGCTGGGTGCCACAGCGGCGCTCGTTATTTCGACTTCTGCACAGGCCGCACCCGATTTCCGGGTCATCAAATGGGACATCACGGGCATGTGCCAGATCTATGATTTCGGCTTTGGCGGCCGGCCAATTCCATCCGCCTATCGAATCCTCACGCCTCCGCTCCCAAGCTTCGGCGCAGCCATGCGTGCCAAGGAATTTCTGTGGCACCGTGGCCGCTGCACAATCTGAAGCAGAAATGCGCGCGGCCATCGGGTAAGCAACGCCGCTGACAACCGAGGCCGCGCGCGGAGATTTTCCTGAAGCTGGAAGAAAAGGATAGCGAAAAACAGAATGTGCTTCGACAGCCGCTCTTGCAGGCTTGCGCACCTCGTCGGCACCACGGTTGTCGAGGTGCGCGCTTATCTCGATTCGGCGCTGGTGCACAGCTGTGTTTGATAAAAATCCAGCCTGATCGCCCCGCCTGCGCGGCTAACGCTTGAACAGACCCATGATCTCCGCTTTCGCCAGCGTGCTGAAATGCAAATTGAACCCGACGACAGCTGCGGACGTGTCGGCCTTCACATCGAGCTTTTCCTTGCTAACGGCGAACACCGTGAAAAGGTATCGGTGCGGATGATCGCCTTCCGGCGGACAAGGACCGCCGTATCCGGGCGCGCCAAAATCGGTTCGCGTCTGCAAGGCGCCGGTTGGCAGTGAACCTCCCACACTGCCGGCGCCGACGGCGAGCTCGGTGACGCTGGCCGGAATATTCACCACCAGCCAATGCCAAAAGCCTGAGCCGGTCGGCGCATCGGGATCGAAGCAGGTAACGGCAAAACTCTTGGTCCCTTCGGGTGCTCCGGACCATTTCAGATGCGGCGACTTGTTGCCGCCGGCGCAGCCAAAACCGAAATCCTGCGAAAGAATGTAATCTCTGGACAGGTAATCACCGTCCTTGAAACTATTGCTGGTCACCACAAACGTCATCGTCAGCTCCCGTTCTTGTCCGAACGCTCCCTGCGTGAGAAAGTAGCCACCACGGCGCAAATGGCAATGCTGGAACCGGCGGGTCATCCGGCCGTTGATGGCAAGACCTCAAAGCGAGCTGATCCGATGACGCACGTCACGTATAAGATCGTCCGGCACGAAGATGGTTGGGCGTATCAGGCCCAGGGCGTGTTTTCCGAAACGTTCGCGACCCATGCCGAGGCGCTCGCCGCCGCGCGCAGAGCCGCTGCCGAACAGCGTCTGCCCGGCCACACCGAGTCCATTGAGTATGAGGATGCCGACGGGCGATGGCACACGGAAACCGCGCCCGGTGGCGACAGGCCGGAAACCGAGGTTGAAGACAGCACCTAGCGTCGGCCACACGACGTTCACGACGCCTCTTCCTGCACCGCGCGCTCGATGCGGCGATCGGGCACGAGCCACATCAGCGCGACGAGCGCATAAATCGCCTGTGCCACGGGTGGTGCGATAAACGACAACGCGATCGCGGTGAGATACAGCACGGGCGAAATCTTGCCTTTGATATCGCTGCCGAGCGCGCGCTGCAGCGGGCTCTCCATGCCCTGCTGTGCGACGATCGCCTTTTGCAGCAGGTAATACGCGATGGCCGGCATCAGCAGCGAGACGCCGTAAAGCGCGGTCGGCAGCTGCGTGAAATGATTTTCGCCGAGCCAGCCGGTAGCGAAGGGAATGAGTGACAGCCAGAACAGGAGATGCAGGTTCGCCCACAGGATCACGCCGTTCACGCGCGTGCAGGTGTGCAGCAGGTGATGATGGTTGTTCCAGTAGGTGCCGACATAGATGAAGCTCAGCACGTAGCTTGCGAACACCGGCGCGACGCCGGCGAGCGCGGCGAGGTCCGCGCGGTGCGGCACTTTCATCTCCAGCACCATGATGGTGATGATGACGGCGATGACCCCGTCACTGAACGCAGCAAGTCTTTCCTTCGGCATGACGGCCTCCGCTGGCGGCAAGTGGTACAAAGCGATGCGTTGGGTGGAGCGTAGCAGAATGGGGAGCGGCAGGCTCGGCAGTGTGGGCTGTGCGATGGGTACAATCGCGGCGAACGGTAGATAAGCCGGCACCGCAATCTCCTATATGAATGGTTTACAGGATCACGTATCCCGCATGGTAAGTAGCAAAGATGAAATGAATGCGGGGAAGCTGCGGGCAGTTCATCCTGCATTTCGCTATGCTCCATCCGGTCTACTGTGAGGCAAACCCTATGAAGCAGGTCGCATGAAAATCTTCATCACCGGTGCCAGCGGCTATATCGGCGGATCGATTGCCGCGGCGCTTGTTGAGCGCGGCGACAGCGTGAGCGGACTTGCGCGTTCGGACCAAACCGCACGTGCGTTAAGCGAGCGCGGCATTACGCCGGTACGCGGTACGCTCAACGACAACAAAACGCTCGCAGCCGCGGCGCGTGCGGCCGACGTCACCATCAATGCAGCCAACGCCGGGAATCGCGCTGCAGCGGAAGCCATGGTTATAGCGCTTGCCGGAAGCGGCAAGGCGTTCATCCACACCAGCGGCTCGAGCATCGTCGGCACGCGCGCGCGCGGCGAACTGGTGGATGCGGTGTTCGATGAGGATACGCCGTTCACGCCCACGCCGCAGCGCGCGGAGCGCGTGGCGATCGACAAGATGGTGCGCGCCGCAGCCGGCAATGGCGTGCGATCGGTCGTGATTGCGCCAAGCCTCATTTACGGCCGCGGGCGCGGCCTCAATCCGCACAGCATTCAGGTGCCCTGGCTAATCGCGCTGGCGAAGAAATCCGGAATCGCAAAGCACATCGGCTCCGGCGAAAACCGCTGGTCGAATGTGCACATCGACGACGTGGTGCAACTTTATCTCGCTGCGATCGCGCGCGCGCCGGCGGGCGCATTCTATTTTGCCGAGAATGGCGAAAATTCGATGCGCGAGGTGTGCGAAGCGATCAGTCGCATGCTTGGACTGGGCGGGCGCACGCAAAGCATGACGATCGAGGAAGCGGCAAGCGAATGGGGCGAGGGTCCCGCGAACGACACCATGGGCTCCAACAGCCGCGTGCGCGCGCGCCGGGCCCGCGCGGAGCTCGACTGGCGTCCAGCCGGCGCGCCGCTCATCGATGAAATCGGGAAAGGCTGTTACGCGCAAGAGGAGGGCAAGGTCTAGCGCGCGCGTGGAGTGACCTTGTTCCGCCGGATGGCGGAGCATCGATCCACGCCCCGTCCGGCTGCTCTTGCTAAAAGTTTTCGCGCGCGCCTTCTCAGGCCACGCTTTGTGGCGCTTCGATCGGCGGCGTTCCATCCTGCATCAGGCCGCGGATCGCTTCGCGCAACGTGGGACTGTCCTCGTGTCCGTGAACGGCAATGGCGTGTTGCACCGCCGCTTCGAGCAACTCGTCTTCGCTATCCGCGCTGATTGCGATTGAGCAGCTCATCTCGCTCGGGAATGTACGGCAGTCGATGAATTTCCGTGGCATCTTGTTCTCCTTGCAACAGGTGATGATGCGCTTGGAAATACATCTTAAGCGCGGGCTCTTTGCGGAAACACTAGCGAAGCGGCGTACCTCTTTTGGAATGGAGTCGCCCGCGGGAGGCAGGGAATTCCGGCCTTTACAGCTCCTGCGGATTGCATTCGATCCGCAACGCCAGCCCTGGATGTGATAGGCGAGCCGAAAGAAATGACCGGCGCACAGACCGGCCGCTCCGCGGGCGACGTGTCCGGAAATTGCCGGCGCTACGGCGTGGCCGATTCCGTTGCCACCGCGCTTCGGCGAACGGCATGCGCTTCCCAGCCTAGCGGAAGCTGTAGGCGAAGGGGGTCGCGCCCGAGCACAAGGAATTCCTTGCCGGGGCCGAGCACCATGAAACGTCGCCACACACTTACCGGCTGGCCGGCCGAGCGCGTGATCTCCTCCAGCACGGGGCGAAACGTGATCCCGCGCGGGCGCGTGAGCCATCGCGCGGCATCGGCCGAGAACGGCGCAAGGTCGCCCCACAGATGCTGGTAAAACCCGCCGTGACCAAGCGCCATCGCATCGGCGACGCGTCCGTGCAGCGGCGCCATGGCGCCCGATACGGCCGAGGTATTCAGCTTCTCCAGAACGCCCGGTCCGTCAACGATGGCCCAATCCTCGTAGCCGGCCTGATCGTCAAGCCACGGCACGGTGGAAATACGAAAGCTCGCTGTACCTCTCAGCCCGGTGCAGCCGCACTTGAGCAATTCCTTGCCGAAGGTGGCGAGACCTTGCTCGTAGTCCGTAGCCGGCACTTCCGCTTTCCGCGTATGCCAAAACAAATAAGCGAACATCATCGTCTCCGGTTTGACGCGTCGGCAGGTAGCCTTGGTTCAAAACACAAGCGCTGCCGCTTTGACAGTAGCCTGTAGCCCGCATGAAGCGAAGCGGAATGCGGGGATGGTCGTAGCGACGCAACGCCGGGTTACGCGCAAATAAAAGGCGGGTTACGCCTTCAGCTAACCCGCCCTACAAGTCCGAGTTTGGGGCGCGCGTCACAACGCCTTGTTGCTCTCTTTCACCGCGTCCGCGTCGACATAAACCTCATTGCCCATCTCGCGGAATTTTTCCGACATCTCCGCCATGCCCTTCTGCGCAGCCTCGGGATAAAGCGCGGCCTTCTCGTTGTCGGTCAGGTTCGCGGCGTAGTCGCGCACGTCGGCGGTGATCTTCATCGAGCAGAATTTCGGCCCGCACATGGAGCAGAAGTGCGCGACCTTGTGCGCTTCCTTCGGCAGCGTCTCGTCGTGCATCGCGCGCGCCGAATCCGGATCGAGCGATAAATTGAACTGATCCATCCAGCGGAATTCGAAGCGCGCGCGCGAGAGCGCGTCGTCGCGCAGTTGCGCCGCGGGATGGCCTTTGGCGAGATCGGCGGCGTGCGCGGCGATCTTGTAGGCGATCACGCCTTCCTTGACGTCGTCGCGGTCGGGCAGGCCGAGGTGCTCCTTCGGCGTGACGTAACAAAGCATCGCCGTGCCGAACCAGCCGATCATCGCGGCGCCGATCGCCGACGTGATATGGTCGTAGCCGGGCGCGATGTCGGTCGTGAGCGGCCCGAGCGTATAGAACGGCGCCTCGCCGCACTCCTTCAGCTGCTTATCGACGTTGATTTTGATCTTGTGCATCGGCACATGGCCGGGGCCTTCGATCATCACCTGGCAGCCTTTGTCCCAAGCGACCTTGGTGAGTTCGCCAAGCGTTTCGAGCTCGGCAAATTGCGCGCGGTCGTTGGCATCGGCGATCGAGCCGGGCCGCAATCCGTCGCCGAGCGAGAAGCTCACATCATACTTGCGCATAATGTCGCAGATTTCGTCGAAGCGCTCGTAGAGGAACGACTCCTTGTGCCGCGACAGGCACCACTTCGCCATGATCGAGCCGCCGCGCGACACGATGCCGGTGACGCGGTTAGCGGTTAAGTGGATGTAGCCGAGGCGCACGCCGGCGTGAATCGTGAAATAATCGACGCCCTGCTCGCACTGCTCGATCAGCGTATCCTTGTAGCACTCCCAGTCCAGCTTGACGGGATCGCCGTTCACTTTCTCCAGCGCCTGATAAATGGGAACGGTGCCGATCGGAATCGGCGCGTTGCGGATAATCCATTCGCGCGTGTTGTGGATGTTGCGGCCGGTGGAGAGGTCCATCACGGTATCGGCGCCCCAGCGGATCGCCCACACCATCTTCTCGACTTCCTCTTCGACTGAGGAGGTGACCGCCGAGTTGCCGATATTGGCGTTGATCTTCGTCAGGAAGTTGCGGCCGATAATCATCGGCTCGAGCTCGGCGTGGTTGATGTTCGATGGAATGATGGCGCGTCCGCGCGCCACCTCCTGCCGCACGAATTCCGGCGTGATGAATGCCGGCACGCTGGCGCCGAATGACTCGCCGTCGGCAAGCGCGGCTTGTGCGCGATCGAGCATCTGCTTGCGGCCGAGGTTCTCGCGCTCGGCGACGTAGATCATCTCTTTCGTGATGACGCCCGCGCGTGCCCATTCGAGCTGGGTGAGCGGGCGACCGTCGACTGCCCGCCACGGTTTCGGCGTGTTGGGGAAATTGCGCGCGAGGTGCTTGCCGGTGACGTTGCCATTATCGACCGGCTGGATCGGGCGGCCTTCGTATTCCTCAACGCCGCCGCGCTCCTTCACCCATTCGAGGCGTGTGCGCGGCAGGCCCTTTTCGACGTCAATCGCCACATTCGGATCGGTGTAGGGCCCGGTGGTGTCATACACCGGCAGCGGCGGTTCGCCGCTCGAGGGGTCGAGCACAATCTCGCGCAGCGGCACGCGCAGATCGGGCGCTGCATCGGGCGTTGAATAAATCTTGCGCGAGGCGGGCAGGGGGCCGGTAGTAACTTTCGGCGTGACGAGATCGGCTGGGGCGACGGGCTTGTTCATTGTCGTATCTCCTTGTCGCAAGCGGCGCTTACGGCGCGTAACCCTTGAAAGTGAGGAAGGCGCCAAGCACGAGAAAGACGATGCCGGCGACCTGGAAAAAGCCGCTGCTCAGCAGCAGCACGCTGCCGATTTGCGAAACGAATTGCGGAGCGATGAGCCGAAACGTGCCGCCGCAAGCGAAGAGCCAGCCAATCAGGGTGATGGCGAGACGCCAGTCGCGCGTCCAGACGTGATGCGCGTTCAGGATGATGAGTCCTGCGAGCAACAGCAGGATGCCCGAGAAATAGATGAACGTGTAACCGGTCAGGAATTGCCTTGCCAATTCCTGATAGCTTGCCGAGCTCAGCAGCATTCCGAGCCCGATGGCGCAAAAGATCGGACCCACAAGCCGCGCAATAGTTTGCGCCGTTTCTTCGGGGGCATCATATCCTCTGGCGAAGAAAGCCAAGCCGGCGCTGGTCGACCTCTTTTCCGTGACAACATGCTTGGTCATGGCGCGCTCCTTTCCGGCATCGAACGAATATAGCCGAGGACGCACCGCGCGCGGCAGAGGCCAGGCCCGATTGACGTCTTTATTGCCGGAAAAATTGGAGTGCATCGCGTCCTGTCCCTTCGCCGGCATGACCCGGATCAGGTTCAAAGGGTTTTTCTCAGCCCGCGCCGGGCACCCCTAGGAACGGGTTTAATCTATGACGGTTCCCTTGCGTGTCAATGCAGGACGACAAAGTCCATTTTAGCCAAATAGGCCAATTCTGACGTTGAATTGACCAAGTCGCGCCAGGCGGACCTCAATCGGTGGTTTTCTACAGTGCGTGTAGCGCGACGCGGCGCCAGAATCATCGTTCCCACGTTCATTGGGCAAGCGGTTTTGCCGGTGCTGCTGGTGGGGCAGCTAAATTCCGATGGCCGCCTTTAAATTTGCCGGCGAGAGCGGCAGCGCGCGAATACGCACGCCGGTGGCATGCGCCACGCCGTTGGCGATGGCCGCTGCCATCGGTCCCTGTCCGGCTTCTCCCGTGCCAAGGAAGGGCTGGCCGGGGCGGTCGATAACATGCACCTCGACACTCGCCGGCAAATTCGAAAAGCGCAGTATCGGATAGCTCGACCAGTCGCGGCTTGTGATCTCACGCGTGTTGAACGTGACGTGCTCGAGTATCGTCCAGCTTGCCGACTGCACGATTGCGCCTTCGATCTGGTTGCGGATGCCGTCCGGATTCACGACCTGACCGCTATCGACGGCGGCGACGACACGGCGAAGCCTGATGTCGCCCGTTTCATGCTCGACCGTGAGCTCCAATGCAATCGCGCAGTAGGCGGCCAGATTCTTGTAACGCGCGAATGCAAAGCCGCGGCCATGACCGCGCGCAAGCCTTTCGTTCGGCTTCCAGCCGAACTCCTGCGCCGCCTTGATGATCACATCGCGTGCGCGCGGGTCGTCGATGTGGCGCAGGCGAAACTGAATCGGATCGGTATTCGCGGCCGCCGCAAGCTCATCCATGAGGCTCTCGACCGCGAACACGTTGTGATAGGCGCCAAGCGAGCGCAGCGCGGAAACGCGCAACGGCACCTGCGGAATGAAATGGCTGACGACGCGGATGTTCGGCACCGAATAGAGCGGAATGGCATTGCGGTCGCCGCCGCCTTCCGGCTGCGGAATCGGCTTCGGCGCATCGGGCGCAAACGGCCGCGCCAGATATTGCGCGGCCAGCAGATTGCCAGGGCCACCGGGACGCATCGAGTGCGTATTGCTCCACACATCGTACTGCCAGGCGACGATCTTGCCGCTCGCGTCGACCGCGCCATACGCGTCCGAAACCATGGCGGGGCCGAAAGGCTCCCATCCGTGCTCCTGCTCACGCATCCACTGCACGCGCACGGGCCTCCCGGGCACGGCGCGTGCGATCAGCGCGGCGTCGCCGGCGGCATCATCGGCAGCGTTGTGGCCGTAACAGCCTGAGCCTTCGACGTGGATGCAATGAACCTGCTCCGCCGGCATTTTCATCATTGCTGCGAGCGAATCGCGCAGCGGATAAACGCCTTGCGAATGCGTCCACACCGTGAGCTTTTTCGCCTCGTATTTTGCGATCGCGCAAGAAGGACCAATCGACCCGTGTATCTGATAAGGACGATGATAGGTCGCGCGGACGGCGCGCACGCCGGCTTCGTTCGGGTTGCCTCGATCCAGAATCGTTGTGTCTTGGCTCGGAAGTTTTTTTAGGAACGCGTAGATATCGGTTTGCTTCGGCAGTTGCGCGGTTTCGGTCCACTTCGCTGTGTCCGCGAGCGCATTCATTGCGGTGATCGCTTGAAATTCCGATTGCGTTGCCACAGCCAGAAAGCTGCCGTCGCGCACGACCTTGACGACACCAGGTAGGCGCTCCGCTGCCGCAATGTCGACGGCCGCAAGTTTTGCGCCGTAGCTTGGTGGCCGCACGACGCGCGCATGCAGCATGCGGTCGAAGCGAAGGTCCTGCACATAACTCGGCTTGCCGGTAAGCTTGCCGGGAATGTCGACACGCGCAAGCGGCTTCCCGATCACGCGGTAGTCTTTTGGATCCTTGAGAGGCGATTTCGGTTGCGCCGTCCGGTGCAATTCTTGTCCGCCGACGAGATCCTTGTAAGCGATCTTGCGACCGTCATTCGCAACGACCGAGCCGCCTTTCGTATGCAATTGCTCAGGGGGAACGTTGAGCCGCTTGGCGGCAATCTCGATGAGGATCGCACGCACCTGTGCCGCCGCGTTGAGGATGGCGGTCCCGCTATCCTGCATCGAATGACTGCCTGCCGTATACTTTTCATTCGGCGTGCGTTCGGTATCGGCGGTGATGAGCGCGATTGAAGCCGGATCGACATCCAGTTCTTCGGCGGCGCATTGGATCAGTGCCGTTTTGATTCCCTGACCAAGTTCGGCCTTGCCGGTGAAAACGTTAATTGCCCCATGCGCGTCGATTGCGATCCAGGAATCGAGCATCGGGAATTTGGCGAGGTCCCCCGGCGGCTTGCCGGCGGTGCCGGATGCATCCTGCGCAAATGATTTCGGAAAGAGCGCAAAGCTGACCGCCACGGCGCCGCCGGTTGCCAGCACAAGACGGCGGGTCACTCGCATATCAACCGGCGCATTCATCGTACCGGCTCCGCACGCACTGTTCGCAGCTCCTTGGCCGCACGCCGGATTGCGCGCAGAATGCGCATGTGCGTTCCGCAGCGGCAGAGGTTTGGCTGCATGTACGCGCGAATGTCGGCTTCGCTGGGGGATGGATTGTGATCGAGCAATCCTTGCGCGCGCATGATCATGCCGGGAATACAGTAACCGCACTGCGCTGCCTGTTCTTCGATGAAGGCCTGTTGCAATGGACCGGGTTTGCCGTTCTTGCCGAGCCCCTCAAGCGTGGTGATTTGTCGGCCCTCGAGAACCGACACGGGCAGCAGGCAGGAATAAACCGGCTGATGATCGACCAGCACCGTGCACGCGCCGCATTGACCAAGGCCGCAACCGAATTTTGCGCCGTTGAGCCTCAGGTCGTTGCGCAGCACGTAAAGCAGCGGCGTATTCGGATCGCCGCCGACATTATGCTCCTTCCCGTTGACGGTCAGAATGGTCATCGCGGGGCCTCCATAGCTGCCGTTCGGCGCTCCTGCCGAATTTTTACGAGCGCGCCGGCAACATCATGCCATTGCGGTTTGCGGGTGAAACGCGCGCGCAAGTAATCGACAAGCGCGACGATCTGCGCGTCGGTGAGTGCGCCTTCGAAACCGGGCATGATTGGTCCAGCCTGGCCGGATTGCGGGTGAATGCCGCTCAGGACAATGTGCAGCAAGTTCGTTGGATCGTCTTCATTGACCGGTGTGCTGAGCGCGAGATCGATCGGGCGCGAGATCGGCAAGCCGCCGCCGTTATGATGGCAGGTAACACACGCGCCGGTGAAAATTTTTGCGCCAAGGCTGTCGTGCCCTGCGCTGCCGGTCGTCTGATGTGCACGGCTTATGCCATAGGGCGGCGCGGTTAGCGTGCGCCCCGCCGCGACCGTTGCCTCGATCGAAGCCGTTGTTGCCGCGCTGGCCCGCGCTCCTGACAAAGATGTGACGTAAGTTGCGATGGCGCGGACATCTTTTTCTGAGGCTTTCGCCAAATTGCGCACGACGTCGGCCATCGGTCCGGCGGCGCGTCCATGGACACTGTCGTAGCCAAAGCGCAAATAGTTGAACATTGCGTCCGCTGTCCACGGCGCGCGAGCACGTGAGTTTTCGTTAAGGGCCGGTGCACGCCATCCCTCAGCCCGACCGCCATCGAATGCCCGATTTTTCTCCTCGGCGCCGAAGCGGTTGCGCGGCGTGTGGCACGCGCCGCAATGACCGAGGCTTTCGGTCAAATAGGCGCCGCGCGCCCAGCTGTCGGCTTCGTCGGCCTCATTCCGGTAGGGACCGCGATGCAAATAGAGCAGCTTCCACGCGGCGGCGAATAACCGGAAATTGAGCGGAAAGGCGATGTCGGGCGCACGATTCGCTTGCCGCACCGGTTCGCGTGTCATGAGGAACGCGTAAATCGCATTGATGTCGGAATCGGTTGCGTAGGTGAAATGGTCGTAGGGGAATGCCGGGTAGAGATGTTGGCCATTGCGCGTCACACCTTCGCGCATCGCGCGCAGAAACGCCGCAGCTGACCAGCTGCCAATTCCGGTCTCGCGATCGGGCGTGATGTTCGGACCGTAGATAATGCCAAACGGCGTCTTTACCGGATAACCACCGGCATAAACCTTGCCCCCCGGCTTTGTGTGGCAAACATCGCAGCTTGCAATTGCGGCTAACTGCGCGCCCTTCGCGACGATCGACGGATCGAAGGATGATGCGTCGTGATTGCCTAGCGATGGAATTTCTCCGCGCCACGCCCACGCATAAAAAGCGCCGAACGCCCCTGCGATAAGCACGACCACACCGACCAGAATGCGCCAGACCATCTGCTCCCGCCCAAAGCACGGCAATCTGCGCCGACCGCGGACTGAGAAGATAAACACGCTGGCTTGGCGCGGGTTCCTGCCCGGACGCTGGTCAAGCGCGGGTGTATGAAAGCAAAGGCGGCATGGTCTTCACCCGAGAACCGAGTTTTTTGCCGTTTTCCCGGCTTCCTGCGTCACTGCACAGAGCAGGCGAGCCCGGATTGTGACCACCGATCCTTAACCATCAACATTTAGACTGCGCGCGTCTCAGCGACTGGACTGGACACCGCAATGACCAAGCCCGCACATATCGGCTACAGCATCGTCGTACCTGTCTACAACGAGGAAGCCGTGCTGCCGGTGCTGCTGCACAGGCTCGATCAGCTTCTCGACCGGCTCGATGCCCCTGCGGAGGTCATCTTTGTCGACGACGGCAGCACCGATTGTACTCCGATTGTGCTTCAAGCACTGGTGAGACGAGACGAGCGCTACAACTACATTGCGCTTTCTCGCAATTTTGGTCATCAAGTTGCGATTACCGCCGGCATGGACGCAGCCCGCGGCGACGCTGTCATCGTCATGGATGCGGACTTGCAGGATCCGCCGGAAGTCGTCGATCAGATGATCGCGAAATGGAAAGAAGGCTACGAGGTCGTTTATGCAAGACGGCTGTCGCGCGCCGGTGAAAGCAAACTCAAACGGCTGACCGCGCACCTGTTTTACAGGATTATTGGCCGCATATCGTCGGTGAAGATCCCCGCCGATGTCGGCGATTTCCGTTTGATCGATCGCAAGGTGTTGACTGCATTCCAGCAGATGCCGGAGCAGGATCGTTTCGTCCGCGGAATGATCTCCTGGCTCGGCTTCCGGCAAACGGAAGTGACGTTCCACCGGTTGGAGCGCGCTGCGGGCGAAACCAAATATCCGCTCTGGAAAATGATGCGGCTCGCATTGAATGCCGCGCTTGGCTTTTCTGACGCGCCGCTGCGGCTCGCGGTGTGGTGTGGGTTGTGCGTGTCGACATTTGCGTTGCTGTACGGCGTCTATGTCGTGGTTTTATGGGCGACGAATGACGCTCATCTGGTCGCCGGATGGTCCTCGATGATCGTCGTTGTGTCATTCTTGTGCGGGGTCAACATGCTGATGACGGGAATCGTCGGTTTGTATGTCGGCCGGATCCATTCCGAGGTAAAGCGGCGGCCGCTATACGTCGTGTCGACCAAACTGGGATTCGATCAAGCGGCTGCATCCACGGAGCGGCCGATCCCCGCGCTTGCCGGTGAGTGAGACGACTGTGACCGAATTGTTCGACAATTATCGAAGTAATTACGGAGCAGTCGTTCAGTCTTCTATCGACTTTTCCGGTTTGCCACACAGCTTCTTTATGCGTGCGAAGGCGGACCTGCTGCGTGATCTGGCCGAAAGTCACTTCGGCGGAAAGAAGCCGGCCGTGCTCGATGTTGGTTGCGGCGTTGGCAGTTTTCATCCCTTTCTGCGTGGCATCGCTGATTGCGTGTGCGGCGTTGATGTGTCGAGCGCGAGTATCGCTCAGGCGCGCGCCAGCCATCCGGATGTCAAATATCAGGCATTTGACGGCCAAGTGGTGCCTTACGAAAGCGGCACGTTCGATTTGGTTATCGCGATTTGCGTATTGCACCACGTTCCGCCTCAGCAATGGGGCAGCTTCACGCGCGAGATGCGGCGCGTCGTCAAGCCAGGCGGCCTTGTTTGCATCATCGAACATAACCCTATCAACCCACTGACGCGTATGGCGGTGGGGCGCTGCGAATTTGATGAAGATGCCGTTCTCTTGCGCGCCGGAAAGGTGAGGCGGCTGATGGCTGAGGCCGGACTGCGGCAACTCGGCTCGCGCTACTTTCTGCTGTTCCCGTGGGCGGCGAAACTCGCGAGGCGCATCGAGTCCGCGCTCGGTCACGTGCCTTTGGGCGCGCAATACGCCGCCTGGGGAGTAGCCTAGCGGTGTGCCGGAATATCACGCCGCTTGTGCACGACCGCCACGCGGTCAGCGTAGACACGCTTCCAGCCCGGTAGCCGATCAAGCAGCGCCACCGCCGGCGTGTCCGGCGAAAGCAAAGTTGCACGGATCCCGTATTGGTCGAGCAATTTCAGGAAGTCGGGAAGGTTTGACAGTGAAATGGCTCGACTGTAGCGGCTTATGAAATCTTTGCCGTACAGTTCGCCACGTCCATCGATGAACGGCGCAATTCCGGAGTAGATTAAATATCCGCCAAACGAATAGTCATTGAGCACCGGCCCTGCTTTGGCGAGCCCGGTCGCTGAAATGGCCGCCTGCGGTGTATTCTGCGCGCTGGGGAGAGGAGGGTGCGCGAAAGCAATTCCACTCGCAATCGCGGCGACGCCGGCGGCAGCGAAGCCCAACGTTCGATTGAATGCAAGGGCACCGGAAAAATCGCAGGCACTTTTCAGCGCCATCTGCCGCCCGAGCGGTGCCGCCAGATAAAGAGGCGCAAGCATCGCCAGAAGATCGGTGTTGCGCGCGTGCGCCAAAGCGAAGTGCAGGAGACCGAGAACAACGAGCGTGCGCACCGGCGGAACGGTAAATCCCCGCGAGAGCGCGAAGATGCTCGCCAGCAGGAGGAACTCGAATACGTCAAGGTGGCTGAAATCCTGCGGCCGCCATTCGATAATCGTATTCAGAGCGTCGCCGAGTCCGAACGTTGTGAGCGGTACCAGCAGGGAGCCCGCGCCGTAAGGCGTCAAACATGATGCCAGAACCGCGAGCGCAGAAAACGGAATCCACCGCAGAATGACTCGTGGCCACAGCTGGCGTGGTTCACCTAAAAGCGCTTCAAGGACCGCCGGACCGATCATGCCGAGTCCCAGAACCACGCTCCCGTGCAGGTTGGCCCAGAGGACAAGCAGCGGAAGTGCCGCATAAGGCGGCTTTCCATGGTCATCCATGGTGCGGACAAGCGCGCCGCCCCAAGCGACCATGATCGGCAGCACGAGGACGTGTGGCCGCGCGAGCATATGCGGTGCAGCCAAGACCAATGCCGCAAGAACCAGCAGAAGAGCGGGCGTAGGCGACAGTTCGCGGAGCAGGAGGCGTGTCAGCAAGCCGAACGCAATGGCAATGGCTGCGGCGGCCAGGACGACGACACCAGCCCAGCCGCCGACAGCGAAGGCGGCCGCATAGAGCAATTCCGACAACCATTCGAACGCGATCCAGTGCGCGCCGTGCATCGTGAAGGAAAACGGATCGGTGGTCGGGACGGCATGATGCTCGGCAATCCATCGCCCGACAGCGATGTGCCAATAGGTGTCCGGGTCATTGAGGAGCCGCGCGCCGACAGCCAGGAGAAGGGCATAGATGCTGGCGGCGACGAGCCACGGCATCGCCGCGTATGTCGGAAACGCCCTGGCGTTGACCTTCAGGAGCTGTTCGCTCATGGACGCAAGCTTAAAGAACTCGCGTTAACCCTTCTTTACGTTCTATGGCTTGACGCAGGACGAGCTCAAAGGCTCGGCAGTTGGCTGACGGCGACGCTCACGCGGCCGGTCGCTTCCGCAATGACGCGCAGCGTTTTCGAATCGAATTCGATGCCGGTCAGCCGCAAATCATCGACGGCGGCATCGACACGGGTGCCGTTACCAGCCTGTCGAAATTCAGCCAGTGCGGCAGCGATCTTCTTCTTCGCGTCGGCGGCAAACGGCTTGAGATCGATTACTGCGTTTTGCGCGAGCGCGTCCTTGAGGTAGGGCACGGCCGCTTGCGCCGCCGCGCCAAGCAAGCCGAAGGCCGCATTCGATTCCACAGCAAGCGACAGGTCGGTCAGGCGCAGAATCTGCTTCTCGCGATCGAGCACCGGCTTGCCCCAAATGTGCAGCGTTGCGGTCGCGCCAAAGCCGAACCAGCTTTTGTGCTCGCGCGCTTTCACCAGCAACGAAATTAGCAGTCGGTCGCCGGAGGCACCAAGACGCGCTTTGCGAACTTCGATTTCGACCGGCGCGTTCGGGTCGTTCGGGAAGCGCCGTCCCTTAAGCTGCGCTTCGAGCAGCTTGTTCACGTCGGTAAATGGCACGTCGATGGGCAAGGCAACCGTCAGACCTGGCGCCAATTGCGGGACAATGTCGAGCTGCTTTGGGAACGGGCAATCCGGTTTGGTTTGCTTTGCGACGACGCGTGTTTGCGCTTGCATCCCGACGACGAGCGTCACGGCTTTGGCATCGATTGCCGGTTGTGCTGCGGCGGCGCGCATCGGCTTCAGTTCGAGCCACATTTCGGGCAGGCCCGTATTGCCGCCACCGAACGGCATCGAGCGGCACGTCTCGGCCCACTCGCGCCTCATGGTGCGCTCGATGATGGGATCGTTACGCAACCGGTTCTGCAAGGCCGCAATCTGCGCATTGACCTCGCGGTCGATGAGCGGCTTCACCTCCGGCGCGACCTTGATCTTGATGCCCGCGAGTGACAGCGCGCCGTTGTCGATAGAAACCTGGCCGGACATATTCGGCTCAAGCCGCCATCCAGGCGTGAGGGCTGGGCGCGCGGTGATGGTAATATTCCCGTGCACCTCCGCATGCTGATCCAGCACCTGGCTGGTTATCGTCTTCACCTGCTTGCCGATCGCACGATTGAAAAGCCCGGTCAGCGCGCCGGTGAGATTGCCCGCCTGGGCTGCGACCTGGCCGGTAACTTTCAAATTGCCGTTGACCGGCGTTGAAATCACCAGGCCGTCGTTGCGTCCGGTTACCGCGATCGGCCCTCGGCCCATCGTGATGCCAACGTCGGCTTTTGCCAGCAGCGTGCTGACCGGATTGTCGCTCTTGCCAGCGAGATCGCGCGGCGCGGCCTTCTCAAGCGCAGTCTGGATTGCGGGCAGGGTGACGGCCACCGGCGCGATGATAAAGGACGTTTGTGTCAAGGGCTTTAGCGGAGGCAGAGCAGCCAGTTTCGGTGCATTGGCCGTGATGTCTGCCGGGAAAAAGCGGTCGAGCGCCCACAAGGTGGCGGAAAAGAAGATTGCAATGATAGCCGCCGCGCCGACGATCAGCCGAAAGCGCACTGACTGGCCGAATGCGCGCACCGGCGCCGTCATCCAGTAAATTATCGTGTCGAGCGCGCCGCGCGCCATTCAACACCCCACCCGAATCGCTTCGCAAGGATGCTAATCGGCGCAAGCAGCAGGTTCCAGCGTGCCGGATGACGCATCGGCGCTCGTATTCGCGCCGAAATATCGCGTCCGGTGCAATCGGCATCAATGCGGTTGCGATGAGGCTCACGGCCGCGACAGAACGCAATGTCGATCGACATCGCATAGCCGAATCGAAACGCGCGAACAGCGCGGTCGAGATCAGCAGCGCGGGCAAAACTACCCGGGCACCGCAACATGGAGACGAAGATTCCGCTTGCCGCAGGGCAGGATCAAAGGAGCGTGTCGAACTCCAGCGCAAGTGCATCGAGGCTATCAGTGCTTCGCACCCATCCGATACGGCGCGAGCTTGGCGGCAATCTCGTCACTCACTGGCGTTGGCACATTGAATGCCTTACCGAGTGCGGCGACCTTGCCGCTCAACCAGTCGAGCTCCAGCCTGTTGCCGCGCTCGAGGTCGTGCGCCATGGACGCCTTCATTCCCGGTTCAACCTTGTTAACGACGAAGTCCATACGCTGCTCGATGTAGTTCTCACCGACATCGACCCCTTTGGCCTTGCCGACGGCCCGTGCCTCTTCCATGAGAGCGCGAAAAAATTTACGACCTTCATCCGTGGCGACGATCGGTCCGATGGACGAACGGCGCAAAGCCGTCGCGCCGGCCATGGCAGTGAGGAAAATGAATTTCTGCCAGCGCTCGACTTCAATGTTTTTCGAGACGTCGATGTCGATTTTTGCCGCTTTGCCTGCGTCGGCGAACGCCTGTAATGTCGCGTCGGGCTTGCCGTCCAGGCGGCCAAATCGCATCGAGGCAAATTGGCTTGTGTGCTTGATGACACCCGGTGAAGCAATCACCGTCGCAATGTAGGCGACGCCGCCGACCACGTTCTCGATCCCGAGAATTGGCCCCACGCGCTCGGCGCTGTCGACGCCGTTTTGCAACGTGATGACGCGCGTATTGGGACCGACCATCGGACGGGCAAGTTCTGCCGCCTTTTCGGTGTCCCACAGCTTCACCGCGAACATCACGATGTCCACAGGGCCGACTTGCGCAGGATCGTCGGTGGCGTTCGGTTTCGGCAAATGCAGATCGCCGTGCACGCTCTCGATTTTCAGTCCGTTCTTTTTGATTGCATCGAGATTGGCGCCTCGCGCGATGAAAAAGACATCATGGCCTGCCGCCGCCAGTCGCGCGCCAAAATACCCCCCGACGGCACCTGCCGCCATTGCCGCAATTCGCATTTTTGGACTCCCCATATGCGGCATGGGTATAGCGCCGGGTGCAACGCTCACCAAGCGGGTAAATAGTCACCACGCATTGCGCTCTGAAATCGGCCGAAAGGGTGAAGAGAACGCCGGAGCGGAATGGGGTCTTGCCTGACTGATGTGACCCGCGAATACCGCTCCGGCGCGTCGTTCGTAAAGGTGCCGCTTGAGATGCGGACCGAACGTCCCCGCAACTCGCTACGCGGCCTGCTGATCCGGTGGTGACATCAAAACCTCCCTGTACGCTTCGAGAGCATCTCGGGGACGGACCGTCGCGGACTGCGTCGGTTCTCACCCGAAAAGCGAAGTCGGAAAATCCGCCGCGTACCGGCGCCGTGGCGACGGATTGCGAAACTTCGCCGGCGGGCATTGCTCTGCGTCGACCGCCTTGCGGTAGAGATGCCATGTCGCATGCCCGAGCACCGGCATGACGACCGCGAGGCCAATGAAGAACGGCAGCGATCCGAGCACGAGCAGCACGGCAACGATCAGGCCCCAGGCCGCCATCACGCGCGGGTTGTCGAGGACCACGCGGATGGACGTATGCAAGGCTACAGCCGCGCCAACATCGCGGTCGAGCAAGAGCGGAAACGATACCGCACTGATTACAAGCGTTACTGCCGCGAAGACGAAGCCGACAACATTTCCGATGATGATCAGCTCCCAGCCGGCACGCGTCATGAAAACGTCATGCATGAACTGTCCGAATGACGACGGCATCGCGTACCCGAACTCGGCGACATAGATTCCATGTGCGACTGCGAGCCAGGTGAAGAACAGCAGCATCAGCAGCACACCAAGCGTCACAATCGCGCCGATCGAGGGGGAGTAGAGAACGTCCAGCGCATGGCTCGCATCCGTCTGAAGGCCAGCCTCGCGCCGGCGGCTCATTTCATAGAGGCCAAGTGCGGCGACGGGACCAAGCAGCGCGAATCCTGCCGCAAGCGGAAACAAAAACGGCAGCATTGCAAACCCAAAGGTAAGTTGCGCGAGAATGATGCCGACGACCGGATAGATCACGCAAAGAAAGATGGCATGACTCGGCATTTCGGAAAAATCCGCCCAGCCTTTGCGCAACGCGTCCTTGAGGTCTTTAATTTCAAGGTGGCGGACGGCGGGTGTCGCGGTCGTGTCGGCGGCACCGATGAGCACATGTGATCGGGCCATAATGCACCTCCTGAACGTTCATTGTTCAGTCAGGCCGCGACATCGGCGCGCCACATTAGCTGGTCACGCAAGGGCCGCGACCAATTGTAAGAAAGTATAAGCACGTTCGGAGGTTATGGTTCATCACAAATGTGCGCGGAATGTTTCGCAAAGTTCCGCTGCCGTCGGGCGGCAAAAAGTTCCAATCGATTCAGATCCGAATAAAATTGGTTGGGCTTCTGTTTGCGCTGTGCCGTGCTTCGGATCGCGGCCGTTCGCAGCCCCGCACAAGCGTGAGTGCTAATACAGCGCCGAAGGCCGTGAGGAATTCCAGGTCAGATCATCCTTGTGTGACGATTGACCGGATTTTGCGGCGACGTTCGCTGGCGCTTTTTGCCCGAGCACGACCACCTTCGCGCCAACCTTTGCGCGATTGAAGAGATCGATGATGTCGGCGTTTGTCAGGCGGATGCAGCCGCTCGAGACGTGCTTGCCGATCGTGCTCGGATCGTTGGTGCCGTGAATGCGGTACTCCGTACCGCCGATATACAGCGCGCGCGCGCCGAGCGGGTTTCCCGGGCCGCCTGCGACCATGCGCGGCAGGTACGGCTGCCGCTTGATCATTTCCGGTGGCGGATACCAATCCGGCCATTCAGCCTTGCGTACAACGGACTTCACGCCTGACCAGGTGAAGCCTTCGCGTCCAACGCCGATGCCGTAGCGGATCGCTTTGCCATTGCCGAGCACGTAGTACAAAAACGTGTGTGGCGTATCGACAATGATGGTGCCTGGCGCTTCGCGCGATGGATAATTGATGATCTGCCGCTGCAAGCGCGGCGGAAGCTGCGCATCGGATTGATCCGGCTCTGCGATCATCCGATCATAGTGCGTATCTACATTAGGAGCGGGCGTACCCTGCTGCTCTCCAAAAAAAGGAGCGAACTGTTGGGCCTGCGCATAGCCGGCGTAAAGCAGGGCCAGCGCGGCAGTAGCCGATGCGATCCCACGTATCGCATGTTGAAAACAAGACATGGAAACCCTCGACGAATCGATTGATTTGTTCATCGAGAAAAGCCCGGGGAACGTTCAGGAGTTCCGGGAAATTTCCAATCACAAGGCTGGCACAAAACGGAACCAGAGCGCCTTTGTTGCGTTCAGGGCCGTTTATGGTTCGCGTGCCAGCCGACGTGCGCTTCCGGGATGGAATCCGTTGACGCGAAATACGGCTTGATGTCGAGGAGCGGCGTGCCATCGAGACAATCGAGACCGATGACGGCAAGCTTGTTCTCCTCAACGCGCAACAACTTCACGACACTCATCGCGATTGGATTTGGCCGCGCGGGCGAGCGAAGCGAAAATGTGCCGCGTTGCACGCCGTAGTGACCCGGCACCTGCAGCACCAGGTTCCGGGGCGAACGATCCATCCAATAGAGCACAATCAGATGTGAGCAGGTCTCGACGTCCTTCAGCGCCGCGCGCCAGCGCTCATCCACTTCAATCGTACAGACAGCACCGGACTCACGTGCCTCGCGCGCGTTCTTTGGGCAGTCCTCCCGCTTTTTCCAGGGCGTGCGGATACGTCCGATGAAATAGACGTCGGCATCGGTCTGCAGGGGCAGATCGGTCGTGACCTCGCCCTCCCAAATGCCGAACTCATTATCGGTGGGCACGCCATCTCCTCCCTTTCCCATGCCGGGCTTCTCCAGGGCCTCCATCATGCATTGCAGGAAAAACCCCCCTCCAATAAGCCCCGCCGAACCCCGGCCATCATGAATTGCCGAATCGAACCGGGCAATGCCGGTCCAGACACACCCGCGACCAAGGGGAACGGACTGGCCGCTGGCTTGTTAAAGGTATAAAGATTTCTTTATATAGTGGGACGTGTCCCAAGAATCATGCAACACGAGAGCTGCATCGAGCCCGTATGAGTGCCTCCGGCCAGCTCAGTTTTGACGATCTCAACGAGGCGCTCAAGGCCGCCGGCGAAGAGACGCGCCTGCGCGTTCTCGCACTGCTCGCCGAGGCCGAGCTGACGGTCTCCGATCTTACCGACATCCTGCGCCAGTCGCAGCCACGTATCTCGCGGCACCTGAAGCTCCTCGCCGAGGCGGGTCTGGTTGAGCGCTTCCGTGAAGGCACCTGGGCATTCTTCAGGATCGCAGACCACGGTGGAGGCGCCGAATTGTCGCGCGCGCTGCTGGCGCACCTCGATCCCGCCGATCCGGTTGTGAAGCGAGACCGCGAGCGCCTTGCTTCCGTACGGGCGGCGCGCGCCGCCGCGGCGCAAGCCTATTTTCGGCGGCATGCTGCCGAATGGGACCGCATCCGCAAACTGCACGTCGCGGAATCGGCTGTCGAGGCTGCCATCGTCGACGCTTTGGGAGACCGGCCGTTTCAATCGCTGCTCGATCTCGGCACCGGAACCGGGCGCATGCTCGAGCTTTTTGGCGGCAAGATCGAGCGGGGTCTTGGCCTCGATCTCTCGCTCGACATGCTGCTGCTCGCGCGCGACCGCCTCGAGCAAGCCGGTCTGAAGCATTGCAGCGTGCGGCAGGGCGACATCTACGATCTGCCGCTCCCAAACGACTCTTTCGACGCCGTCATCATTCACCAGGTTCTGCACTTCCTCGATGACGGAGGACGTGCGATCCGCGAGGCTGCGCGCGTGCTGCGCCCCGGCGGGCGCCTGCTGGTGGTCGATTTTGCGCCGCATGAGCTTGAGTTCCTGCGTGAGCAGCATGCGCATCGCCGGCTCGGCTTTGCGCCAGAAACGATCGCGCAATGGATGAGCGCAGCGCATCTCGAACCGCTGATGCACAAGAGCCTGCCGCCGGAGCCGGACTCTGACGGCAAGATCGCCGTTTCGCTCTGGCTTGCACGCGATACCCGCGCGCTGCTGGTCACACCAACGGTTTCGCGTGAGGTAGCTTGATGAATTCGCACATGCGTCCCAGCCGCTTCGTCGGGCATAACAATCAGCGTATCCGCACGTCGTTCGAATTTTTTCCGCCGGCCACGGCTGAAATGGAAAAGACCCTCTGGGATTCGATCGAACGCCTCGCGCCGCTTGCGCCTGATTTCGTGTCGGTCACCTACGGCGCGGGCGGCTCCACGCGCGAGCGCACACACACGACCGTCAAGCGGATGTTGACGGAAACGTCTCTTGTTCCGGCGGCGCATCTGACGTGCGTCGGCGCAACGCGCGCCGAAATCGATTTAATCGTGCGCAGTTATCACGAGGCTGGCGTTCGCCACATCGTTGCCCTGCGTGGCGATCCGCCGGGTGGCGCCGGCAGCCGCTACGTCCCGCATCCCGGCGGCTACGCAAATGCCGCCGAGCTCGCCGAGGGCATCAAGCGCGTTGCGCCTGATATTGAAGTGTCGGTGTCCGCTTATCCCGAAAAGCACCCCGATAGCCCGACCGTCGAAGCCGATATCGACATGCTCAAGGCGAAGGTGGATGCGGGTGCGACGCGCGCCATCACACAGTTCTTCTTCGAAAACGATCTTTACTTTCGCTACTGCGACCGCGTGCGTGCGCGCGGGATCGACATCCCGATCGTGCCTGGAATCCTGCCGGTTCAGAACTTCAAGGCGACTGTCGGATTTGCCGCGCGCTGCGGCGCTTCCGTGCCGGCCTGGCTCGCAGACCGTTTCCATGGGCTCGACCAGGACACGGCGACACGCAAGCTGATCGCGGCCGCGGTGGCCGCCGAGCAGGTGCTCGATCTCGTCGACCGCGGCATCACAAGTTTCCATTTCTACACGATGAATCGCGCCGATCTCGTCTATGCGATCTGCCATTTGCTCGGCCTGCGGCCGATCGAAGTTTCTCTCTCGGGCGAAGAGAGAGAACGAACTCCAATTCGCGGTTAACTCATGCCCAACATGTCCCACACCGACGCCCGAACTGCGCTTCGCGAGGAGGCGGCAAAACGCATTCTCGTACTCGACGGCGCGATGGGCACGATGATCCAGTCGCTCAAGCTCGATGAAGGCGGCTATCGCGGCGCGCGCTTCGATGCGTGGAACCGCGAAGTGCGCGGCAACAACGATCTGCTCAACCTGAGCCGGCCGCGCGCGATCCGCGACATTCATTACGCTTATTTTCACGCCGGCGCGGATATCGTCTCGACCAACACATTTTCCTCGACCGCCATCGCGCAGGCCGATTACGGCATGGAAGGCATCGCGTACGAGCTCAACGTGGCCGGCGCGCGGCTCGCGCGCGAGGCGGCGAATGATGCGGCAGCGGAAGACGGCCGTCGCCGTTTCGTCGCCGGCGCAATCGGGCCGACCAATCGCACAGCCTCGATCTCACCGGACGTGACGAATCCCGGCTTTCGCGCCGTCACCTTCGACCAGTTGCGCGCCGCCTATGCCGAACAAGTGCGCGGCTTGATCGAAGGCGGCGCCGACCTGCTGCTGATCGAAACCATCTTCGACACGCTCAATGCCAAGGCCGCGATCTACGCCATCGCGGAAATTTGCGAAGCGCGCGGTCTCGACATTCCCGTGATGATCTCCGGCACGATTACCGACCGCTCGGGCCGGCTGCTTGCCGGACAGACGCCGGAAGCGTTCTGGAATTCGGTGCGGCATGCTGCACCAATCTCGATTGGCCTGAATTGCGCGCTCGGTGCGAAGGAAATGCGCGCGCATATCGCGGAGATCGGCCGCGTCGCCGATACGCTCGTGTGCGCCTATCCAAACGCCGGCCTGCCGAACGAATTCGGCTATTACGATGAAAGCCCCGAATACATGGCCGGGCTACTCGGCGAGTTTGCAGCGTCCGGCCTCGTCAACATCGTCGGCGGCTGCTGCGGCACGACGCCTGAGCACATCCGCGCCATCGCGCGTGCCGTCGAAGGGAAGGCGCCGCGGCGCATTCCTGAGCCGCCACGCCACCTCCGGCTCTCCGGCATGGAAGCGTTCACGCTCACGCCCGAAATCCCGTTCGTTAACGTCGGCGAGCGCACGAACGTCACAGGCTCGGCCAAATTCCGCAAGCTGATAACGGCCGGCGATTACGCCGCGGCGCTGACGATTGCGCGCGAGCAGGTCGAGAACGGCGCACAGATCATCGATGTCAACATGGACGAAGGCCTGCTCGATTCCGAACAGGCGATGACGACATTTCTCAACCTGATCGCATCGGAGCCGGATATCGCGCGCGTGCCGGTGATGGTCGATTCCTCGAAGTTTTCGGTGATCGAGGCCGGGCTCAAGTGTCTGCAAGGCAAGTCGGTGGTCAATTCCATCTCACTGAAGGAAGGCGAAGAAGTCTTCGTCGAACACGCGAAGACTGTGCGCCGCTACGGCGCGGCCGTCGTAGTCATGGCCTTTGACGAAAAAGGCCAGGCCGACACGCTGGAGCGCAAGGTCGCTATTTCGAAGCGGGCTTACGACATTCTGGTGAACAAGGTCGGTTTCCCGCCGGAAGACATTATCTTCGATCCGAATATCTTCGCCATTGCAACCGGCATGGAGGAGCACAACGGCTACGGCGTTGCCTTCATCGAGGCGGCACGCGAAATCCGCAAATGCCTGCCGCACGTGCACATATCGGGCGGCGTGTCGAACCTCTCGTTCTCGTTCCGCGGCAACGAGCGCGTGCGCGAAGCCATGCATTCGGTTTTCCTTTTCCACGCGATCAAGGCTGGCATGGACATGGGCATCGTCAATGCCGGGCAGATGGCGGTCTACGACGATCTCGATCCGGAACTGCGTGAGGCGTGCGAGGACGTGGTGCTTAACCGGCGGCCGGACGCCGCGGAGCGCCTGCTGACGCTGGCAAAGAAATTTCACGGCAAAGGACAAGACGCGAAAGAAGCCGACCTTGCCTGGCGCGACAATCCCGTTGAGCAACGACTCGCGCACGCGCTGGTGCATGGCATCACCGAGTTCATCGAGGTCGATACCGAGGAAGCGCGTGCCAACGCCAAGCGTCCGCTCGACGTGATCGAAGGTCCGTTGATGGATGGCATGAATATCGTCGGCGACTTGTTTGGTTCCGGCAAAATGTTTTTGCCGCAGGTCGTGAAATCGGCGCGCGTGATGAAGCAGGCGGTCGCCTACCTGATGCCGTTCATGGAAAAGGAAAAAGCGGAGCGCGGTGCGGGCGAGAAGAGCGCCAACGGCAAGATCGTGATGGCAACCGTCAAGGGCGACGTGCACGATATCGGCAAGAACATCGTCGGCGTCGTGCTCCAGTGCAACAACTACGAGGTCATCGATCTCGGCGTGATGGTGCCGGCGGAAAAGATCCTTGCGACGGCGAGGGCGGAGAACGCTGACATGATAGGGCTGTCCGGCCTCATTACGCCATCGCTCGACGAGATGTGCCACGTGGCCGGAGAAATGGAGCGGCAGGGCTTCGACGTGCCGCTGCTGATCGGCGGCGCGACCACGAGCCGCGTGCACACGGCGGTGAAGATCAACCCGAATTACAAGCGCGGCCAGGCAATCTATGTGAACGATGCGAGCCGTGCGGTAGGTGTCGCACAGGCGTTGATGTCGGCGGAAGGCCGCGCGAGCTACATTGCGCAAGTGCGCGGTGAGTACGCCAAGGTTGCCGCCGCCCATGCGCGCGCGCAGGAAGACAAATCACGCTTGCCGCTCGCGGCGGCGCGCGCCAACGCACCGAAATTTGACTGGTCCGGTGCTTACGTGCCGCCGAAGCCGAGCTTCATCGGCACCAAAGTGCTGCGCGATGTCCCGGTCGCCGAGTTGATCGATTATATCGACTGGACGCCATTTTTCTCGGCCTGGGAGCTCTCCGGAAAATACCCGGCCATTCTGAACGACGAAAAGTTCGGGCCGGCCGCACGCAATCTGTTCGACGACGCGCAAGCGATGCTCAAGCGCATCGTCGACGAGAAATGGTTCAGTGCCGGCGCGGTGTGTGGTTTCTGGGCCGCGCAAGCGGACGGTGACGACATTCTGGTGTTTGCGGAGGAGGCGCGTGAAAAGCCGGTCGCGGTGCTGCATTCGCTGCGTCAGCAACTGTCCAAGCGGGAAGGGCGCAGCAATACGGCGCTCGCCGATTTCATCGCGCCACGTGACAGTGGCGTTCCCGACTATATCGGCGCTTTCACAGTGACGGCCGGCATCGGCGAGGATGAAATTGCCGATCGCTTCAAGCTCGCCAACGACGATTACTCCTCGATCATGACCAAGGCGCTGGCCGACCGCCTCGCGGAAGCTTTCGCCGAGGCGCTGCACCAGCGTGTGCGCAAGGAATTCTGGGGCTACGCGCCGGACGAGACTTTTTCGAATGCGGAACTGGTCAGCGAAAGATATCGTGGCATCCGGCCGGCACCCGGATATCCGGCGCAGCCGGATCACACCGAGAAGGCGACGCTCTTCAGGCTGCTTGGCACTGAACGGATCGGCGTGCAGCTGACGGAAAGTTTCGCCATGTGGCCGGGCGCCTCCGTGTGCGGGCTCTATATCAGCCATCCGGAGAGTCATTACTTCGGCGTCGGCCGCATTGAGCGCGATCAGGTCGAGGATTATGCCAGGCGCAAAGGCTGGACGCTTGCCGAATGTGAGCGCTGGCTTGCGCCGATCCTCAATTACGCTCCGGCGGCGGCACGGACAGAGGCAGCGTGATACCGGTCTGGCGTTATTTTGGGTTCGCGTCGGCGCGCGCCCCGGAATGACAGTTATGGAAACGATTTCTTATCCTTAACAGATTCCCGCATCGACAGCGTTGATGCCTCGTTAAAGAAACTGCTCGCATTTTTGCGGGATGAAGCGGGGCGTCTGGTTAGGCCTGTCCGGTACTTTTGTTCTCGTTGCTTTAGCCGGCTGCGGCCACGGCTTCATGCAATTCGGCGAACGTGCGCCATGGCGGCGCGACGCTGAGATTGCTTGCCTCAAATCCGGCGATGTGAAGCTCGGCGTGGGCGCCGTGCAAATAAAGTCCATCGAGGGTCCGGGAGTCTGCGGTGCCGACTACCCACTAAAGGTTAGTGCGCTGGGGGAAGCATCGCAGGCGATGAGCTACAGCGACGACCTGCGTCCGCCTGCGTCCATTCCAAATGCATCGTACGGCAATCGGATGCCGCGTTGGCCGGTCAATGAACCGGCATATCAGCAGCCGTCGACGTATACGCCCCCGGCTTCGCCCGATTACGCGACATCCGGCGCGCCGCTGTCGATCCAACCACCCGATGTTGAAATGCCGCCCGACGACGTTATGGACGAACCCGATCGGCGCGACATGCAAGACTATCCGCAGACACGTCCTGCTTACGAGCCGCAACGGTACCCGCCGACACGGCCAGCCTACAATCAGCAGCGCTATCAGGCGCAACCGCAATATCAGCCGCCGCAACGCGCCAATGACATTCCTGATGACGCAATTCTGCCGCCCGGCCGGGAGCGGCAGGCTTCGCATCCGCAAACGCGTCCAGCTTACAATGTGCCGACGTATTCGCCGCCTCCGGCGCTCGGTCCGGCGCGGGTGCCTGCAGTTTCGAGTGCTATGGCGCAAGTAACGCCGCCCGCAACGCTTGCCTGTCCGCTGGTGTCCGCCCTCGACCGTTGGGTTGCGGAAGGCGTACAGCCGGCGGCGATACGCTGGTTTGGCTCGTCGGTCGTGGAGATCAAACAGATTTCGTCTTATGCATGCCGTGAGATGGTGGGCTCCGGCACGTCCACGGTTTCGGAGCACGCGTTCGGCAATGCGCTTGACGTCGCCGGCTTCACGCTCGCGGACGGCCGCAAGATCACGGTCAAGGATGGCTGGCATGGCACGCCGGAAGAGCAAGGCTTCCTGCACGACGTGCAACTCTCGGCGTGCGACATGTTCACGACGGTGCTGGCGCCCGGTTACAACGTCTACCATTACAATCACATTCACGTTGACCTGATGCGCCGCCGGCCCGGTTATCGGCCATGCCGCCCAACAGCCATTCCGGGCTACATCGCCGCCGAGCGTGCGCGCGCACATTACGCGGCGACGCATCGCGGTCGTGCTCCCGCCTACACGGGTTCGATTCGAAGACGGGCAGGCAAGGAGCCGGTCGCAGTTCCAGGTGAGGACGGCTATGTCGCGGAAAGCGACGACGATGTGCGGACGACTGGTTCGATCGCCCGGTCGTCGCGCAAGACCAACAAACGCGCTTCGGCTCGTTAGGTGAATACAAGACTGCGCTCAGAACACCGCGTCGAGCAGCAGCGCCAAAAACAGAATCAGCCCGGCGTCCCGGTTTGATTTAAACAGCATCAGACAATGCGCAGGGTCGTTGATGTCGAGTCGTACCACCTGCCACGCAAGATGCGCGGCAAAGGCGATGAGGCCGAGCGCGAAAATCAATTGGCCGCCTGCCATGAATCCGGCGGCGCCGATCAGCACCACGGCAATCGCATAGAAAATCGCCAGCATCGGCCGCGTGCGCTCGCCGAAGAGCAGCGCGGTCGATTTGATACCGATCAGTGCGTCGTCCTCACGGTCCTGGTGGGCATAGATGGTGTCATAGCCGATCACCCATGCAATGGAGCCGGCGTAAAGGACGAGCGGTGGCCAATCGAGGCGCCCGAATGCGGCCGGCCAGCCCATCAGCGCTCCCCACGAGAAGGCGAGGCCGAGCGCGATCTGGGGCCAATAGGTGATCCGTTTCATGAAGGGATAAATCGCGACCACCACCAGGGAAGCGAGGCCGGTGACGATCGTGAAACCGTTAAATTGAATGAGCACGAGCAGGCCGATCAATGCCTGCAACAGCAGAAATAACGCTGCTTGCGTTGCGGTCACCTGACCGGACGGAATAGGGCGGGAGCGCGTGCGCTCGACCTTCGCATCGAGGTCGCGGTCGACGAGGTCGTTCCACGTGCAGCCGGCACCGCGCATGGCGAAGGCGCCGATGAAGAACAGTAGAACGTGCCACCAGCTCGGCAGGCGGTTGGCATTCATGCCGGCAATCCCAACAGACCACCAGCACGGCAGCAACAGCAGCCAGGAACCGATCGGGCGATCGAGACGGGCAAGCCGCAGATAAGGGCGCGTGAAAACAGGAGCGAGACTGTCGACCCAGTTGCCGGTCGCGTCGGCAACGCGTCCGCCGCTCGTGCTCATTTTGCCCCGAGCGGAGACCCGGTGAGCGTATCGAACGTGCCGTGGCCGTGCTTGATGTTATCGGCATCCGGAACTGTGGAGACGCCGAGCGCATCACCCATCGTGGGGCCGCGCGGCCGCGGCGGATTTGCCGCGACTTTGCAGACGCGCGCACGTATCGTGTCGGCCTGTTTGTGACCGGTTGCGATCTCGCTGATAATTTGTTGCGGGATTCCGCACCAGGTCGCATTTGCCTTGGCGTATTGCAGCATCTTGTTTTGGGCGGCCGCGAGCGCTGTCAAGAGCTTGCACGCCTCCGTGGGCGGCACCTTCTTTTTTTCTGCGGCACGGATCGCGTTCGCTTTCTTGGCGGCATCGTCTCGCAGGGCAGCGAACTCATTGTAGCACGGGGGCTGCTGCTGCGGCATGACAGGCTGGAATTGCGCGGCCGCCGGCGCGGCGACGCACGAACTCGCGATGACGGCCACGGCAAGTCTTTGTCGCAGGTTCATCGTTAGGTGTTCTCCCAGATCGGCCTGCATTATACAGACAGGCGATTCAATGTGGCGTATCAACAGCCGCCCGAATACGTCGGGAAAGCGGCAGGATAGCAGAAAATGGCCCTGCCGATCCGTTGATTTTCGCGCTGCTGCCAAAGGTCGCGCCATACATCCGACCAGATCGCGTTCAATGGCCCGCTACGATTTTCGCAGTCCCCGGCTTTTTGTTGACGCCCCGCTCGCAGCCGGCGCTCACATCGCGCTGGACGCTGCGCAATCGAATTACCTCCGCAATGTTCTGCGGCTGAGGGATGGTGATCGCGTCCTGACCTTCAATGGCCGGGACGGCGAGTGGAACAGTACGCTCGGGGTGGTCGGCAAACGCGCCTCGCTGCGGATGGAAACGTGCGTTCGGGCGCAGCCCACGGCGACCGATCTCCACTTTCTGTTCGCTCCGCTCAAGCACGCACGGCTGGACTACATGGTGCAGAAGGCGGTCGAAATGGGCGCCTCGCGCCTGCAACCGCTCATCACACAGCACACCCAGGTTGCGCGCGTGAACGTTGCGCGTATGCGTGCCAACGCGATTGAAGCCGCGCAACAGTGCGGAATTCTTGCGCTGCCGGAGGTCGCGGAGCCGGTCGATTTCGCAATGATGCTGCGCGAGCGGGACCCGGAGCGCCTCATGGTGTTCTGCGATGAGGATGCCGAAATTGCCGACCCCATCGCGGCACTGGAGAGAGCACGGACGGAAAGCGGGCGCGTGCGTTCGCCGTTGGCGCTGTTGATCGGTCCTGAGGGCGGCTTTGCCGAACAGGAGCGCGCCCTGCTGCTCAAGCAGCCGGGCGTCGTTCGTTTGTCGCTCGGGCCACGCATCCTGCGCGCCGACACCGCAGCCGTTGCAGCGCTTGCACTTGTACAGGCGGTTCTCGGCGACTGGACTGCAGAGCAAGAGTAGCTGTGCAGCTTTTCTCAGTGGCTGTAACGTCGGTCGAAACGGCAGGAAAAGCTGATGTAATTGCCGTAACCGGGCACGACGGCGTTGATGTGCGCGAGCTTGTAGTACCGCGCACAATGATCGGCGGCGATCTGCCGCGCGTGGATGCGGCTTTCAGGTGACCAAGGAAAAATGCCGCCGGTATCGTTGCCGGTTACGCCCGGCCCCGGCCCTGCGCATCCGCCGAGCAAAAAGCCGCAAAATGCCGCTGCGTAGATCATCGGCCGTTTGCCCATGCTGCCACCCCATTCACAGCAATGCGCCAGGACAGGCTGCGTTCCCAAGGATATGAATACACACCTTGCCATCCTGATTCGCACTAGGGATGATGCCGCGCCGGAGCTTGCGTTACGAGCGCGCCTCGCCGCCAAAGCTGTGGTCAAGTGCGGGCGCTGGCTACAAAATTGTGGTAAACTTGCAGTCTGTCAGGGAGATGAACATGTCGCGCTGGATCAGTCGCTTGTTGTCGCTGACGCAATGGATTGTGCTTTCCCTTTCGCTGGGGCTCGTTTTCCTGACACCGGCCTCGGCTGCGAGCTGGCTCGAAAAGAACTTCTACCTGAGCGGCCCGCGTTACGACGGCGTGCTGCCACCCTGCGAGGCGGCACTTGGTCGGATTACGGACCGGTTTGCCGAGAAGGAAGGCCGCTTCTGGAATTCGGACCTGCGAATCGTCGGCTTTGAACATGTCCGACAGACAGCTTTTCGCCCCTGGGCGCAGGACACGATCCCACGCCGATTTTGCCGGGCGACCGCGTTGGTGAACGACGGCCGCAAGCGCCGCGTTGATTATTGGATTGGCGAGGATACCGGCATCATCGGCGCGGACTGGGGCGTGGAATGGTGTGTCGTCGGCCTTGACCGCAACTGGGCCTACAATCCGGCCTGCAAGATGGCCCGGCCATAAAGGTACGACATTCCGGACCGTTTTTGTCCTCTTTTTGTTCTTGATATATCCTAATTCTGCGATAAAGTTCCGCCGATCGTGGTATTTTGGAGGCGTCCCCATGTCCAACCGGATCGGTTCTCTCTTTATTATCATTATTACTGTTCTCTCTTTGTCCTTTCATCCGGCTGCGTTTGCTCAAAGTGAAAGCCGAAATCAGTCGGGGCAATTCGACTTCTACGTTCTTGCCCTTTCATGGTCGCCGACCTTCTGCGACAGCCAGCGCCAGCGCGTAGCCGGCCGGCAGCCCGACCCCCAGTGTGGTGCGCGGCCTTATGCCTTTGTGGTGCATGGGCTCTGGCCGCAGTACGAGCACGGCTATCCGTCGTATTGTCAGGTACCGGCGCCGCGTCTCGACCGCGCGACCGTGTCGTCCGCTCTCGACGTGATGCCGAGCCCACGTCTTGTTTTTCATGAGTGGAATCGTCACGGCACGTGCTCGGGCATGAAGCCGCAAGAGTATTTTGATGCCGTGCACAAGGCGCGTGCCGCGATAAAGATTCCTCCGCAATATGCCGCGTTGACGGCGCCGCTAAAGGTCAAGCCAGCCGACGTCGAAGAGGCATTTGCTAAGGCCAATCCGGGGCTGTCGCACGATGCGATGGCTGTCGTCTGCGACAGCAAGCGCTTGCGCGAGGTACGCGTGTGTTTAGGCAAGGATTTCAGTTTTCACGATTGCGCGGAAGTCGCGCGCGCAAGCTGCCGCCGCGCGAGCGTCGTGATGCCGCCCATGCGCGGCCAGAAACATTCGGAGGCCGCGGCCTTGCAGCCGCCGGCGCACTGAACGTCATCAGCTTGTCGGCTAGTAATGGCGCGTCCGCGGGCGCGCCATTACTTCGTTTGCACCATCGTGAGATTCGCATAAAGCTTGCGAGAAGACGCGGATTTATCCGCGCAGCGCGGGCTTCCGCCTGGTCCGTTGAAGCAGGGTTCCAATTTGAATTACCGCCATGCTTTTCACGCCGGCAGTTTTGCCGATGTCTTCAAACACACGGTGCTGTGTCGCATCCTTGAATATCTGCGTACCAAGCCGGCGGCCTTCCGCATCATCGACACGCATGCCGGTGCCGGATTGTACGATCTCGCCGGCGACGAAGCGATGCGAACCGGCGAATGGCGAGAGGGAATCGCGCTGCTACTCGCCGCGCAACTGCCTGCGTATGCCGCCACGTTATTGAGACCTTATCTCGACGTCGTCGCGGCGCTGAACGAACGCAGGCAGCTCAGGCATTATCCCGGTTCGCCCGCGCTGGCGCGTGCCTGGCTTCGTCCCCAGGACCGACTCATCGCATGCGAGCTCGAATCGAAAGCAGCGCGCGCGCTTGCAAACAATTTACGTGGAGATCCACGCATCAAGACTCTCCAGATCGACGGCTGGACCGCGCTGTCAGCTTACGTGCCACCGAAGGAGCGCCGCGGGCTCGTGCTCGTCGATCCACCGTTCGAGGAAGACGGCGATTTCATTCGCCTGTCGCGAGGGCTTGCCGAAGCTCATCGCAAATGGGCAACGGGAATTTTCGCACTCTGGTATCCTATCAAGGGACGGCCTGAGCCTGACGCACTGGCCAAACAGGTTCGCCGGCTCGGCATTACCAAGGTTCTGCGGGCAGAGCTCACAATCCGGCCGCTCCACGACCCAGCGCGGTTGAATGGCTCGGGGCTGATTGTCGTCAACCCACCCTGGCCGCTCGAGAAGGAGCTGTCAGCGTTGTTGCCGCCGTTGGCCAAGATCTTGGGTCACAACGGGAAAGGCCGTTTCCGGCTGGATTGGCTGGCCGGCGAGGCCGCCGTCTAGCGCCGAGCCTCTTTCCACAGGGGCCGCGTTGGTGTCTAGTTCCCACACTTGGCAGTGACGTTCCGCCTCCTGTGGGGGCCGGCGGAGTGACTGAGGCCGTGGGAGCGGCTGATGCTTTCCCCGACTGTGAATGTCCGGCCGAGCCGCCATGCCGTGGGGGTCTGGCGGCAGAGCATCGCGGGGAGAGGAGTTTTCCAGATGGCGCAAACGGGTATCGTGAAATTTTTCAATAGTGAAAGAGGCTACGGTTTTGTGAAGCCGGACGATGGTGGGCGCGACGTTTTCGTGCACATCACGGCGGTTGAGCAGGCCGGCTTAAAAGGACTCAACGAGGGGCAGCGCATCAGCTTCGATGTAGAGCCCGACAAAAAAGGCAAGGGTCCGAAGGCGGTGAATCTGGTGGTCACCGGCTGATTTCGCTCCGGGCGTCCGCACAAGGCGCCCGTTCACGTTTGGGATGATGGCCGCGGCGAAAGTCCGCTTTGGCAATGAGGTACCCTTTTTCATGATGATTTTGCGTTCGTCTCCGGCTTCGCCGTTCGTTCGCAAGGTTCGAATCGGAGCGAGCCTGCTGAATCTTGATCGTCTGATCGAGGTGCGCGATACCAATCTCAACGATGCGAACGATCCCATCCGCAAGGAAAACCCGCTCGGAAAGATACCGGCGCTGATTACCGAGGACGGCGCCGTTTATTTCGACTCGCGCGTGATCCTGGAATATCTCGATTACCGTGCCGGCGGCGGACGCATCATTCCCCACGATCCGACAGCACGCTTTGCGGCGCTCCGGTTGCAGGCGCTGTGCGACGGCATTCTCGATGCATCCGTACTGCTGGTTTATGAAAGCCGCTATCGGCCGGACAATATGCGCGTGCAGCTGTGGGTCGAACGGCAGGAAAGCAAAGTGGCGCGCGGCCTTGCAGCACTTGAAGCCGCGCCGCCGAAGCTCGGGCCGATTCCCGACGTTGGGCAAATCGCGCTGGCGTGTGTCCTCGGCTACGGCGATCTGCGCTTCAACGGTAGTTGGCGCAAGGATCATCCAAGGCTGGTAGTCTGGCACGATCAATTTGCTGCGCAGGTGCCGGCATTCACTGAAACGAAAGTGGCCGCTTAGCTCCGATACGCTCAGCACAATAGACAAAGCCCCGGCGTTGGCCGGGGCTTTTCAGTTCACGCACGCCGCGTCGATCAACGTGCAAGGCTTTCCTATGTCAGAACTTGTAGTTCACGCCCGCACGAACAACGTTCGTGTGGAATTTGGCCTCGGATCCAAGAATTGGATCGCCATGGCCCAAGTCGACAAACAAATACTCGATCTTGGCAGTCCAGGGCCCGCTGATGCGTGCTTCGAGGCCGGCGCCGGCGGTCCAGCCCGCTTTGGTTTCGTTCGTGCTCCCGACGAAGTCGATCGAGCTCTTGATATTGCCGACCGCGAGACCGCCCGTGATGTAGGGCAGCAGGCTGTCGCTTACGGCATAACCAAGGCGGCCGCGGAAGGTGCCGAGCCAATCGTTGCGCACGTGGCAGCTTATCCCGATGCCGCAGTCCACGCTGCCTCGGATGCTGCTCCAGTCAATGTCGCCCTCAAGGCCCCACACGATTGGACCGGATTGCCAATTATAGCCGAGCGTACCGCCGACAAGGCCGCCCGAAACATTGAAGCGATCCGAGAAAATCGGATCTCCGAAGCTCGATCGACCGAAGCCGCCGCCGCCGTTGATACCAATGTAGAAGCCGGTCCAGCTGTAAACCGGTGCGACATAAGGCGGAGCTTTTTCAGGCAACGGTTGCCGCCGTCCAAGGTCCGCAGCCGATGCCGTGGTCACGCCGGCGATCATTGCAGCCGCAACCAGCATGCCGGCACGTAGATACCCACGCATGATGCACCTCATTAAAAGTAAACCGGACGGCTGCGAATGCACCGTCCCCCGATGACTACTCAACACACTCGTGGCGGAACAGTTCCTGTTTTTGTGCCAAAATCGTGGCGACCAAAGAGGAACAATGGCGGCGTGGCGTCCGCGCAACAGATTTGCGGAACAAAGCTCTAAAATAAAAATCCCGGAACGAAAGTTCCGGGATTTTTTTAGATGCGGAGCAGCTCTTACCAAAAACGGTAATTCACGCCAGCGCGAACAAGATTGGTGCGAAACTTCGCATCCGATCCCAGTACGGAATCGCCGCGGCCGAGATCGACAAAAAGATATTCGATCTTGGCGGACCATGGTCCCGCGATTTTTGTTTCGAGGCCGGCGCCGATCGTCCATCCCGCATTCGTTTCGTCAGAGCTGCCAAATCCCGGAATGTTCGTCTTGATGTTGCCGACGGCGAGACCGCCGGTGATGTAAGGCATGAACATGTTGGCGGCGTAGCCAAGGCGACCACGGAAGGTGCCGAGCCAATCGTTGCGCGTTTCGCAGCTGGTAAGTGGCGCGCAAATCGTATCGCCGCGAATGCCGCTCCAGTCGATATCGCCTTCGAGACCGAACACCACGGGACCCGTTTGCCAGTTGTAACCGATGGTGCCGCCGACCACGCCGCCCGACGTATCAAACGAGCCGGTCGTAAACGGAGCCGAGAACGACGAAGTGCCCCAACCGCCGCCGCCGTTGATGCCAAGGTAAAAACCGGTCCAGCTGTACATCGGCGGGACGTACTCCGGCGCCTTCGTTGGTAGTGCGCGGCCTAAATCGGCAGCCGTCGCAGTCGTCGCAGTCGTTGCGCACGTTGCGCACATTGCAAACGCGGCCAAACTCGCCAAAACAACACGCTTCATTCCACAACCCTCCATACGCCACTCAAACAACACTGATGGAACACAAACTATTCGCGAGCGGCGTTCTGTCTAGTGCAGCCGAGACACACAACGGCCACGACTTTGCCGATTCTTTTTTCTCATTTACGCCGGGTAAATGCCACGATGTTGCCGGAAAGAATTGCAGCGCGACAAACGAGCCTCGCACGCGTAGCGCGCGAATGCGCACCGCTTCAAATAAAAAACCCGGGCGAAAACCCGGGCTTTTTGTGCGCGCTTATTCGAGACGATAAGAAATAAAGTTCGCGCTGTTTGTAACGATCAGAAGTGATAGTTCACGCCGAAGCGGATCATGTTCGTCTGCAGCCCGTTGTTGACGCCGGTGATCGAATACGCGCGGCTGCCCAGATCCATGTAGAGATATTCGACGCGTGCGGACCAATTCTGATTGAAGCCGACTTCGACGCCGACGCCGCCCGCCCAGCCGCCGAGCGTTTTCGTCTCCTCGAGCGCGAGGTTCTGTCCTTTCAATTCGCCAAGCGCGAGGCCGAGGGTGCCGTAGAAAAGGATATTGTTGTACGCAAGGCCGGCGCGGCCGCGAATGGTTCCGAACCACGGATTGGAGAACTTGTAGGGCGCGAAGGTGTCGTCGGCGCCCGAGGCCTGCAGGTCGGCTTCGCCGCCGAACACGAACTGGCCGCGCTGCCAATTGTAACCGGCCTGCAAGCCGCCTTCGAAGCCGCTCGGGCTGGTCGGGTTGTTCGTGACGTCGCCCCACTGATAGCCAAGATTGATGCCGGCGTAGGGACCGGCCCAATTGTAGTAGCGCGGCGCCGGCGAATAGTACGGGGCCCCGCCCGGAAAATCGGCGGCCATGGCCGCTCCCGAGGCAGCGACCAAGGCGGTCGCAGCGGCGCAAATCACTTTCTTCATCAAACCCTCCACGCGCGTTTCGATGCCGGCGCTCATGCCATCGCATCGATCCCCTTCGACCTTTCGCGACGTGCGGCCTCGCCAGACGCGTGCGCGACCTTGAGCCCACCAAACCGGCGAAAGATCGACAATTTAGTGAAAGATTTATCGGGGGCTTTACGTTAAGCGGATATGAATCGCGCAAGGGGCGCCGCCGCTATCCCTAAGAAAGCGTTACCGGCGCGCGCTCGTGTGCCATTTCATTTACTATGTGCGCCAGCAATACATCGACGCTGGTCCGGCGCTGGCGCCTGCAGCGGCGCTTGTAGCGTCGACCGCGGGTGCGGGCAGGGGAACTTTCGAATCCGGCACGGCGCGCTATCTATTCGAGTCATATGAGTGGATTAAAAAAAGACATCGATCCCGCAAGCGAACTCGCCGAAGAAGATGACGAGCAGGCGCTGCCGGAAGCGGACCAGGAAGCGCCGCAGGCGCCCGGCACGCTCGCCGCCGGGCTCGCCGCGATCGCGCGCGCTGCCAAACACGCGCCGAAGTCTCCCGGCGTTTACCGGATGATCGATGCGAAAGGCGACGTGCTCTATGTCGGCAAGGCAAAGAGCATCCGCAAACGGATCGCCTCCTATACGCGGCCGACGGGCCACGACGGCCGCATCACACGCATGATTGCGGCGACCGCTTCACTGGAGTTCGTCACCACCGCGACGGAAACGGAAGCGCTGCTGCTGGAAGCGAATTTGATCAAGCGCCTGCGGCCGCGTTTCAATGTGCTGCTGCGCGACGACAAATCGTTTCCCTATATTCTGATCACGTCGGATCACTGGGCTCCGCAAATCCTGAAGCATCGCGGGGCGCGTTCGCGGCCGGGCCATTATTACGGACCCTTCGCCAATGCCGGCGCCGTGAACCGCACGATCAACGCCCTGCAACGCGCATTTCTCCTGCGCTCATGCTCGGATTCGTTTTTCGAAGCGCGGACGCGCCCCTGCCTGCTTTACCAGATCAAGCGGTGCTCGGCGCCATGCACGGGCGAGATCGATTTTGCCGGATACAGCGAGCTCGTGCGCGAGGCGAACGAATTTCTCTCCGGGCGCAGCCGCAAGGTTCAGCAGGACCTCGCCGCTGAAATGGACAGGGCATCGGCCGCGACCGACTTCGAGCGCGCTGCGATCTATCGCGATCGTCTTGCGGCGTTGTCGGCGATCCAGTCGCACCAGGGCATCAATCCGCGCAGCGTCGAGGAAGCCGACGTGTTCGCAGTTCATCAGGAAGGCGGCTTCAGCTGTGTCGAGGTGTTCTTTTTCCGCACCGGGCAAAACTGGGGCAACCGCGCGTACTTTCCCAAAGCGGACCGTTCGCTCGGGCCTGGTGAGGTTCTGGGCGCATTTCTTGCCCAGTTCTACGACGACAAGCCGCCACCGCGCTGCATTCTCGTCTCGCATGAGTTCGAGGAACGGGCACTGCTGGCGGAAGCGCTTTGCACCAAGGTCGGACACAAGATCGATATCGCGGTCCCGCGACGAGGCGAACGCAAGGAACTCGTGGCGCATGCGCTCGCCAATGCGCGCGAGGCGCTGGCGCGCAAGCTTGCCGATACCTCATCCCAGCAACGGCTTCTGAATGCGCTGAGCGAGACGTTCTCTCTGCCGCGGCCGCCGCGCCGCATCGAGGTCTACGACAACAGTCATATCGCAGGCACCAACCCCGTCGGCGCCATGATCGTGGCTGGACCGGAGGGCTTCCGCAAAAACCAGTATCGCAAGTTCAACATCCGTTCGGCCGATCTGACGCCGGGCGATGACTACGGCATGATGCGCGAAGTCCTTCAGCGCCGGTTCAAGCGGCTGTTGGAGGAAAACCCACGTCCGGGTCCGAATGATGCGGTTGCGGCCATAAAGAGTGGCGACAGTCAACGCGAGGAGGAGCAGCCGGATGAGCAGCCGTGGCCCGATCTGGTGCTGATTGACGGTGGGCAAGGCCAGTTGCGTGCGGCCGAGGAGACCCTTGCCGGTCTCGGAATCGTGGACGTGCCGGTTGTTGCCATCGCGAAGGGCCCTGATCGCGATGCCGGGCGGGAGACGTTCTTTATGCCCGGCCGCGACCCGTTCAAGCTGCCTCCGCGCGACCCGCTGCTTTATTTCGTCCAGCGACTGCGCGACGAGGCGCACCGCTTTGCGATCGGCTCGCATCGCGCGCGCCGCCTGAAAGGTGTGCGCGAAGCGGGCTTGCAGGAAATCCCGGGGATCGGGCCCACCCGCAAGCGTGCGCTGCTGCGCCACTTCGGCACCCTCAAGGCCATCGAGCGGGCGTCGCTTCCTGACCTTGCCAACGTACCGGGAATTAGTGCGGAAACTGCGCGAAAGATATATGACTTTTTCCACGAACGGGCAGGATAATCATTGCCGGCTTGACCCGGCGATCCATCGTTCTTGCGAAAGCGGGATGCGCGGGTCGACACCGCGCATGGCAGTGGCGAGAGACCGGAGACCAAAGAATGATCATTGAGCGGCAGGAAGACGTCACCAACGCCGTGCTGGAAGCGTTCAAGAACGTCGACAATCCGCGTTTGCGCGAAATCCTTGCGGCGCTGGTGAAACACCTGCACGCGTTCGCCCGCGACGTGCATCTGACCGAGGAGGAGTTCGAGAAGGCCGTCGACTACATCACGGCCCTCGGGCAAAAGACAACCGATAACCACAACGAAGTCGTGCTGATGTCCGGATCGCTCGGCTTCTCCACGCTCATCTGCCTGCTCAACAATGGCAACAAGGGCCAGACCGAAACCACCGCAAATCTGCTCGGCCCGTTCTGGCGCATGAACTCACCGCGGACCCAAAGCGGCGGCTCGATCGTTCGGTCGCCGACGCCCGGTCCGGCGCTGTTCGTCAATTGCTGGATCAAGGACCAGAATGGAAAACCGATCGAGGGTGCGGAGGTCGACATTTGGCACTCATCGCCCGAGGGTTTCTATGAGCAGCAGGATCCAAAGCAGGCCGACATGAACCTGCGCGGCAAATTCACGACCGACGCGCAAGGTCACTTCGCCTTTCGCAGCGTGAAGCCGGCCGGGTATCCGATCCCGATTGACGGACCCGTGGGTGACCTTGTCCGCGCCACCAAGCGACACAACTTTCGGCCCGCGCACCTGCACTTCCTCATCTTCAAGGAAGGCTTCAAGACCCTGATTTCGCAGATTTATGTGAACGACGACGAGCGCCTGGAAACGGATGTGCAGTTCGGGGTTACCCGGGCGCTGATCGGCAACTATATCCGCCATGACGGACCGGCCCCGGCCGCCGATGTTGAAGGCGAGTGGTATTCGCTCGATCAGACCTTCGTCATGGAGCCGGGCAAGAGCCGCTTGCCGCGTCCGCCGATACAATAACGGGCGTATCGCGACCGAACGTCCCGTTGACGACTCTTTGCGAGGGGTATTGCTTTTTGCCCATGAATTCCGTCAGCAGCCCGCCCTATCGCTCGCGTTCGCTGGCGCTTCCCAATCTGCTGACCTATGGGCGCATCATCGCAGTGCCGGCAGTGGTCGCGTGCCTGTATTGGCAAGCGCTGCTTGGGGGCGGATTGTGGCTGCGGTGGCTGGCGCTGACCATCTTCGTCACGGCCGCCCTCACTGATTTTCTCGACGGCTATCTGGCGCGCGCGTGGCAACAGCAGTCGGCGCTCGGTCGTATGCTCGACCCGATCGCGGACAAGCTGCTGGTTTCGTCCTGCCTCCTGATGCTGGCGGCGGATGGGACGATCCGCGGGTGGTCTCTGTGGGCGGCGATCATCATTCTTTGCCGGGAAATCCTGGTCTCGGGTTTGCGCGAATTTTTGGCCGAGTTGCGCGTCAGCGTACCGGTCACCCGGCTCGCGAAGTGGAAAACGACCGGGCAGATGATTGCGGTCGGCTTCTTGCTTACAGGGCGCGCCGGCGACCTTGTCATTCCTTACGTCACGCTGCTGGGGCTGGCCTTGCTTTGGCTCTCGGCGCTGCTGACCCTATATACCGGATGGGATTATTTGCGCGCGGGTCTGCGTTATCTGATCGAGGAATGAGCGCACATGAAATTGCGGTACTTTGCGTGGGTGCGCGAGCGCATCGGAATAACCGAGGAAAATGTCGATATTCCACCGGGCGTCGGGACCATTTCCGATCTGGTCGCGTGGTTGTCCACGCGTGGCGAGGAATATGCCTACGCGTTTGAAAACCCGAAGATCATCCGGGCTGCGATTGATCGCCGTCATGTGCAGCCGCAGGCGGCAATCGCGAACGCAGAGGAGATCGCTTTCTTTCCGCCCATGACCGGCGGATAGGACCGGGAGCAGAACCTCCGAATGACGAAAGGCCCATCAGGCGCTACATTCAATCCATGAATGCGACCATCCGCCTGCAACGCGAGCCCTTCGACGCAGCCGCCGAAACGGAAAAGCTCACGCTTGGGCGAACCGATGTCGGCGCCGTGGTCTCCTTTATCGGCATCTGCCGCGGCGACGAAGCGGGTGCACCGATTACGGCGCTGAATCTCGACCACTATCCCGGCATGGCCGAAGAGGAGATTGCCAGGCATGCTGCGGAAGCGCAGGAACGCTGGCCGTTGCTCGGGCTTACCGTCATTCATCGTTACGGCCGTATCGCACCCGGCGAGAATATTGTGCTCGTCATTACGGCCTCCTCGCATCGGCAGGCGGCTTTCCAGGCCGCCGAATTCCTGATGGATTATCTGAAGACGCGCGCGCCCTTCTGGAAGCAGATCGAAGGGGCGAAGGGCGCCACATGGGTGGACGCAAAGGAAAGCGATGACCGTGCAAGTGAGCGCTGGACGGCGCCAGCATTGAAGGAAGGCGAAACGGTTCGTTGACGTTACCGGCGTATTAAGTTCCCGGTCAGTGGCAACTCAAGGAGGGGGTATGCGGGTTTTCTCTGTTGCGGCACTGGCGCTGCTCGCAGCGACATCGGTTGCGCTGGCGCAGGCGGGCAATCGCTCGGAATCGGCCGCGAAAAAAAAGCTTGGTGGCATTGAGTATCGAACCAGCGCCGTCAAAACGCACAATGCCGAGACAGAGCAATATCAAGTCGATGTCGGCAAGAAAAACGACATGTTCCTCTACGGCGAAACGACGAAAATCGATCCGAGTTATGCGCAACCCGGGCAGGCCGGATTGCCGGGTAGTGCAACCGGCGAACCTGAAACCCGCTACGGTCTCGGCGTCGGATTCCGCTTTTAGAGTCGGCGAGGAAACCGCCTTCACGAGTCATGCGTGATTGACTTGTGTTATTGACTTGCGTTTGCTCGCGCGCGCGGCAGGATGGCCGCAAGGGAGAGAGCAAGTGCATCGCCTGGCTGTTGTTCTTGCACTGGCTGTCGCTGCGCTCGGCATGAATGCGACCGCGGAGACGGCGAAGGTCTCCTATTTCAAGGTCAGCGAAGGCGCCGGTCCGCATGATGTGGCGCCTGCGCCCGACGGCGCCGTCTGGTACACCGCGCAGCTTCAGGGGGCGCTCGGCCGTCTGGATCCGAAAACCGGCAAGGTGGAACAGATTTCGCTTGGCGCCGGGTCGGCCCCGCATGGCGTCATTATTGGGCCGGATCGCGCAGCGTGGATTACCGACGGCGGGCAGAACGCGATCGTTCGTTACGATCCGCAGACGAAGAAACTGAAATCGTTTCCGTTGCCGGACAACTTTCCGAATGCCAACCTGAACACCGCAACGTTCGATCGCAAAGGCATCCTCTGGTTTACCGGACAAAACGGCATCTACGGCCGTGTCGATCCGGCGACGGGAAAGATGGAGGTCTGGAAGGCCCCGAAAGGAACCGGACCCTACGGCATCACAACAACGCCAAAGGGTGACGTGTGGTACGCCTCGCTTGCGGGCGATCATATCGCGAAGATCGATACCGTGAGCGGTGATGCGGCGATGGTTGCGCCGCCGAAGCCGGGTGTCGGGCCGCGTCGCATCTGGTCGGATTCCAAAAACCAATTATGGGTGAGTTTCTGGAATACCGGCGAACTCGGCCGCTACGATCCGATCGCCAAGACGTGGAAAGCCTGGAAACTGCCGAACAGCAAGACCGGTTGTTACGCCGTTTATGTCGATGACAAGGATATCGTCTGGGTTTCCGACTTTGTCGCAAACGCGATTCTGCGCTTCGACCCGGCCACCGAAAAATTCCAGAGCTTTCCGAGCAACCGTCGGGGCGCGGCGGTGCGCCAGTTGAACGGACGGCCCGGCGAGGTTTGGGGCGCAGAATCGGGCACGGACAGGCTGGTCGTCATCCGGGAGTGAAGGCCCGGCCGTCGCGTTCGATTGCGGGCGGCGTCAAGCCACCGCCGCTTCAGCCCCGCTGTTCACCAGCGCGGTGTAGTCTTCCATCAGCGTCTTCGTGATGCCGCCCGGATTGAAATTCCAATGCGCTATTTCGGAGACGGCGGTTACTTCCGCCGCGGAACCGGTAATGAAGCATTCCGAGAATTCGGTGAGTTCATCCGGCATGATGCGACGCTCGATCACTTCAATGCCGCGCTTGCGTGCAAGTTTGATCGCCGTTTGCCGCGTGATGCCGTCGAGGAAGCAATCGGCGATCGGCGTGTGGATCTTGCCGTCTTTGACGAAGAAGATGTTGGCGCCCGTGCATTCGGCAACGCGGCCCTCCCAATCGAGCATCATGGCGTCGGCGTAGCCTTTGCGCTCGGCTCTGTGCTTCGAGATCGTGCAGATCATGTAAAGGCCGGCGGCCTTGGCGCGGCACGGTGCGGTGCGCGGATCGGGCCTGCGATACTCGGCGAGATCGAGCCTGATGCCTTTGAGGCGCTGCTCCGGGTCGAAGTAGCTCGGCCATTGCCAGCTCGCGATCGCCAGATGGATCGTGTTGTTTTGCGCGGACACGCCCATCATTTCCGAGCCGCGCCACGCGACCGGCCGCACATAAGCTTCCGGCTTGCCGTTTTTCTGGACAACGAGTCTTTTGGCGGCATCGATCTCGGCGACCGAATAGGGGATCTCGAAGTCGAGAATGTTGGCGGAGCGCTTCAGCCGCTCGGAGTGCTTCGTGCTTTCGAAAATCTTGCCGCCGTAGGCTCGTTCACCCTCGAAGACGCAGCTCGCGTAATGCAAGCCGTGGGTCAGCACGTGGAGGTTTGCGCTCTCCCACGGCACCAGCTTGCCGTCGTACCAGATGACGCCTTCGAGACGGTCGTAAGACTGTGCGGCCATGGGATTCCTCCTGACGCTGGCTGCGGCGCCACGCAGCGGCACTTCTGATTCCAAGCCTTATTGGCGCTTTTTTTGCCCGCGATCCAATACTTTGCTTCGCGCGGCAACACCGGTAATACTCGCCCAATCCATCCGGAGACTGCTGCGACAAAGCGACAGCCGCCCATCGCGCCGTTTGGTACGATCTTTCGTTTGAGCGCTCGTTTTTGTAACAATACATCGAGAATATGTCAATATGGCTGACATAAATCTCAAAGCTCGCTTGGCTGTATCAGCCGGCCAGCCCGGGGAAGCCGGCCCCGCGACCGGGTCCGAGCCGGTGTGGGACATCATCGAGCTCTTGTTCTTTGCCTATCGCGATTTCGTCGGCGACGCGGATGCGGTGCTGAGCAGGATCGGCTTCGGGCGTGCGCACCACCGGGTGCTGCACTTTGTCAATCGCAATCCGGGCATGAAAGTTGCCGATCTGCTCGGTATCTTGAATATCACAAAGCAATCGCTCGGCCGCGTGCTCAAGCAATTGATCGACGAGGGATACGTTCTGCAAAAAGAAGGCGCGCAAGACCGGCGTCAGCGTCTGCTTTATGTCACCGCGAAAGGCGAGGCGCTGGCGCTCAAGCTCGCGTCACTGCAGACCGAGCGAATCACGCGTGCATTTGCCGAGCTCGGGCCCGGCGCGCACGAATCCGCTCGCCGTTTTTTAGTCGCGATGATCGATTCTGAAAATCGCGACGATGTTGTGCGCCTGATCGCGCGCGGCGATCATGCGCGCAAGCAACGTGCATGATCGATTGAGGTCCGATCAATGTCTGTGCCAGCTGTTATCGCAGACGATGCGCCGCACCTTTTGATCGTTGACGATGATCGTCGCATTCGCGACCTGCTTTCGCGCTTTCTGCGCAGCGAAGGTTACCGCGTGACGACCGCGGAAACAGCGGCGGAAGCCCGCGCGAAGCTCGTCGGATTAAGCTTCGATCTTCTGATTCTTGACGTGATGATGCCGGGCGAAACCGGTTTTGATCTCGCCAAGGGAATTCGTACCTTCTCCAGTGTTCCCATCCTGATGCTCACCGCCCGCGACGGCGCCGAGAGCCGCATTCACGGGCTGGAGATGGGCGCCGACGATTACCTGGCGAAGCCTTTCGAGCCGCGCGAACTGTCACTGCGCATCGCCAACATTCTTAAACGGGCACAGCCGGCCGCCACACCTCCGCCGGAATCCGTGCGCTTCGGACAATTTATCTTTCATATCGCACGCGGCGAATTGCGCCGCGGCGAGGAGATCATTCGCCTGACAGATCGCGAGCGCGAAATGCTGCGCGTGCTGGCAGCAACGCCGGGCGAGACTGTGTCGCGTCTTGCTCTCGCCGGTGACGGCGGGCCGGTCAGCGAACGCGCGGTCGACGTGCAGGTGAACAGGCTGCGCCGCAAGATTGAAGCCAATCCGACCAATCCGCTCATCGTGCAGACCGTGCGCGGCATCGGCTACAGGCTGGTGGTTTCCACATGACGAGCCTCGACATCGGCGTTGCCACCATCCGCTCGATCCGGACGGCTGCGGGTCGTTTTGGAGAAGGCTGGCGACGGATCAGCCGGTGGGCCAACGGCATCATGCCGAAGGGCCTTTATGCCCGCGCGCTTCTCATCATCATCCTGCCGATGGTCATCCTGCAATCGGTGGTGGCGTTCGTATTCATGGAGCGCCACTGGAATCTGGTGACGCAGCGATTATCGGCGGCTGTGGTGCAGGACATCGCCGCTCTGATCGATGTCTACAACGGCTACCCGCAGGATGCGGATCACGCGCAGATCAAGCGCATTGCTCGCGAGCGGCTCGGGCTCGCCGTAGATTTCCTGCCGATCTCGGAAATGCCTCCGCCGGGTCCGAAGCCGTTCTTTTCACTGCTCGATCAATCGCTGTCGGATGAAATCCGCAAGAAGATCGGCCGTCCGTTCTGGCTCGATACCGTCGGCAAGTCCGCTCTCGTCGAGATACGCATCCAGCTCGACAATGCCGTGATGCGCGTGTTTGCGCGCCGCAGCGCGGCTTATGCATCCAATTCCGAAATCTTTCTGCTCTGGATGGTGGGCACGTCCGTCGTACTGCTCACCGTCGCCATCATCTTCCTGCGCAATCAGATCAAGCCGATCTTGCGGCTTGCCGATGCCGCCGAAAGTTTCGGCAAGGGCCGCGACGTGGCAAATTTCCGCCCGCGCGGCGCGCGCGAGGTCCGCCGCGCGGCGCAGGCGTTTATCGAAATGAAGGCGCGTGTCGAACGCACCATCGAACAGCGCACCGCGATGCTTGCCGGCGTGTCGCACGATCTTCGCACGGTACTCACGCGCTTCAAGCTCGAACTGGCGTTGATCGGCGACAGCCAAGAAGCGGAGGCGATGAAGAAGGACGTCGACGAAATGGCACGCATGCTGGAAGCTTATCTCGCTTTCGCGCGCGGCGATTTCGGGGAACAATCCGCGCCGACCGACATGCAGGCCTTTCTGAACGAGCTCAAGGAGGACGCGGAGCGCCATGGGCATAAGGCGACCGTCGTGTTTCACGGGCCGCCCGTCGTGACCGTGCGGCCGGCTGCGTTCAAGCGGTGTCTCGCTAACCTGGTGTCAAATGCCGCCCGCTTTGCGCAGTCCATTGCGATCACCGGACACCGCGATCACCGCTGGCTTACGGTAACGATCGACGATGACGGTCCTGGCATCCCGCAGCACATGCGCGAGGAAGTGTTCAAGCCGTTCTTGCGGCTGGATGATGCGCGCAATCAGGACGAGGGGGGCACCGGCCTCGGCCTTGCGATTGCGCGCGACATTGCGCGCTCGCACGGCGGCGATATCACGCTTGGAGACTGCCCCCTCGGCGGCCTGCGGGCGACGGTCAGGGTGCCGGTCTGATTACGCGGCTTCGGCTTCCTCCTCACCGCGGCGCCGGCGTCGCCGCCGTGGGCCTCGAACGATACAGCGCGGGATGGCGCAGAGATCGTTCAGAAATCCCGCCCAGCGTTCCCCGCTTGCAAGACCGCGGTCGAGCGCCGCCATCGTTCGGCTGAGACCGGGTTCGTCGTCGTCGAGCCACACATCGAGAACTCGCGCATACATCAGCGCGGCTCCCTGCGCCCGCAGCGCTCCCATCGGGCCGGACGCGTCGATATCGGCCGCGGTCAGCATCCACCGCTGCGAGCGTACCGCCATCGAATTAAGCGCCAGCGCAAGTCCCGGATTGCGTCGCGCCGAATTCATCAGCGAAGCCACGGCATCCTTGTAAGGCTCGAGCGCCTCGATCCGGCGCATCAAAACGTCGAGCAGACGTTCGCGCGGTGGCTCGTCCGCCATTTCAGCGTCGGTTTCGCTGAGAACCTTGCGATCGATCTCCTTGATGTGTGCAGCGAGAATAGCCAGCGTCGACCCAAATTCACTGCGCAATTGCGCAAGCGAGAGGCCGGCGCGATCGGCAATCTCGGCAAAGCCGATTTGTTCGAATCGTTTCTCGGCGAGCAGCGACATGAAGGCGGCAATTGCTTTGTCGCGATCGCTGCCTCCATTCGGTGTGGCGGGTGTCGTGCGCGGCGCCGGTTGCGCTGCGCGTTCACGTTTGAATCTGCGGGCCATGGTGGCCTCCGTCGGGCTGTTCCCTTTTCCCTAATCTAGGTCCTGGAATAAGGCGGTTCTAGCCCGCAAGTTCGCGTCCACGCCGTGTTGCAGCGGCCACGGCTTTCGTGAGCAGGGCCTCAAATCCGGAAGGTCCCATCAGGATTTCCAACGCAGCCGCGGTTGTTCCTCCGGGCGAGGTCACATTCTGGCGCAAAGTGGCTGCATCGAGCGGCGAGCGGTGCAACAACTCACCGGAGCCTGCGATGGTTTCACGCGCCAGCGCCTTTGCAAGGGCGGCGGGAAGACCGGCCGCAATTCCGGCTTTGGCGAGGCATTCGGCCAAAAGGAAAACGTATGCCGGGCCGGAGCCGGACACGGCAGTAACGGCGTCCATCAGGTTCTCATCCTTGGCCCATTCTACCTTCCCGATTGCAGACAGCAGATCGGTTGCGAGCCTGCGGTGGCGCGCCGCCGTTTTGTTGTTGGCGACGACAACGGTAATACCGCGGCCAATCGAAGCCGGCGTGTTCGGCATCGCCCGCACGACCGCGGCGTTCGGCGCAAGCGTTCTCTCGAGGAAGGCGATCGTGCGACCAGCCATGATCGAAAGCACCAGCGTGGACTTGTCGACGAACTGCGCGATCGGCGGCAAGGCTTCCGGCGCGATTTGCGGCTTCACGGCAACCACGATGGCCGACACGTCGGCAATCTTTCCCTTTGGATTGAGGCGCACGCCGCGGCGTGCGAGGGCCTTGATGGCTTTCGCGGGCTGCGGCTCCATGATCGCGATTTGTTTCGGCTTCAGTCCACGCGCCAGCCATCCGTCCAGCATAGCGCCGCCCATTTTGCCGGCGCCAACCAGCAAAAGGGTGCCGCGGAATTTGGCGAGCCCGTGTGGCGTTTGCGTGCGACGAGCCATCATCATCTCCGTTGTCATCATCCGCGAAAGCGGATGATCCCGTAAACACCGCGGTTGGATTATTCGCCGGTGCTGCGCCGTACTGGATGCCCCGGCTTCGCGGAGCATGACAAGGGGGTCATAAAGGGCGTGGCTGGTTCAAGCCTCGCCCGAGGTCTCGAACATGGCTGCGTCGAGCGCATCGCGGGCGCTTTTTCCCGCCCAGACGACGAATTGGAACGCCGCAAAATGCCGCTCGCACGTATCGATCGCAGTGGCCAGCAATGACTCGCATTGCGTGCCGGATGCCATGATACCACCCGAAAGCACCAGGGCGTGCCGGAACATGACCAGCCCTTCCTTCGGCCACAGATCGAAATGACCGATCCACATTTGCTCGTTAATGAGCGAAATAAGCTGCTGCACCTCGCTGCGGCGGCGCTCCGGTGCCTTCATATCGAAAGCGCACGCCAAATGCAGCGCTTCGATGTCGCTCATCCAGGTGTAGGACACCTGGTAGTCGGTCCACTTGCCCCTGACCAGAATCGTGATTTCGTCGTCGCTCGCGCGCTCAAACGACCAGTCGTTGCCGCTTGCCACCCGCTCGACAACATCGAGCGGGTTGATTCGCTGTGTATCCGGATAACCGGTGAGGGACATGACGTCTCCACCTTGCCAATTTGAGCCAGAGGAAACGCACGCCACTGCACGCGATGAGGCCCTGCCCGCCTCGGGGAATATTGACGCAGGGATACCGGATGCCTTGACCCCGCAGGCCGAATCGCTTGGCCGATTGACTATAGCCTGCCCGATTCCGGTGGCCAAAAGCACCGTGAGGCCGTTATGAGCCGTGATTTGCGACTCGCGCGCAACGGCGTGCGCGCGACTCTCCACAGCGAAAGATGCGGCGGCTTGACTCAGTTGTGGACAATTTGAGCGTCCATTCGGACGCGTTAGTGCTCTGTCGCACGTCCGGCCGGTTCCGGAATCGCAGAAACAAAATCAGTCGAACAGACTCGAAACCGACTCCTCGGCGGCCGTTCGGCCAATCGCTTCGCCGATCAGAGGTGCGATCGGCAACGTACGGATATTGCCGGCGGCGAGAATTTCCTTGGTCGGCTGAATCGAGTCGGTGATGACGAGCTCTTTCAGCCGCGACTTTGCCACGCGCGGCACGGCGCCTCCCGACAGCACACCGTGACTGATATAGGCATAGACTTCTTTCGCTTTCTGCTCGAGCAAGGCCTCTGCCGCATTGATAAGCGTGCCGCCTGAATCGACAATATCGTCCACGAGTACGCAGGTATAACCGGCAACGTCGCCGATCACGTTCATCACTTCGGATTCGCCCGCGCGCTCGCGCCGCTTGTCGATAATCGCGAGCGGTGCGTTGATGCGTTTTGCAAGACCGCGCGCGCGCACCACGCCGCCGACATCAGGCGACACCACCATGATGTTATCGAGCTTGAACCGCTCCTTGATGTCGCGCACCATGACCGGCGAGGCATAAAGATTGTCGGTCGGAATATCGAAAAAGCCCTGAATTTGTCCGGCGTGCAGGTCGAGCGTCATCACGCGGTCTGCGCCGGCTCGCGTAATCAGGTTGGCAACGAGCTTGGCCGAGATCGGCGTGCGCGGGCCCGGTTTGCGGTCCTGCCGGGCGTAGCCGTAATAAGGGATGACGGCCGTGATACGGCGCGCCGATGAGCGGCGCAGCGCGTCGATGATGATCAGCAACTCCATCAGATGGTCGTTGGCCGGGAACGACGTTGACTGAATCACGAAACAATCGGCGCCGCGCACGTTCTCCTGGATTTCGACGAAAATCTCCATGTCGGCAAAGCGCCGGACGACGGCTTTTGCCAAAGGTATCTTCAGGTATTCGGCGATCGCCTGCGCCAATGCGGGATTGGAGTTGCCGGCGACGAGCTTGATCGCGCCGTTTTTGCCCGACATCGTCAAATCCCCGCCTTTACTGCTGGATTGGGAAGGCGGCGTGGTCATAACAAGGCGGGAAGGGACGGGCAACACGATTCAAGATCGCTATCCCCGCGCGATTGCCGAACCGTAAATGCGGCTCCGCCTCAGTGGCGTGAGGATGCCAGGACCAGCATTTCGCGGCCGGAAACCGTGCCTGCGACGATCTGTGGGCGCCGCGGCGGGAGAGGGACCGCCGCAACATCGTCGGTCGCCGCATCCGTTTCGCCGGCATTGGCCACCGGATCGGCGTTCGGCTGCGAGATGCGGAAAATGCCCGCCGATTCCGGGGTCATGCCGCCGCCGAGGTTCGCCACGGTCATTGTGGGCTCCCGAGTTGCCGGTGCGTTCTCGGGCGCTTGCAGGAAGGCGGCCAATTGCTCGATGCTCGATCGTGCGATGTCGCGCAGAATCTTGTCATCGGCCGCAGCCCAGGTGCGATGCTTTCCGGCTGCTTTTTCAACGCCGCTGATACGCAGTGCCCGGTGCTGGTCGGGGTCGTAGACGTCCCACACCCACGCGATTGACGTCTCGTCTTGCCGAACGTGTGCCGACAGATAGCCGCGCACCCGATAGATCGACGGGCTTTCGCGCGACACGACGGCCATGCGGCGAGCCTGCGCCTCGTCGTTCAAATCGTCGACCAGTTTATGGAAAATGCCCGCGGGCGGCCCATCGATCGATTCGAACGCGACAGTAGCGCCCTGTGGCGTAGCGATCGATGCTGAGGGTTGACCGTCTGTGTTGCAGCCGGCGAGCGCGACTGTGCAAAAAGCGGCAAGGATCGATGCAAGTCGATACACCGTCCGCGCCGCTACCCGCGGCCGGAGGTACCCACTCCACTCCATGAGCGCACCCTGCGGCGTTTGTTGTTGTTGAGATCGCGCCGACGATTATCGAAATCGTAGCGGCAAGAGGGGGCGCGGTCCAGCACATTTGTGCAAGTGGAAAACGCTCAGCCGGAAAGAACGATCGCGTTGATATGGCGGCCGTAGTCCGGCTCGTTGTGATGCGTCGTGCGTCGGTAGCTGTAGAAATGCTCCGGCTCGGCGTAAGTGCAACGGCCTATATCTTCGAAGTGACCGACCCCTGCTTCTTCAATGCGCGACCGTATAAATCCGGCGAGATCGAACATGGCGTGATTGTCGCGTGCGCCGGCGGCGAAGAAGCGCTCATTGCGCTTCTCTGTCGTGCAAAAGCGCTCGACGAATTCCGGGCCGACTTCGTAATTCGGTTGCCGGATGAGCGGCCCCAAAGCGGCAACGATGCGTGCGCGTTTTGCGCCCAGGTTTTCCATCGCGTTGATCGTCGCTTCGAGCACGCCGGTAAACGCGCCTTTCCAGCCTGCGTGCGCCGCGCCGATCACGCGTGCGTGCCGGTCCGCAAACAGAACGGGCCCGCAGTCCGCGGTCGAAACAGCGATCGCGAGCGACGGCGTGCGCGTAACGATGGCGTCGGCACGCGGCCGATCGTTCGCGGACCAGGGTTTGTCGGCGACGACCACCGTCGGCGAATGGATTTGATAGGCGGAGAGCAGCCGATCCGGTGCGGCGCCGAGCGCCAAAGCCATGCGCGCGCGATTCTCGTGCACTGATTCCGGGGAATCGGCGGAGCCGACACCGCCGTTGAGCGAGGCGTAGATGCCTTGCGATACGCCGCCTTTGCGCGTGAAGAAGGCGTGACGGATCCCGTCGAGTGCGGCCATCGAACCCGCCTGCACCATGCCCGGGGTTGTTTCTCTCGCGCTCACGAGTCGAACCCCGGCAGCTTCTCCAGTTTCGGATGCGCAACGCCCAGCGCCTTGAACAAGTCGCCCATGGCGCTGCGCCCGAAACCGATCAGGCGCGCCAGTGCGCCGTCGATGGCGGCGGCGCCTTCCGGTCCTGCATTCGCCTTGAGCGTCGCCGCGCGCGTCTGAATGCCAAGGCGTCGAAGCAATTGCGATTGCATGATCGGCCCGCACGTGCGCGCGCCCGTGCTTTCGATGGCCTGGGCGAGCGCCTGAAAATCAACATGGGCCGTGAGATCGATTTCACCAGGCGTACTCAGCGGATCGGCAAAGGCGTGGCGGCCGACGGCCTGCAACGTTTCCCCGATCGATCGCTCTTCGTGTCCATAGTCGATGATGAGCGCGGCCCCGCCGCCGTCCATGACGCGCCGGCCAACTTCGATCGCAGACGTATCGGCGCGCCATTCCAAAATAGCGCCATCGGCCGCGGCCCGTATCTGCGGCGGCAACAGCTTGTCGAAGTGCGCGAGCGGCTCAGGTGCCACCGTGAAAACAAGCTTTCCATTGGCGTCGATCCCGACCTGACGCTCGTGCCAGGCATCGCCTTTCTTGACGGCCTGCGCGACGGGCAGTGCGTCGAAGAACTCATTGGCGACGATGATCGCAGGTCCCGGCGGCACGTCATCGAGCGTGGTGTGCCAGCGTATCGGCACGGACGATCCCGCAAGCGTGCGCTGCTGTTCGGCGCGCAGCGTCGGGCTTATGTCCACCAGATCGACCGTGAGGGCGGCGCGGAATGCCGGCATCACTTTCACCGCGCGCAGCGCGTCGCTCATCATGGTGCCGCGGCCGGGCCCGAGTTCGATGATGCGGATATTTTCCGGTGAGCCCATCTGCCGCCACGTCGCCGCCATCCAGATACCGATCAGCTCGCCGAACATCTGGCTTATTTCCGGCGAGGTCGTGAAGTCGCCTCCGGCGCCCAGCGGATTGTGTGTGGTGTAGTACCCGTGCTTCGGATCGAGCAGACACAGGGCCATGTATTGCGATACGGGCATTGGGCCGGCGGCTTTAATACGCCGGCGGATATCGAGCTCGAGCAGCGATGGCGTCTCGTCCATCAGGGATGCCGTGTCCGCGGATGCCGTATCGAATAAGCAATGAAGCATAACCCGGCAAGCAGGAGCGGCACCGACAGGATTTGTCCCATGGTCAATCCGCCCCACAGAAAACCGAGTTGAATATCCGGCTCGCGGAAAAACTCACACGTAATGCGCGCGATCGAGTAGCCGACTGCAAAAGCGCCAATGATAAAGCCTGGCCGCTTCAGGGCGCCGAGCCGGATGAGCAGCGCGAGCACGCCGAGAAGCACAAGGCCTTCAAGTGTCGCCTCATAGAGTTGGCTCGGGTGCCGCGGTATCGGCCCGCCGCCGGGAAAAATCATCGCCCACGGCACGTCGGTCGGGCGGCCCCACAGCTCTCCATTGATGAAATTCGCAATACGCCCGAGGAAAAGACCGACCGGCCCAACCGCGCAGGTCGCGTCGCCGAGAGATAAAATTGAAATCTTCCGCTTCCATGCGAACAGGACGACGGCGATCACGCAGCCCGTAAATCCACCATGGAACGACATGCCGCCGTTCCAGAGTTGGAAAATTTCAAGCGGATGCGCGGCGTAATGGGACAAATTGTAAAACAGCACATAGCCGATGCGCCCGCCGAGAATGATGCCAAGCGTGACCCACAGGACGAAGTCGTCGAAATCGGTCACCGTCATCGGTGCCTTGCCACCCCACAGGCGTTCCGACCGGATAATTGCGCGTGCATAGATCCAGCCGATCAGGATGCCGCAGATGTAGGCAAGCGCATACCAGCGGATCGCGAGCGGTCCGATATGGACCAACACCGGATCGAACGCTGGAAACGGGATGACAAAAAGAGGCATGCGTTTTCTGCTGGAACGTGAATGCTGCCGCTCGCCTGCCGGTGTCAAGCATGGCAAGTGTGGCCCTTGCGGGGCACGTCGCCCATGGTCATTGTAGCGGCCATGCGTGGAGACGATCGATGACCCAGACCACGAACAGGCTCTTTGACGAAATGGCACGGCTGATGAATGACGCTGCCGGCGTTGCGCAAGGCGTGCGCCGGGAATTCGACACGCTGTTCCGTCACCAGGCGGAGCGCATCTTGCGGGATCTGGATGTCGTGCAGCGTGAGGAGTTCGAAGCCGTCAAGGAGATGGCGCGGCTCGCGCGCGAGGAAAACGAGGCTCTCAAGGCGCGCATTGGAGCGCTGGAAGCAAAGTTCGACGCGATGTCGTCCGGTACCGAGACCACCAAGCCATGATCTCATGGCCGTGGGCGATCGCCCGAATGGCCGCCGCCGACATTGAGTAAATAGCGCGGCACCGAACGGCGGCCGGCATCAACGCTGGTTGGCCGCGCTTTTAATGAAGTCGATGAACGCCCGCAGCGGCGAGGGCACGAGGCGCCGTCCGGGATAGTAGAGAAACGGCCCCGAGAAGCGTTGCCACCACGGTTCGAGGATGGGTTCGAGCGCGCCCTTTTCAAAATGCGGGCGCAGCCAATCCTCGAAAAGGTGCACGATGCCGGTACCGGCAATCGCCGCATCGATGGCGAGGTCGGTCGCGCCGCCTGCCCGCACAATCAGCGGCCCCGCCGGATCAACGCGCACCACCTCGCCATTGCGCTCGAACTCCCAGGGCAGCATTGCCCCACTTGAAAAGCGGCTGCGCAGACACGCGTGGTTAAGGAGTTGGCGGGGGTGTTCCGGCCGCCCGTGACGATCCAGGTAATCTGGAGATGCGGCGGTGGCGAAGCGCTGAACGCGCGGGCCGATGGGCACGACGATCATGTCCTGTTCCAGCCGCTCGTCGTAGCGAATGCCGGCGTCGCATCCGCTCGCAAGCACGTCAACGAAGCTTTCCTCGGTGATCACCTCCAATCGGATGTCAGGATAGGCGGCGAGGAAAGGCGCCACCAACCTCGGAAGCACCAGCCGTGCCGCGCTGACCGGCACGTTGAGGCGCAGCGAGCCGGCCGGCCTGTCGCGGAAGTTGTTCATCGCGTCGATGGCTGCCTCGACCTCGGCCAATGCCGGACCTAGCCGTTCGAGCAGCCGTTCGCCGGCCTCGGTGGGCCTTACGCTTCGCGTCGTCCGGTTGAGCAGTCTCACTCCGAGGGTCGTCTCCAGGCGGCGGACCGCCTCGCTCAGCCCGGATGCACTGCTGCCGGTCGCGCGTGCAGCATCGCGAAAACCCTTGGCGCGGGTCACCGCCACGAAGGCGTTCAAATCACCCAGATCGACGTTCATTGTTCGCTATTCCATACAACCTGTGCAGATTGTAGCCGATTATCGCGCGCAGAGGGGACCGTTATCTCAGCCGTGTCAGCAAAGGAGATAACGCATGTCCAACATCGCCCAGTCCGGCACATTTTCCCTCGGCGCGCGCTCCGTGTATCGGCTCGGCTACGGCGCTATGCAGCTCACAGGACCCGGCGCCTTCGGTCCGCCCAAGGACCGTAATGCGGCATTGGCCGTGCTGCGCGAGGCCGTCGCCAGCGGAGTGAACCACATCGACACCAGTGACTTTTACGGCCCTCACGTCACCAACCGTCTGATCCGCGAGGCACTCGGGACCTATCCCGACGATCTGGTCGTCGTTACCAAGATCGGCGCTCGCCGCGGTGAGGACGGTTCATGGATTCCGGCCTTCTCGCCCAAAGCGTTGACGCAAGCGGTTCACGACAATCTCCACAATCTCGGCCTTGATGTACTCGACGTGGTCAATCTTCGGATCATGTTTGACGCGCATCGCCCCGCAGAGGGATCAATCGAAGCGCCGCTCGCAGTCTTGGCCGAGTTGCAGCGGCAAGGCTTGGTCCGCCACATCGGACTAAGCAACGTTACCCGCACGCAGATCGCGGAAGGACGCCGGATCTGTGAGATCGTCTGCGTGCAGAATCACTACAATCTGGTACACCGGGCCGACGATAGCCTCATCGACGAACTTTCCGGCGACGGCATCGCCTACGTGCCGTTCTTTCCGCTCGGCGGCTTCAATCCGCTGCAGTCCTCAACTTTGTCTGCGGTCGCCGCACGCCTCGGCGCGACACCGATGCAGGTCGCACTTGCTTGGCTGCTTCGTCGTGCCCCGAACATCCTTTTGATTCCCGGCACGTCATCGGTCGCGCATCTGCGGGAGAATCTCGCCGCGGCTGAGGTTGTGTTACCGGACGATGAGCTCAAGGAACTGGACCGTATCGCCGAGCCCGAGCCCATGGGCGTGGACGGATGACGAAGCGGGAGCAAAGTTGCCCTTTCAGCCCGCCCTCGCTATAACGCGGCCCGATCGCGGCCCCCGGCACCCCTGGAGGCTTGCCGCGGGCGTGGGCGGCGGAAAGTGCCGCCCTTTCAGCTAGATAGAGGTACGATTATGGCGACCGTCATGGAAATGAAAGCGACGGCACGTCCGAAGAGCGGCAAGGGGGCCGCCCGGGCGGAGCGTCGCGCCGGCCGTGTTCCGGGTGTGATCTATGGTGACAACAAACCCCCGATGACGATTTCACTCGACCACCAGGAAATACGCCAGCGCATTTTTGGCGGGCGCTTTCTCACCACGCTCTACAATCTTGATGTGGACGGCACCAAGCATCGCGTCATTCCGCGCGACTTCCAGCTCGATCCGGTGAAGGATTTTCCGATCCACGTCGACTTCCTCCGCGTTGCTGAGGGCGCCACGATCCGGGTGAACATTCCGGTCCACGTGCGCAATGCGGATCAGTCGCCGGGCGTGAAGCGCGGCGGTGCCGTCAACATTGTGACGCACACCATCGAGGTGATTTGCCCGGCCGATGCCATTCCGGATTCGATCGAGGTCGATATTGCGGGGCTGGAGATCAACTATTCGAAGCACCTGAGCGACGTGCAGCTGCCGCCGAACGTGCGCGTGCTCGCGCAGGGCGATATCACGCTGGTCACCGTCGTGCCGCCGTCCGGCTACGCCGAAGAAATGAAAGCCGCCGCCGAAGCCGCTGCTGCCGCTGCGGCTGCTGCGGCGACCGCGGCTGCGCCCGGCGCCGCCCCGGCAGAAGGTGCCGCGGGCGCTGCGCCGGCTGCACCTGGTGCTTCCGCTGCCGGCGCTGCGGCTCCTGCCGGCGGCGCACCTGCGAAGAAGTGAACCCGCGCGCGCCGCGTGCGAAAGCTTTTGTTGTCGGCGCGGCGCTGCGCTGCGGTTGATTCATGCTGCTCTTTGTCGGCCTCGGCAATCCGGGCGAGCGTCACGCTGGCAATCGCCACAACATCGGCTTCATGGCCGTGCAGGCGATCGCGCGCGCGCATCACATCGCGCCATGGCGCCGGCGTTTTCAGGGCGCCGCGGCGGAGGGGGAGATCGGCGGCGAACGCGTGCTGCTGCTGCTGCCGGGCACCTATATGAATGAATCGGGGCGCGCGGTTGCGGAGGCTGCGTATTTTTACAAGCTCGACGTCGGGCAAATTGTCGTTTTTCACGACGAGCTTGATCTCCCGCCCGGCAAATTGCGCGTGAAGACCGGCGGTGGCAATGCCGGCCACAACGGATTGCGTTCTATTTCTGCGCATATCGGGAACGATTACCGCCGCGTGCGCTTCGGTATCGGACATCCCGGCGACAAGGATCTGGTGCACGCTTACGTGCTGCAGGATTTTGCCAAGAGCGAGCGGCCCTGGGTGAAAGCCTTGTGCGAAATTGTGGCAGAGAATGCAGGGCTGCTTGTTCAGGGCCAGGATTCAAGTTTTCAAAACAAGGTTCATCTTGCGATGGCCGCCAAAGGTTTCGGCGCGGCGGAAGAAGCGCCGAGCGACTGAGCGGTCCAGGAATAAATCATGGGATTCAAGTGCGGCATCGTCGGTTTGCCGAACGTCGGCAAATCCACTCTCTTCAATGCGCTGACGCAAACGGCCGCGGCGCAAGCAGCGAATTATCCGTTTTGCACCATCGAGCCGAATGTCGGCGAGATTGCCGTGCCCGATCCGCGGCTTGAGAAGCTGGCGACGCTCGCAAAATCGGCTGAGATCATTCCGACCCGCATTTCCTTTGTCGACATTGCGGGGCTGGTGAAAGGCGCCTCAAAAGGCGAGGGGCTCGGCAACCAGTTTCTCGCGACGATCCGCGAGGTGGATGCCATCGTGCACGTTGTCCGCTGCTTCGAAGATGGCGACGTCACGCATGTTCATGGCAGAATCGATCCGATCGCCGATATCGAGACGATCGAGACGGAGCTGATGCTGGCCGATCTCGACAGTCTGGAAAGGCGCATAGACGGCCTGGAAAAAAAGGCCAAAGGAAACGACAAAGAGGCGAAGGAAACGCTGGACCTGGTCAAGCGTTCGTTGGCTTTGCTGCGCGAGGGCAAACCCGCGCGTCTCATCGAGCGCAAGCCGGAAGAGGAAAAGCTGTTTCATTCGCTCGGATTGCTCACGTCGAAACCGGTGCTTTACGCCTGTAATGTCGACGAGGCATCCGCTGCGACCGGAAACGAGTTCTCGCGAAAGGTTGAGGAGCGTGCCAAAGCGGAGGGTGCCGTATCGGTCGTGATCTCGGCCAAGATCGAGTCAGAAATTGCGATGCTGCCGGCGAGCGAGCGATCCGATTATCTCGAAGCTGTCGGCTTGAAGGAAACCGGACTCGATCGTTTGATTCGCGCCGGCTACGCGCTCTTGCATCTCGTCACCTTTTTCACGGCCGGTCCCAAGGAGACGCGGGCCTGGACAATTACCCGAGGCACAAAGGCGCCGCAGGCCGCCGGCGTCATCCACTCGGATTTTGAGCGTGGCTTTATCCGTGCCGAGACGATCGCTTATGAGGACTACGTCGCACTCGGCGGCGAAGCGCAAGCGCGCGAGGCGGGAAAGCTGCGGCTCGAGGGCAAGGACTATGTGGTCGCCGATGGCGACGTGATGCATTTCAGGTTTGCGACGTGATCCTGCCGGTCGTGTTTACTTGGACACCGGCTTCGCAGAAGATGCACGTTGAAAGCATCCGGATATGAGTACCCAGGCCGCCACTGCAGTAGCGAACGAGCGGCGCGACGAAAAGCGAGCGCTGGGCGTTGCGTGCGGCGCGCATGCGCTGCACGACGGCTACACCGATCTGATCTACGTGATGCTGCCGGTCTGGCAGCATGAGTTCGCGTTGAGCTACGCGGCGCTCGGCCTGATGAAAACCGTCTTCTCCGGCACACTCGCTGCATTTCAAATTCCTTCTGGTTTTGTCGCCGAGCGATTTGGCGCCGCTCTGATCCTCGCGCTCGGCACAGCGATCGCAGGGCTTGGCTACTGCCTGGCGGGCATGAGTACCGGCATCACGTTGCTGGTGGCAGCTCTGTTTGTCGGCGGGCTTGGCGCCAGTACGCAACATCCTTTGGCTTCGTCACTGGTCGCGCACGCCTTTGCCGGCGCCCGATCACGCAAGGCGCTTGGCACCTACAATTTCGCCGGCGATATCGGAAAAATGGCAGTGCCCGCTACGGCATCGCTGTTGCTGGTCGTCCTGCCATGGCGGCATGCGCTGGCTTTGCTGGGCGGCTTTGGCGTGCTCGCCGCAATCCTCATCTTCATCGTCACGCCGGGCCAATCGAAAGGACCGGCAGTTGTGCAAAAGGCTCAGCAAGGAAGCGGCCCGGCAGCGCGCCATAGAATTGGCTTTCCGCTCCTGCTCTCGGTCGGCGTGCTCGACAGTGCGACCCGCATGGCCTTTCTCACGTTCCTTCCATTCGTGCTCACGGCGAAGGGCGCGAGTCTCCCGACGATTGGATTGTCGCTCACATTGGTGTTTGCCGGGGGCGCTGCCGGAAAACTTGTTTGCGCGTTCATCGGCGCACGCATCGGTACCGTTGCGACAGTCTGGCTAACCGAAGCAGTGACCGCGGCCGGCATTGCTGCAACGCTGCCACTGCCGCTCGAAGCAACGCTCGTGTTGCTGCCGATCATCGGCATTGCACTGAATGGCACGTCTTCCGTGCTTTACGGATCCGTTCCCGACCTCGTGACGCCCGAGCGACGCACGCGCGCCTTCGGCGTGTTTTACACAGGAACGATCGGCGCGGGAGCGGTATCGCCCGCAATTTATGGATTTGTCGGTGACGTCGTAGGCGTTCCGGTGGCATTGATGATTGTTGCCGGCGTGGTGTTGCTGACCCTGCCGATCACGCTTGCCCTCCGGCCGGCACTTGCACAGGCGATGGCTGCCTGAATTTCCATTCGCAAGGAGCGCGCCGGCTCAATCTGCAATCGGAACCAAGCCGACTCCGAGACGTTCTGGTTCGGGCGCGCGCAGGCGTTTGTCCAGAGGCCATCCGAAAGCCAATAAGTCGTATGGTTAAACCGAAGCAGCCAGTTAATCCCTCAAGCCCCACTGCGGCCACGGATGAACCGATGACGGCGGAGCAAGCCGCGCGGCTGAAGGCGTTATCGATCGAAGCGTACGAGCCGGAGGCCTTCAGCGAAACGCTTACCCGTGCCGAAGCGGAAAAACGCATTGCAGTCCTCAGTGCGAAGCTTCCGCTGCTGGATGGCCCGCCGCATACGTTGTGACCCGAACCGGGCAACCCATCGCGGTTCCATAAGCGTCGTCTTGCGACTGGATTTTCATGCCTTGCAGTCCCATATTAGACGCAAGGAGCTACCAATATGTCATTGATCAATTATCGCGCTCCCTCGGAGTTGTTTCCGAGCCGGAGCCGCAAGAGCCGGCGGCCGATCGGTTATAAGCGTTTTCAAACCGCGGCCGAAGCGATCCGGTTTGCTATCGAGGAATTGCCGCCGGAATTGTTACTCGGCGCTTATCTTGAGGTTGACGAAAAACGGTTCGACGGCAACGGCATCCGGCAGTTGTACGAGAGCGAGGACTATCCGCTCCCTCGAAAAGCGGCAGCGAATTGAAGCGGCAGCGAATGGAAGTTGCTTTCCGAAGCAAAAAAGCCCCGCGCAAGCGGGGCTTCAGTTTTGGGAGGATGCCCGATCTGAGCGCCCTTTCTACGTCGCGGCGACACCACATTAGGCCGCATCGCGCGACGGCAGCCCCAACGGAGCGGCCGCAATAATACGCCTGTTACAGGGCGTGTGCCGCGCGGGCACATACTGTCCCGACAATCCACAGGCCGAAACCTCGACGGCGTTACCCGCCGGATTCATAACGACACAGACCTTCGCAAGAGATGCCCGCCAAACGCTGATCCGGCGCGTGCATCGGCGATGGACTAACTCGCGTCAGGAATCCGTGGCGGCGGGCTTCGCCATTTCGCGAGACTGTCGGCGATGACCTTCATTGAGGTGATGGCTGCCTGGTTGAGACTCGCAAAACCGGCGACCTCGCGCGCGACGCGCTCACCTTCGTTGCGCAACATATCGCGCACGTTGCGCAGCTCGAGGATCACACGATCGATCTCTTCCAGAGAGCCACCTGACACGCGTCGAATCAGTGCATTGACGTTTTCCGCTTCCGATTCCGGACCCGTCTCGGCTTCCGGCACGCGCCGGCGCAAGAAGGTGACGTCGCGCCGAATGAACTCACGAATTTCGCCTTCGAACGCGGTTACCGATTGATCGGTTTCGTTTGTCTTTTCCGCATCAGGTTTTCCGGTGTCCATTAATTCGGGTTTGCCAGCCGTCATGCTTTGCTCCTCGTGACGTTGCGCCAGTCGCTCCCCCAACGCGGAGTGGATTGCCGCATGCGAGTTTGTCAGCTTGACGGCGGGAACGTGGCCATTCTGGCGGCTTCACCAGTTCATCTTGAAGCCGGCCGTAATGCTTTTGCTCGATGCAGGTTGACCGATATCGGAAACGGACGTCGTGACGTGCAGCGATCCGTAAAGTTTCTGATCGGCGCTGAGCGTATTGTGCGTAACGGGATCGCCCGTTGCAGTGGTCCATCCTGCGCCGAACGTTGTACCGGTCGACAAGACGTTGAGATTGACTTTCCGCTCATTGGTCCAGATTTGCGATGGAGCAGTTGCCGAATCGGTGACGGCAAGCGGAGCGGCGGACGTTGTTGCAGGTGCGCCGTATGAATCGATAACGGAGAACTTGTTCTGTGCGGTTAACGAGAGGTTATTGCCGAGCGGCACGGAGCGTGCGATCGACGTCCCGTATTTTCGTTGATCGGCCGCTGTCTCGATACGCGTGTTGATCGAGCCGACATCCGGCACGGTCACGTCCGCCCATACCGCACGCGATTGGTCCGCATTTGCGGGCGCCGGCAACGGGCGGGTCGGATCGACGTCGGACGGTACCGCGTTGTCGTAGCTGATGCTGCCGCCGATCCGGACATTCCACGGCGTCGCCAGCGGCTTGTTGATCGAAACCGAGCCGGTGCCGTCATCATTTTCCGATCGCGTTACGGCGAGTGGCTTGCTCGTGAGCGGCGAGCGCGATTGCGGAAACGACTTTACGGGCGTGTCTTCAACGATCCGGTCGAGGTCGATTTTGCTCCAGAACTCGGACCCGCTCTCTCCGTTGCTCTCGACGGAAGACGAAGGCCCGTTGGCAGGCTGGCCGGTCTCTTGCGCCCCAGCCGTCCCCAATCCCAGTGTCGTTGCTGTTGCAAGAAAGCAGGCGAGCACGCATCCGCGCATCCGATCCCCCATAGAGTCCCCGATCATGTGCGCCCCCGCTCTTGATATGGTCTGACGGGCTTACGCAGCGCTGCGCCTCTGCCACGGAACCTTGGCAAAGCTGTGGAATTGGCTTTTTATAATGTTTTGCGGACCCGGTGCTGTATAGTTCCATGGTGCCGGAGTCGCAGACCGTGAAAGAAATCCGGCCATGGGAGCAGACCCATGATCCTCAATGTGCCGATCGCAATCCTTGCTTCCCATTTTGTCCTGGTGGTCGATCGCGTGCCGCATTTCAACATCGAGCCGAGTTGCAGCGCGGCGGCTACGGCAGCCGTTTCGCCGAACAGAACACCCGACTCATGCAAGCGTGATGAAAAAGAGGCCCGCACCAAGGTCGAGCAGGAATGGGGCCAGTACAGCGCGTCCGACAAAAAGCGCTGCGTGACGCTCTCCAGTCTTGGTGGGGCTCCAAGTTACGTCGAGCTGCTGACGTGCCTGGAAATGGCGAAAGCGGCGAAAACCTTGCCGCCCGGCGACAAGCTGGAAGACAAAACGAGGTGACCGCAGGGGGGCCGGTCAGGCCTTCTTGCCGGGTTGAGCGCCTAGCGCGTGCTGGCCCGAAGTGCCCTGTTGCTGGGCAAGCTTGTAGGCGGAAAGCTGCTTCGGCCGCTGCTTGTCGGCCTTCGGTTTCTTTTTCTCCTTCGCGCTTCGCATCTGACCTTTTGCCATGAGAACCTCCCGGAGATTCGGCAAGGGCAGATCGTGATACGGTGGTCTGGCGGCGGCAAGGGGGACGGCCCCTGAAAGCGGGCTTTCTTCCTATCGTTGCGTCCCTTGGCCGCAACGGTGCGGCATGGTCTGGACCCCCCGCGCAATGCTAGCTGGCAACAACCAAAAGGCGACACATTGATGGCCGAGCTCGCGAGCTATCTGCAACCCGATTACGTGTTGCGCATCTTTGAGATCATCTGGATCAACATCCTGCTGTCCGGCGATAACGCGCTGGTGATCGCGCTCGCCTGCCGCAGCCTTCCGCCGAAGCAGCGGCTGTGGGGCATGGTCCTGGGCGCCCTCGTTGCCGTCGGCATGCGCATCGCGTTCTCCGCAATCGTCTCGAACCTGATGGCGATGCCATACGTGAAGCTCGCGGGCGGCTGCGCGCTGCTCTGGATCGCGGTGTCGCTGCTAAAGCCGCAATCGGAGGCGCACGATCCGCAGATCGAAAGCCACGACAGCCTGCTGCGCGCGATCAAGACCATTGCGCTTGCCGACATCATCATGAGTCTCGACAACGTCATCGCCGTTGCCGGCGCTGCCGGCGGCGATACGATGCTGCTGGTGTTCGGCCTCGGCATCAGCGTGCCGCTGATCGTGGCCGGTGCGAGCCTCACGATGCTGGTGCTCACGCGGTTGCCGATTTTGGCGTGGGCGGGCGCGGCGTTGCTCGGCTGGATCGGCGGCGACATGATCGCGTCCGATCCCGTCGTTTCCGATTTCGCCGACAATGCCGACGTGCTCGCCGAACTCGATCATCGCAAGGGCGATTTCGCCGCTGCGCTCGGCGCGACAGCGGTGGTCGCGATTGCGGCGATCAGGCGCCGCTATGCGCGGCTGACGGATAGCGCGTAGAGGGTTTAGCGCCGCGGCAGCAGGCCACTGCGCGCAAGGCGCGAATTTGCCGGCAGGCTGCGCCAGGCCGCATAGAACACGCGGCCCGACCCCGCGACGCCGGCTGCCAGAAGCGGCAACGCGAGCACGTCCGACAGTTCGGCAATCTCCAGAATGTCGAGAATGTCGGAATAATCGGCGAGGCCGTTGTGCTCGGCGTTGTCGACGTATTTGAGAATCGAGCCGCCCCAGATACCGATCAGCGCGCAGAACGCGTCGATGCGGTCCCGCAGTGACAGCCATTTTCCGGGGCGCCCATCCGTCATGCCGTAAAGGTAGCCTTTCTGCGCCCGGCCTGCACGTCCACCCCCTGAGGTCTTTCGCCGCGGCGAACGGATCAGGATTTCGACGCGGCGCCCGTGCCCTTCATTTTCTCCTCGATGCACTTGTCGACCACGTCGGCCCGCTTGTCGAGATCCATGTCGTTGTGGCCGTGTTCGGTCGCCATCCAGCAAATCTCGGCGGCCCTGGTATGGGTCATCGGCGGCGCCGGCGAGGCTGCGGTTGCGGTGGGAGCGACGGCGGAACCTGTGGTTTCACAGCCGGCAAGCGCTGCGGCGGCGAACAGGAGCGGCAGAAGGCGGATAAAATTTTTCATGTTTCCAACGAGGAGATCCGGCACGGGCAAAAAGATTTCAGCGTGCGCGGACGCCTCACTTTGTAGCGACCCTGTTCCGGTGTCGGCAACACGAATTGTGACGTTTTATTGCAAAGCTTTGGCTTGCGTGTCGCAAAAGCCACTGCATGAACATCGTTCACAATGCCGTGCGGCGCCGTGAACCGCTTTTGCCGTGCTCGCGTTTTCTGATTGGACCGGCATGCGGGGAACGAACAAAAGTGCGGAGGCAATCGACATGCGTACGATACTGGCGGCAGGTGCGGCCTTGCTCCTTCTGGGCGCGGCCGCGCAAGCGGACACCGACGATCAGCAACAGCAAGAGGCCAAACAGCCGACCGTCGGCGTCGGTGTGATTTGCGATACGCAGCAGCAGGCGGAAAAATTCATCACGCTGCGAGCCCAGGGTGAGCAGCCCGAGAATGCGATGCAGTCCGTCAACGCGGACGCCAAAAAGGATCAAGCCTGCGGCGTTGCCGCGATCGTGTTCAAGCGCGATGCGATCGTTGCCAACGAAAAGCTGAACGGCAAGCTGGTGCAGGTGGTGCGCATCAACGTGATGGCCGGCTACAACGGCTCGGGCTGGGAGCGCGTTCAGGACATGACGCAATACGCAATCTTTGAAGGCGGCGGCGAAACGATTTAGTTTGTCGCGTCTTTTACGGTCATGCTGTCATGGCCGGGCTTGTCCCGTGGAAGACACGAGCAAGCCTTGCTTCAGCGCGTCATTCGCGAAGGTTACATCAAAACAAAAAAATGAATTCTCGAGCTACCGCTTCCGATTGCTCTTAAACCCGCCCCGTTGCCCAGGCCTTCCCGCTTCGAGCGCGGCGAGGGCGTGTCGCCGCGCGCGGGCTTCACCTCGCGCCAGGTGGCGATGCCCATCGCGCAGCTTATGCCGCTTTCACGCGCGAGATGCGGGCAAGTTGCTTGCCGATTGCGCGCTCAGCCGTCTCAACATCATAGCGGTTCTGCAGATTGAGCCAGAGCTGTGCCGAGGTGCCGAGCGCCTTGCTCAGGCGCAATGCGGTGTCGGCCGTGACGCCGGTCGTCTCGGCAGCGATCCGCTCGACGCGGGTGCGCGGCACGCCCATGGCCTTGGCCAGCGCGCCGGGCGACAGGCCGAGCGGCACGAGAAATTCCTCGCGCAGGATTTCGCCGGGATGAAGGGGAGGGAGTTTCTTGGCCATTGATCGCGTTCCTTAGTGATAGTCGGTGATCTCAACGTCCACCGGTCCGTCCGCTGTCCATCTAAAGCAAATCCTGAATTGATCGTTCATTCGGATCGAATACTGTCCTCGACGATCATTCTTAAGAGCTTCCAGCCGGTTCCCAGGCGGCGCTCGAAGATCGCGCAGATCGACAGCGGCATCGAGATAACCGAGCTTGCGGCGCGCAACCTTGACCAGATCGCTTGGAAATCCCTTCGGAATTTCGCCTTTGAATACGGATTCGGTGGTGCGGTCTTTGGAGCCCTTGATCATGAGAGGATGTATCATCAAGTGATACATAAATCAAGCTTATGTATCAGATGCCGATACAGAGCTGGATTCCCGCTTTCGCGGGAATGGCCGATGGCGGGTCAGCGTCAGCGCTTCCGATTGCTCTTGAACCCGCCCCTTTGTCCTGGCCTGCCGAGCTTCGAGCGCGGCGAGGGCGCATTTGAGCGCGCGGGCTTTACCTCGTGCCAGGTGGCGATGCCCATTTCGTCGAGGTGAGGTTTGTGAGGGCGGTTCGTCTCACCTCTCCCCGCCGCGCGGGGAGAGGGGGATTTCGCCGTCGGATCGTCCACCACCGCCAGCTCCGTCTGCCGCAGGCGCTTGATCTCGTCGCGGAGGCGCGCGGCTTCCTCGAAATTGAGATCGGCGGCGGCCTCGCGCATGCGCGTTTCGAGATCGGCGATCACCGCCTCGAAATTGTGCCCGATGGTCGCGGCCTCGGCGAATTCGCCGCCGTCCGCACCGCCGGTCGAGACCAGCACGTGGTCGCGCTCGTAGACGCTGTCGAGAATGTCGGCGATGGACTTCTTCACGCTCTCCGGCGTGATGCCGTTCGCGGCGTTGTATTCCATCTGCTTCTCGCGCCGGCGATTGGTCTCCTCGATCGCGCGCTGCATCGAGCCGGTGACCTGATCGGCATAAAGGATCACCTTGCCGTCCACGTTGCGCGCGGCGCGGCCGATGGTCTGGATGAGACTCGTCTCGCTGCGCAGGAAGCCTTCCTTGTCGGCATCGAGAATGGCGACCAGCGCGCATTCCGGAATGTCGAGTCCCTCGCGCAACAAATTGATGCCGACCAGCGCGTCGAACGCGCCGAGCCGCAGGTCGCGGATGATCTCGATGCGCTCGAGCGTGTCGATGTCGGAGTGCATGTAGCGCACGCGCACGCCCTGCTCGTGCAGGTATTCGGTGAGGTCCTCCGCCATGCGCTTGGTGAGCACGGTGACGAGCGCGCGATAGCCGGCCTGCGCCACCTGCCGCAACTCGCCGACGAGGTCGTCCACCTGCGTGCGCGCGGGCCGCACCTCGACCGGCGGATCGATGAGGCCGGTCGGGCGGATCACCTGCTCGACGAACACGCCGCCGGATTCGTTCATCTCCCAGTGACCCGGCGTGGCGGAAACGGCGATGGTCTGCGGGCGCATCGCGTCCCACTCCTCGAAACGCAACGGCCGGTTGTCCATGCAGGAGGGCAGGCGGAAGCCGTATTCGGCGAGCGTCGCCTTGCGGCGAAAGTCGCCGCGGAACATGCCGCCCAGTTGCGGGATGGTGACGTGGCTTTCGTCGACGAAGACGAGCGCGTTGTCCGGCACGTATTCGAACAGCGTCGGCGGCGGCTCGCCCGGTTTGCGGCCGGTGAGGTAACGCGAATAGTTTTCGATGCCGGCGCAGCTTCCGGTCGCTTCCATCATTTCGAGATCGTAGAGCGTGCGCTGCTCGAGGCGTTGCGCTTCGAGCAGGCGGCCTGCGGCGTGCAGCTGCTCAAGCCGCGCGCGCAGCTCGAGCTTGATGTTGTGGATCGCCTGCAGCAGCGTCGGCCGCGGCGTGACGTAGTGCGAATTGGCGTAGACTTTGACGAATTCGAGCTCGTCCGTTTTTTGTCCGGTGAGCGGATCCATCTCTTCGATCTTCTCGATCTCGTCGCCGAACAGCTGGATGCGCCAGGCACGATCCTCATAGTGCGCCGGGAAGATGTCGATGGTGTCGCCGCGCACGCGGAACGAGCCGCGGAAGAAGTCGCCGGCCGTGCGCTTGTATTGCAGCGCGACGAGGTCGGCGATGAGCTGGCGCTGGCTGATCGTGCCGCCTTGTTTCAGCGTGAACGTCATCGCTGAATAGGTTTCGACCGAGCCGATACCGTAAATGCACGAGACTGACGCGACGATCACGACGTCGTCGCGTTCGAGCAGCGCGCGCGTTGCGGCGTGGCGCATCCGGTCGATCTGCTCGTTGATCGAGGATTCCTTCTCGATGTAGGTGTCGGTGCGCGGGACGTAGGCTTCCGGCTGGTAGTAGTCGTAGTAGGAAACGAAATACTCGACGGCGTTGTCCGGAAAGAACGACCTGAACTCGCCGTAAAGCTGCGCGGCGAGCGTCTTGTTCGGCGCGAGGATGAGCGCGGGGCGCTGCGTTTCCTCGATCACCTTCGCCATCGTATAGGTTTTGCCGGAGCCGGTGACGCCGAGCAGCACCTGCGTGCGGTCGCTGCGTTTGACGCCTTCGACCAGCTCGCGGATGGCTTGCGGCTGGTCGCCTTTCGGCTCGAAGTCGGACTTGATGATGAGGCGATGGCCGCCTTCGGATTTCTCGGGACGCGGCGGGCGATGCGGCGTCCAGATTTGCGCGGCGAATTCCGGGCGGCCTTCGCGCAATAACTTCTCCAGCGATTGCTGGCTCGCCATGCCGCCGAATGCGCCGAGGCCGCTGCCGCCGCGCGTCGGCAGATCGGCTTTTGGCAGGCGGTATTTGTCGAGTGTCGATTTCGAACTTGGGCGCGCGGTTTTTTCGCCGGTATCTTCCGATCCGGCGTCCCTCCCATGGCGCAAGGCGGCAGGTGAAGAAGGAGAGTCAGGGGAGGGATCAAGCGAGTCCACTTCGTCGCCCAGGCCCAGTTCGCGCGCCAGCGCCGGATCGAGTCCGGTGATCGGCGAGGCCGCATAGTCGCGCTGCGGCGCTTCACTGAATCCTTCGCGCGTCGATTTGCGCGCGCGATGCGCCTCGGAAAAAGCACGGCGCCGATCCCACGAGTTATCCGGCGGCGGCTGGAGGCCAGTCCCCGAGCCAACGCCCGCTGTTCCCTTGCCGATGCCGGGATTGAGCAGATCGGCGAGCGCCTCCGGCGTCGGCGGCGCATCCGGACGCGCGGCTTTTGCGCGCGTCGGCTTGGCGTAATCGCGCTTCTTCGGCTTGTCGGGGGGCTTCGCCATTTGCCGAATATGGGACGAGTCCGGCGGCGGGAAAAGGGCAAGGCGCGGCACTGCCGTCGTCGCCCGCGAAAGCGGGCGATTCAGTGTTCACGACCTCATAGAGGGTCCGGAAATCTCAACGTGTGATGTTTACCGGATGCCCCGCTTCTGTGGGGCACGACAGGCAAGGCGCTACGCCGCCTTCGCCCAAAGCTGCTGCGAGGCAAGCCGCGCACCGTCGACAAGCGATTGCAGCTTCATCCACACGATTTTGGTGTCCACCTGCACGCGGCCGGCAAACGTGCCGAAGCCGCAATCGACGCCGGCGATGACATTCTCGCGGCCGACGACATTTGCATAGTTCAGGATGCGGTCGGCGACGACTTCCGGATGCTCGACCGTGTTGACCGTGGAGTCGATCACGCCGGGGATGATGATCTTGCCGTCCGGCAGCTTCACGTCGCGCCAGATTTTCCATTCGTGCTCATGGCGGCCGTTGGCGCCGGGGAAGGAAACGGCCTGCGGTTTTGCCGTCAGCACGATGTCGATGATGTCCTTGAGCGGCACGTCGGTGTGGCGCGGCGCCATGGTCGAGCCCCAGCACACGTGCATGCGCATGCGCTCGGCGGGGATGTCGCGCACCGCGTGATTGAGCGCGGCTACGTTCACGGAAATGATCTTGCGGAAATCTTCGAGACTTTTGTCGAGATAAACGGTGTGCCGCAGCATTGCGAGATCGGGGCAGTCGAGCTGCAGCACAAAGCCGGCGTCGACGATCGCTTTGTATTCGCGGCTCATCACATCGGCGAGTGCGAAGACGTAAGCCTCTTCGGTCTTGTAGTGCGCGTTCTTGAGATAGCGTGCGATCTGGCCGGGCGACGGCGAAGTCATGAAGAATTCGACCGCCTTTGCGCCGTTCATCGCTTCCCGGGCCCGCGCAATATCGGCTGCTGCCGCCTCCCAGTTTTTCCAGCCGACATCGCCTGAGCATTTCGGCCGGTGCTGAAACGGCGACGCGAACTGCTTGAGCTGGGCGGCCAACTCGGGAAATTCCTCGTCGCCGGTGCCGAGCGGCGGCGAGCTTTCGCCTTCGAACCCGGTCAGGCGCTCGAGGACGTGGACGGTGTAATCGGGGCGGCCCTGCTCGCCATCGTTGATGATGTCGAGCCCGCATTCGGTCTGCTTGCGCACGACGCCGGCGACGGCATCGCGCACGGCTGCTTCGAATTCGGCGCGGCGCGCGCCGGGATTTTGCCGCTCCGCGAGCAGCAATTCGACGACGCGCGGCGGGCGCGGCAGGCTGCCGGTATGCGTGGTGAGGATGCGGTCGGTGCTGCGTTTCATTTTCAAGTCCATTCTATTTCGTGTGCCCCATTGAAATGGGGGGAGTACATCGACGGAATTTCAATGATGATTTCCGGATTCCCGCTTACGCAGGGATGAACAAAGTGGTGCCGGTCTGCATGGGATTAAAACGCATGCATGACCTCGGTTACGTGCTCGACGTGGGGCGGTGAGGCGAAGCAATGGCCGACGAGCTTGCGCCACTCGTGAAAATCGGCGGATTCGCGAAAATCCCGGGTGTGATTCTCCAGCGTTTCCCACTGCACAAAGAGACGATAGCGCGCGGGCATCTCGTGCGAGCGGTGTAAGGCGAGTGACTTGCAACCCTTGGCGCGCTTGAAGATCGGCGTGGCCTTTTTCACACCTTGCTCGAATGCGTCCTCCATGCCGGGTTTTATATCAATCTGCGCGATCTCGAGAATCATGCGGTGGTACCCTGGTTGAAGGCGCGCATTATGGATTGCCGCGTCACGCCCGGCAATGACAGGGTCGGAAAACGGCATCAATAGTCCGGCCTCGCCGCGTGAATTCTATTCCGCCGCTTCCTGCGTGGCCGTGTTGATGAACCCGCCCGACTGATGACGCCAGAGCGCGGCATAATGGCCATCCGCCCGCAGCAGACTGGCGTGCGTGCCTTGCTCGACGATACGTCCGTGATCGAGCGCGACCAGCCGGTCCATCTGCGCGATGGTTGAAAGTCGGTGTGCGATAGCAATCACCGTCTTGCCGCGGATAAGCGTGCCGAGGCTGGACTGGATCGCCGCCTCGACCTCGCTGTCGAGTGCCGAGGTGGCCTCATCCAGAACGAGAATCGGCGCATCCTTCAGGATCACGCGGGCGATGGCAATGCGCTGGCGCTGGCCGCCGGAAAGTTTGACGCCGCGCTCGCCGACATGCGCGTCGTAGCCGCGCCGGCCCATCCAGTCTTCCAGCTCAAGGATGAATTCATGCGCATGCGCGAGCTTGGCTGCGGCAATGATCTCGTCTTCGGTTGCGTCGTGCCTGCCGTAGCGAATGTTTTCGCGGATGGACCGGTGCAGCAAGGAAGTGTCCTGCGTCACAACCGAAATCTGCGCGCGCAAGCTCTCTTGCGTGACCTTCGAAATATCCTGCCCATCGATCAGGATCCGGCCGCCTTCGAGATCGAAGAATCGCAGCAGCAGGTTGACCAGCGTCGATTTGCCGGCGCCGGAGCGGCCGACAAGGCCGATTCTTTCGCCGGGATTCACATCAAGGGTAAGGTTCTCGATGACGCCGCTCTTTCGACCATAGCCGAAGCGGACGTTTTCAAAACGAATCGCGCCGCGCTCGACCCGAAGCGGCATGGCGTCCGGCCTGTCCGTGAGCGTGAGCGGCCGTGCGATCGTCATCATGCCTTCCTGCACGACGCCGACATTCTCGAAAATGTCGGTCACCTGCCACGCGACCCAGCCCGATGAACTGACGATCTGCGTCGCCATCGGCAGCGCCATGGCGACCGTGCCGACCTCGATGTGGCCGTTGCGCCAGAGCCAAATTGAAAAAGCGCCCGTCGCGGTGATCAGCATCGCGTTCAGCAACGTGAGCGTCATTCCGAAAAGCGTGTTGAGACGCAGCGCGGCGTGAAAGCGGCTTGTGTGATTGTCGACCGCCTCGCGCACATAAGCGTCCTCGTGACTGGCACGCGCGAACAACTTCACCGTCACGATGTTGGTGTAAGTATCGACGATGCGGCCGGTGAGCATCGAACGCGCTTCCGAAACGAGCTTGGAACGGTCGCGCATGCGCGGAACGAAAATGTGCAGCATCACGACATATCCGGCAAACCAGACCAGCACCGGGAGCGCGAGCCAGCGATCGGCGGACGACAGAAGCACGAGCGCGCTCGTGCCATAAATGACAATGAACCAGACCGCGGTGAGCAGGGCGATCAGACTTTCGCGGATCGCCGGTCCGGTGTGCATGACGCGGTTCGCGATGCGGCCGGCAAAGTCGTTCTGGAAAAACGCCCAGGATTGCCGCACCACATGCCAGTGATTCTGCCAGCGGATGCGGTTGGACACGTTTGCGGTGATCGCCTGATTCATCAGCATATGCTGCGCGGTGAACGTCAGCGGCCGCAGCACCAGGAGAACGCCCGCCATGGCAAGCAGTGTCGGCCAGTGGTCCGCGAGCAAAGTTGCCGGCGAGCTTGTTGTCACCAGCGTGACGACTTTGCCGATGAAAACGGGAATGCTGATATCGAGCAATGCGGCGACAAACCCGACCGCGAACAGCGCGATGAACAGGCCTTTCGATTGTCGCGCAAAGTGCCAATAGAACGCGACAAGCCCGCTGGGTGGCGCAGTGGGCGCCGGGCCGGATGTCAAGGTCAGCAATCGTTCAAGGACGTGGAACATGGCTGCAATACCAAGACGCGCGGCGCCTTAAGGCGCCGCGCGCGTCATTCATGCGATGAGCGAATGGTTGAACCTAGATGCCATTCATGTCCGGAGCGTGGCAATCTCCGGGAACCTAGGCAATCGCATATTTACCCCGCGCGAAGAAGCGGTCTTTCTGATCGTCGGTTGCTGTGTCGCGTGACGATTTGATCGCGGCAACTTTGGCGAGTGCGCGCTTGACCCCATCGCGCGCCTCGATTTTCTCGATCCATTTCTTCACATGCGGCCGCTTTCCCAGGTCCATGTTGACCAGTTGCACATTGCGGAGCCAGGGAAAGGCCGCCATGTCCGCGATGGTGTAATCGTCTCCGGCCACGTAGGGGTGGGCTGCCAGCCGTTGTTCATAAAGATCGTAGAGCTTGTTCACGATCGTGCGGTAGCGCGGACCGCCGTATTCCTGCGGCTGTGGCGCAAAGCGGCTGAAGTGAACATGCTGCCCGAACATCGGCCCGACGTTTGCGACCTGAACCATCAGCCATTGAATCGTGTCGTAGCGCTTTATCGGCTCGTGCGGGATGAACTTGCCGGTTTTTTCTGCGAGATAGATCAGGATGGCGCCCGATTCGATGACCGTATACGGTTTGCCGGCCGGTCCGTCGGAGTCGACGATCGCGGGTACCTTTTGCAGCGGATTGATTTTGGTGAATTCCGGTGTGAACTGCTCACCGCTCCATACATCGACTGTTTTCATGTTGTAGGGCAGCTCGCACTCCTCGAGCATAACGAAGATTTTTTGCACGTTAGGACTGGTCAACGCGTAGAAGTCGATCATGGATAGCTCTCTCGGGAAGGTCACCGCAGAATAGCGGCGGCTTCCTATAGACGAAGGGAACGGCTGTTGTCTCGCGCGGGTGGATCAGACTTGCGTTATTGCGGCTCGGCCGCGCCGGCCCGCCTGCGCAAGCAGGTCGGACAAAGGCATTGCGCTGAACCGATGTCGGGCATCGGGAGGCGGTAATGCTCTGCCGCGCACCAGCACCGGCCGTCGGGACAACAATCGAATACCTGGCCACATTGCGGGCACGCCGTCCGGTCCGCGGCTTCGCCGGGGCTATCGACTTTCGGATCGTTCATTCACCGAGCGTATGTCAGCGCATAAAATCTTTATATATTCGCATTCAAAAATATTGAATGCCATATACGGTCTCCTCAACCTCAGCGACATCGAATCGGCTACTCCTCCATCGCCTGCGCGTCGATCTTTTGGTCAGTTCCCGCGTCGGATCCTCCCGGAGCTTTTTTCCCATGACTGCCTGGCCTTACATCATGCCGATCGCCATGCTGATCGGCTCAAACGTTTTTATGACGACGGCCTGGTACTGGCACCTTCGTTTCAAGGAGGTGCCGCTTTTCTACGTGATTCTGTTCAGCTGGAGCCTTGCGTTTGTCGAGTATTGTCTCGCCGTTCCGGCGAACCGCTACGGCAGCGCCGTGTATACACCGGCGCAGCTCAAGACCATTCAGGAAGTCGTCACGCTTGTCATCTTTGCCATATTCTCGGTCGTGTACCTCAGGCAGGCGTTCAGTATGAACTATCTCGTCGGTTTTGCGCTGATTGCAGCGGGCGCTTTTTTTGTTTTCCGCGCTCCTATGCCGTGAGGATTTCACGCTATTTTGCCGGCACGATGCGCAAAATGCGCCCTTTGCTATCGTCGGTGAGCAGATAGATAGCGCCGTCCGGTCCTTCCCGAACGTCCCGGATGCGTTCGCGCAAACCGTGCAGCAGGCGCTCTTCCTTCAGCACTTTGTCGCCGTCGAGCGCCAGCCGCGAGAGCAATTGAAATTTCAGCGCACCGTTGAAAAGCGAGCCGCGCCAGGCGGGAAATAGTTTGCCGTTATAGAAAGCCATGCCTGACGGCGCGATCGATGGCGTCCAATGCCATACCGGCTGGACGGTGCCGGCCTGGTGCGTCTTGCCGTGCCCGACCGGCGTGCCGTCATAGTTCACGCCGTAGCTCACCAGCGGCCAGCCGTAGTTCTTTCCCTTCTCGATAATGTTGATCTCGTCGCCGCCCATGGGCCCATGTTCCTGCTCCCATAGTTTTCCATCAGCCGGATTGAACGCGAGGCCTTCGGCATTGCGGTGGCCGTAAGACCAAATTTCCGGTCGTGCGCCGGCCTTGCCGGCAAAAGGATTGCCCGGCGGCACCGAGCCGTCCGGCCGGATGCGCACGATCTTGCCGATGTCGTCGGACAGGCTCTGTGCGTTGCTTGCCATGAAGTGATCGCCGAGCGACACGAACAGATTTCCGTCCCGCGCCTGCGCAATACGACAGGCCACGTTCAAGCTGCCCGGCGAGGCGGGCCCTTTCTGGCGAAAGATGATCGTCAGGTCGTCGAGCCGCGGCTTCTCATCCGCGGAAAGCCGTGCGCGTGCGACAGCGACGTTGCTGCTGTTTGCGTTGTAACAGAAATAGATCGTGGCGTTGTTCGCGTAGTCACGATCGATCGCGACGTCGAGCAGTCCGGCCTGGCCGCGCGCGAAGACTTTCGGCACGCCGGCGACCGATGACAGCTTTCCGTCGTCGGTCACGATGCGCATGCGGCCGGGCCGCTCGGTCACCAGCATGCGCCCGTCGGGCAGGAAGGCGAGTGACCACGGGTGCACCAAGCCGCCTGCGACGGTCTCTACCTTCAAGTCGCCGGCTGACGAATGAAAAATCGCCGGTGCCGCGAATGCCGTTCGAGCAGCCGTGATTGCAATCGCGGCGACAAGCAACGCCAATCGCGCCCAGATGCGCATGAATTTCCTCCGTAGACGCACATCAACCGTGCACCGAAGCCGGAGGTTCCGGAAGCCTAGCGCCTGCCCTTGCGACGAAAAAAGATGCTCGACGCGCCGCCTGCTCCGATGAAGATCATGCCGAGCAAGAGCGAGATGGCGAACAGGCTCGCCTGGTTGTCGAGCACCACGTCGGCCGGATTGGCGTGAGCATCGCCGATCGACAGAACCGTGACGATGAGGAAGCTGCAGGTCGCTAGCGTGGCCGATGCAATCAACTCGGCTAACGCACGCCGCTCGTGCGCAGGTAGCTGAGCGACTGGAAGTTCAAAACCGGATGCGTGAAGGGGGCGCCTCACGGCTCGCCTCGTGCGAATCAATATGGCAATGCAACCAAATTCGCAGCGGAGGGTGGCATCCGTCGGGCCCAACCTGGGCGCGAATGGTCAGGAAACGTGGCGCTTTCGTGATCGAGGTTAATGTTTCGTAAATTTTTCGTCGGACTCCTCTGGCATTTCGCAAATCGCCGATAACATCCGCGTTCGCGCCAAGCAGACCAATCAAGTAGCGAGCCAAGTATCGGGCCGGGCGTCGAGGAAGAACAGCAGCCGCAGCAACCGCATTCGGTGCTGGAGTTTCCGCTTCGTTTATGGCGCCGGCTGACATCGGCACCTTGAATTTCAGTCAGCCAGTGCCAGCGTCTCCGGTTGCCAGTCCATCGGCACATGCCCAGGCTCCGCGGCGACACGCGCCAGCCAGGCCCGGATGGCGGGGAAGCGGGCAAGGTCGAGGTCGCACTCGTGCGCCACGTGCGTGTAAGCGTACAGTGCGATGTCCGCGATGGTGTAGCGATTATCGACGAAGTAACGATGGTTGGTGAGATGCTTCTCCATCACGCCGAGCGCGCGATAGCCGTTCTCGATCCAATCGTCGAGCGCATGTTGTTGCAATTCGCGTCCACCTTTGATCAGCGCCAGCCAGAAAAATGCGGCCCCCAAATTGGGCTCGAGGCTGTGCTGCTCGAAAAACATCCATTGCAATGCCTGGGCGCGCTCAATACGTCCTTCGGGCGCCAGCATTGTGCCTCCGGCAAGATACCAAAGGATCGCATTCGACTCTGCAATGTAACGGCCGGGCGCGACCTCCAGCAACGGAATCTGGCCGTTCGGATTCTTCGCAAGAAATTCCGGCGTGCGGCTCTCACCTTTCAGAATATCGATTTCGACGAGCCGATGCGGAATGCCGAGCTTCGCCAACGCCAGGCGGACCTTGTAACTGTTTCCTGAGCGCTGCATCGAATAAAGCGTATACATGTTGGAAACCTCAAGGCCCTGCAATCGTCCAGGCAATACGTCAATAAAACTCCGGCATTTGAATGACGTGCAATGAACATATTATCACCTGCACGTGAATATGTCGCGGCATCCTACGGAATTGCGACGGTTGTTCTGCTGCAATGCAAAAATCTGGAATTTTGTCGTTCGGTCTCCCGCAATTCAAAGCGGTGAGACCGAAGATTACCGCTTCGATTTCTCGGCCACCGATTGCAGGTCGAGGTAGCGCATGCGCTTTGCTTCACGCCGGCTGCGGGCAATTGCATCGAGAACGAGTCCGACTGCAAAACTCAATATGCCAAGCTGGACCATGCCAGTCGCCAGAATGGCAGTCGGCAGCCGCGGCACCAGTCCCGTTTCAAAATAGGTGATGGCGAGAGGCATCGCGAGTCCAACAGCCATCAGCGTGAGGCACGCGCCGATCGCGCCAAAGAAGGGGAGCGGTTTGAGCTCCTTATAGAGCATAACGATGGCGCCAAGGATGCGTATACCGTCGCGATAGGTGCGCAACTTGCTCTGGGAGCCTTCCGGCCGCGCGCCATATCGCAACGGAATTTCCGCAGTCGCGATTTTCAGGTCGAGAGCGTGCACCGACAATTCGGTTTCGATTTCGAAGCCGGTGGAGGTGACGGGAAACGACTTGGCGAACCGGCGTGAGAGCACGCGGTAACCCGAGAGAATATCGGTAAAGCCCGGTCCGAAGAGGTGGGAGATGGCGCGATTGAAAAAGCGGTTTCCGGCCTTATGGCCGCGGCGGTAAGCGCCGTCCGCGGGCGCACGGGTGGCGACGACCATATCGAGATTGCGGCTTACCAGAACGTCGATGAGTTGGCCGGCCGCGCGAGGATTATACGTCGCGTCGCCATCGGCGAGGACATAGATATCGGCGTCCACGTCCGCGAGCATCCGGCGAACGACGTTACCCTTGCCTTGGTAGGGCTCTGTGCGAATGATCGCACCGGCCTTCTGCGCGGCGGCAGCCGTGCCATCCGTGGAGTTGTTGTCGTAGACGTAAATCTGCGCCGAGGGCAATGCGCGCCGAAACTCACGCACCACGTCGGCGACGGCGGCCACTTCGTTATAACACGGCAGCAAAACTGCGATCGAGCGGTTGCGGACCCAGGACGCTTGCGGGAACGTTTTCTCGATCTCTTCTCGCACGCGGCTAGGCTTGGGCAAGGCGAGTCCTTTCATACGCCGTCGAAATTTCCTGCCGCGCTCGATTAAGGATCATCGTCAAAAGCGCGGCCTGCGCGAGCAGCCCGAGCGGAATTCCGGTCGACCCCGCAACCACACGTGCGAGCAGCGGCGCGATCCAGACGAATGCAAGCAGAGATATCTCGAAGTCGTGAAAGCCTCGCGCCAGGCCGTGCCGGACGTAGAATGCAATCGCCACGGCGAGGATCATCAAGTCGTAGTCGAGCACGTAAGGTGTCGCAATCAATGCTGCGGTCGCGAGCGCGGCCGCTTTGAGTGCTGAAGCTGCATCGCTACGCCACAACCAGATCAGGCAGGCGGCGACGCCAAGGACGAGACAACCTTGCGCAGCGTACGCTAGATCGATGCCGCCGCCCCACATGCGGACCGCGGCAAACATGCTCTGGATTTTCTCCCAGCCGGTGCTGCCTTGCTCCAGGACAATGCTGCGGGTCAACGCCGTGGAAGCGAGAAAGGCAGTCCACACGCTGGTGCCAAAGAGCGCGAGGGTCGCGCAACAGGTCGCAATAACGGTTGCGGCGGCGCTCGCAATGACCGACCAGCGTCCGCTGACCAGAAGGGCCAGCGGAATGAGGATGCCGAACTGCGGCTTATAGGCGAGCAGACCGAAAAATATGCCGGAGACGACGGGCCGCTTGTCGAGCAGGAGGAGCGCGCCGCCGAGCAGCGCCGCACTGACGAATCCATTCTGGCCATGACCGAGATTGACGAAGACTGCGGGGTAGGCGAGTGCGACCAGTGGCGTGATCGTCCTTCGGACGATCGCCCGCATGGCGAAGATGTAGGGAATGAGCGTGATTGTCATCCACGTCGCCAGCGCGACGCCGTACGGCAGCAGCGCCAACGCCGCAGCGGCCATCAGAAACAGCGGCGGATAGTGCCAGCCGTAAAAGGGGACGTTTTTTCCGTCAAACGTCGCTTGTTCGGCAGCATACTCGGTGGGCCAGTCGTAAGCGGCCGCCGGCTTGCCCGCTAACGCCAGTGTTCCCGCTGCGTAGACGTTGGAAAAGTCGGTACCGAGCGGCTTGTTGTTTCGGTCGACCCAGCCCTGGGCCTGAACAACCCAAAGTCCTGCCGCGATGACGTAGGCTGCAATGAGAATGGCCGAATAGCCGCGCAGCCGGGACTGCGTAAGCCAGGCTCCACTTCTTATCTCGTGCCAGACAGCGGCCATTTCGGCTGACGGAATCCCTTGGGCGCGCCACGGAACCTAATGCCTGCCGATTTAATACTTCGTTAGATTATCTGCGCTGCCGGTGCTCCTGCCGTCGCCAGACGACCGATCAGGCGCACCGATTGGACCGATCGAATCTCTTCACAAAATGGCCTCTTGCTGGACTCGGCGGGCCCCATTACGACATGGGCGCCTGGCAACTGCAGCGTAGATTGGAGACATTCCATGGGCTTTCTGGCGGACCAGCTCAAGCGCGTGAAACCGTCGGCGACGATCGCCGTCACGGACAAAGCGCGCGCGCTCAAGGCGGCGGGCCGCAACGTCATCGGGCTTGGCGCGGGCGAGCCCGATTTCGACACGCCGGAGAACATTAAAGAGGCTGCGATCAAGGCGATCCGCGATGGCAGGGCGGCGAAGTACACGAACGTCGACGGCATCGCCGAGCTCAAGGATGCGGTCGCGAAAAAATTCAAGCGCGACAACGGGCTCGAGTACAAGCCGTCGCAGATCACGATCGGCACCGGCGGCAAGCAGGTGCTCTACAATGCTTTCGTCGCGACCCTTAATCCCGGCGACGAGGTGATCATCCCGGCGCCTTATTGGGTGAGCTATCCGGACATGGTGCTGCTCGCGGGTGGCGAGCCGGTTGCGGTTCAAACCAGCATAGACGCCGGTTTCAAGATGACCCCGCAGCAACTTGAAGCTGCGATCACGCCGAAAACGAAGTGGGTGCTGCTGAACTCGCCGTCGAACCCGAGCGGTGCCGCTTATACGCGCGCCGAGTTGACGGCGCTGACAGATGTGCTCGTGCGCTATCCGAATGTGTACGTGATGACCGATGATATGTACGAGCATCTGGTCTACGACGATTTTGAATTCACCACGCCGGCGCAGATTGAGCCGTCGCTCTATCCGCGAACGCTCACGGTCAACGGCTGCTCGAAGGCTTACTGCATGACGGGCTGGCGCATCGGGTTTGCCGGCGGACCGGAGCCTCTGATCAAGGCGATGGCAATGATCCAGTCGCAGTCCACATCCAACCCGACTGCGGTTTCGCAATGGGCGGCGGTCGAGGCGCTCAACGGGCCGCAGGACTTCATCGCGAAGCACAACAAGATTTTCAAGGAGCGGCGCGATCTGGTCGTTTCGATGCTCAACCAGGCTAACGGCATCAAGTGTCCGAAGCCGGAGGGTGCGTTTTATGTCTATCCATCTTGCGCAGGCACAATCGGTAAGAAAGCGTCGACTGGAAAAGTCCTGAAGAGCGACGAGGACTTCGTTACCGAATTGCTGGAAGCCGAAGGGGTCGCAGTTGTGCAAGGCACAGCATTCGGGCTTGGCCCCGCATTCCGCATTTCTTATGCGACCAAGACCGGCGATCTGGAAGAGGCCTGCCACCGCATCCAGCGTTTCTGCGGAAATCTGTCGTAGATCACTGACGGGCGCGCGAATCGCCCGCGCGTTCGCTACTCTGCGCACATGATCACGCGTGCGCTCGCGATTATCTCGGTCGTTGTCTGCGTTGCATGGCCTGCCGCGGCGCAGGAGCACGTCACGGTCGGCACGTTGCGACAACCAAATAATGGCGCGCTCTTCCTTGCCGACGGGCGGGGGTACTTCAAAGCCGAAGGTCTTGACGTTGAATTGAGGGCCTTTTCGACGCCGGTGGCTGTCGTGGAGGCCGTGGCGGGCGGTGCGATCGACTTTGGACTCGCCGAATTCAGCGCGGAAGCCTTCAATCTCGCCGGCGCAGGAGCAATCAAGCTGGTCGCGGCGCAGGCGCGCGAGCAGCGCGGAATTGAAGGCAACGATCTTGTTGTTTCGGTCGGCGCTTACGAAGGTGGTATGCGGAAACCTGAAAATCTCAGCGGCCGCTCGATCGCCATAACCGCACTTGGCTCGATCTACCACTATCAGGCCGCCGAGATCGCGCGTGCCGAGCAATTCGATTTTGCCACGCTCAATATAAAGCCAATGCAAACCTACAAATCCATCGCGCAAGCGGTCGCCAACGGGCAGGTGGATGCCGGAATTTTGCCGGCGCAATACGCGCGCCAGTTGATGATGGCAGGACTCGGCCGCTTGATGACGTGGTGCTCAGAGTTTGGAGAACAGCAACTCGGGGCGCTGTTCGTTACTGCAAAAATGGTTCGCCTGCATCGTGCGACTGCCGCAAAATTCATTCGCGCGTATCGGCGAGGCGTCCATGATTATGCCGAGGCGCTGGCGCGATACGATCGATACGGCAAGCTGATATACGACGCGAAATCGCACGCCGCTGCCTCCGTCATTGCGCGCTACATATACCCGGGACTTTCCTTGGCCGGCTCCATCGCGGCCGTGGAACTTGGTGCGTCTTACATCGATCCGCAGGCGCGGCTTGATACTGCCGATCTCGAACGTCAGCTTTCCTGGTTCAAATCTCAAAATCTCGTCAAGAAGAGTGTCGACGTACAAAGCATTGTCGATCCGAGCTTCACGCAAAGCCAATAAATACAATTTGCCGAATTCTTCCCTTGCCAGTTCGCGTCGAGCCTGAGACGATAACTCCACGGGCCGGGATATCAGGTCCAGCTCCCGCGCCGGCAAGGGAGGTCAAAAATGGGACAGAACGGCACAAGTCCCAACGGTGGTAGTACAAAGGGTCCACGCTGCATCGCGCTGGTGGGCCCCTTTCAAAGTGGCAAGACGACGCTGCTGGAGGCGATTCTCGCGCGCACCGGTGCGATCCAGCGTCAGGGCACAGTAGAAGCGGGCACGACCGTCGGCGATTCCAGCAAGGAAGCCCGCAATCACAAGATGAGCGTCGAGGTGTCAGTCGCCGCTACAAATTTCATGGGCGATGATTACACTTTTATCGATTGCCCCGGTTCGATCGAATTCATTCACGACATGCGGGCCGTGCTGCCGGGGATCGATGCGGCGGTTGTCGTGTGCGAGGCCGACGAGAAAAAAGTCCCGCAGCTTCAGCTTATTTTGCGTGAGCTCGAAGACCTCAAAATTCCGCGCTTTCTCTTCCTGAACAAGATCGACAAGGCCGACCAGCGCCTGACCGAGGCCCTTACGGTGCTGCAGCCTGCATCGCGCGTGCCGCTGGTGCTGCGGCAGATACCAACGTGGAAGAACGACCTTATAACGGGATTCGTCGATCTCGCGCTCGAGCGCGCCTACGTCTACAAGGAAGCCGCACCTTCGGAAATCATCGAGCTTCAGGGAGACGACCTCAGCCGCAAGAAGGAAGCGCGCTTCTCGATGCTGGAGAAGCTCGCCGACCACGACGACCAGCTGATGGAGCAACTGCTCGAGGATATCGAGCCGCCGCGCGACAAGGTGTTCGACGACCTCGCAAGAGATTTGCGCAAGGGCGATATCTGCCCGGTGCTGATGGGCGTCGCGACGCGGACGAATGGAGTGCTCCGCCTTCTGAAGGCCTTGCGGCATGAATCGTCGGGAATCGAAGAAACGGCCAAGCGCCTCGGCGTGAATGCCGGCGGCGAGACGGTTGCGGTGGTGCTCAAGACATTCCACACGACGCATGGCGGCAAGATGTCGGTGGCGCGTGTTCTCGCCGGCCAGGTCACGGACGGCACCATGTTCAGTACGCCGGACCATGACGCGGGGCGGGTCGCCGGTGTGTTTAAGCTGATGGGGCAACACACCGAGAAGCGTGGACCGGCGGCCGCCGGCGAGACGGTGGCGCTTGGCAAGCTCGATCACGCTCGGACCGGCGATACACTCTCCACCGGGAAGCAGCCACATGCCGCGGTCGCAAGCGTTTCGCCTTATCCGCCCGTGCTCGCGATTGCTGTGCAGGCGCGCGAACGCAAGGACGACGTCAAGCTTGGCCAGGCATTTACGAAACTGACCGAGGAAGATCCGTCACTGACTGTCGTGCATAATGCCGAGAGCCACGAAGTGGTGATCTGGGGGCAGGGCGAAATGCATTTGCGGGTTGCCGGCGAGCGGCTTGCCGACCGCTATGGCGTTCCGGTCAACACGCAACCGCCGACGGTCGGTTACCGCGAGACCATCCGCAAGCCGATCCAGATACGTGGGCGACACAAGAAGCAATCCGGCGGGCATGGCCAGTTTGGCGACGTGGTGCTCGACATCAAGCCGTTGCCGCGCGGTGCCGGCTTCACATTCGAGGACAGGATCACCGGCGGTGTGGTGCCGCGCAATTACATTCCCTCGGTGGAAGAGGGTGTTATCAACGCGCTCAAGCACGGACCGCTCGGATTTCCGGTTGTCGATATTGCGGTCGCACTGGTGGACGGCTCGTATCACACCGTCGATTCATCCGACATGGCATTTCAGATGGCCGGCCGCATCGCTATTGCCGAAGGATTGCCGCAGTGCAATCCGGTTCTGCTCGAACCGATCCATCTGGTCGAGATCGTCTGCCCGTCGGACGCGACGGCAAAGATGAATGCGATTCTCTCGGGAAGGCGGGGCCAAATTCTGGGCTTCGACACGCGCGAGGGATGGGAAGGCTGGGATGTCGTCCGCGCGCAAATGCCGGAGGCGGAGATCGGGGACCTCATTATCGAGGTTCGCTCGGCGACAGCGGGCGTCGGCACCTTCACGTTCAAGTTCGATCACATGGCCGAGTTGACCGGCCGCACCGCGGATCAAATCGTCGCAGCGAGAAGGGCTGCAGAGTAGTCATTAACCGTCATCCGGGCCGCGAGCGTCCTGTCGAAAGACAGAAGCTTGTGGGGCCCGGAATGCTAGAAGGGCGCCATCTATTCGGGGCTCGCCGTGGCGGACCCTGAATGGGTTGTAATGTCTTCCCGCATCCGTGATTTGCCAGTGAGGCGGCGGAGCCGTACCTCTGACATTACCGATTCAAGAGGTTCGCTCATGCACGTCATTCGCCGCCGTGGCTGGGAAATTCCCGAACGTCTGGCCACACCTGAGCACTATTTCTTCAACCGCCGAGCCTTTATCGCCGCCGGCGCGAGCGCGCTGGCCCTGGCGCCCGGTCTTGCGTCCGCACAGCGCGTTGCCGATCTCGCCAAGCTGCCGGACCCGAGCGCCGATCTTTATCCCGCCAAGCGCAATACGAAATACACGCTCGATCGGCCAATCACTGAGGAGAGGATCAACACGCATTACAACAATTTCTATGAATTCAATTCCTCAAAGGATGTCGCCGAGCAGGCGCAGGCGCTGAAAATCCGGCCGTGGACGATCAAGATCGACGGCATGGTCGAGAAGCCGCAGGAAGTCGGCATCGATGACCTCATTCGAAAGATGACGCTCGAGGAGCGCACCTATCGCCATCGTTGTGTCGAAGCCTGGAGCATGGCAATCGCGTGGACGGGCTTTCCGTTTTCCAAGCTTCTCGATTTCGCGCGCCCGCTCAGCGCAGCGAAGTACGTGCGCATGGAAACGTTCATGGACAAGGCAGTCGCGCCCGGCCAGCGGCAGCCGTGGTATCCGTGGCCCTACATCGAAGGCCTGACCATGGCGGAGGCCGCCAACGAACTCACGTTCCTTGCGACCGGCGCTTATGGCCACCCGCTCCCCAAGCAGATGGGCGCGCCGCTGCGTCTCGCGGTGCCGTGGAAGTACGGCTTCAAGTCGATCAAATCGATCGTGCGCTTTACTTTCACCGACAAACGGCCGAAGGGACTGTGGGAAGCGCTGCAGTCGAGCGAGTACGGTTTCTGGGCGAACGTCAATCCGCAGGTGCCGCATCCGCGCTGGAGTCAGGCAACCGAGGAAGTGATCGGCACCGGCGAGCGGCGCCCGACGCTTCTGTTCAACGGCTACGGCGAATACGTCGCGGACATTTACAAGAACCTGCAAAACGAGCGGCTCTGGGCTTAACTGCGACTGAAATCACAGCGTATTCGCGCACTTGGTTTGCGCCGTCTTATCGGCCGCCGGTCCCGTGTCGGCGGCCGCATTATTATTATATAGTCTTCCAGCGGATTAACGTTGGAGGTTGCCATGGCCACCATCGATCCTGACGTCGCGCGCGTCCAGCGCGCGGTTGCCGGTGTATTGCACGAGCACTGGATTCTGTTTCTCATCGAAGGCGTCGTGTTAATCGTTCTCGGCGCGACCGCAATTGCGCTGCCGCCGCTCGCAACGATTGCCGCGACCATCATCATCGGCTGGCTCTTTCTCGTCAGCGGTGTGATGGGACTGCTGACGACATTCTGGATGCGGCGGGCGCCCGGCTTCTGGTGGTCGCTGCTTTCCGCCGTGCTTGGAATCGCGGTCGGCCTCCTGCTGTTGGCATCGCCGCTGCGCGGTGCGGTGTCGCTTACGATCGTGCTGGTCGCGTTCTTCATCATCGAGGGCGTAGCCTCGATCATGTTCGCACTCGACCACAGGCGCGAACTGTCGGGCCGCTGGGGCTGGATGCTGGCAAGCGGCGTTGTCGATTTGATTCTGAGTGCGCTGATTTTCGCCGGGCTTCCGAGCACCGCTGCGTGGGCGATCGGGCTGCTGGTCGGGATCAATCTGGTGTTCGGCGGCGCGGCACTCGTCGGAATGGCGCTGCACGCGCGCAATCCCGCATAAGAATGCCGCGTGACGTTATTCGGCCTCGCCGGCTTCCGCCTCGGCAAGCTTGCTGCGCCAATCCGCCTGGTTGCGCAGGAAATTGAAAGCCGACAGCAGCAGCAGCCCTGCACTGACGATGAGCAGCGACAATGCAATCGGCCGGTTGAAAAAGATCATGTAGTTTCCATTGGACATGATCAGCGATTGTCGCAGGCTCTGCTCCAGAATCGGCGCAATCACCAGGCCGAGCACCAGCGGCGCGGGATCAAACTGGAATTTGCGCAGCGCGTAGCCGATCAGGCCCATGATCAACATGATCCAGACGTCGACGATCGAATGGTTCACCTCGTAGACGCCGACGATGCAGAACATGATGATGAGCGGGTAGAGATACGAATAGGGTATGCGCAGCACGCTCACAAACAGGCTCACAAGCGGCAGGTTAAGCGCGAGCAGCATCAGGTTGCCGACATACATCGAGGCGACGAAGCCCCAGAACACATCGCGGTGCTCGGTCACGAGTTGCGGACCCGGCGAGATGCCATGCACCATCAGCGCGCCCATCAGCACGGCAGGAACAGGGCCCGTCGGAATCCCGAGCGCCAGCATTGGTACGAAAGCACCGGTCGAGGCGGCATTATTGGCCGATTCCGGTCCGGCGACGCCGGCGACCGCCCCTTTGCCGAACCGTTCCGGGTGACGGGAGAGGCGGCGTTCCAGCGCATAGGAAAGAAAGCTCGAGATGATGTGCGCCGAGCCCGGAATGATGCCGATGATGAAGCCGAGCAAGGAGCCGCGGCCGATCGGTAACATCGACTCTTTCCATTCCTGCCGGTTCGGCAGCAATTCGCGCAATTTCGGAGCGATCACCTCGCCGACAACTTTGTGGCTTGGCGTCGAGAGGATTTCACCGAGCCCAAACAACCCGACCGCCACCGGCACGATGCCGATTCCGTCACCCAACTCCGCGAGATCGAAACTGTAGCGGAAGTGCCCCGTCATGTTGTCGATGCCGACCATGCCAAACATGAGTCCGAGGCAGGCCATTAGCAGCGTGCGCGCCAGCGAAGTCGACGACATGTAGGCGAGGAAGATCAAGCCGACGACGAGCAGGGCGGTATATTCCGGCGGGCCGAACTTCAGGGCGATCGTGGCCAGCGGCGGCGCCACGATCGTGAGCACGATGACGCCGAAAGTGCCAGCAAGCCACGAGCCGACAGCGGCGATGCAAAGGGCCGCGCCGGCGCGGCCTCTTTTCGCCATGGCGTTGCCGTCGATGCAGGTCATCACCGACGAGGCTTCGCCCGGAATACGCATCAGAATCGACGTTGTCGAACCGCCGTATTGCGAACCGTAGTAGATGCCGGCGAGCATGATGACGGCCTGCGTGGCGCTGAGACCGAAGGTCACCGGTAGAAGGATCGAAATTCCCGAGAGCGGGCCAATTCCCGGCAGCACACCGACGAGCGTGCCCACCAGGCATCCGAGAAAGGCGTACCAGAGATTGTCCGGCGCCAGTGCTACCGAAAACCCATGCGCCAGACTCAAAAGTGTGGTTTCCATCGGGGGCCTAGTAGCTGAATGGGCTTTCGGGCATCGGCGTTTTGAGCAGAAATTCGAACGAAGCGTAAGTGATCGTCACGACCACGATGCTGTACGCGGCGGCATACAGCAGGCGCCGCCGCTCGATGATCACAAGCAGCCCAATGATCATCAGCGTCATCGTGATCAGGAATCCGAGCACGGTATAGAACGCAATCCCGGCGGTGGTGATCGCCGTAACCATGGCTGCATGCTTGCCGTCGCTCCACGAGATCTCCGAATACGCCTTGCTTTCGCGCGCGCGCACGACGAGCACCAGCCCGAAGACGATCAACAGCGTGGCGACAATCTTCGGGAGGAATCCGGAGCCCGGCATCGATAGCTGCCCGAACGGGAGGTTGCCGCTCAACGCGATGACCGCGATGCCGAAGACGACGAAAGCGGCGCCTGCCACATGATCGGCACGCAGCGTCATGAGCCGTTCCTTTCCCCTGCAACTTGGCGATGGCGGCAGCCATCGGGATTGACAGCTGCCATCAACGCTCGAAAAACGTTCATAACGTCGGTTCAGCCGCTTACGCGTCCGATTGATTTCACCGCCGCTTCGACCTGCTTGGCGTCCTTGTCCCAGAAGGCCGCGAATTCCTTTGCATTGAGGTAGTTATATTCCTGGCCGAGATTGGCGACCGTTGTTTTGAATTGGTCGGTGTGCGCCGCCTTGTCGATCGCCGAGGTGAGCGTGGCGGTGACGTTGGCGGGTGTGCCCTTTATTCCAAACAGGCCGACCCAGAGATAATATTCGACGTTGTAGCCGAGTTCTTTGAGCGTCGGCACGTCAGGTAGAACCTTCGAACGATGTGCGCCGAAGGAAGCGAGTGCGCGCAGCTTGCCGGCTTTTATGTGCTGGAGCGAAGCAGAGACCGATTGCGTGCTCGCCTGCACGTTATTGCCGAGCAGCGCCGTTATCGCCGGGCCGCCCCCGTTCGTCGGCAAGTGGCGCAGTTTCAGGCCGCCCGCCGCCGCCTGCAGCATTGCCATCGGCAAATGGCTCGCGCCGTAGAGCCCGCCTGAGCTGAAGATGATCACATTCGGGCGCTTCTTGGCGTCGTCGATAAATTCTTTGAGCGTTCTATACGGCTGCTGCGTATTGACGATGAGCACACATGGATCGGCAATTAGCCGCGCCAGCGGAATGAAATCGGCGCGTGTGGTTTTTGGCTTGCGCCCAAACAATTTGTCCACTTCCGCATAACCTGAAATACCGGTGTTGTGCGACAGCAGCGTGTAGCCATCCGGCTTTGAGCTCGCGGCCACCTGGGCGCCTACCTGTCCGGCTGCGCCGGCCTTTGTTTCGACCACCACCGGCTGCTTGAGAATAGGCTCCATGGCTGTGGCGATCGGCCTCGTCACGATGTCGTTGGCGCCGCCAGGAGGGAAGGCGTTGATGATTGTGATCGCGTGCGAGGGAAATGCTTCCTGCGCAAATGCCGGCCCGGCCGCGAGTGCCGCGCCGGTGCCGATCAGAAATTTGCGGCGGTCCATCGTTATTCTCCCCTGACAGACATGGGAAAGCGTGCGCGTTCTTTTGCACACGCTTCCGCACGACGCCGCCCCACGCTTTGCCGCCTCAACCTATCCCTGCACGCGCCCGATTGCGCGGACCGCATTCTCGATACGCGCAGCGTCCGCATCCCAGAATGCGGCAAACTCCGGCTGATCGAGGTATCCGAGTTCTTGGCCGAGATTGGTAATCGCGGTCTTGAACGTATCGCTGTGCGCGGCCTTATTGAGCACGCCGCGAAGCGTCGTAACGATCTTTTCCGGCGTCCCTTTTGGCGCGAACATGCCGACCCAGAGATAATATTCGATGTTGTAGCCAAGCTCCTTCATCGTCGGGACATCGGGCAACGCTTTCGACCGCTTGTCGCCGAACATGGCGAGTGGGCGCGCCTTGCCTGCCTTGATCTGACCGATGGCTGCGGAAATCGACGAAACCAGCACCTGCGAATTGTTGCCGAGGAAAGCCGTGAGCGCCGGTCCGCCGCCATTGGTCGGCAAGTGGCGAAGCTTCAGATCGCCGGCCGCCTTCATGAACAGGGCGGTGGGGATGTGCAGTGCGCCGTAGAGGCCGGACGAGGAAAAAATAATCGCGTTCGGACGCTTCTTGGCGTCGTCGATCAACTCTTGCACGTTCTTGTAAGGCTGCTTGTCGTTGACCAGCAGCACGCAAGGGTCGGCCACGAAACGTGCGAGCGGGATGAAGTCGGCGCGCGTGAATTTTGGCGTTCGGCCGAACAATTTGTCGACTTCCGCGAAGCCGGAAATCGATGTGATGTGCGAGAGCAGCGTATAGCCATCCGGTTTCGCGTGGGCCGCAACCTGCGCGCCCACCTGTCCGGCGGCGCCTGCTTTGGTTTCGATGACGACAGGTTGCTTGACGATCTGTTCCATCGCAGCGGCAAGCGGGCGCGTGACGACGTCGGATGCGCCGCCCGGCGGAAACGGATTGATGACCGTGATGGCATGCGACGGATAGGTGTCGTCGGCGAAAGCCGGCCGGGACGCGAGTGCTGCGGCGACCGCGGCACTGCCGGCTACAAATCGGCGTCTATCCAGATGTCTGCCCATGGATGTCTCCCCCTTTAGTTGTTGTGCTTCTGAGCAAGCCTCAGGAGATCGTAGCTATACCGGCCGCACGGTCAACCGGCCGACAGCTCCGTCGCAGCGCTCGGGGCCAGCCGCCGGAAATTTTCGTGCCTGGCGAGGTGCTGTTCGACTGCGATTGACGTCGTTATTTGTCGCCCAAACGGTCGGCCAGCTGACGGTCGTATTCCAACACGGCTTGCAACAAGACCTGCGCGCCCGCTGCGCATTGCTCCTTCGAGCTGAATTCCGCCTCGTTGTGGCTGATGCCGTCGCGGCAGGGCACGAAGATCATTGCCGTCGGCGCGATGCGTGAAACGTAGGCAGCGTCATGCCAGGCGCGCGAGATGATGTCGCGACGACTAAAGCCCGATGCATCCGCTGCGGCGCGAATAGCGGCAACGCACTCGGGATTGAATTGCAGTGCCGGCTCGTTCAGAATCGTTTTGGTGGTAACGGCAAGGCCGATCTCCTCGGCAATGCGCTTTGCCTTCCCGAGGATTTCCGTTTCCATCCGCTCGACAATTGCGGCATCGGGATCACGAAGGTCGAGCGTGAGATAGACTTCTCCAGGAATAACATTTGGCGAGCCGGGCTTTGTTTCCAGCAGGCCGACGGTGCCGACCGCTTCCGGGAATTGACGCGCGCAGTCATTGACGGCTTCAACGACGCGCGCGGCGCCGAGCAAAGCATCGCGGCGCCCGCGCATCGGCGTGGTGCCCGCGTGGCTGTCCTGCCCGGTGATCGTCATTTCGTACCAGCGCATGGCCTGCACGCCGGTGACGACGCCGATTGCCTTGCCTTCGGCTTCGAGGAATGGGCCTTGCTCGATATGCACCTCAAAGAAGGCTGACAACTTGCGGTCGCCGCAACGTTCCGTACCTCGATAGCCGATCTTCTCGAGCGCCACACCGAAAGTTTCGCCGCGGCGGTCTTCACGCGCGTAGGCCCAGTCGCGCGTGTAAGCGCCGGCGAACACAGCCGAAGCAATCATGGCCGGCGTGAAGCGTGAACCTTCTTCGTTGGTCCAGTTGATGATCTCAATCGGCGCAAAGGTTTCGTAGCCGGCGCGGTGCAGAGTCGCCACCGCTTCCAGTGCAGCGAATACGCCCAGCGTGCCGTCGAATTTTCCGCCGGTCGGCTGCGTGTCGAGGTGGCTGCCCATCGCAATCGGCGGAATATCATTCCGTTGGCCGGGCCGCCTTGCGTACATTACGCCCATGTCATCGACGCTAACGGTGCAACCGAGCTTCTCGGCCGCCGCCTTGAACCAGTCGCGCACCTCGCGATCGGTTTCGGTCAGGGTAAGCCGGCAGATGCCGCCCTTTGCGGTGCCGCCGAACCTGGCGGTCTCCATCAGGTTGTCCCAAAGCCGTTCGGCATCGACGGTGAGATTTTTCATGGGAGCCGCGCTCACGTGTCGAGAATCGCCACGGCGCGCGTCCATCCGGCGGAGCCGCCGCGCACTTTTACCGGAAAGCAGCTCACCATAAATCCCGTCGGCGGCAGTTGTTCGAGATTGTGCAGCTTCTCGATGTGGCAGTAGCCGATCTCGCGGCCGGCGCGGTGGCCTTCCCAGATCAGGCTCGCGTCCTTCGTCTCCGCGTACCTTTTCATTGTGTGGACGAAGGGCGCGTCCCAACTCCAGCCGTCGATGCCGGTGACGCGCACGCCCCGCTCGAGCAGATAAAGCGTCGCCTCGCGTCCCATGCCGCAGCCTTTTGAAACGTAATCGGGCCGGCCATACGCTTCACCCGCAGACGTGTTCACCACCACGATTTCAAGCGGCGACAGGCTGTGGCCGATGCGCTTCAATTCCGTTTCGACATCAGCCGCGGTTGCGACGTAACCGTCGGGAAACCTGCGAAAGTCGAGCTTGACGCCCGGCTGAAAGCACCATTCGAGCGGCACCTCGTCGATCGTAATGGCGCGCTTTCCCTTATCCATGGTCGACGCAAAATGATACGGCGCATCGAGATGCGTCGTGCAGTGGGTTGACAGCTTTACCCATTCGAAGCCCCAGCCTTCGCCATCCGGCAGGTCTTCTTTTTTCAGGCCCGGAAAGAAATTCAGGACGTTCTGCGCGGTTGCCTGATGATCGAGATATTCGATGGCCGGCCCGTAACCGGGCGGATCCGCGGCGACCGCATTTTCCAGTGGCACCGAAATGTCGATGAGCTTGCGGGGCATTTCCAACTCCGGGTCGTTGCGACGGGCTTGTCTCAGCCGTTTACCCCTTCATTATAGGGGCGAAAGCCAAAACGTAAGGAGCAGATGATGCCTGCCTATTGGGTCGCACGTTCCAAGATCAACGATCCGGTCGAATACAAGAAGTACACCGATCAGGTGCCGGCCATCCTCGCAAAGTACGGCGGCAAAGTGCTCGCGCGCGGCGGCCGATTTCAGATCATGGAGGGGCCCGACAAATTCCATCGTTTTGTTGTGATTGAGTTTCCCACCTTCGAGCAGGGGGTGGCCTGCTTCACGTCGCCCGAGTACGACAAGGCCGCGGCGTTCCGGCGCAGCGGGGCAGGGGAAGTCGAGACAATAATGGTTGAAGGCGTCTGAGTGGGCAGCGCGGGCAGAAAATCACCCCTAGCCTACGCATTCGAAATACGCGTAAGATGCCGCAAAACAAGGTTTAATCGGGAGGTACGCAATGTTGAATACGTTGAAATTGCGGGCTTTCGCGTTCGTTGCCGCTGCGGCATTTGCCGTTGCGGGCGTCGCGAGCCCGGCGAGTGCGCAGGACAAGAATCCGATCAAGATCGGATTCAGCATGGCGCTGACCGGCGGTCTCGCGGCCAACGGCAAACAAGCGTTGCTCGGCGCAAAAATCTGGGAAGAAGACGTCAACAAGAACGGCGGCTTGCTCGGGCGTCCGGTGAAGCTTGTCTATTATGACGATCAAAGCACACCGTCGAACGTGCCGAGCATCTACACGAAGCTGCTCGACGTCGACAAAGTCGATCTCGTCGTCGGTCCTTATGCGACGGCCATGATCGCGCCTGCGATGCCGGTCATCATCGCCAAGGGCAAGGTGTTCATCGGCTTGTTCGGCCTCGCCGTGAACAGCAAGTTCCATTATCCGAAATACTTCGCGATGATTCCATCGGGGCCTGACACCAAGCCTTCATTTACAGAAGGCGTCTTCCAGGTCGCCGCCAAGCAAAAACCGAAGCCCAAAACGGTTTCGCTCGCGTGGTCGGATCTTGAGTTCTCCAAGAACGCCTGCGAAGGCGCGCGCATAAACTCCAAGAAATATGGCTTCAAGATCATCTACGACCGGAGCTACCCACCGACGACGACCGACTTCTCGCCGATCGTGCGGGCACTGCAAAACGCGAATGCAGACATTGTCATCATTTGCTCATACCCGAACGATTCGGTCGGCATGCTGAACTCGATCAAGGAGCTCAACTACCGGCCGAAGATGTTGGGCGGTGCGATGGTCGGTTTGCAGGCGACGGTGTTCAAGCAGAAGCTCGGCCCGGCGTTGAACGGCATCATCAATTATGAGACCTGGGTGCCGTCGATGGCGACGCCAACGGCGAATGCCTTCCTCAAGGTCTATCAGTCCCGCGCCAAATCCGAGGGCGTCGATCCGCTCGGTTATTATCTCGGGACCTGGGGCTATGCCTACCTCGAGCTGCTTGCGGATGCCGTCAAGGCGACGAAGAGCCTCGACGACGACAAAATCGCGGCCTACATGCACAGCCACACCATGAAGACCATCATGGGCGATATCACCTTCCAAAAAGGCGTGGGTGGCGAATGGGCGAAGTCGCGTATGCTGCAAGTGCAGTATCACGACATCAAGCCGGGAGCCGATTTGGAAACCTGGAAAGGCATGAGCTACCAGACTGTGCTCACGCCGCCCGATCTCAAGACCGGCGATGTGATTTATCCCTATGAGAAGGCGCTGAAATAAAAGCGGCTTACGGCATCAGCAATTGCGGCGCGGGAGCAATCCCGCGCCGTTTTTCATTCCGCGACCCGTGTGAAGCGGGCGGGCCCGGAATAAATACTCGCAGCGCCAAGATTATGGATTCCGGACTCGCGCACTTTCGGACAGCGCGATCCGCGCCGGACTGGGCGGGTAAGGATTACATCCCCAGATAAAGCTTGCGGACGAGATCGTTGTTGTTGAGTTCTTCGGCCGAGCGGCCCTCGAATGCAATCTTGCCGTGAACGATCACGTAGCCGTGGTCGGCAATTCGCACCGCTTGCTTGAAGTTCTGCTCCGCCATCAACACCGTCAGTTGATAGTGATCCTTGAGTTGCTTGATCGCGTCGATGGTGCGGCTGACCAAAAGCGGCGCAAGGCCCACGGAGGGCTCGTCCACCAGCAGGATCCGGGGCGACATCATAAGCGCGCGTGCAAGAGCCAGCATCTGCTGTTCGCCGCCGCTCATTGAGCCCGCCAGTTGATGGCGCCGTTCCGCGAGGCGCGAAAATGCCTCGAAGCAGAAATCCATATTCGCCTTGATCTGTGCCCGCGCCTTTCTGCGCGATGCGCCGAGCAGCAGATTTTCCTCAACCGTCAGTTTGGGGAAGAGCCGGCGGCCTTCGGGAACCAGCGCGATGCCGAGGTCGACGATCTGCTCCGTGGTGCGGCCGACCAGGTCGTGCTTTTCGCCGTCGATCTCCGCGATGATACGCCCCGCGACCGGCCGCACGATGCCCATCACGCATTTCATCAGCGTGCTTTTGCCGTTGCCGTTTGTGCCGAGCAACGCGACCGTTTCGCCGGAATTAACGTTGATCGTCACGTCCTCCAGGACCCGCACCGAGCCATAGGCGGCATGCACATTTTCGATGGTGATGCTGTTATTCGCCAAGGTAAGCCCTCACCACCTCGGGATCGCGCACGACGTCTTCCGGCTTTCCGTCGGCGATCTTCCTGCCGGAGACGAGCACCGCCAGCCGCTGCGAAAAGCTCATGACCGCTGTCATGATATGCTCGATCATAATGACGGTAATGCCACTTTGATTAAGCCGCATCAGCAGCGCGAGGATGTCCTCGATTTCCGCATGGGAAAGGCCGGCCATCGCCTCATCGGCGATCAGCAGCTTCGGCTCCGCCGCCATTGCCCGGGCAAGCTCGAGCTTGCGCATCTCGACCTGCGTGAGGTCGCCCGGCAAGTGACGCGCCTTTTTCTCGAGGTCCACCAGTTGCAGCAACTCGTGGCAGCGCGCGTCGATATTGTCCGCGTGCAGCGGCGTGCCGCTGCGGTGATGCACGGTGTACAGCATCGGAATGCGCAGGTTTTCAGCAAGCGTCATGCTTGGAAACGGCCGCGGCAATTGAAAGCTGCGCGAAAGGCCGCGGTGCGTGCGCTGGTGCGCGGCCAGACCGTTCATCAGCTGGCCGTCGAAGTGCACGGTGCCTTGCTCGTTCTGCAGCGTGCCGCAGATGCAGTTGACCAGCGTGCTCTTGCCTGAACCGTTCGGGCCGATCAGTCCGAGCCGCTCGCCGGCCTGCACGTCGAGATTGATGCCGTCGAGCGCGACAAACCCGCCGAACCGCTTGCGCAAATTCTGCACCTGCAATAGCGCGGTCATCCCTTCCTCCGCGCGCGCAGACGATCTTGCACGAGACCGACGATGCCGTTCGGCGCGATAATCACGAAGGCGATGAGCAGGACGCCGACCAGTAACACGTTGACCGCCGAAGAAATGGTAACTGTCGTGACCTGCTGCAGCGTGCCAAGCAAGATCGTTCCGATCACCGGACCGATCCAGCTGGTCGTGCCTCCGATCAGCGGCATGGCGATCGAATTGACCGCGTACTCAAGCCCGAACGCGGAGGCCGGCGCCAGATAGCCGATGTAATAAGGGAACGGCGCGCCGGCCATGCCCATCAATGCACCCGACAGCGTGGTCGCGATCAGCTTCAACCTCAGAGTCGGCACGCCCGACGCTTCGGCTGCCATTTCGTCGTCGCGAATGGCCGCGAAGCCGTAGCCGAGCCGCGAGCGCTCGATCCAACGCGCCAGCACAACAGAGAGCACCGCGAGCCCGAGCATCAATAAAAACAGATACTGCATATAGCTGCCGAGGCCCGGGAATTTGCCCGGCCGTACAACATAAGCGCCGCCCGAACCGCCGACGAAATCCCAATTCACCACCAGGGTCGCCAGCACCACTGACAGCGCCAGTGTTGCGATCGCGAAGAATGCGCCCCGCAGACGCAACGTCAGATACCCGGTCCCGAAGCCGACGATGCCCGACACGATTCCGCCGATCACGATCAGCACCGGAATCGGCAGCGGAAAGATCAGATGGAAGTAGGGCGCAAGGCTTTCCGGAACGAGCTCGTCCACTTGCAGGCCGAAGGTCGCCAGCGTCACGGTGCTATAGGCACCGAGCGCGAAAAAAGCGGCGGACCCGAAGTTCACGTAACCGCAATAGCCGCCGAGAATGTTCCAGGCGGTCGCCAAGACGATGTACTGCACGATGGTGTAGCCAGCGACGAACAGGTATTCGATATTTGGCAGGCGCGTCACCATGAAGACGGCGATCGCCACCACAATCGAAATCAGTGTGAAGAGAGGCATGCGCATCGATTCAGCGTCCCAATATTCCCGAGGGGCGGAACGCGAGCGTCAATAACAGAACGCCGAACGAAACCGCCGGCGCCCACGACGGCCCATAGAACGTCGACGTGATGCTCTCGATGACGCCGAGCAAGATAGCGGCAATCAGCGTGCCCGGCATGCTGCCCATGCCGCCGAGCACGCATATCGCAAATACGCGTCCGATATATTCGCGCCCGACCGACGGCTCGACAGGCTGAATGATAATCAGAAAGGCACCCGCCATCGCCGCGACCGCAATCGAGATCCCGAAAGCGATGCGTTTGATGCGGATCGGATCGACCGCCATTAACTGCAGCGCCAATTGATCTTGCGATACCGCAAGCACCGCACGACCGATGAAGGTATTGCTAATGAACAGCTGCAGCCCGGCAAAAAGGATAAGCGATCCGATGCAGGGAACGAGCATGCGCAAGGGCAGGTCGATGAAGCCGAACTGAAGGCTGGGTCCGATATAGTCGGTCTTCACATACCGGTAGTCGACGCCGAACGCGAGCAACAGCAGCACTTCAGTGACGAACAGAACGCCGAAAAAGAACGCAAGGCCGCGCAGCGATTGCTGACCGCGCTTCTCGAAGGACAAGTAGTAGACCTGGTAAATCGTGGTGCCGAGAAAATAAAAAATCGGCGACAGTATGAGACAGGTGAGGATCGGATCGACGCCGTAATTGATATTGAAATAGTACGCGATGTAAGAGCCAAGGATGACAAACGCCGGATGCCCGATGTTGACGATGTCGAGCATGCCGAAGGAGATGGAGATGCCTGCGGTTACGGCCGCATAAAATCCGCCGATCAGCACTCCTGCGATGATCGCATTGATCAGCAGTTCGAAGGGAAAATCCATCTCCTCCCGTCCCCGATTTCTTCTTTTGTCCCCGCCCCTACGGGTTGCGCGCCAGTGTGCAGGAAGGGAGGCGCGCTGACTAGTGTGTTGTTATTTCAGAAAGAACGGGAACGCCAGCGCAAAATGGAAGCGCCCGCTCCGGCGGGTGGACCGGGGCGGGCGCCCATCGGAAATCAGGTCATGCGGCGCTGGCGCGCACGCGTTCCGGCAGCGGCAGCGGCTTGTTGGCGCTGTCCTTGAACTCGACCGTCATGAAGACCAGTTCGCGGTCGCCGATATTTTCCAGATCGTGCACCTTGTATTGACCGGCGGCATAGGTTTCGTGCCGAGTCTCGCCCGGCCGATAGGTATATTCGACCGTGGTGCCGTCGTGCACGTGCTGACGCCCGCGCCCACCGCTCACCGAGGTCCAGAAATAATCCAGCACGTGCCGGTGAAATCCGAAACGTTCGCCGGGCGCAAGACGGATCATCCACACCCGCGTGCGCTCATTCTCCGACAACAGCATGTTGCCGACACACGGGTTGGGATTTTTGGACTCGCGTTCGAACTCGGCGGCGAGTTCGGCCGCCCATTGCGATTTGTCTTTCTTCTCCGCGGCCTTGTCGAGCATGGTCAGGGCCATGGCAGTCCTCCACTGCTGTTTCGATCTCATATATAGCATAGTTGGATAAATCGGAAGGTTGAGGGCTGAACGTGGCTGGGCCGGCACGGCGCGCGATTATCATTGGCGGCTCGATGAGCGGCTTGCTTGCAGGTTTGCTGCTGCGCCGCCGAGGCTGGGACGTTAATGTCTACGAGCGGGTGGAAAGCGAATTGTCCGGCCGCGGTGCGGGAATCGTCGCGCAGGGGGAACTGATTGCACGGCTGCGCGGATTGGGCCTCGCAACTGAGGATCTGGGCGTCGTCGTGCATACGCGCCGTTGCATTGATTTAGACGGCAAGCTCATCAGCGAGGTGGAATGTCCGCAAGTCCTGACGGCATGGGAACGCGTGTATCGTCTGTTGCGCGACGCGTTTCCGCCGGAGCGGTATCATCGCGGGCGGGCGCTGGCCGATTTTTCGCAGGATGAGGCAGGGGTTCTCGCGCGTTTCTCAGATGGCGAGACCGCGCACGCCGAGCTTCTGGTCGGCGCCGACGGCATCCGTTCCACTGTCAGAGAACACGCTTTCCCTGACGCGCTGCCGCGGTACGCCGGCTATTCGGCATGGCGAGCGCTGCTCTCGGAGGAGGGATTTCCGCCGGAAGCGCATCGGGTGATGTTCGATTGCATGACTTTCTGTCTGCCGCCCGGCGAGCAGATGCTCGGCTATCCGGTCGCCGGGCCCGAAAACGATCTGCGGCCCGGCCACCGCCGCTTCAATGTCGTCTGGTATCGGCCCGCCGACGAGCGCACAAAGCTCAAGTGGCTCCTCACTGACGAAAGCGGCGTGACCCATGCGATCTCGATTCCGCCGCCGTTGATCCGACGCGAAGCAGTTGCGGAAATGCGGGCGGCGGCCGAGCGGCTTCTGGCCCCGCATTTCCGGCAAATCGTGCGGGTGATCGAAGAGCCGATTCTGCAACCGATCTACGATCTGGAATCGCGGCATATGGCCTGCGGCCGCGTGGCCATTCTGGGCGACGCGGCCTTCGTCGCGCGGCCGCATGTCGCAGCCGGGGTTTCCAAGGCCGCCGACGATGCGGCGGCGTTGGCGGAAGCTTTGGACGCCGAGCATGACGTACCGACTGCATTGAAACGATTCGAGGCGGCGCGCCTGCCGGAGAATCACCGCATCATCGAACGCGCGCGCCATCTGGGCGCATACCTGCAGGCGTCGCGGACGCAGGAAGAGCAGGCGCGCGCCGGCCGCCACAGCACGGTCGATGCCGTCCTTACGGAAACAGCGACGCTGGATTTCCTGTATGCGTAATCGTTGTCACTCCGGGTTCGCCGCTTCGCGGCGCCCGGAATGACAGGAAACATCACAACCCAAACAGCTTTTTCGCGTTCCCGCCGGCAAGCGCTGCGCGCGTCCGATCATCGAAACCTTCGACCGAGGCAATGTGCTCGATGGGATCGTTCTCCAGCATGTCGAAGGGATAGTCGGTACCCATGATAATGTGATCGACGCCAAAGGTCTTCACCAGCGCCTCAAGCTGCAAGGCGGTAAACACGACGGTATCGAAATAGACCTTCTTCAGATAGCTCGACGGCGGATGCGGAAGGTTGGCGTGGCAATCGGAGCGCGCGCCCCAGGCGTGGTCGATGCGGCCAGAATACGCGCCCAGATAGCCGCCGCCGTGCATTGCGAAGATTTTCAGGTTGGGATGGCGCTCCAGCACGCCGTCGAAGATCAAGTAGTGCAGCGCGAGCGTTGTCTCAAGCGGATTCCCGATAACATTATTGAAGTAGAAGCGCGCGAAGCGCCGCCCTTCCGTGAAGCCATTGGGATGGATGATGACCGGCGTGCCCAATTCTTCCGCTTTCTTCCAGAACGGCGCAAAGGCGGGATCGGACAACTCCCGGCCTGCGACGTTGGTGAGAATCTCGACCCCTTTGAAGCCGAGCGTCTTTACACAACGCTCCAGCTCTTTGGCCGCTTCATTTCCATCCTGCATCGGAACGGTGCCGCAGGGGATGAAGCGGTCCTTGTGACGGGATACAAACTCCGCGATTCCGTCGTTGACCATACGTGCCGCCGGCACTGCGTGCTCAAGTGCCGTCGTGTGGTAGCACTGCGCCGGCGATGGCAGCACGATCTGTACGTCCACCCCCATCCGGTCCATCGCCGCGAAGCGTTCGTCGTAGCCGGTGGTCATGCAGTTGCGTATATCGGCTTCCTGCTTCGCGCTCACGGCCTTCGTTTCATCCGACGCAAAATGCGCAAGCGGAATGGTCGAAAGATCGACGTGCGGCTTCATGTAAGCCGCTGCCGCCGGAACAGCGACATGCGTGTGCGCGTCGATCGTGATGCTCTTCGGCCGCACTTCGCGTCCCGGCTTGCCGTGCTTGCGGGCGGCGGTGTCGGCGTATTTGTTCCAGATCTCGGCCATTCGTGAAATCCCTCTGCTGCTGACTTTCGCCTCACCTCAAGCAGCGGCGACGCCGCGGCGCAGAAGCATGAGGCCATAGGAGCCATCCTCAAGCCCTGAGGACGAGCGCTCCGCGCTCCCTCAGGAAGAGGACAGAAACTAAAACACACCCAGATGTTGCGTGAGATCGACCTTCTTCTCGGTCAGCTCCGCCGGCGTGGACACCACCGCGACATGGCCGCTGTTGAGGATGACGATATCGTCGGCAACATCGAATACCAGAGTCGGATTTTGCTCGACCAGCACGATCGAAAGACCGCTTTCCTTAAGCTTGCGGATCGTGTTCATCACCTCGTGAACGATCTGCGGCGCAAGTCCTTCCGACGGCTCGTCCATCAGCAGCACGCGCGGATTGCCCATCAGGGCGCGGCCGATCGCCAGCATCTGCTGCTCGCCGCCGGAAAGGTGCGCGGAAATCTGGTTGCGACGCTCGGAAAGGCGCGGAAACATCGTGAACACCGTGTCGATCGTCCACGGCGAATGCCGGCCGTTGCCGCTCGACTTGCGCGCCGCCACGATCAGATTTTCCCGCACGGTCAGACTTTTGAAAATGCGCCGGCCTTGCGGCACGAGCGCGACGCCGCTGGCTGCGATCTGCTCGGGGGGCAGGTGGGTCACACGCTTTCCGAACACGGCAACGTCGCCGGTTCGCGGATGCAGAAGGCCGACAGAGACGTTCATGCACGTCGATTTGCCGGCGCCGTTGCGGCCCAGCAAACCAAGCATGCGGGCTTCGCCGAGTTCGAAGGATACGTTCTGCAAGACATGACTGTCGCCATAGAACGCGTTGACATGCTGGAGCGTGAGCGCGCTAGTGGCCAAGATAGACCTCCCGCGTGCGGGGATCGGCAACAACCTCCGATCGCGTGCCTTCAACGATAACTTCACCGAAATGCAACAGCGTGATGCGGTCGGCAAAATCGAGTGCCACGTCCATATTGTGCTCGATCATCACCATGGTCACATCGCGCGGGATGGTGAGCAGAAGTTTTTGCACATCCCGGCGCTCGTCGATCGAAAGGCCGGCGAACGGTTCATCGAGCAGCAAAACCTTGGGCTTTTGCGCCAACGCCATCGCGATCTCGACGCGCCGGCGCTCGCCATATGACGTCTGAGCAAGCGGGCGTTCCGCAATATGACCAAGTCCGACGCTCTCAATCGCCTGCCGCGCCTCCTCGACGAGATGAGGTTGACGGCTCATATCGATCAGCGGGTTCCAACGGGATTTCGAAAGCCCCAGCAATGCGAGCATGACGTTATGAATGATCGTGTCGCGCGCAAACAGCGTGATGATCTGATAGGTGCGCGCCATGCCGAGGTGCGGCCGCCGCCGCGCCGGCAGGTGCGTTATGTCCCGGCCGAACAAGCGTATCGAGCCGCTGTCCGGCGTCAGGTCACCCGTGATCTGGTTGAACAGCGTGGTCTTGCCGGCGCCGTTCGGACCGATGATGAGCCGCCGCTCGCCGGCCTCGACGTTGAGGTCGACATTTTTTGTGACGTGCAAACCGCCGAACGACTTGCGCAAACCGGAAACGGTGAGGGCGCTCATGCCGGGGGCCCTCCCGTTTCAAGCACGCCCTTCTGCCGGCGCGATCTTGTTGTCTTGCGCCAGCCGAGGTTCCACAGCCGCACCGTCCCGGGCACCAGGCCTTCGGGCATCAAGATGACGATTGCGACAAAGATCGCACCCAACAGGAAATTCCAACGCGCGATGTAACCGCTCACGACCGACTTCACGATGACAACGAGTGCCGAGCCGACGACCGGGCCCAGCAGCGTGGCCGGACCGCCGGAAATCACCATCAGCACCACTTCCGCGGAGGAGGTCAAGGCCAGCGTCTGCGGACTGATGAACTGGTTGTAATAGACGAAGAGAATTCCCGCGATGCAGGTCAGCAGCCCTGAGAACATGCAGGCCCAAAAGCGGATCATCCAGACGTGATATCCGAGCGCCGTCATGCGCCTGGGTTGATCGCGCGTGCCGCGCAGCGCCGCGCCGAAGGGCGAACGCACGAAAATGGTGACGAGGATGGTGCAGATCACGAACACCACGAACGTCAGGTAATAGAACGCTTCCGGAGACGCGAGAGACAACCCGAACGGCATCGGGCGGGTGTGCACATTGATGCCGTTGTCTCCGTTGGTGACGCTGATCCAGCGGTAGGCAAGCCCCCAAATGATCTCGCCCAGGGCCAGCGTAATCATAATAAAGCCTATGCCCGTGGTGCGCAGCGACAACGCCGCAAATACCGCGGTTGACAACATCCCGACGACAAGCGCCGCGATGATCGAAAGCGGATGCCCCCAGCCGGCCGCAAGCAGATAGGCGGTCGCGTAGCTCGCAATGCCGAAAAGTCCGGCGTGACCGAGCGACACCAGCCCGGCGTAGCCAAGCAGCAGGTTCACGCCGAATGCAAAGATCGCATAGAACAGAATCTGACTCGCGACATTGACGTAGTAAATCTGCGTCAACCAGAGCGGCAGCGTGACGAGGACCAAAAAAACGATGGCAAGGGCGCCCAGGCCGATGAGATTGCGGGTCATGGCAACTGCCTGCCAAAAAGGCCTTGCGGGCGCAGAACCAGGACCAGCACCATCGGCAAAAACAGGATGAAATAGGCTAGCTCGGGTAGCAGCGCCTGGCCGAAGTTATAGAGGAAGCCCACGATAAGGCTGCCGACGAACGAGCCCAGCAAGCTGCCGGTACCGCCGAGAATGACGACGACCAGCGCGAGCGGCAGCATGTCCTGATCGAGCCCGGGATAAACCGAAAGGATCGGCGCGCCGATAATTCCGGCAAAGCCGGCGAGGGCGGCGCCGAGCGCAAACACGATCGTAAAAATCTGCGAGACGCGAATACCGACAACCCGCGCCATGTCCGGATCGTCGACCCCAGCGCGGATCATGGCGCCAAGTCGCGTGCGTTCGAGCAAGATCCAGAGTGCGATCGCAACGACAGCCGCTATCACGATGATCGCCAGGCGATAGAGCGGGAAGACGGCGATGCCATAGCGGACGAATCCGGCAAGGCTGCTCGGCGTTGCAACGGAAATCGGATCGCCGCCCCAAACCATCAGGCAAAAGTCGGCAACCATGAAAGAGATGCCGAGTGTCACCAGCACTTGCGCCAGCGGCTCTCCCGGCAGCCTGCGGAGCAGCAGCCGCTCCATCAACGCGCCGAAGATCGCAACAGTCAGAGCCGCCAAAATGGCGGCCAGCCAAAAATCAATACTTGTGTTGAGAACGCTCACAATGATCGTTGCGCCGACATAGGCTCCGAGCATGAACAAAGAGCCATGCGTCAGATTGGGAATGCGCATCAAGCCGAAGATCAGCGAGAAACCCGCTGAAAGCAAAAAGAGAAGACCGCCAAACGTTATGCTGTTGACGGCCAACAGAACCCAAAAAGTCATTGTTCTCGTGTTCCCGCGCGATCCGCCAAAAGGGGCCGCGGGCGTCCCGTGACGCCCGCGGCAAAAGAAGCGACACTCAGCACTTCTTCAAAGCCGGATAGTTGCGCGAGTAAACCGGGTGCGCGAGATACTCTTTCTCGGGCCAAACCCAGAACTGGCTGACATTGTCGTAGGTCTTGACGGTCTTGTTCCACAGCTTGAGGCCGTACTTCGCGCCTTCCTTGCCAAGCTTGCGGATATAGATGGCGCCGACCACGTTGCCGAGATGGTCGAACTTGATCGGACCGCGCGGCGTGTCGGCAATGCTGAGGCCTTTCATCGCCGCCATCAGCTTTTCCTTGTCGCTGGAGTCGCCGCCTAACGCCTTAAGACCTCCATCTACAACCTGGCAGTTGATGTAGAGGCCAGCGGCGTAGAAGCCGGGAACGGCATTGTGGTCCTTCAGCATGCCGTCGACGAAGCGCTTGTTGCTCTCGTTCTCGAGGTCGAGTGTGTAGGGGCAGGCCGAAATCAGGCCGATTGCATCGTCGCCGAAGCTTTTGAGCAGCGCATCGTCGCCTCCGGTCTCGCCTGTGCATACCGGCAGCTTGAGGCCGAAGCTGCGGTATTGCTTCATGAACCGCAGCGGGTTCGATCCGGCAAAGCCTTGGCAGACGCCGTCACAGTCGCTGATCTGGGCCAGATAAGGGGTGTAGTCGGGCGTCACGATCGGCGGCCACAGCTTTTTCGTGATGCAGCCGCCGTCCTTTTCGAACGCTGCCTGGAAGCCCCCCATCTGCTCATAGCCGAAAGCAAAATCTTCGCTGATCGTAACGACGCGCTTAAGTTTCAATTCGGTCGCTGCATAGTGCCCCATGGGATGCATAGCCTGCGACGAGGTCGCCGACGCGCGTATGAGGAACGGATTCGCATGCCTTTGCGTGAGGTCGTCGGCGGCTGCCAGACTAAGTGTCGGCATCTTTTGCTGCCGGATATAATCACTGATGGCGTAAAGCTCGAAGGCGGCGAGCGGTCCGAGAATGACGTCGACCTTGTCGCGTTCGACCAATTCCTGCGCCTTCGTCTTGGTACCGGCCGGGCTGCCGCCCGTGTCAGCGGAGAAAAACTCCACCTTTCGGCCGCCCATCATGTTGTTTCGTTCCTTCAGGAACGTAAGGACGCCTTGCTCCATCTGGATGCCGCCTTGCGCAAGCGGACCCGTTTTGACGGTCAGCAGGCCGAGCCTGAACGGCGCCTTTTGGGCAATCGCCGGAGCCGGGAATTTGAACGTCGCAAGCGCACTGCCTGCGGCGGCACCCGCCAGGATTTTGCGGCGGGTAATCTTCTGAGCCATTTTGTTCCTCCCTCTTTTGCCCCACACGGGACCGATTTGCTGACCGACTTCGCGGCGGTTTTATTCATAGATTCGAATATCGTGCCGGCCGCCGCAGAACGCAGGCGCCGAACCAAGCCGTTCCATCATCGACTAATGTATTATGCTCTGTAAAGCCCGAAACGATCGTGGATGCGCATCCCGATCGCGGATTGGTTGTAGGCAGCCGATGGATGGGTCGATAACGCCTGTGGCAAGCGAAGATTGTTTCTGCCGGCGGGCATCGCCAAGGCGATGCGTCTTCTCTATTTGTTCATAGCGCCTGAGGGCAGCCGAAAATAAAGCCTAAATCCCAAGGTAGCTCGACTTGATTTTTTCGTCGCCCTGCAATGCCTCCGGGCTTCCTGAGTACACCACCTGGCCTTTGCTCATCACGTGAACGTAATCGACGAGCTTCAATGCGAGATTGGCGTTCTGCTCCACCAGCAAGATCGAAAGTCCTTCCTCTTTCAATTTGCCGATCGCTGCCCAGACGCCCTGAATGATGATGGGCGCGAGTCCCTCCGATGGCTCGTCCATGATCAGGCAATCGGGATTCGTCATCAGCGCGCGCCCGATAGCGAGCATCTGCTGCTCGCCGCCTGAAAGCGTTTTTGCGCGTTGATGTCGCCGCTCCTCGAGCCGGGGGAAGAGCTCGTAAACACGTTTCAGCGCCCAGCCATGCCGATCGACGTTGCGTTCGGCGACGAGAAGATTCTCTTCCACTGCGAGCGTCGGAAAAACGCGCCGCCCTTGTGGAACGAGTCCCATGCCGCCGCGTACCGTCTCGAACGAGGAGATGTTGGTGATGTCGTTGCCCTTGAAAACAACGCGACCGCGGCGCGGCGGGTTGAAGCCCACGATCGAATTCACCAGCGTCGTTTTACCAACGCCGTTGCGCCCCAGCAGACCCAGAATCTGCCCTTGCTCAAGCTTCAGCGACAGGCCTTGCAAGACGTAGGCATCGCCGTAGTACGTGTGGATGTCCTGGACTTCGAGGATCGCCATCAGCCGACCCCCAGGTAGATTTCCTGCACGCGCTGGCTTCTCTTGATCTGCTCCGGCGTGCCGGTTTCCAGCAGCTCCCCGAAGTGCAGCACGGAAATCTCACTACAGACGTCGAACACGACGTCCATGTCATGTTCGATCAGAAGTATTGCGAGCTTGGGATCGAGCTTCATCAGGAAGCGCGCCATCTCGGTCGACTCGCCGGAAGAAAGGCCCGCGGCCGGCTCGTCTAGCAGCAGTATTTTCGGATCGCTGGCAAGGCCAAGCACGATTTCAAGTTGACGCTGCTCGCCATGCGAAAGATTACGGACTTCGACGTCCTTGCGATCGAGAAAACCGGCCTGATCGAGCAGATGGCGCGCCTTTTCATAGGCTTCTTTGTACGAAGACATGAAGCGCCACATCACGAACTTGGTCTGGCGCAGGCCCTGGATGGCCAGCAGCACGTTATCGAGGACTGTCAGCTTCGGAAAAAGGCTGGTGACCTGGAATGTCCGCGCCATCCCGAGCCTGGTGCGCTGATGACTGCGCCACTTGGTGACGTCCTGTCCAAACAGCATGATCTGCCCGGAGGTCAGCGGATAGATTCCTGTAATCAGGTTGAACAGCGTCGTTTTGCCGGCCCCGTTTGGGCCGATGATGGCTTTACGGTCGCCGGGCATGACGCGCAGGGTTACGCCGCGCGTCGCCTCGAGGCCGCCAAAGCTCTTGCGCAAAGCTCTCAATTCGAGAGCCGGTGTGGTGGCTTCGGAATCCGTTCTCACGCGCCATTCCTGTTTGAACTAGAAGCGGCGCCGGCGCTCGCTTGGCCGGCGCCGCCATTCGTTACTCGCAATATTTGCAAGGCGGGAAGTCGCGGCTGTACACCGGCTGCTTCAGAAACGTCTCCTTGCCGTATGTCCAGTATTGACTGACGTTTGGATACGTCTTGACGACCGTATTCCAGAGCTCCGCCTTCGGGTAGCCGAACACCTTCTTCTTCTCGACCTTCTTCACATAGATGTTCTGGACCGGATTGCGGTCTTCGAAGTGAATCGGACCGCGCACCGCATCGAGCTTCAGCCCCGACATGATCTCGATGAATTTTTCGGCTCCAGGATACTTTCCGCCCGCCTTCTTGATGGCGATGTCGATGATTTCCGCCGTCGTGTAGTTCGATTCGGAATAGTACGAAGGCACCTTGCCGTATTTCTTGCGGTAGGATTTCACGAAGGCTTCGTTCTTCGGCGTATTGATCGCTGCGCTGTACATCAGCGATGAGACGTCGCCGATAACTTCGTCGCCCATGAACGGCAGCACGAACTCGTCATAGCTGGTCCCGCCGCCGAGGATCGGCTTCTTGTTGCCGGAACGGCGCAGCTGTTTCGGAAATTGCAGCGACATCGGGCCGACCATCAGCGAGAAGATCGCGTCGGCGTCTCCCTTGATCGACGGGATGTAAGGTCCGAAGTCCTTGGTGCCGAGCGGTGGCCATATTTTCTGGATGACCTTGCCGCCGCAATCTTCAAACGCCTTCTGGAAACCGCCGACCTGCTCGTAGCCGAAGGCGTAATCGGCAGCGATCGTCACCACTTTCTTGATGCCCTGGTCGCAGGCCCATTGACCGAGTGCGTGGGTCGGCTGTGAACTCGTCCAACCGGTGCGGAAGAAGTAGGGATATTTGCTCAGCTGCCGTTGCGTAAGGTCGTCCGCTGCAGCTACCGGCGCGATGTACAGCGTCTTTTCGCTGTTGCTCACCGGCGCGAGCGCGTAGCCGGTCGAAGCCAGCAAGCCGCCGATAAACATCTGCACTTTATCCTGCAGCACCAGCTTCTTCGCCCTGGTGACCGAGGTGTCGGATTTTCCCTGGCTATCCTCCACGATGAACTTTACGTCCATCCCGCCGAGCTTGTTGTGGTGCTCGTCGAGATACATCTGGAAGCCGTTGACCATGTCCTTGCCGACCTGGGCAAAGATGCCGGTCATCGGCGAGATGAAGCCGATGCGAAGCTCTTCCGACTGAGCAGGCGCGCTCAGGCCCAAGCCGAGCAACAGCCCGGTGCCTATCAGCACGGGGCCTATTTTCTGTCGCACAGTTTTTGTCATTGTCGTTCCTCCCTTTATGCGGCGCTTCCCTTTTTTCGGATCAGGAAGGCGCCAATTTCTCTGTCGGCGCTGACTTGCTCACCCTGTTCGATAGCACCTGATTGATTCGCGCCGGGAGACCCATCAGGCCGGTCGGCAGATAGAGAATGGTCAGGACGTACACACCGCCCAGCACGTACTGCCACCAGGGCACCAGCGTGCTGAGATACTCGCGTAGCCCAAACACGATCGCCGCACCGATGGCGCCGCCGACCAGCGTGCCGGAGCCGCCGAGAACAACCATGAGCAAAGCATCGACCGACGTGGTCAGGACAACGGTTTCGGGGCTGACGAGCCCGTTTGTGTGCGCCCATAACACGCCGGAAACGCCGCCGAATGCACCGGCAACGATGAACGCAATGTATTTATGCAGCCACGTGTTGTAGCCCAGAATTTGCATGCGCAGTTCCCGTTCGCGAATGCCAGCAAGGCTGCGGCCGAAAGGGGAACGTACAAAGACGTAAAGCAGCACAAGCGACACGACGAAAAATCCGAACACCAGAAAAAAGAAGGTGCGCTCGTTCGTCAGATCGAGTCCGAAGCTCGGTCGCGATGTAACGCTGATGCCGTTGTCGCCGCCGGTCACCGAATTCCAGCGATAGGCCAGACCCCAGACGCATTGGCCAAGCGCGAGCGTTATCATCAGGAAATAAACACCGGTGGCGCGGATCGCGAACAATCCAAAGAACGCCGCGAGGGCTGCACCGGCCAGCATGCCGAGCAGCACGACAAGCCAGAAATCCCAGCCCAACCCGACATGAAATTTGGCGGCAAGGATTGCCGTCATGTAGGCGCCAATGCCGAAGTAGGCCGCTTGCCCAAGGGAGGCGAGACCGGTGAAACCGAGCAGCACATCGACGCTCATCGCCAGGATCGCAAATACGAGGGCGCGCGTCGCCAGCAAAACGACGAAGGACGATGAGTGAGGAATCACATAGGCGAGCGCGGCCAGCACAACCGCAACCGCCAGAATTTTGATATTTTGTCCGGCCATTGCGTTTTACTCCCGGCCAAACAATCCGGTTGGCTTGATCGCCAGGATCAGGACCATGGGCGCGTACAGGGTGAAGTATGAAACTTCCGGAAACAGCGCCTTGCCGAAATTGTCGGCGAGGCCGACAGCGAGGGCGCCGATGGCAGCTCCGCCAAGGCTGCCCATGCCTCCGATGATGACGACGGCAAAGGCGAGCGGCAGCATCTCAAAGTCCAGCCCCGGATAGATGCCGAGAAACGCGCCGCCGATCACGCCGCCCAGTGCAGCGAGGAAGGCACCGAGCGCAAAGATGATCATCGAGATGCGATTGGTATCGATGCCGACGCCACGCGCCATCTCGGCATCATCGACGGTGGCGCGCACCGCAGCACCGACTCGCGTCTTTTCCATGGCGAGCCACAGCGCAACGCCGATCGCGATAGCCATCACGATCATGAACACGCGGTAGAGCGGAAAATAGATGCCTCCCACGACAATGCTGTTGTTGAACACTGCCGCCGGATTGATATCCATATTGTCGCCGCCCCAGATGTCGAGCGCGGCCTGCTGGAACAGATAGGCGAATCCGACGGTGAGCAACACTTGCCGGAGCGGATCGAAGCCCAGCGGCCTGAGGAAGACGCGTTCCATCACAAGCCCCAGTAGCGCGACACCGAGGGCCGCCAGCGGCAACGACAGGGTCCAGGAGCCGGTCGCCCAGATGACCGAGAGCGCGAGGTACCCACCCCACAAAAAATAAGCGCCATGGGCGAGATTGACGATGCGCATGACGCCAAAAATCAGCGACAGGCCGCTGCCGACGAGGAAAAGCAACGCGCCGTACGAAATGCCGTTGAATGCCTGGACGACCCAAAAATGTATGTTCATTCCCCCCGGGCATCCTTCTTTTCGCGTGAAGGTTTATGGACAGCTTAACGCATCGCAGCCGTGAGTAAACACTCTCAAATAACCGCAGCGAGTCAGGCAACGGCTCTTGCGAGGTGTCCGCCGTCGATACGGGTGCGTGTTATTTCCTTCTTTTACGCGCTGAAGGTGCGCGCTTCCTTGGTGGGATGATTGGAAGCAGCAGATAAGGGGCCTTGGCGCCGCTGAAATGGAGGGTGGTCACGCCATCAAAGATTTTCATCGGCCTGTCGGCGGGATCGTTGTGCAAAAAAGGGCCGCAACCGGTGAGCTCGTTTTTGAAGTTGGAAAGCTTTCCACCACTTCCGCCGCCGTATTCGTAATCCTTGCCGCGGATCGACACTCCGATCCGATAGCCCTGCGGCACGACGATCGACGTTGGCCAGATTTCAATATCGAGCTCTACGACTTCACCCTTCTTGAGATGCTGAATGCGGTCATGCGTGTGATAAGGCCGATAGGGCAGCGACAATTTTGCATCGAGCCTGCGATGCGAGGCGCGCAGCCAGCCTTGCGCAACCGGCGTATGCGGATCGATCGCGCCTTGAAAGACGATCTCCTTCAGGTCGCCGGTGAATACCCGCAATACGATGAAGAAGTCGGCGTCCCTGGTCGACGAGGAGGCGAAGAGCTTGAGGGCGGAGGGGCCGGTGATCTCGGTTTCGCTTTCGAGCGGGGCGGTAAGAAATGTGAGCCCGTCCCCCATTGCCTTAAACTCAAGCTTTGATCGGCCGGACGGCTTTTTTGTCGTGAGCGTCTGATCGCGCGGATCGAGGTAGAACTTCGTCCACTTCGTGCGCTTGAGGGGCCATTCGTTTTCGGCACGGGCGACGAATTTTTCGCCGGGATGGCGCACCTGCAAGAGCACGCGGGGCTGTTTCGACCAACCGGTATCTTTGCCGTGCAGGAAGTAGTCAAAGAATCGCTTCTGCTGCTCGCGGCCATAATCGGTGTAGAAATGCGTCCAGTGCTCGATGCCGTGCACCTCGAGCCACTTGTTCTTCGAGGCTGCGCGGACGAATCCCTCGAAGTTGCCGCGCGGGTGCAGGCCCTGGCCGCCCCAGTTGGCCGCGGAGAACATCGGCACCGTGATCTTCGACCAGATCGGCGAACGCGCCTTGTGGTATTCATCGTCAAGCGGGTGCGCGCGAATTTCGTCGCCGAAACTCGTCCGGTTTTTCGCGAGCTCTTCCTCCGACAGCGTTTCAGGTCCGCATACAAGTTGGCCATGGACGCGGCTACGCCCGCCGCGTTCGCCGGCGCCGTATTGCACCGTCTTCACCTGCATGTCGTACCAGTTCTCCCAGAAGGTCGAGAGAATGCCGCCGTGGTGCGTCATGTCGCGATACCAGTCCGCCGCGCCTTCCCAGATGCAGATGGCGGCGAGATGTGGCGGCTGCAGTGAGGCGACGTGCCACTGGTTAATCCCATAATAGGAAATGCCGTTGAGCCCGACTTTCCCATTCGACCACGGCTGCGTGCCCGCCCATTCGATGCAATCGTAGTAATCCTTGGTCTCGCGCGGCGAGAAGTGATCGATGAAACCGGGCGAGCAGCCGGTGCCGCGTGAATCGACGCGCGCGCAGACGTAATCGTGCGGAACCCATTTCTCCGGATCGACCACTTCCCAGCTTTGATAGAGATTGCTCGAGCCGGCGGTCACGTCCGGATGCTTTGCCGCCATGCGCTCCCACGCGCTCGGATAGCCGTCCTGAAACGCGAGATTCTTGGCGTAAGGACCGTAAGAAAGAATGACGGGATATTTGCCGTCCTTGATCGGCCGGAAAACGTCCGCCCGGAGAACCAGTCCGTCATCCATTGTGATCGGCACGTCGAAATCGATCCGCATGCCGTCGCGAACCTCTGTGCGTTCCTGCAAGGCCAGCATAACCGCCTTCCGCAACTGTTGCTGAACCGCCATTCCGCGGCCGCTCCGATTTCGTTCGTGCGCAAACCTACAAAGTCAGGCGTAGCAGAGACAAGCCCTTGCGTGCCACGCACCGGGCAACGACACCGTTCTTCGCGATCATTCGTGCAAGCGGCTCATGGTCGGGCGCCCGCGTCGGCGCCGAAGGACCAGCGAAATCTGATTACCTTGCGTTAGACGCCTTGCGCCGTTTTACCTTTGCCTTTTTCTCCAGCACCGCGCAGACCGCGGCGGTGTCGTAGGGACCGAGCCCGCTGCGCAGTGCCGCGTCATAAATAGGCTTGGAGGCATCGAACATCGGCGTCGGTACGCGGATCTTGCGCGCGTAGTGGCCGATCACATCCATGTCCTTCTGCCACACGTCGATCTTCATCGTGGCATCTTTGTAGTTGTTCTTGACCATCATCGGTGCGCGCAACTCGAACACGCGCGAATTGCCGGCTCCGGCGGTGATGAGGTCGAAAATCAGTTGGGGCGGGAGGCCGGCTTTCATACCGAGGACCATCGCCTCCGCACTGGCGACGTTGTTGATGGCGACCAGCAGGTTGGCAACGTATTTCATCTTGCTGCCGTTGCCGAAGGCGCCGACATCGTACACGCGGCGCCCGAAGTCCTCGAACATCGGCTTAAGACGGGCGATCGCCTTGGAGTCGCCGCTTGCGTAAAACACGAGGTCCCGCGCTTTCGCCTGCGCGCCGGTGCCGCTCACCGGGCAGTCGAGCATCGTATGACCGGCCTTGCGGAAAATGCGTTCCGCCTTCTCCTTGTCCGCGATCTTGAAAGTGCTCATCTCCGCGACGACACGATGCGGCAACTTGGCGGCAGCAATCTCGCGCGCGGTCGCCAAGAGTGCCTCGGGTTTCGGCAAGCTGGTCAGAATGATTGAGGTCTTGCTTGCGACTTCAACCGCGCCTTTCGCGAGCTCAACGCCTGCCTTGCGGGCCTCGCGAGCGCGGGCCGCATTTGGATCAAAACCGATGACGTGCCATCCGGCGGCGCTCAAGTTCTTTGCAAACGCGCCGCCCATAATGCCGAGGCCGACAATTCCAACGGTACCCTTTTGCTTCCTGGCCGCGGCCATTTCAAACCCTCCCGCTCCCGCGCACGAACCGCCGTGCTCGAATCCTCATTTTCGTCATAAGGGGTGAAAGCCGTTGCTGTCGAGTGGACAACCTGTCCGCCAGGTGGCTTTCATGACGCGTTCCAATCGCCTATCGTCGCGCACAAAAGACGATCTGGAGGAATCATGAAAATCGGAATCCCCGGCCTCGGCAACATGGGTGCCGCTATCGCCGCGCGGCTGATTGAGGTCGGCCATCACGTGACCGTGTGGAATCGGACAGCTGCGAAGGCGAAAGCTCTTGCAGATGCCGGCGCCGCCATCGCGCCAAGTCCTGCCGCATTGGCGGAAGCATGCGAGGCCGTCATCACTATCCTCACGGATGGCGCAGCGATCGATCAGGTTTACAACGGCCCATCCGGCCTTTTGTCCGGCGAGGTAAGAGGCAAGCTGTTCATCGAGATGAGTACGGTGGCCCCTAAGGTCGAGACCGATCTCGCAGCCAAAGTGCGCGCAAAGGGCGCAGCACTGGTCGAATGTCCGGTTGGCGGCTCAATCGGTCCGGCACGTCAGGGCAAACTGCTCGGATTGATGGGCGCAGAGCCTGCGGATGCGGCCCGTGCAAGGCCGATTCTTGAACAGCTTTGCCGTCGCGTCGAGCATTGTGGGCCTGTCGGTGCCGGCGCGTCGATAAAGCTTGCCATCAATCTGCCGCTGATGGTCGCCTGGCAGGCCTATGGTGAAGCCTTTGCGATCTGCCGTGATGTGGGTTGGGATCCAAAGCGCCTGCTGGACCTGTTTGTCGATACCAACGGCGCGAATGCGGCCTTGAAAAACCGTGCCGACATGATCGTTACCATGTTCGAAGGCCGCGATCCCGGGCCGACGACGTTCAGCATCGCGAATGCCGTGAAGGACATCCGTACGATGGTGGAAACGGGCGCGGCAAAGGGCATCGACATGCCGGCCACGCGGGCGGCGCTTAGTTCGTTTGAAGAGGCGAACAAAAACGGCTTTGGCGGTGGCGACGGATCGCGTATGTCGGTTTATTGGGCGCAGCGAAAGAAATCTTGAAGAAGAATGAGGATTGAAAATGTCAGTTACGCTTGAACAAGCCTCCACCATTGTCGACGTGGCGCTGAAGACCGCGCGCGACAAAAAGCAGATGCCGCAGACAATCGTGGTGCTGGATGCCGGCGGGCATGTCGTATGCGCCAAGCGCGAAGATAACTCCGGTATCTTTCGTTACGAGATTGCGATGGGGAAAGCTTACGGCGCGCTGGGCTTCGGCTGGGGTTCGCGCACAAGCATGGAGCGTGCGGCGCAAAATCCTGCATTTTTCGCGGCCGTTGGCATGGCAAGTGGTGGTCGCCTTGTGCCCAATCCGGCCGGCGTATTGATTCGTGACGCCAATAACAAAGTGATCGGCGCTGTCGGCATTTCCGGCGACACCGGCGACAATGACGAGATCATCGCGATTGCCGGTATCGAGGCTGCGGGCCTGAAGGCCGATCCGGGCGGGACTAAAAAATAGTCCCACGTTCCTGTATCGAGCCTTGTGCCAAGCCTCCCGCGCGCGTTGGCATCGGGTCAGGTTTTCATCGAGATGGCCGCGACCTGGCGCGGCCAAGGCAGTAAGGCAGGAGGAGCATTCATGAAACTGTTTTCCTTCTGGCGTTCGCTCGCGACCTATCGGGTGCGCATCGCGCTCAACCTGAAAGGGCTGGTGCCCGACGAAGTGATCGACGTGAATTTGATGAAAGGGCAGCAGCGCGAGGACGCCTTCCGCAAGATCAATCCGATGATGGCGATTCCGGCACTGATCGACGGGGAGGGGCCGGCGCTGTTCGAGTCGCTGGCGATCATCGAATATATCGACGAAGTCCATCCGCAACCGCCGTTATTACCGTTCGATCCGAAAGCGCGCGCACGCGTACGCGGCCTGGCGCAAATTGTTGCCGCCGACTCACATCCGCTGATCGTCCCGCGCGTGCGCGAATACCTCACGCACGAGTTCAAAGTGGACGAGGCCGGCATCCTCAAATGGGCGCAACACTGGCATCGCACGGCGCTTGAGGCGATCGAAACGCATCTGAAGGACGGATCGGCTGGACGATTTTGCCACGGCGATCAAATCACCATTGCAGACATCTGCCTCGCGAGCCAGGCTGCCGGCGCCGGATTTTTCAAGATCGACCTCGCGCAGTATCCGACCGTCAAACGCATCGTCGACGCGTGCAATGAGAATGATGCGTTTGCGCGTGCACACCCGCTGAAGCAGCCCGGCGCACCGGCATCCGTGTGATGAGCGGCGGGTTCCGTCGACAAAACATGGGCCCGCGATTGCCGAATTATTGCCCTTAAATCGCACGATCCGATCTTTAAGCGGCGCGCCAAGGGTGATTTCAGTTCGGGGAGTTTCCCATGGTCTTGCGTGCGACCGCCGCGCTTTGCGGCGTGATGTTCTTTGCCTGCGTGCCTTTCGCGATGGCGCAATCCGGAATCGCTTCCGTCTACAGCAATCAAAAAACGGCGAACGGAGAATACGCCCGGGCCGACCGGCTGACGGCGGCGCACAAGACGTTGCCGTTCGGCACGCGCGTGCGCGTGACGAACAAGCGAAACGGGCGCAGCGTGGTCGTGCGTATCAACGATCGTGGGCCGTACATCAAGGGCCGCATCATCGATCTCACGCCGGCGGCAGCGCGGGCATTGGGCTTTTCCGGACTGGCGGAAGTAACCGTGACGGAAGTCGACTCCTGAGACGGTTTTATCCAGTTACGGTGAACAAGCCGGCCCGATTACGATCCAGATCGATTGGACCGTGCCCGGGCCGGCTCTTCGGCAATCGAGGTTACTTCTTGCCGCTGTTGTTATTGTCGTCGTCATCCGAATGCTTCGCATGAGATCGACGCTTGTGCGACCGTGCTTTCGCGCGGCTTTCCAACGTATCCTGCCGCCACTGCATGAACTGCTTGAACAGCTCGGCCTCCTGCTCCGGATCGGACGCGGCGGGTGCCCCATCCTGCGACGCGCGCGCAGCCATGAAGTGATCGAACTTTGAGCGCAAATCGGAAATCTGCGGGTTCGCGTGCTGGTCGAGCCACTCCTGAGCCGCAGGGAAACGCTTCCAACCGTTCAGCGGCGCGTTCAACACGACCTCTTTCCACTTCGGATGAAACGGGGGCTTCTGGAAGTCCGGGAATTTGTCGAAAAACGCTTCGACAAACCGCGCGACTTTCTTGTAACGGGCACTTCCGCGTGGCCAGTTGTAGGCCGCGAGCAGCGCCGGTACCGCGATCGTATCGACGCGCTCACCCGGTTCGATCAGCGCCGGATAGTCTTTCGACGTAAGCTGAGCGGGCAGATAGTCTTTCTGCAGCGGCGCCGCGTAGTCGACCGGAACGAGGTGAAGGTTCGGATCCTTGATGCCGCTGATGAATTTGGACGGCCGTCCTTGCACCGCGATCATGGCGTCGATTTCGCCTTTGCGTAATTTTTCGAAAGCACGGCGCTGCTCGATGTAAACAAAGTTCGGCTTGATGCCGAGACGTTCGAACACGATGATCGACGTCACGAACGTGCCGCCGTTAGGCATGTCGACGCTGACTGTCTTGCCGTTGAGGTCCGATAACGTCTTGATCGACTTGGGCGCGACGACGTGCATCTCTTCGTTGTAAAGCTTCGTGACGTAGGTCAGCTGGCTTTTGAGGTTGCTCGCGTACCCTTTCTTCTCCAGGTAATCGAGCGTATCGGAGCGCATGATGCCGAGGTCAACTCCCCTCAGATACAACACATCCGCGATGCTTTGAACGGATCCGCGGCCAACGATCGGAAGAACGCGTAGCTTGTCGCCGTCATCCAGAACCGAGGCGAGATCGGCACCGATCTGCACGTAGGTGCCGCCGATGGTGCCGGTAATAACGGTCGTCGTGTTGGCGTTGAGCCGTTCCTTGGTTGATCCGGTGTCTTTTCCGTAATTAAAGATCGCTTTTAGTCCTTCGCTCACCTGCGCGGGATCAACTTCGCCTTTTTCGGCACTCACTGCGGCCGTCATTCCTGCCAGCGGAAACAGCAACACGGCTGTGACAAGGCACTTCCGGAAAATACTCATTGATCGTTTCCTCCCCGTGATTGATTAGGCGCGGTCGGCGTGTTTGGTCATTTGTCGACGCTTGCAAGCGCGTCGAGTTGTTTGCCGGCCTCGGGCGAACCCCAGGCGCGCGCCTTTTGATACCAGGCTCTGGCCATGGCGATGTCCGGCCGAGGTCCAACGTTTCCGGCCGGCTTCATCACCGTCGGATCGTAGGTTGCCGCAAGTTCGAAGGCGGCGCGCGCGTTGTGCGCTTCAGCCGCGCGCTCCAGCAGAAGTCGTGCGGCAGGAACATCGCCGCTCGACAAAAGCTGTTCTGCACGGTTTAGCATCGCCGCAATCACCTCCGGTTCGATTTGCCGCGCCGGCTCGTTGTCGTCTTCCGTGCGGGGCACGGAGATGGTCGAAATGACTTTCACCGGTGGTTCCGCGCTCGTCGGTGAAAGGCCGGCGGCGGCTGCCGCGCCGAACGTCGACTTGGTGTCGGCGGGAAGTACTTTGAAGGCTGCGTCCGCGTCGTGTAGTTGCCCTTGCGTCTCGACGTTGAGCGAGAGCGGACGGCTGGTGGTCGGATCGGCGGATGCGAATGTGTTTGCCGCAGCGGAACTGACTTGCTCGGTAACGAGCTTGTCAGCACGGGCAGTTGGCGCGCCCGTTTCGCTGTCAGCCTGATCGGTCGTGCTCCACTTGAACGAGCCGCTAAAATAAAAAATGTAACCGAAAGCAACGGCTGCGGCGATGCAAGCGACAATGCCAAACCGGCCGGTCAACGCAACGATTTCGGCTCGCCGCGCCCGTTGATTGAATTCACGCAGCGACTCGATCGTCTCCATTTCGAGCGAACGCAAGTTTTCCGGAAAGGGGTTCTCTTGTGGAAGGTCGTCCGGATCGTACCAATCGGGCAAAGGCGTATCCGGTGGCTGAAGGGGAACAGTCGGGATCGATTGGCCCGGGGCGCGAAGCTGCGCCGCGCGCAAATTATGTACCCGATCCCGCATGCGGCGTGGTGCGTAGTACATAAGGCTATTGGGATCGTTATTCCTGGGATCCGTGGTACTCATCGTGAACTCCTCTCTCGTTTAGCCGAAGGCGCACGGCAGCCACGAAATCGAGCTCGGGCACTATCGAACCGATAAACCTTCGATCGGATATTTCTGGACAACGAAGAAAAGGACGCTGGGCAGGCCGTCGGATCGGCAGCCTGATGGTGGCTGCATCGTGAATTGAACGTCCACGAGTCTCCCCCTCGCAAATGTCCACGTTCAAGAACGTTGGAAATTTACAGCGAAAATTATGCTGGGGGGCGCTAGGCTTTAATTGGCCGGAAGCTGGGCCAAAATGTGAAAAGTTTGGCGCCTTTAAGACAGCTCAAATTTTTTGCCAACTCTTTTTCTAAAGTCGGCCTTTTCGCCGGCGATCGCCGAATCCAAAACTTCATGGATGTGCGCGACTTCGCGCTCGAAACGGTCGAGGAAGAGTCTCGCTTGCGTCGAGAGCGTACGCCGCGTCGGATGGATCACGACAAATTCGGCATGCAATTCGGGCTCGACAATCGGATTAACGATCAATTCGCCGCGCCCGATGTCGTTTACGGAAATAACGCTCGGCAAAATCGTCACCCAATCCGAGCGCGCGACGTACTCAAGCGTACCGATCATCGCGTCCATTTCGAGCATCGCTTCGATTTCGACGCCGTGCGTCTGAAAATAGGTTTCAAGATTGCGGCGGCGAATGTTGTCAGGACCGGGAATAACGATCTTGAGCGGCTTGCATTTGGAAAGCCGCACCGGCGCCAGCGGCGTAAAATTCGCGCGCGGACCGGAAATCAGCATTTCGCGGTCGCGCACCAGCAGCCGCGCCTTCAGGCCGCGCGTGCCCTCATAGGCAGGCACCACGGCGAAATCGAGTTCGTCCTTGAGCACCATCTCCGTGAGCAACCCGCTGTAGCCTTCCATGATGCGTAGCCGCACGGCCGGACGGCGGGCGATAAAGTCATCGATGACGGGTGCCAGCACGGCACGGGTAAAGGTTGGCATCAGGCCGACGCGCAATTCGCCGGTCACCTTGCCGGCAAGCGCCCGGGCCTCTTCGGCGGCATGCTCAAGCGCGCCAACGGCGCTGACGCAGCTTTTGTAATAGCGCTGGCCGGCGGGGGTAGGCGTCACGCCTCCCGGCGTGCGGTCGAACAGCCTGACGCCCAGCTTTCGTTCGACTGCGGCGACGTGCTGCGAAATGCCGGATTGCGTGGCGTTTTCCCGCTCGGCGGCGCGCGTGAACGAGCCTTCCTCGCAGACAGCGATGACCGCGCGGACCTGTCGGAGCGGGATGTTGCGCACGATGAACCGGCATCAAAAATTATAATGGCAAAGGCCAGAATATATTATTTTGTTCAGTGCTGTCACCCGCTTAACATTTTGACGACGAGAACTAAGGACTGGCGCGCAACGCGCCGCGGGAGGACGCCATGGGTGCGAATTTCGGCATCGCGGGGATGGATTGGCAGCAGCGGGTCAACTGGGACCGGCTGCGCGAATACCGCATTGAGCGCGCACGGCAGATGATGAAGAAGCACGGCCTTGGCGCGTTGCTGTGCATGTATGACGAGAACATTCGTTACATCACCGGCACGCTGACGCCCGGGTGGTGCCGGCTGAAGCCCGGCCTTCGCTACGCCATGTTGTGCGGCGACGGGCGGCCGATCATCTTCGAGCAGGGCGACATCGGCTTCCAGATCGAACGCCATAGCCCATGGATTCCGAAGGAGAACGTGCGGCACTCCTTTGCGTGGATCAAAGGCGCGGCGGGCCCCGCGTCGACTCAGCAGGTGCAGAAATTCGTCAAGGCGGTGATCCAGGCGATGAAGGACAACGGCGTCGCCGGGCAGAAGCTCGGCTGCGACTTCATCGACATCAACATGATCAACGTCTTCAAGGAGAACAACATCAACTGGACCGACGGCATGACGCCCATGATGGAGGCACGCGCCGTCAAGTCTCCGGACGAGCAGGAATGCTTCCGTATTGTCGGCGCGATCGGCGATGCCACGCACTGGGAGTGCATGAAATTCCTGCGCCCTGGCGTCACCGAAAATCAGGTGACGGCGCATTTGATGGAGTATCTCTACTCAATTCCCGGCATGGAGGACGTCGAGGACGTGATCGTGTCGTCCGGCCCGAACACCTGGCCGAATTGGCGCAACTTCTCCGACCGCATCATCCAGCCTGGCGACATCGTGTTCATGGATTTGGCCGCGTTGACGTGGAACGGTTACAAGTCCTGCTATTATCGGACTTACTGTGTCGGCAAAGAACCGACGCAGGAACAGAAGGACACCTACGAGACCGCACTCAAGTGGCTCTACGATTCAATCGGTGCGGTGAAGGTCGGCGCCACCACGCGCGACATCGCCTCGAAGTGGCCGTCGGCGCAGGAGACTTGGGGCTACGAAGATGAAGACCAGGCTGCGGCGAATCTGTGGGGTCATGGCCTCGGCCTGGCACAATACGATCCGCCGGTGATCTCACGCATCTGGTCGCTCGATCATCCGATCGAGATCCAGGAGGGAATGACCTTTGCGCTCGAGACGCAGCACGGCAAGAAATTCCGTTACGGCGTGCGTATCGAGGAGATGCTGATTGTAAAAAACGACGGCATTGAGATCGTATCGAACTTCCCGGTGAAGCAGATCACCGTCGTCGATCCGCTGCCGGGCTATGGCGACCACGTGAAGTGATTTTGGCGTTAGCGTCGAGACGAGCATCTTCACCTCTCCCTTAAGGGAGAGGTTGGGCCGCGAAGCGGTGCGGGTGAGGGGTTGTTGCATTCGATAGATCCGATTACCCCTCATTCCGATCCTCTTCCCGACGGGGAGAGGAAGCACACCGGGATCGTGGCACTGTCGAGAACAAACGCGCGATGACCGCTTTCATCCTCCCGCTCACAGACCCACTCGCCCTCGACGCTGAAAACGTCGGACCGAAGGCGGCGAATCTGGCTGCACTGATGCGCGCCGGTCTGCCGACGCCGGGCGGGTTCTCGCTCACCGCCGACGCTTACCGCGCGCAAGTGCGCCATCTCGGAATCGAGGAGACGGTCCGGGCATACAACGATGCCGATTTGTCCGCGTCGCGTCGCATGTCCGTCGCCATCCGTCTCGCGCTTTATCAACAGCCGATTGCGCCGGAAATTCTGCAGCCGTTACTCGATGTGTGGCGTGCGATCCGCGGCAGCGGTGCGCTGTGCGTGGTGCGCTCCTCTGCGCTGATCGAGGATCGAAAGGGTGCAAACTTCGCCGGTCAGTTCGAAAGTTTCCTCGGCCTTTCGGACGAAACCGAATTCCTGACGGCGGTGCGGGCCTGCTGGGCGGCGCTGTGGACGTCGCACGCGCGCCGCTACATGGAAAGCAACGATCTCTCGCCCGCCGATACGGCCATGGCTGTGCTGATCCAGCCATTGATCTCCGCTCGCGCGTCGGGTGGCGGTCTGAGTGAAACGGCGGAAGGCCAGATGCTGCTTTCGGCAACGTGGGGCCTCGGCTCGTCGATCGCGCAAGGCGAGGTCGTGCCGGATCGCATTGTACTCAGCAAAACGGGCTTCCTGCGAACCATCGAAGCGGGCCGCAAAAATCATCGCGAGACCTGCGAGCATGGCGTTTCAGCGCCGCAACTTGTGCCGGACGATATTGCCAACGAACCGTGCCTGAGCGCGGGTGAGGCGGTTACGCTCGGGCGTCTGCTGCGCAAGGCGGAAGCGGCCATCGGCTGCCCTGTCGAAATCGAATGGGCAATGGACGAAAGCGGCTTCAAGCTGCTGCAGGCGCGGCCGCTGCACGTCGAGCCCGCGCACGTGCCGGATGAAATCTGGCTTGCACACCCGGGCCTCAACGGTCATCCAGCCGGCATCGGTTGGGGCTCCGGTCGTGCCGTGGTGGTCAATTGCGAATGCGAGCTGTCGCGCGTCGCGCCGGGTGACGTGCTGGTGACCAAGGTCGCTGGTCCCGCGCTGAGCCAGATTCTGCCGATCGTGTCGGGTGTGGTTGCCGAGCTTGGTGGTTCGACCTCACATCTGGCGTCGCTCGCACGCGAGCGCGGCATTCCGATGGTGCTTGGCGTGCTGGATGCCACGCGCAAGATTCCTGACGGCACGCAATGCGCCGTCGACGGCGTTGCCGGAATCGTCAGGTGGATGCGTTGACAGCCCGGCCGCGCATCTTCGTCACTCAGCCGATAGCGGACAGCGCGATCAAACGCTTGCGGGCGCTCGGGAGCGTAAAAGTATTTCCTGACGACAGCCGCATCATTCCGCACAAGACTTTGGTGGACGCCGTGAAGAAGGCGGACATCCTGTTTTGTCTTCTTCACGACAAGATCGATCGCGCGGTGGTGGCCGCTAATCCGAACCTCACGCATATCGCAGCGCAATCGATCACGCCTTCGAATATCGATGTCGCGGAGGCGACCAGGCGCGGCATTCCGGTAACGGTCGTACCGCCGGTTACGACGGAGGCGACGGCGGATTTGACGTTCGGTCTGATGATTGCGGTGGCGCGGCGCATGCTGGAAGGAGACCGGCTGGTCCGCGCCGGAAAATTTCCTGGCGGTCAATCACGGCATCTGCTCGGCTCTTACGTCTGGGGCAAGACGATCGGCCTGATTGGCGGCGGCGGTTTGATCGGAAAAGCGGTGGCGCGCCGCGCGCACGGCTTCTCGATGCGCGTGCTCTACTGGACACCGCGGCGCAAGCCGGAAAGCGAGGAGCGGGAAGCGGGGCTGACATTCGTGCCGTTTGACGAGCTCTTGCGCGAATCCGACTTTGTCTCGATCCACTCGCCGCTCAACGCGGAAACGCGCCATCAGATCGGTGGACGAGAGTTGCGCCTGATGAAGCGAACGGCGTTCGTCATCAATACGGCGCGCGGCCCGATCATCGACGAAAAAGCGTTGATTCAGGCACTCAAGACCAAACGGATAGCGGGCGCCGGCCTCGACGTGTTCGAATTCGAGCCGAAGGTTTCCGCCGAATTGAAGAAGATGAAGAACGTTGTACTCAATCCGCATCTCGGCAGTGCAACTGTCGAGGTGCGTGAGGAGATGGCGAATATCGTCGTCGACAATATCGAAGCACTGATCGAAGGCCGTATTCCGCCGAACTGCGTCAACCCGGAAGTGCTGCGCAAGCGCGTCTAGATTTCCTCCCGCGCCCCCGCCATTGCAATTGGATTCCCTGCGGAATTCAATATTGGCCGCCCGGCTGGTGCCGGATCAGGGAGGGTGCGATGGCGGACTTACCCGGACTGAATGTGGTGATCGCGAACAATTTTGGCCATCTGCCGATGTTCGTCGGTGCCGAGAAGGGATTCTTCAGAGCGCACGGCGTCGACGCCAGTTTCAGGGTGGTCGATACCGGAACCGACATGGTCAACGCCTTGCACAATGGCGAGGCGCAGGTCGGCGACATGAGTACCACGACCTATTTGAAAGCAGTGCATGCCGGCAATCCGTTCCAGGTCATCGGTCTCATCATGAACGACGCCACCGACGATCGTTGCGACACGCCGCTTGCAATCGTCAGCAGGAACGGCACGGGCATCAGCAAGATCGGTGATGTTCGAGGCAAAAAGATCGGCCTCGCACGCGGTCAGACATCCGACGAATATTTCAAGATGGTGCTGCGCCGCGCGGGCGTGAAATACGACGACGTCACCATCGAAAACATCTGGTCGCAATTCGGGCTGGCGCCGGCGCTGAGAGACGGAAAAGTCGACGCCATCGTGACCTGGGAGCCTTACGTGACGCAAGCGCTGACCCAGGTGCCTGGTTCATACCTGGTCATCCGCGGCGGCCAGCACATGTCCTACGTGATGGTCGCGGTCGCGCACGGCCCAACCGTCGAATCGAAGCCGGCCGTGATCAAAAGCATTGCCGCCGGCCTCGCGCAGTCCTCGCATTTCACGCGCAATAACCGCGATGAAGCCGTTGAGATCTTCGCCAAATGGGTTCCCGGCACCGATGTCGCCATCGGCAAGGAAGCGGTCAAGCACATCAGCTTCGATCCGCGCATGTCGCCGAACGTGCTGCGTGCCTTCGAGAATGCCGAGGACGAGGTGCTCACCAACACGCTCAAAGGCGCACCGCGGCTTGATGTCCCAAGCCTATTCCGGCCGGAGTTCATGCAGCAGGTCGAGAAGGAGCACCCCGAGTATTTTGCGGATTTGCCCAAGCTATAGAAGACGCAACGCTGTTACGGGATATGCGTCATGCCCCGCAAAAGCGGGGCATCCGGCAAACGCAAGGTTCGCAATTGAGCTGCGACATTCGTGAGTACTGAATCGCCCGCTTCGCGGGCGATGACACCCGATGGGTCTGGCGCGCTATTCCGCTGTCCAGCCGCCGTCGAGCACGAGCGCCGAACCTGTCATCAGCGATGAGGCGTCGGAGGCGAGAAAGACGATTGCGCCGGTCAAGTCTTCGAGTTGGCCGAGGCGCCCAAGCTTGATCTTCGACAGCACCTCGTCGCGGAACGCTTTGTTTTCGAAGAACGGCTTCGTCATTGGCGTTTCCAGAAACGTGGGTCCCAGCGAGTTGACGCGGATGTTGTGCGGGGCGAGCTCGATTGCCATCGCCTTGGTGAAGCCCTCCATGGCGTGTTTGGAGGTGCAATAGACGGTGCGGCGCGCAGCGCCGACATGGCCCATTTGCGATGAGACGTTGATGATGGAGCCGGGAAGCTTCGCTTCGATCAGCCGGAGCGCCACCGTCTGCGCCATGAAAAAGGCCGCGCGCACGTTCAGCCCCATGATGGCGTCGAAATCGTCGATGGTGACATCCGGCAACATTTTCGGCCGGTTCATGCCGGCGTTGTTGACCAGCACCTGATAGGGCGGCCGTTCGGCGAGTGTCTTGCGCACCGCTTCGATGTCGGTGACGTCGAGCGTGAGTGCATCCGCCTTCTGTCCGCGTGCGCGGATCGCGTCCGCCGCCGCTTCGATCTCTTTTGTGGTGCGCGCGGCAAGCGTCACATGTGCGCCGGCCTCCGCCAGCGCGCTCGCTGCCGTGAGGCCAATGCCGCGGCCCGCGCCGGTCACCAGCGCGCGCTTGCCGTCGAGGCGGAAGGAGGCAGTGGGGGTGAGGAGACTTGTCATTTTGCTGTTGTCGTTGCCGGGGTTGACCCGCAATCCCGCGTCACGGCGCTGCGCGCCGCCCCGGTGATGACGCCCAAGAGGGTGTCACTCCGCCGCCTGCGCGTAGGGCACATTCTTGCCGCCATACCGGCGCACGCGCACGTTGGCCTGTTCGGCGTGGGCGAGGAAGTGCTCGAGCACGCACAGGCGTGAGCAGACCTCGCCGATCTTTGCGCTCGCCTCGTCGGTGAGTACTTTCTGATAGGTGCAGGTTTTGATGAACTTGCCGACCCACAAGCCGCCGGTGAAGCGCGCGTTCTTTTTCGTCGGCAGTGTGTGATTGGTGCCGATGACCTTGTCGCCATACGCGACGTTCGTGCGCGGCCCGAGAAAGAGCGAGCCGTAGTTCTTCATGTTGTTGAGGAAGTAGTCGGGGTCGCGCGTCATGACTTGAACGTGTTCCGACGCGACGCGATCGGCCTCGCGCACCATTTCGGCCTCGTCGTCGCAGACGATGACTTCGCCATAGTCCTTCCACGCCTGTCCGGCGAGATCGGCGCTCGGCAGGATTTTCAGCAGCCGTTCGACCTCCTGCATGGTCTCGCGCGCAAGCTTCTCGGAGTTTGTGATCAGGACGGCAGGGGACGTCGGCCCGTGCTCTGCCTGGCCCAGCAGGTCGGTGGCGCACATTTCAGCGTCCACCGTCTCATCGGCAATGATGAGCGTCTCGGTGGGCCCGGCCAGCAGGTCGATGCCGACGCGGCCGAACAATTGACGCTTCGCTTCCGCCACATAAGCGTTGCCAGGGCCGACGATCATGTCCACCGGCTTGATGCTTTCGGTACCAAGCGCCATCGCCGCGACCGCCTGCACCCCGCCGAGCACATAGATGTCGTCGGCGCCGCCGAAATGCTGAGCCGCGACGATGGCGGGATGCGGGGCGCCTTTGTAGGGTGGGGCGCAAGCAATAATGCGTTTCACGCCGGCAACCTTCGCGGTGACGATCGACATGTGCGCGGAGGCGACCATCGGGTAACGTCCGCCGGGTACATAGCAGCCGATCGATTCGACCGGAATGTGCTTGTGGCCGAGAATGACGCCCGGAAGCGTCTCGACCTCGAGGTCGAGCATCGTTTCGCGCTGCTTCTGTGCGAAGTTGCGGACCTGCGCCTGCGCGAACTTCATATCCTCCAGATCGCGTTTCGACACCTGTGAAATGGCACGCTCGATCTCTTGCGGGCTGAGCTTGAAATCTGCAGGCGACCAGTTGTCGAATTTCTTCGACAGCTCGCGTACGGCTTCGTCCTTGCGCGCCTCGATATCGGCGAGAATGCTCTCGACCGTCTCGCGCACTTTGGCGTCGGCGGCCTTGATCGCGCCTGCGTCCAATCCGCGCTTAAGATAACGAGCCATGATTTTCTCCTCGAACTTGCGAAATTTGTCGGCGGCTTCCGGGCGTCAGGCAGGAACGGCGAAAATATCGAAATGCGTCCATCGCATCATGTCCGATGCGTTCAGCCGCTGCTCAGTAAAAAGCATACCACCGTCTACCTTGAAAACCCTGTAGCCGAGCTCGGAAAGCAGGCGGTGCAGCCCGGTCCTCTCCTCGCTCGAGAGCCGGCCATAAACCTCCGCCTTGATATAGGGGCGGTGGCGCTCGAGGATGTCGCGGATCGCGTGCAAAATGCGCGCGTCGTGCCCCTCGGTATCGGTCTTGATGTAGCGCAGCCGCGCGAGGCGGTCCGCCGGTATCCCGCTTAAGATCTGCTGCAGGGGGCGTCCGCGGACCTTGAGCGTGAAGGCGCTGCCGTGCTCCCATACGCTGCGGCCGCTGAAATCGCCGCCGTTGATGAACCCCGGATCGCCGTAGCTGAATTCGAACGTCCCGTCCTGCTCCGTGACGGCGCAACAGAGCGGAATGATGTTGATCTTTTGCGGATTGAGCGCAGCGTTGGCTTTCAGGATTTCAAAGGCATAAGGGTTGGGTTCCAGTGCTAGCACTGCGCCTTCTTTGGCGCAGGCCAGCGCGATGGGCAATGTCGAGTCGCCGGAATGCGCGCCGATGTCGATGGCAAAATCGCCCGGCTTCAAAAAGCGGCGCAGCTCCGTCACCTCCTTTTCCGTCAGCAGCAAATCTTGCGCCTTCGGATGTAACCACCGCGCGTACTCAATCTTGCCGTCAACGGGAAGATCGATGATCTGCAGCCGATGGCCATAAGATCGGGGTGCCGGCCGCAGGCCGAGCACATAGAACAGCTCCTTGAGCTTCATCGTGAACGGAGGCGCAACCGCTGCAAGCAAGAGCCGGCGCGCGTCGTTATCTCCTCACAGTGATGAGTACGTTGCGCCAATTAGCATACGCAAGGCGCGCATGCCAATCATCGCTCGTTGTCGATTGGCTGCCGATCTTCTGGGGTGGATCACCCGTTTCCAGGTAGCGGTTCAACGATCACGGCCGTTCCATAGCACAACACCTCAGCGGCAGTGACCATTGGCCCGGTGTCATAGCGCACGCCGACGACGGCGTTCGCTCCGATCTGCCCGGCGTGAGATAGCATCAACTGGAACGCTTCGTCGCGCGTCTTCTCACACAGGTTCGCAAAAATCCCGACACGCCCGCCGAATATCGTGCGCAGGCCGGCGATAAGCGTCAGCGGCAATGATCGCGTCCTTACCGTGATGCCGCGGACGATTCCGATGCATCTGACAATTCGAAATCCTGGAAGGTCGAACGTCGTCGACGCAAGCATGGCCTATCTCCTTGCGTCGAGAAGAACAGCTGTGATCATTTGATCGCCTGCGGGTTGATCGGCGAACCGGTGCCTCCGGTGATGATAAGGGGCGGGCCACAGAAGAAGAATTCGTACACGCCGTCTTCCGCGCAGTCATCGGCGAGTTCCTTCAGATAAAAAATTTCGCCCATGCAAAGGCCCATTGCGGGAATGACGACCCAATGCCACGGCTGGTTGGCGTCCCCGGTTTCATTTGGCCTTACCTCGACGCCCCAGGTATCGGTGCAGATCGCGGCGATTTCCTTTTCCTGGCACCAGTAGCAATTCTCGAATTTTACGCCCGGCGCATCGCCGCCGGCATAGCCGCCCCAATTTTTCTCCTCGAGGCAGCGCTCCATTTGGCCTGTGCGGATGATGACAAAATCGCCGCGGCCGATGGTGACGTTTTGGTCTTTCGCGCACTTGTCGAGTTCGTCGTTCGAAATACTCTCACCATCCTGCATCCACTTCACGCCGCGAAAGCGTGCGATGTCGAGCAGGACGCCGCGGCCGACCATCTTGTTTTTGGAATGCTCGATGCCGAGGACCGATAGCCCGCGCGAATCGATGAGCTTGGCGTCATAACCGTTATACGCCTTGTCCTCATAAAAGATGTGGCCGAGGGCGTCCCAGTGCGTGGCACCCTGCACGCACAACATCAACGTATCGTCGGCGTAGCGAATCTTGTTCCAATCCTGCTGGCCCGCGATAGCATCGGTGCCTGTCGCCAGCATCTGATGGATCGGGTTGAAACGGCCACCGAACAGGCCCGTCTGCGGCCCCGTCTTGTCGAGCGGAATGCCGAGCGCAAACACCTTTCCTGTGCGGATCAGGCTTGCCGCTTTGACGATGTCTTCCGGCGTCACGTGATTGAGCGTGCCGATTTGATCGTCCTTACCCCAGCGGCCCCAATTGCACAGTTTTTTTGACGCCTCCGCGATCGCTTCCTTGCCGACTTTGATATCCATGAAGCTCATCCTTGCTGCTTCTGATTTTTACGCGGTCAATTCCCGGTCGGAGGTAATATCGCCGTCTCATTGCGTTTCAGCAAGCAAAAGCTGACGGCTGGTTTTGACAGCGCGCGCGATGCTTGCGCATTATGACCGTTGCAAGCTGGCGGGCCAACGCCGGCAGTCAGGGAGGATTATTTTCATGAAACGGAATTTGTTCATTGCTGTCGCGAGCGCGACGCTGCTGGCCGCCGTTTCGGCCCGGGCCGCCAACATTGTGGATGAGTGGGACAGCATCAAGCGCCCGGCGGCGCCTGTCTTGAAGCCGGTGACCGTCGACACGAAATCGACGGCACTTCTGATGCTCGACTTCATGAATCAGAATTGCGGGAAACGGCCGCGCTGCGTCGCATCCATTCCGGCGGTCAAAAAGCTTCTCGCCGCGGCGCGGGCCGCCAAGGTCGCAGTCGTCTACAGCATCATCAACAAAACAACGACCGCCGATGTCATCAAGGACGTGGCGCCATTGGCCAGCGAGCCGCACGTGCTTGCCGGCCCCGACAAATTTCTCCACACCGATCTCGAGAAAATCCTGAAGGACAAAGGCGTCAAGACGGTGATCGCCGTTGGCACGTCATCAAACGGCGCGGTATTTTTCACGGCGAGCGGCGCGGCCTTCCGCGGCATGAGTGTTATCGTTCCCGTGGATGGCATGTCGTCGGCCGATCGGATTGCCGAATACGCAACCGTGCTCGATTTCGAAACCGCGCCTCAGGTATCGAAGAAAACGACGCTGACGAAAATTGATATGATCAAGTTCTGATTGTCATCATTGGGCCGCCGCAAAGCGGGGGGCGGCGATGCAGTTTGGGAAAGCGGCGCGTCCCTGGACGAGATTACCGGGTCAACGCTACACCTTGCCCAGAGCCCTTAAAATCTTGTCTGGCGTGAACGGCATGTCGGTGAGGGGCTTCGCGCCGAGCGGGCGCAGCGCGTCGTTGATCGCGTTCATCACGCAGCCGGGCGCGCCGGCAGTACCCGCTTCGCCGGCACCCTTGGCGCCAAGCTCGCTGTCGGCGGTCGGCGTCACGACATGGCCGATTTCGATGTCCGGCATCTCGGCCGCCATTGGCACCAGATAGTCTGCCATGTTGCCGTTGAGCAATTGCCCGCGCTCGTCGTAGCGGCAATGCTCGAAAAGTGCGCCGCCGATGCCTTGCACGATGCCGCCGCGTATCTGCTCATCGACAAGTTGCGGATTGATCACGGTGCCGCAATCTTCGACGCACCAGTGTTTCAGCAACTTGACGAAACCGGTATCGACGTCGACCTCGAGATAGCTCGCTTGCACGCCATTGGTGAATGCGAACGGCCATTGCCGCGGCACGTAGTGCCGTGTCGCAATGAGCTCCGGCTGAATGCCGGCAGGTAGCGTGTCGGGACGGAAGTAGGCAATGCGCGCAAGCTCTTCGAGCGGCAGGCGCTCGGTGCCGCTTGCTGCGTCGACGACGACGCCGTTGCGGATGTCGAGATCGCCAGGCTTGGCCTGCAAGATGCTCGCCGCGACCGCCAGCACGTTCCCCCGCAGCGCTTTGCCGGCTTGCCATGCCGCTTCGCCGCCGATGCCGGCTGCGCGCGAGGCCCAGGTGCCGCCGCCGTAAGGGGTGTTGTCGGTATCCCCGGTGATGACGCGGACGCGGTCGATTGAGACGCCAAACGACGAGGCGACAACCTGCGCAAGCACGGATTCGGCGCCCTGGCCCTGCTCGGTCACGCCGCTCTGGACGATGATCGAGCCCTGCGCGTCTAGCTTCACGGTGGCGCCGTCCTGCGAGGTGATCTTCGCGCCGCCGACGCCGTAAAAAGCCGCGGATGGATTGGTTACCTCGATGAAGCTGGCAAATCCGATGCCGCGGTAGATGCCTTTCTCCCGCAGCTTCTTCTGCTCGGCGCGCAGACCCGCGTAATTCATCATCGCGTCGAGGTGCGCGAGCGACTCGTGATGCGAGAGCTGCTCGAACTTCAGCCCAGATGGCGCTGCGCATGGATAGCCGTCATCCGGCACGAGATTGCGCCGACGAATTTCAAGCGGATCCATGCCGATCTTTGCCGCGGCCATCTCGACCAGGGCCTCGGTTACAGCGGTCGCGATCGGATGGCCGACGGCGCGGTACTGGCACATCACGTTTTTGTTCTGGAATACGACGCGCGCCTGCGCCCGGTAATTCGGACACTTGTACGAGCCACCGACCAGCCCGACGATCTGGTTTGCCTCGATGCCGCTCGTGCGCGGATACATCGAATACGGACCGATTCCTGTGAGGTCATCGATCTCGAAGGCCATGATCGTGCCGTCGTTCTTGACGCCGATCTTGGCCTTGATGCGGTGGTCGCGCGCATGAATGTCGGTGACGAAGCTCTCGATGCGGTCGGCGATGAATTTCACAGGCCGCTTGAGCAGCTTCGATAACGCGACTGTCGCCATCTCGTCCGCGTAACAGTGCACCTTGATGCCGAACGAGCCGCCGACATCCTTGGTGATGACACGCACTTGATGTTCGGCCAGCCCGAGGTGCTTGGCGAACAGGTTCTGCATCATGTGCGGGGCCTGCGTGCCCTGATATACGGTCATGCGCTCATCGCCGGGATTCCAATCGGCGACGATCGAACGCGCCTCGTTGGTAACGCCCGTGTGGCGGCCGAAGATGAAGGTCGTTTCAACAATGGCGTCGGATTCCGCAAAGGCCTTGTCGACTTCGCCGACGTCCAGCTTGCGCTCGAAGCACAGGTTATCGCCCAGCGAGGGCTGGATTACGGGCGTGGCCGGCTCGAGCGCCGTTTCCATATCCGTGACGGCAGGCAGAGGTTCGTAGTCGACCTCGACCAGTTCGCAGGCATCTTCGGCTTCGGCGCGCGTCCGCGCCACGACAGCGCAGACGGCCTCGCCCTGCCAGCAGGCGCGGTCGACGGCCATCGCGTACTGCGGCGCTGACTTTAGCCCTTTGAGATGCGTGAGGACGCCGACCCAGGGCGTGATGACTTTGGCAAGCTCCGCGCCGGTAACGACTGCAATGACGCCCGGCGATTTCTTCGCCGCGGCCGTCTCAATCTTCTTGATATTGGCGTGGGCATGCGGCGAACGCACGAAAGCAACATGCGCCATGCGCGGCAGCATCACATCGCTGACGTATTGCCCGCGTCCTTGCGCCAGCCGTTTGATATTCGGCCGCGGCACCGAACGGCCGATATACGAATTCGGCCGGTCGAGCGCGGAGAGAAGGGGCGGATTGTCTTCGGCGATTCTCATTTCATTGCCCATCGGGCGGCGCGCGGTGCGGCCGCGGAATCCCAAAATAAGCCTGTCATGCCCCTCCCGCCCTTTGCTTCGCCACCGCCTCGATCGCATCCACGATAGCGTGATAGCCGGTGCAACGGCAGTAATTGCCGGAGAGATGCTCACGAATCTTCTCGCGACTGGGCACGCCGCTTTGCCTCACACTCTTCAGCAAATCCTGCGCCGTGGCGAGAACGCCGGGCGTGCAGAAGCCGCATTGCAACGCATTGCGCTGTTCAAATGCCGATTGCAGGTCGGCAAGTTCGCCGGAATCCGACAGGCCTTCGATGGTTTCGACGTTCGCGCCATCACACTGCACCGCCAGCATCAGGCAGCCGCGGACGATTTCTCCGTTCAGGCGCACCGTACAGGCGCCGCAAAAGCCGTGCTCGCAGCCGATGTGCGTGCCGGTCAGCGCGAGATCGTCGCGCAGGAAATCCACAAGTGTCTTGCGTGCCTCGACGCGCTCCGAGATTGAGTCGCCATTGACCGTCAAAGTGATGTCGATGAGGCGTTCACTCATGTCCTCACCACCGGGTCATTGCCGGGCTCGACCCGGCAATCCACCTTTTGCAAACAAGAAATCCGCGGGTTAGGCCCGCGCATGGCGGCAAAAAACTCATGTCCGCGCCTCCATAAGCTGCTTCGCGACGCGGCGGAGAAGTACGCCTGCGAGATGTTTGCGTGTTGCGGCCGTTGCCTGCACGTCGTCCGCCGGCTCGAGATCGAGTGCAGCCACCGCGCCTTCCGCATCGCCGTCGGCCAGCGCGTCTTCCGCCTTCCTGGCGCGCATGGCGGTTGCGCCGACGCCAAAGAAGGCAAGCCGCACATCGGCAAGGCGCTTGCCTTCCGCGCGCGCGCTCGCAGCGAGTCCGACGATCGCGTAATCGCCGTGCCGGCGCGCCAACTCTGCGAAGCCGAAGCGCGTCTGCGCCGTCGCGGCGGGCACGCGAATGGCGGTGAGTACGTCCTGCGACCCCAGGGCCGTCTCAAATAGACCCCGGAAGAAATCCTGCGCTTTAACCGTGCGTTTCCCTTTTGGCCCCGCGATGTCCATTTCGCCGTCGAGTGCGAGCAAACACGCCGGCAATTCCGCCGCCGGATCGGCAAAGGCAACAGAGCCGCCGATCGTGCCGCGGTTGCGTATCGCCGGGTGGCCGATCTCAGGTATCGCGCGCGCGATCAGCGGCGCATCCTTGGCGATCACGTCGGAACGCTCGGCCTGGGCGTGACGGGTGAGAGCGCCGATCTCGATGGCGCCATTCTTTCGCGCGATGCCGCTCATGTCCTCAATGCCGTTGATGTCAACGAGCAGAGACGGCGCGGAGAGCCGCATGTTGAGCGTGGCGATCAGGCTCTGCCCGCCGGCAAGCAGCCGCGCATCCTGGTGCTCGCCCAGCAGCGCAATCGCTTCGTCGACCGAGCGCGCCCTCCTGTACGCAAATGAGGCCGGCTTCACGGCTCCTCCCAAACATTTTTCTTATTGTGGCTGAGAACGGTGGCAGGTCAATGCGTCGTTCGCTGCCCCGAGGGCAAAAACGTCGGCACCGTACCGCCATCCGGTGTCAGGCCCGGAAAGCAGGACGGTCCATTGCTTGCAGACATGCCGGTCAATCGTCGCGCTTTTGAGTACCGGGTCGTCGCTCTCGCGTATGATCAAGTGTAGCCGGTGCGGTCCCTCAATTTTTTCACGATATCGATTGCGCGCCGCAGCAGTGTTTCGGAAGCTTCCGGCGTGCGGAAGGCCGCGTGCGCAGAAAGCGTCACGTTCTCCATTTTTGCCAGCGGATGATCCGGCTTGAGCGGCTCGTCGTGGAAGACGTCCAGCCCGGCATGCCGGATGTGGCCGCTCTTCAACGCGGCAATCAGCGCCGCCTCGTCCGCGAGCGCACCGCGCGCGGTGTTGACGTAAATTGCGCCTGGTTTCATGCGCGCGATGCGCTCGGCCGATAGGAAGCCGCGGGTCTCATCGCCGAGCGTGAGATTCATCGAGACCACGTCGCTTTGCGCGAGCAAGGCGTCGATATCGACCAGAGGGACGTCAATGTCAGGGTGCCTGGTGCGATTCCAGCCGATGACGTTCATGCCCATGCCTTTGGCGATGCGTGCCACTTCGCGGCCGATGCCGCCCAGCCCGATGACGCCAAGCGTTTTGCCCAGGAGCTGCACGCCCTCATGCGGGGTCCAGACACCGGAGCGGACCTCTCGATCCATGCGTGCGAGATCGCGCGCAGCCGCCCACATCAGCGCGATCGAATGTTCGGCCACGGCGGTATCGCCGTAGCCCTTGACAATATGCACCTTGATGCCACGGGCTTCGAGCTCGCCAACATCCATGTAACTCGCCGGGCCCGTCCCGAGAAAAACGATGTGCTTGAGCTCAGGGCATTGCGCGACCAGCGGCGTCGGCATGTAGGAATGATCGTCGATGGCAATATCGTAGCCGCGAATGATTTTGGGTAAATCGTCGCGGGCGAACGTCTTGCGATTAACGTCGATCGGTGGGTCGTCGGAGCGCAGAACGCGCGCCCAGACCGGCGCCAGTTGGTCATTGCAGTCGATGAAAATCGATTTCACGTTTGGGTCTTCCGCAAGCGGTGCAATTGAGTGGTCTATTCAAGGCCGTCATGCACGCGGTGCAGGGTCGGCGTTGACGGGGGGAAGCGTCGCGACTAACAGGGGCTGTGTATCGTATCCCTTTGAGTTCCACGAGGTGTCGACTCCGCTTTTCCAGCGCTCGCGGAGTGGATAGCCGCAGCAAGACAGCATGAAAGATGCATGCCGACAAGTTTGCTGACAGGGCGTCTGTGCAATGCCGGTTAAGATTAACCGCGCCGGTTTGCCGCGACTGCTCGAGGCTTGGGTATAGGTCGATTTCGAATGCACACGATCGAAATCTGTAACGCGGTATGAGAAACGCATGAGTGGCGCGCGCAAATATGCCTGTGTGGTCGGCTGGCCCATTTCCCATTCGCGCTCACCGCTGATCCACAACTACTGGATCAAGCAGCATGGTTTGGATGCCGAATACCGCCGCGAGGAGGTGGCACCGGACAAGTTTGCCGAATTCGTCAGCAAGCTTCGCGAACAGAACTACGTCGGCGCCAACGTGACGGTGCCGCACAAGCAGGCGGCGCTCGAAGTATCCAAGCCTGACGATCGCGCGCAGGCGGTCGGCGCGGCCAATACGCTTTGGTATGACAATGCCAACGTGTTGCGTTCGACCAACACGGATGTGGAAGGCTTTCTTGCCAATCTTGATGCAGCGACGCCCGGATGGGATCGTGGACTGAGCAGTGCGGTTGTTATCGGTGCCGGCGGTGGTGCGCGCGCGGTGGTCTATGCGCTGCTGATGCGTGAAGTCGAGCGCGTCTACCTGATCAATCGCACGCATGCGCGTTCCGAGGAACTGCGGCAACGCTTCGGTGCGCGCGTCTATCCGGCGCGTTGGGAGGAAACGACAGGGCTGCTCGGGGGCGCCGGCATTCTGGTCAACACCACGACACTCGGCATGGTTGGGCAGCCGGCACTGGAGATAAACTTGCGCTGCCCGCCTTCACTCGTGGTGGCCGATCTTGTCTACGATCCCCTGCAGACGCCATTGCTGAAGCTCGCGCGCGAGCGGGGCCTGCGTACGGCTGACGGACTTGGCATGCTGTTGCATCAGGCCGTCCGTGGATTTGAGCTTTGGTTCGGCGTGCGCCCGCAAGTTACGAAGGAACTGCGGGACCTGGTCGAGGCCGACCTCCTCGCGACATGAGTTTATCCAGGCCTGGAATAACGCGTCCTTAGACGGGGTTATCTCGCTGACTGCCCGGGGGCAGGTTTCCCCGCGCAGAGCCGGAGAATAACCATGCACCGAGGGTCTACGAAGTTGGGCCGTGCGCTCTGCGCCGCCGCTATCGCGCTATTTTTCGTGTCGGCCGCCGCAATGGCGCAACAGGGCCACCGCATCCGCGGTCAGATCGAGAAAATTGACGGTCAGACCATGTCGCTCAAGTTGCGCGATGGCTCGACGTTGACGGTTCACATGAACGACCACACGCGCGTCGGAGCGCTCAACAAGGCGTCACTCGCAGACATCAAGAACGATACGTTCATCGGCGTTGCAGGCATGCCGAAGCCTGACGGCAGCATCGAAGCGTTTTCGATCCACATCTTCATGGCGTCGCAGCGCGGGAAGGTGCCGGACCGACACGGTCCCTGGGACGCAAGGCCCGGGAGTACGATGACCAACGCGTACGTTGAATCGTCGGTGGCAGGGAAGAGCGGCGAGACATTGATGGTGAAATACCAGGACGGCGAAAAGAAAATTATTGTCACGCCGACAACGGCGATCGCTGCCGTCGCACCCGGCAACAAGGGCGAACTCAAGGCCGGTACGCAGATCATCATTATGGCGGCCGACAAGGAGCCGGACGGCTCCGTGTTGGCGAAGACGCTTTATCTCGGTCGCGACCTGACGCCGGCAATGTAAGCGGAAAGGCGCGCAGCAAGTCCGCCGCAGTTGCTTACCGTCCCTCGCGGGCGGTGCGGCGGCCTTCAACGATCGGCCGAATGGACAACACAAGGCGAATGGGGACCGTCGTCAGACTCTCGCGTTTGTACCGGCGCGCGGTGGCGGATTGACGAGCACCTGCGGACCGATCTCCTCGATCCCGTTCATCCCGGTGAGCGCCATGCTGACGCTGAGCTCATTTTTGAGAATGTCGATCGCTTTGGCGACGCCGGCCTTCCCGCCGGCGCCCAGCCCATAAATGTAAGAACGACCGATCAGACACGCGCGCGCGCCGAGCGCCAGTGCACGCAGCAGATCGGCACCGGTGCGAATCCCGCCGTCAAACAGCACCTCGGTATCGCCACCGATTGCATCCACCACCGCCGGAAGCATTGAAATCGAGGACGGCGCGCCATCCAGCTGCCTGCCACCGTGATTGGACACCACGATTGCATCGGCGCCGACCTTCACCGCGGTTTTTGCGTCGTTCACGTCGAGAATGCCCTTGATGATGATCTTGCCGGGCCAGACACTCTTGATCCATTCGACGTCTTTCCAGTTCAGCGCCGGATCGAATTGGCCGCTCACCCATTTCGATAGTTGCGTGACGCTCTCGGCATCTTTCAGATGGCCGACAAAGTTACCGAATGTCTTGCGTTTGCCGTTCAGGATGCTCCAGGCCCAGCGCGGCTTGGTCGCAATATCGATGATGTTCTTAAGTCGAATTTCCGGCGGCACGGTCATGCCGTTTTTGATGTCGCGATGACGCTGGCCAAGGACCTGAAGATCCACGGTGAGCACCAGTGCATCGCAGTTTGCGGCCTGCGCGCGCGCAAGGATATCGCGCGAGAATTCGCGATCGCGAATGACGTAAAGCTGGAACCAAAACGGCTTGTGCGTGGCCTCGGCGACGTCCTCGATCGAACAAACGGACATTGTCGAGAGGGTAAATGGAATTCCGGCTTCGTTCGCCGCCTGCGCGGACAAGATTTCTCCGTTGCCATACTGCATCCCGCAAAGGCCGATCGGGGCGAGAATAAAGGGCAATGAGATTTTCCGGCCGAGAACCGTCGTGGCGAGATTGCGTTCGGAAACATCGACCAGCACACGCTGGCGCAACTTGAGTTGCTTAAGATCGGCAATGTTGGCCGCCAGCGTTTCTTCATTGTAAGAGCCGCCGTCCACGTATTCAAAAAATGCGCGCGGGACCCGGCGGCGCGCGAGCGCACGCAAGTCGGCGATGCAGGTGATGTCTTTCATGGGAATAGTCTCGGCATACGGAACTATTCGGGTATCACACTGCTGCGGCGGGCGGAATGGCCGGCTGTTTCTCCTGTTTTCCCCGCTATTTGCAGTTTTTACCGGTTAACGAGAGCCGGTAAAGGTTATTCACAATTTGTGAAGCGTCTGGGCGATGACGGAATTACTATTCGGCCGCTATATCGCCGGGTGGCTGCGCGATTGAGCGGCCAAGGCTGAGGATAAAGAATGGTTCGTCGTTATTTCGGCACGGATGGGATTCGCGGCCGTGCCAACCGCGTGATCACACCGGAATTGGCGCTCAGGGTCGGTCAGGCTGCCGGCCTCGCATTCAAGAACGGCGAACACCGCCATCGCGTCCTGATCGGAAAGGATACGCGCCTGTCCGGTTACATGATTGAGACGGCGCTTGTCGCGGGGTTCACCTCGGTCGGCATGGACGTGTTGCTGACAGGCCCTATTCCGACGCCCGCTGTCGGCGTGCTGTCGCGTTCGATGCGCGCCGACCTCGGCGTCATGATTTCGGCCTCGCACAATCCTTTCGACGATAACGGCATCAAGCTGTTCGGGCCGGACGGCTTCAAGCTGAGCGATGAGGTCGAACTGAAGATCGAGGAATTGCTCGATTCGGATTTGACGAAACAGCTGGCCAAGAGCACCGATCTTGGCCGTGCCAAGCGCATCGATGGCGTGCAGGACCGCTACATCGAGTTCGCCAAGCACACCTTGCCCAAGGCGCTCGATTTCGAGGGCCTGCGGGTCGTCATCGACTGCGCGAACGGCGCCGCGTATCGGGTTGCGCCTGGGGCTCTTTGGGAACTCGGTGCCGATGTCGTGCCGATCGGTGTTGACCCGGACGGCTTCAACATCAACAAGGAGTGCGGCTCCACCGACCTGACAGCGCTTTGCCACAAGGTCCGCGAGATGCGCGCCGATATCGGCATCGCGCTCGACGGCGATGCGGATCGCGTGATCATTGTCGATGAACGCGGTCACGTCATCGATGGTGATCAGCTGCTCGCTGTCATCGCGGAAAGCTGGAAAGAGGACGGACGCCTCGATCGGCCGGGCATCGTTGCGACCGTTATGTCCAATCTCGGGCTTGAACGATATCTCGGCAGCCTTGGACTGGAATTGATCCGCACACCGGTCGGCGATCGGTACGTGCTCGAGCACATGCGTCAGCACGGCTACAACATCGGCGGCGAGCAGTCGGGGCATATCATTCTGACAGATTACAGCACCACCGGTGACGGTTTCGTTGCCGCGTTGCAGGTGCTGGCGGTAATCAGGCGTCAGAACCGACCGGCCTCTGAGGTATGCCATCGTTTCGAGCCGCTGCCGCAAGTGCTGAAGAACGTCCGCTATCAAGGCGGCCGACCACTGGAAAGTGCCGGCGTTCGCGCCGCGATTGCGAGTGCCGAGCAAAAGCTCGGCCGCGGCGGGCGTCTGATTGTGCGGCCGTCCGGAACCGAGCCGGTGATCCGCGTGATGGGCGAGGGCGACGATAGGACGCTGGTGGAGGCCGCTGTGGACGACGTCATCGCAGCGCTAACACAAGTGGCGGCTTGAGAGCCCTGGCCTCGTTGGCGATGTTCCGGCACCTTCGGAGCCAATTACTCCTTTAGGTTCAATAGATTAGAATGTTTTTAAAGAGCGTTTTTGCTTTGACTATTAAGCAGAGAGCAATTAGCTGAATTCCGTCTGGCGGCGGAATGCAACTGCGATGATCGTCTGCTCCTGCAATGTTCTGAGCGACCACGAAGTGCGAACGGCTGTGACGACGGCCGCGCCACGCAGCGCTGGTCAGGTGTATGGCTGCCTCGGCTGCAGCGCCCAATGCGGCCGCTGCGCGCGCACCATCCGCAAGATTATGAACGAGGCTCTGGTGGCAACTGGTTGTCCGGCCGGTTGCGGCTGCGCGGCGCATTCCAAGCCGGTTGCCTGATCTTTTCAAAATGCGTGGCGGTGGACGACCGTGGGTGACGGGCGCTCCGGTTTCGCATTAGACTAAATGAATAGATCTCGAAACGTGACCGAGGACAGGACCGGCTATGCGCGGCGAACCCAGAGTCATTGAATACCTGAACAAGGCGCTTCGCCACGAGCTCACAGCTGTCAACCAATACTGGTTGCACTACCGGCTGCTCGACAACTGGGGTTACAAGAATCTCGCCAAGCAATGGCGCAAGGAATCGATCGAGGAGATGGAGCACGCGGACAAGTTGGTCGAGCGCATCATCTTTCTCGACGGCTTTCCGAACATGCAGGTTCTCGATCCGCTGCACATCGGGCAGAACGTCAAGGAAGTGCTCGACTGCGATCTCGCGGCTGAAATGTCGGCGCGGGCGCTTTATCAGGAAGCCGCAACGCACTGTCATTCGGTCAAGGACTACGTATCGCGTGACCTATTTGAAAAGTTGATGTCGGACGAAGAGCACCACATCGATTTCCTCGAAACCCAGCTCGACCTTGTCGCCAAGCTCGGTGTCGAGCTTTATGCGCAGCATCACATCGGCGAGATGGGCGAGGACGAGGGGGGCTGAACCCTTTTGTCATTCCGGGGCTGGCCGAAGTTCGAAACCGGAATCCAGATGCAAAATCAGCCCGTGGCTCCGGATTTCCGGCTTCGCTCGCTTTGCGGGCGCGTCGGAATGACAATCGAGATTTTTGTCCAGTCCAAATCGCAAACAGATTCTTAAAATTGCTCCGCGTTGGCGTCGGAGCGGCGTCGCGCATTAGCAAAAAAGCAAGGTTAAAAAGTAACGTTAAGCGACACTTAACGTTTTGATGCCATCGTCCTTTTCATCCGCGATTTCGCGCGTTGCGTGATCGGCAGTGTGAGAAGGACGAGAGTCATGTTGAGCAAGCGGATTGGTATTTTGACCTTTGGCGCCGCGTTGGCGTTGACCGCAACCCAGGTTCGCGCGGCCGATTTGGCGGTGCCGCGCCCGGTTGTCGAGGAATTTTCAGGCTGGTATTTGCGCGGCGATATCGGCTTCAGCAATCAGCGCGTGGGCCGGCTGTTCAACATCAACTACAACAACTTCGACTCGGTCACCAATATCGACAAGAGCTTCGACTCGGGGCCGATTTTCGGCGTCGGCGTCGGCTATTACGTCAACAATTGGCTGCGCTTTGACGTAACCGGCGAATACCGCGGAAAGACAAATTTCCACGGGTTCGACATTGGTGTTAACGGCGGCGTTGGTGTCGCCGACGACCGTTATACGGCGAGCAAATCCGAGTGGACCTTCCTGTTCAACGGCTATGTCGATCTCGGCACCTGGTACAGGATCACGCCATTTATTGGTGCCGGCATCGGCGCCAGCCGCAATACGATCAGTAACTTCGGCGATATTTCAGCATGCGCGAATACTTGCGCCATTGGCGGCAGCGATGCTTTTGCCGGCAGCGCAAGCAAATGGAATTTCGCGTGGGCACTCTATGCCGGTCTCGGTTACCAGCTCTCGCCGGATGTCGCACTTGAGCTGGCTTACCGTTACATCGACCTGGGCAATGCACGAACAGGCGATCTCATCGCCTTCGACGGCACGAATAATTTGAACAATCCGATGGAATTTCACCACCTCACGTCGCAGGACATCAGACTGGGTCTGCGGGTGAACTTCGGCGCGCTGCAGGGATATCCAGCGCCGCCTCCGCCGCCATTGCACAGCCGAGGCTGATCGCTTTCCTCGCTGTTTGTTGCTGCGGGCGCGCTAACCAAGGCGCGCCCGCAAACGTTTACTGCTCAGCCGGCTATGTCTTGACGGCGCGCGCGCCGGCCCGTATGCCCGCCAGTGGGACACCCCTCCCCAACGAGGGGCGACTATCTGGAAGGGTAGACATCATGACGAATCCGAAGCCCGGCGTGCGGCCGGCCACCCCGCACTTTTCGTCCGGCCCCTGCGCCAAGCGCCCCGGCTGGAATTTACAAGCCCTCAAAGACGCGGTTCTTGGACGCTCGCACCGGTCGAAGGTCGGCAAGGCGAAGCTCAAGCGCGCCATCGATCTGACGCGCGAAGTGCTGGAGGTGCCGGCGGATTACCGCATCGGCATCGTGCCGGCCTCCGATACCGGCGCGGTTGAATTGGCGCTGTGGTCAATGCTCGGCGCCCGCCCGGTCACAATGCTTGCGTGGGAGTCGTTCGGCGAAGGATGGGTTACCGACGTCCAGAAGCAGCTCAAGCTCAAGGACGTCACCGTCTTGCGCGTGCCCTACGGAGAGTTGCCTGACTTATCCAAGGTCGACTTTTCCACCGACGTTGTGTTCACGTGGAATGGCACCACGTCCGGTGTGCGCGTACCCAATGGCGACTGGATCGCAGCGAACCGTGAAGGCCTCACGATCTGCGACGCGACGTCCGCTGCCTTCGCGCAGCCGCTGGATTTCGCCAAGCTCGATGTGGTGACATTTTCCTGGCAAAAGGCGCTGGGCGGGGAGGGTGCGCACGGCATGCTCATCTTGTCGCCGCGCGCGGTCGAACGCCTCAATACTTATGCACCGCCCTGGCCTATGCCGAAGATTTTCCGCATCACCAAAGGCGGCACGATCAACGAAGATTTGTTTGCGGGCGCCACGCTGAACACGCCGTCGATGCTGTGTGTGGAAGACTATCTCGACACACTTACCTGGGCGAAGTCGGTCGGCGGCCTCAAGACTCTGCGCGCGCGGGCCGACGCCAACGCCAAGACCGTTGCCGATTGGGTCGCGCGTACGCCGTGGATCGAGCATCTCCCAAAGAATGCTGCAGCGCGTTCGAATACATCAGTCTGCTTGCAACTGGTCGATCCCGCGGTGAGCGCGATGTCGCCGGACGCGCAGCGCGCGTTCGTCAAGGGCATCGAAGCGGCGCTAGAAAAAGAAGGCGTTGCTTACGACGTGGCCAACCACCGCGACGCGCCCCCGTCGTTCCGCATCTGGTGCGGCTGCACGGTCGAACGCTCGGATGTCGAGGCGTTACTGCCGTGGCTCGATTGGGCCTTCGCCGAAGCAAAGGCCGCGCTGCCGAAGGCGGCTTAAAGCGTCATTGCGGGGCGCCGCGAAGCGGTGAACCCGCAAATCCAGTTCCGGATATCGATCAATCGAACGTCCACATTACTGCTCTGGATTCCGTCTCTCGCGCTTCGCGCTCGGCCGGAATGACAAAGTGAGAGGATCATGCCCAAAGTTCTCATTTCAGACGCCCTTTCTCCCGCCGCCGTGCAGATTTTCAAGGATCGCGGCATTGAAGTCGATTTCCAGCCTGCGCTCGGCAAGGACAAGGAGAAGCTTGCTGAGGCGATCAATGGTTTCGACGGCCTTGCGGTTCGTTCCGCGACCAAGGTTTCGGCGAAAATCCTCGAGAAGGCAAAGAGCCTCAAAGTGATCGGCCGCGCCGGCATCGGCGTCGACAATGTCGATATTCCGGCGGCGACCGCGCGCGGCATCATTGTAATGAATACGCCGTTCGGTAATTCGATCACCACGGCCGAGCACGCGATCTCGCTGATGCTTGCGCTGGCGCGGCAAATTCCGGAAGCCGACACATCCACACGCGCGGGCAAATGGGAAAAGAACCGTTTCCTGGGCGTCGAGATTTTCGGCAAGACGCTCGGTATCATCGGGTGCGGGAATATCGGCTCGATCGTTGCAGACCGCGCTATCGGACTGAAAATGAAAGTGATCGCCTACGATCCTTTCCTCTCGCCCGAGCGCGCGCTTGATTTGGGAGTCGAGAAAGTCGAGCTTGATGAATTGTTCAGGCGCGCGGATTTCATCACGCTGCATACACCGCTGACCGAAAAGACGCGCAACATCATCGACGGCGCTGCGCTTAGGCGCATGAAGAAAGGCGTACGCATCATCAATTGTGCGCGCGGCGGGCTGGTGGACGAGGCCGCAGTCGCGGAGGCACTCAAATCCGGCCACGTTGCGGGGGCGGCCTTCGACGTGTTCATGACGGAGCCGGCGACCGACAGCCCGCTGTTCGCTCTTCCGAACGTGGTCTGCACGCCGCACCTCGGCGCAGCGACCAAGGAAGCGCAGGAGAACGTCGCGCTGCAAATCGCGGAGCAGATGTCGGATTATCTCTTGCGTGGTGCGATCACCAACGCGATCAACTTTCCTTCGATCAGCGCGGAGGAGGCGCCGAAGCTCAAGCCGTTCATCGCGCTCGCGGAAAAGCTTGGCTCGTTTGCCGGGCAACTGACCGAAACCGGGCTCGGCAAGGTGCAGATTTCCTACGAAGGCGTGGTCGCCGGCATGAATACCAAGGCGCTCACGTCGGCGGCCATTGCCGGTCTGCTGCGGCCGATGCTGCAGGACGTCAACGTCGTCTCCGCGCCGGTGGTCGCGAAAGAGCGCGGCATCGTCGTGGAAGAGGTCACGCGCGAGGCGCAGGGCGATTACGAAAGCCTCATCACCGTTACGGTTACAACCGAGCGTCAATCGCGCCACGTCTCCGGCACGGTATTTGCCGACGGACGCCCGCGCATCGTCAACATCAAGGGCATCCGCATGGATGCGGAGTTCGGTCCCTCGATGATCTACATCACCAATTTTGACAAACCGGGATTCATCGGCCGCTTTTCATCGACACTCGGCGAAGCCGGCATCAACATTGCTACCTTCCACGTCGGTCGCGAAGCACCCGGTGGCAATGCGATCGCGCTGATCGAGATTGATGGGGAATTGCCTCCCGAGGTGCTGGCGAAAGTGCGCGCGCTGCCCCAGGTGCAGCAGGCCAAACCGTTGAAGTTTTGAAGGGCGATCGGCCCTCTCGAATTGGTGGCGCAGATTCTCCACTCGTTCGCGCGCAGCGGGAATCCAGTTTTTTTAGCGTGGGTCCCCGCTTGCACAGGGGCGAGCGGATTTTATCGACCGCTGACTTTTTAAGACGATTTCACCGGCTCAACCGCGCCGCCGCTCTCGGCCCAGTCCTTGAAGGCGCCGAGGTTGTAGACCTCGTTGTAGCCCATCTCCTTCAGCACCTTCCCGCTCAGCGCCGAGCGGCCGCCGGAGGCGCAGTAAACAATGACGGGCTTGTCCTTCGAGAAATTCTTGTCGTGATAGGGGGATTCCGGGTCGGCGCGGAATTCCAGCATGCCGCGCGAGACGTTTACGGCGCCGGCCACTTTGCCGCTCTTCTCGACCTCGGGCGCATCGCGCACGTCCAGCACCAACGCGTTGCCCTTCGCGATCATCTCGCGCGCCTGCGCCGGCGTGATCCGCGGCACTGCGGCATTGGCCGCTTCCATCATCTGCTTGACGCCTATCGCCATCGCGATCTCCCGTTTCTCCGAAAGCTTTGCCGGTCAAGCGGGCGAAATTAAGCCGGGCCGGTCAAGGCTGAAATCCCGGCGGATTTTGCAGCGCATTCAACCGTTTGGCTGATGCCGGCACCCGGTAAAATTGCAACCATCACAGGCTGGGCAACGCGGCACGGCGACGCATCTTTTTGCGCGGCGCTGCCGCGCGGGTCGATTGCCAGAACGGGGCACAATCATGGTTGTACCTAAAGCCAATTGGGTAATGAATCTCAAAAGCCGAAAGCATTTCGTTGCATTGCTGCTCGGCTGCGTGATGGTTGGTTCAATATTCTTCGCGGACCCGGCCATGGCCGGCTGCAATTCCGGCAACAATGCCAACACCGATTTGCTTTCCAGCGCAAACTGCCAGGCGGGGGCGACTGGCACGGTAGTACCGCTGTGGGAGCGGGGGCCTTTGCAAGCGGAGGAAATGGCACCGCACTAGGAGCCAGTGGTAGCGGCTGATCGTAATGATCCGGATTGCTGCTCTCGCGCTGTTGCTCCTCGCTGCAAGCGGCGATCGCTTGCTGGCGCAAGGTGCAAATAAGCCTGAGACGTCGTTCAAGGATCGCTGGGCCGCCGGCGCCGCGGCAAAGCGGGGCGGCAAGGCACGAGCCAATGCGCAAAAGGTATTGCCGGTCAGCCCCGAGCAGGCGCTCTACCTGATCCGTTCAACTCTCTTGACATTGAATGACGCGAACCGCTCCGGCAACTACACGGTGCTGCGCGATCTCGCCGCTCCCGGATTTCGGCAAAAGAATTCCGCCGCCGACCTTGCCGGAATATTTGCCGAGCTTCGCCGGCGCAATTTCGATTTGTTCGCAGCGGCACTCGTCGCGCCCAAGCTCACGGCAGCTCCGGCGCTCGACCAGCAGGGGTTTCTGCGCCTGACGGGCTATTTTCCGACTCGGCCACTGCAAATCAAATTCGATCTCATGTTTCAGAACGTCGGCCACCATTGGAAGTTGTTCGGTATCGCTGTGGCGACGCCGGAAGCAGTGCAGCAAACGTCGCAACGTTCGCCTGAAGCACAAAAGGCAGCGCACACTCAAGCGAAAGCCGTGCACAAACATCCGCAGTAACCGCGCGCGCAAGGTTCTGATCAAGATTGGGTTTCGCGCCCGGTCCTTCGTCAACGACTCCAAATATACTTCGAGGCAGGTTGCTAATCGGCGTCCGAAACACAGGCCGCTATGTCTCTATGGCTATTTGTCCGCTGCTCGGCGGCCGACGCCTTCCCGGCAAATACCGGCGCATCGGCCCATTCGAGTATAAGGCGAACAAGTTCCGCCTGGCGTCGCGTGGCGGTTTTCTGGAAGATTTGATGGAGATGCGTGCGCACGGTGCTGTGAGAAACACCAAGACGTTTTGCTGCGGCGGTAAGGCCATCGCCTTTCATCAGTTCGTGCGTCAAG
>DASTSG010000021.1:0-13724 GCA_035760805.1 Pseudolabrys sp.
GCGGCATAAAGCCTCCCGCATCGGCATCAGAGTTCAAAACCCGGCGGAAACGCCGGGTTTTTTGTCGATAATCAAGCGCTCGATGATGCGCTAAACTTGTATGATGCCGGATGCAAAACCGATTGACGTGAAGACGGCGGCTGCAGTCGTAATGAATCCGCCGCGGACGTTCCGCCGAATTCCTCTGGCGCCGCACCAACTGCTCGCGCCCATTACGCCGCAAAACGATCTGTTTGTTCTTGCGCACGTCGGCGTTCCTCATCTTAGGGCGGAAGAATGGTCACTCGCCGTTACGGGGCTGGTTGAGCGCGAAACGACATTCAGCTTCGAGCAGCTTCGGCACATGCCGAAAAGGGAAGTCCAAGCTTTTCATCAGTGCGCCGGCTATCCGCAAAATCCACGCATCGCCACGCGCCGCGTCGGAAATGTTGTGTGGGGTGGCGTCGATCTTCGGATTCTGCTCGAGCAAATCGGTGTGCAGCCACAAGCTCGATTCCTTTGGTCGTATGGTTGTGACGGCGGTGAGTACGACGGGATCGTGTCGGAACGATATTTGAAGGATTGCCCGCTCGAGCGCCTTGCACGCGGAGATGTGCTGCTGGCCTATGAGATCAACGGCGAGCCGCTGACGGCTGAGCACGGTTTTCCGCTAAGGCTGGTGATTCCGGGCTTTTATGGGACGAACTCCGTCAAATGGCTGTGCCGCCTGCACCTTGCCGATAGTCGCGCAAAAGGCCCTTTCACGACCGAACTCTATAATGATCGCACCGAGAACGGGATGCGGCCGGTCTGGGAGGTCGCACCGGAATCGCTCATCGTCAGCCCGGGCCCGGATGCCCACCTTCCCAATGCGCCAATGGAAATCTGGGGTTGGGCATGGGCCGATGGAGGCGTCGCGCGGGTCGAGATTTCTACCGACGGTGGGCAGGTGTGGCGCGCGGCTGTGCTCGAGGCGCGGACCGGCGCATCCTGGCAAAGGTTTAAGGCGATGTGGGAGCCGGAAGGTACTGGCGAAGCGATTCTGATGTCACGCGCCACAGCGAACGATGGGACGGTGCAGCCTCCCGCGAACTGGCGGAACAGCATTTATGCGGTCCGCGTTATGAAAACAGGCATGGTGTGATCGACCAAGGCTGCGACCGGGCGCCCGTTGCCCTGCGTGCGCCAGTGGCTAGAATGCCTCAAACACCCATATTGAAATTGACGGGAGACTTTCCATGACCGCCATTCGCGGCTACGTCGCGCCGACAACGGAAGCGGATGCGCTTGGTGTGCACTCGCTTGACCAGTTCGTGCTTTCGGTGCCGGATGCCACGGTTGCCGAGAACTTCTACAGCAATTTCGGTCTCGATGTTGTACGCGACGGCAATAGTCTTGCCATCAAAACTTTCGGCCATGAGCACCGCTGGGGATCGATCGTTGAAGGCAAGACGAAGGCGATCCATCATCTCTCGTTTGGATGTTATGCCGAAGACCTGCCGCGCCTGAAAGCGCGCATCGAAGACAACGGCGTGAAACTTGTCGATCCTCCGGCGGGTTTCGAAAGCAACGGCTTTTGGTTCCGCAATCCGGAAGGCGTTCTCATTGAGGTGAAAGTCGGTCCCAAGGTTTCGCCCGACCACAAGTCTGACAGCGTCTGGTCGCCTGTTCCGGCCGGCGTTGCGGGCGCGACCGTTCGGGCGCAAGCGCCTGTTGTGCGACCGCGGCGGCTGTCGCATGTCTTGATTTTCACCAAGGATGTCGATGCATCGATCAGGTTCTACGAGCGGACGCTCGGCCTGCGCTTGTCCGATCGGGCATCTGATCTCGTCGCCTTCATGCACGGCATTCACGGCAGCGACCACCATCTTTTGGCGCTCGTGAAGTCGATCGGTCCAGGCTTCCACCATTGCAGTTGGGATGTCGCAAGCATCAACGATATCGGACTCGGCGCGATGCGGATGGCGGACAAGGGCTACACGAAAGGCTGGGGACTCGGCCGCCATGTCCTCGGTTCGAACTACTTCCACTACGTGCGCGATCCGTGGGGAAGCTTCGCCGAGTATTCATGCGATATCGACTATATTCCGTCTGACCAGCGCTGGCCGTCCGGCGACCACAAGCCGGAGGACTCGTTCTATCTCTGGGGGCCGGAAGTTCCGCGCGAATTTACGCTCAACTGCGAAGCAGGCGAGAGCTGAGTCCACGGGACGGATACTGCCTCAACGGTGGCGCGCTCCTTCCCTTGAAAGGGAAGGAGCAATGCCGATGCGCTTCGCACGCCTGCGGCCCTCTTTTCAAAAAAGGATGAACAATCCATCGCTCTCGGGTGGGGACCTATTGGAAAACGGTCTGCCACTGCTCGCGCACTGTCTTGAATTTTTTCTGGGCCGCGATCCAATCCTTCAGCCCGAGCAGCCTGGTGGTATTGAGGTCGAATAGATAGGGCGCTGCCTTCGCGGGTGGCTTGTAATTCTTGCGAAAGCTGTAGACGGCCTCGTCCGCGATGACGACGTCGGTGCCTTCCTTGCTCAGCATGTACTCCAAAAGCAATTGTCCGGCGTTCGGGTGCGGTGCGTCCTTCAGGACAGCGCCTTGGTTGCCGAACATGACCTGACCCTCTTTATAGACGCCGAATTTTATGATTTTCGCGAGCTCGGGCGCTTTGACGATGTTTTGGTAGGCGCGCCCGGTGAGATTCCACATATCGAGCGGCCGCTGACAGGAAATGACCATCTGCATCTTCGGCTCGGTGCGGAATTCGACGATCGGATCGGTGGCCTTGAGTTCGTGCCAGAACTTCTCCAGATCGAGCGCGCCGTTCTCCTGCAGCGAAAGCGCGGTGTTCGTGTAGGTGAAGCTTTTGGTGATGTCCGACGCGATCGTTTTGCCTTTGAGTTCGGGTTTGACAACATCGGAATACGAGTTTGCCGAAAAGTTACTCATGCCGGGGCAGGAGCTGTTCCAGATCGGCTGGAAGCTCGAGGCGTTGGGGATGACGACATAAGGATAGTGGAAATATTGATCGGCCTTCTTGGCCAATTCCTCGCTATCTTTCCAATAGTCGCTGTCGAGCTTCAATAAAGCGCCATGCTCAATCGCCGCTTCGAAGAAGCCCGGAGCAGCGACCAGCACCACGTCGATCGTGTGTTTGCCCGCGAGGATTTCCTGGCGCGCCTGCGCCACGGTTGGTCCGGTCCCCTTGCGTATCATGTTGAACTTGAAATCGTCTCCGAGGCTGTAGCGCTGCTTGAAACCTTTCTCCAGGTCATGCGCGGTCAGATCGCTGATCGAGGCATTGATCATCGTAACCGCGCCTTCTTTTTTGGCTGCGGCTGCGAGTTGCTTTTCGTGCGGTGTTATTTCAGCCGCGCGGACAAAGGCCATTGTGCCCAAACTTGTGAGCAGTAAAGCCGCGCCGAACCTGGCCCCATGTGAAACGAGAAGCCGTTTGCGTGATGCCGACATGGGGCCCTCCCTGGCGCGGGGCTGTTGATGTTGTTACGTGCCTCGCGATAAAGATCGCTCCGCGTTTGCGGAGCGTCGCAAAGCTTTATTCCACGACGATCTTCACCTTCTGGCCTGGCTTGATTGAATCGTGCGGACCAAGGCCGTTGAGCACCAGGAACCGCTCGCGCTTGTGGTCGGTGACCGCCATGCGGCTGGCGAGTGTTTCAACGGTGTCAGTTGGGCCGGTCGTCACAATCTGGATGTGCAGCGGTTTGACTTGCCGGCTTTCGGCAAGACTCATGCGGCGAAAACTGCGGATCGATTCGCGGAATGCCTTATCGACAGATTCATTCATCTTCCGGGCGGCGAAGATAAACCGATACACATCGCTGCCGAAGCGAACCGCATAGAGCCGGAACGTCCATTCGTTGTTTTTTGCATTGGCGCTCGCGGCCGGAAAGCCGTTGACCGCAAACTCCTTCACGCTGTCTGCGTCGACGTTCTCGATCCATCCCGACTTCAGGTAATCCCCCAGCGATTGCTCCGCAGGCACCTTCACAACATCGAGTCGCAAGGCTTGCCCGCCACCTTCGTTAAGTCCGAGAACTGCGCGTGGCGTATTGTCGAGCGTAAAGCCGGGCGGCGCGAGGAATGTAAATCCAAGCTTCGAATGCAGAAAGCGGCGTCCGCGGACGAAGCCCTCGCTCGGATCTTCGCCGTAAACCATGCCGTCGAGATCGGAAAGGTATTCGTCTCGGTTTCGCTTGCCGCCGCCCGGTGCTGCAAACTGGCGTGCGTTCTGGCGCGCATTTCGGATGCGGTCCGGCGTGGCCGGATGCGCGGCGAGAAAATCGAAACTTCGATGATTTTCCTCGTTGTTGTTTTTAATGTCAGCGTTGCGCTGCATGTCCGTCAGGAAGCGAGTAGCGCCATAAGGATCAAAGCCGGCTCGCGCCGATATGCCGACACCGATGCCGTCAGCCTCGAACTCCTGCGCGCGCGAGAAGCTCGCCAGCGCTAGCTTGGATTTGGCCAGAGCCAGTGCGCCGGTTTGCGGATCACTCAACACGTCGCTGACGACATGACTAATGAGCGCCGCCTGACGCGCTTTGTCTTCGCGAATTTCGGCGTGGTGTGCGATCACGTGTCCCATCTCGTGGGCGAGCACGGAAGCAAGTTCGGATTCATCGTTGGCAAGCGCGATAAGCCCGCGCGTGATAAACAACTCACCGTCGGGCAATGCGAAAGCATTGACCGCGGGCGAATTGAGAATGGTAACGTGATAGCGCAAGTCGGGCCGCTCGGACGCCGCCGTCAGGCGGTCGACCGTCTTGTCTACCAGCTGCTGCAGCCGCGCATTTTCGTAGACGCCGCCATAAGAGCCGAGTATGCGCAGCCGCTCCTGCGAGGATGCCTGATTTTGGACGGGTGCGGGCGCGGCTTTAGGCAAAGCGACGCGATGCACTTCCGGCGTCTCGGCGCAGCCAGCCAGCATCACTGTCAGCACCGCGATGACGGCGAGACGTGTGCGCCACGAATTGGACGATTTGATCATGCCGGTCACTGCATTACTCGCGCATACTGATCGACGATCTCGATCTGCTCGGGATGTTCAGCTTCGATGATCGGACCCCCGCGACGCTCAATGATGCCGCGCACCCGAATGTGGCGGTGGTCAAGAGCCTTCGGTTCGACCCCGGCGGCGGAAAATGCCCGCTGATAGCGCTTGAGAATAACAATACTGAAATCGCGCGACCAGTGCCGGCCGAAATTCACATATATAGTCTTTCCCGCCTCGTGCACCGACAACACCTTGCCTTCGACGAGCGCGAAACGGCCCCGTTCGGCCAGGATTCGCGCGCGGTCGCCGGCTTCCAGAGGGTGAAACGCCCGGTCACTCCAGAGTCCCGCCTGAGCGGCGCGCGCCTCCGCTTCGGCTTCAAGCAGCGGTGCGGCGCAGCCCTCTGTCGCGCGGCTGGGCATCATCCGGGCGTATCCGCCTGATAAAAGCGTTGAATTGAGCGATCGGTCGGGGTGGTCCTTCGCAAAGGCGAAGACGATCAATCGTCCGTACCGGTCCTGAAACGAGCCGCTGCGCTTGAGCGTTATCGGCTGGCCTGCAATCAAGGCCGTGAGCGCGTCTTTCGCCGCTCGCGCATATGGATTCGGAATCTGCAGGCCGGTGAGGCGGGCCTCGCGGCCATCTTCAAAGGCGATCGTTCGGCCGTCGAGGACGGTTACCGCCTTGACGTCGCTGATGGTCTCAAGATGACAGGCGTCATGGGCGATGGCACCGGCAGCTGAGGCAAGCACCATCGCGGCGGCTAACATAATCCGATCCCAGTGCGATCGCATCACGTGATAGTCGGAGGAAGCGAGTGGCGCGGTCAACCCGCCGGATGCCGGCAGATCAACACCGATCGTGCGCTTGTCGTCGACGGCTGGATGTTCGCCTGGTCAGCGGCAGAGTGCAATGCGAGAGTGCTTGAAGTGGAATCGGTGATGAACTTCCAGAGGGAAGCCGCACGCGTCGCGCTGCGCACGCGCGCTTTTGTCACAATTGCGTTGCGGGTGTGTCATCATTGCACGTCGCGATCTTTTTCGCCGGCGGAGCGTCCGAATTGCTTGCAGGATTTCGGCGAATCACGGCTGACTGTCTTTCAAGCAAAAACAGCCGTAGTCCACTAGTTCCACAATCACTGGAGGGCGCTCATGTCATTTGAGGCAGCAGCTGGAGTGCGGACGGCGCATATCATCGTGGTCGGAAACGAAAAGGGCGGGTCCGGCAAATCGACCGTGGCGATGCACATCGCCGCTGCTTTGATGAAGGCCGGGCAGCGGGTCGCTACATTCGATCTCGATGCGCGGCAAAAGAGTTTTACGCATTACATCGAGAACCGGCGCGCATGGTCGCAACACATCGGCCTCGATCTCGGCATCCCCAATCATTTCAGTCTCGATGAGGCGGAAGCTTCATCCGTACAAAATGGAGCCGCCGGATCAATCGCGCTTACCGCCGCGATCGAGGCCGCGGCGCAAGCATGCAATTTCATCGTTATCGATACGCCGGGCCATGATGGTTCGATCGCGCGGCTCGCCCATACGATGGCCGATACGCTCGTCACGCCACTCAACGACAGCTTTGTCGATTTTGACGTGCTCGGTACCGTCAACGCGGAGACATTTGCGGTCACCGGCGCAAGCCACTATGCGGAAATGGTGCAGGAAGCCCGCGCCAAGCGCGCAAACGAAGGGCGCCGGCCAACCGATTGGATCGTGCTGCGAAACCGTCTTTCGATGACTGCCTCGCGCAACAAGCGCTTCGTGGGCGAAGCGATCCAGGAACTTGCGCAGCGTCTCGGTTTCCGTTGCGTCGATGGACTTGCCGAGCGCGTAGTCTTCCGCGAATTCTATCCGCGTGGGCTGACGGCGGTGGACGATCTCAACCTGAGCACGCTCGGAACGCGTCCGACAATGTCGCATGCCACGGCGCGCATGGAGATGAAGGCGCTTCTCGACGCGATGGCTCTGCCGCTTGCAACGCCAGCCAATGATGAAGCGCCCGCGGAAAATCGCGACGCGGCTTGATCGACGGCTTTTTTTGAATCAAAAGCCCCGGCCGGAGCGATCCGGCTGGGGTTTATGCGTTGACGATGGGCTCAGGAATGTTTGGTCAGGACTCGCAACGCGCCGAGCCTGAGTTCATAGGGCGAGTTGTCGAGAACGACGCTGACACTGATCAGCCCCGGCTCGCGAATTTCGAGCGGTGCGAGAATGAGACTCGCGGCCACGACAATGTAGCGTGACGACCCGGGATTTTCCTTCAATTCGTCGAGCAGTTTCTTCTGTTCGTGCGCGGGCGGCGCATCGATCGGCTCCTCGGCGAAGGGCGCTTCCTGGCCGGGAACGTAACAGCGCGCGAGCACCGAGGAATAGGGCTGCGTCGGCGGCGAGAACACGTGCAAGTGAATGCAGAATTTCGGCAGAACGAACGGCAAGCGCGAGGGCACGAACATCACGGCGTTGTAACAGCCCATGAAGCTCAGCTTGCCGCCAGCCTCGTTGCGAATGTCGTCGCAGAAAATACAGAAACCGTAGCGCTCCATCAATCGAACTTCACTGTCTTCGACGTCACCACATGAGTTTGCGGTGGGGACGGCAATGTTGAGCTGTCCTCTGCTGGCCCACCGATAACTTTCATCTGCCCCCTGACTGTCGATGTTTCCGCGGGAATGTTTTGTCCGGCGGCGCCGTTAAGGGGCCGCAGTTCGAACGAGATTTCACGATTGAGAGCCCAGGCGAGATCGGCGAGCGCCCGCAATGACAGATTGCTTTCGCCCTCGAGCTGCTTGTTGATCGCCGAATTTCGCGTCTTCAGCTTTTTCGCGAGCTCGCCGGCCGTGACGCCGTTCGCATCCTTTTCCTCGGCGGCCGCCTTGAGCAACTCGCTGCGCACGCGTCCTATGAACCGGCCGGCTTTGCGGGCGCGGCCGCCGATATCAAAACGAAAGGACGTCACTTGGCTCTATCCCCGCCACACACAACGTGCCCTCAACACCCAACTCGCGCCGCAGTCGCCGGATCGCGATTCGATATCCACGATAGAGGTCGTGGTCCTTGACCCGGTCGGTCCAATCTCCAAAAACGCCGACGAAGCAATCCCTCGCCATGAACCAGCCAAAGATGCGCACGTCCGGCGTCTTCAATTCCCATACTGCATTCTTTTCCGCGCGCACAACCCGGAATTGCCGGACATGGCTAAGGGGCTTGCCGCTCAGGTACGTGTAGAAGAGATCGTCGACCTGTTCTGCCGCCGTCGCCTCGCCGAGGCGGACCTCCGGCTCGGCTCCTTCCAGCAGCCCCTCCAGCCACTGAATGAACTGTGGTGTGCCGTAGAGCAACCTCATCGGCTGCTCGCGCGGCCCCAGCTCCACCTCGATTTTCAAGATGGCACCGCTTTCAACCAGCGTGGCGATGGACGGCATGCGAGTCAACGGCGGTCCGGGTACACCCGAAGAATGAATTCTCGGTGGCGGCGGAATTAGTAGAACGTTTCTCTACTAAGATGACCGTTCGTGGAATTTTTAATCCCCAGAGTCAGGCCGCCCTGGCCGAAACTGCCATGGAAGCTGCCCCCGTCGGTCCCGCAGAACCTCGCCCGCGAACCGAATACATGTTCTTGATCTTAGCGGTCAATCTCCGGATCGGGAAAGCGCCAAGAGGTTGCAACCACTGCTACGCGGCGTTGTGGTAAAGGTTGCGAAACAAAAATCGTAAATGTCCCCCAAAATTAATGTAAAAACGTCATTTCCCCTTGTGTGACATTCTTAACAAAGCGTAAATCTACAACCGGAGGGCGGCGATGGTCGCTGGCCCCCACTTGGACAGACAGGGAAACGTCATGAAATCAATGACAGCCTTGGCTCTCATCCTTGCGACGACGACGTACGCCGCCGCAGCGGATAATGAGTCTTTTATTGCCCAGATTGGCGCATTTAATAATGCGAACGTCGGGCAGGTCAGCGGGAATCACGGAGGCAAGAATCGCTCGGGCGTGCTCGAAGCCGGCATCGGCAATCATGCCACTGTCGGTCAGACCGGCGGCTCGAACAGCAACGACAACAACTCGCTCGTTGGCCAGTTCGGCATTGCGAATGGTGCACTCGTCAGTCAGGCCGGTGGCAACAACAATCAGGCGACGCTGCAGGTCGGCGGCTTCAACAACGCGACCACCGGGCAGGCCACGAGCAAGAACGGCGGCACGAACAAGTCCTTCACCGGCGAATTCGGCTTCTTCAACTCCGCGACGACGTCGCAGAATAGTGCTGGCGCGAGTTCGGGCAGCCACCCGGCAACCGGCGGCGACAACCGTTCCGGCATCCTCCAGATCGGTTTCGGCAACTCCGCAACGACCGCTCAGGATTCAACGGGATCGGGAAGCGGTTCTTCCAAGCAGGACGGCGTCGACAACAATTCGGGCGTCGTGCAGTTCGGCGGTGGCAACCACTCGCTCGTTTCGCAGAGTGGCAAGAAAGATGTCGATCCGTCCAACAACTCATTCGTTGGCCAGTTCGGCATTGGCAACGGTTCGACCGTCAGCCAGTTCAACGGCGACAACAACCAGGGCACGCTCCAGTTCGGCTTCTTCAACACGGCTTCGACTGGCCAGAGCACGACAAACAACGCCGGCACTAATAATTCGCTGACCCTCCAAATCGGCGGCGGCAACACGGCGACGACCAGCCAGGTATCAGCTGAGGGTTCGGTCCCCTTCAGTGGAGGTGGCGGTGACAACAGTTCAGCCACGCTGCAGTTTGGTCATGGCAACACCGCGACGACCAGCCAGGACTCGACCGGCGGCTTCTTTACCGATGGCGTTGAGAACAATTCTCTGACGCTGCAAGTCGGACAGGGCAATATAGCCACGACCGGCCAAAGCGGCAACGCAGCCTTTGGGTTGGGCTCGAACGACTCGGCTACGCTGCAGTTCGGCAAGGACAACACCTCGATCACTGGTCAACAGATCAGCGGTGCGATTGCCGCCGAGAACGCATCGCTCACGTTGCAGGCTGGACGTCGGAATCATTCCACGACCAGCCAAATTGCCAACCCGCTTAGCGCAAGCTTCAACGGTTCGTTTGTCGGCCAGTTCGGGCATGACAACACCGCCGTGGTCGCTCAAGCGACCGGAACCGGGTTCCAGCCGATGATCGGCTCGAACCTGCAGGCGACAGTTCAGGTTGGCGGTAACAACTACGCTACCACCTCTCAGACTGCGGCCAATATAGCCAACGCGTCGGTGACGGCGCAGTTCGGCTTCCACAACTCGGCCGTCACGGTCCAGCACTAAACGAACGAGGAGCGGCGGGCGCAAAGCCCGCCGCTTCACTGGTATTTCGTAACCTCGGACGTTCAGGAGCGGCGCCACCATGCGCCATACCATGGTGCAAGCGCTTGCAGCGAGGCGGCGGGTCGTCATCGGCTTCGCCGTCTTGTCCGGACTTCCGGTCTGTGTCGGCGCGTCGTCAGGTTTCGGCGCGCCGGCTCAACACGGGACCGCAGCGATGAGTCTCGAGTGTCAAATTCGTGCAGAGCCGGCGAACGGTTATCTCCGCCTGCAAGCGATTGCCCGCTCCAATGAGCAGGTCTCTGGCCGCTACCGGCTGCTCGTCAGCAAGAACAGCGCGAGCGGCTCCAGCCAGAACGTTCAAAGCGGATCATTCAATTTAACCAGCGGACGGGAGCGCGTCCTCAGCACCGTCGTCTTGGACGGATCGGCCATCGGCCACTACCACGCGCAGCTCTCGCTCGACTCCGATCAAGGGAGAGTATCATGCAGTTCGCCTTGAGTGGCTCTCAGAGGGGCCGCACGGTACGCGCATTCGCGACGGGTTTTGCCACGGTTCTGCTTGCGGTTGCCGCCGCGTCCGGACCTGCAAACGCCGGCGCGTATATTAACCAGGTCAATGTCGGAAGCGTCGTTCCGCACAATTTCCATCTTGGCAACTACACCGGAAATCGCGGCAACAACATGCCGCAATATCAAGTCCCAACGAACAATTTCAAGCTGGCGCCCGAGTTTATGGTGCCTCCGCATGGGACGAATCTGGCGCAGACGTTACAAATCGGAGCTTATAACAACATCCTCCAATTCCAGAACGGCCACGGCAACGTTTCGATCGCAGGGACGATCGGCTCGCACGAAAAGCTGGGAGTGGTGCAAGACGGCAACCAACTTTTCTCAAATGTGTGGCTGCTGGGGAAAGGATTGAAGGCATGGGTCATTCAGCCGCCCGGCGCGGCTCCAGTCAACATGCTGATCGCGCGCCTACCGAATGGGAGTTTGTTGATAAAGCATTGATCGTGTGTGGGGGCACAAGAGCGTCTTTGGAGGTAACGATATGAAGTATCTTGGTCGTTTCATTTTAGCTGCCGTCGCCGCTGTGGCGTTCTGCGCAACAGCATCCGCCACCGAACAGGTTTACCATCCGGTCAACCCAACCTTTGGCGGCAATCCATTTAACGGTAGTTTCCTTGTGCAAACGGCTCAGACGCAGGGCAAGGGCGCAAAATCCGGCAATCAGGGTCCTGACTTGTCGGGTCTGTCGAGTGCTCTGAGCAACATCGGCAATGGCGGCGGATCGACTGTTATTATTCCACCCAATCCATAAGCCGGATTGGCGAACGCCGAATTAGCACTCGAAATATTTTATTCAGGGCCCAACGGAGGGGGGAATGCGTCGCATTTGCGTCAGCGCCGTCAGCGTCGGCATACTCGCGCTTGCCCTCGGCGGTTGCGAAACAATAAGCGGCACAATTAAGGATCCGATGGCGGATGCCGCGCGGCTTGTGCCAGCCACGAAATCAGGCGTGGCGCTGGAAGCGTTGCCGCCGCCGGTACGGCCTCTCGACGTTTCGGTTTACAATTTTCCCGATCTGACCGGACAGAACAAGCCGAACGACAACTTTGCCGAATTCTCGCGCGCACTCACTCAAGGCGCCAGCGCTATCCTTATCGACGTGCTGACCAAGGCCGGCGGCGGCAAATGGTTCAACGTGGTCGAGCGGCAGGAGTTGCAGCCGCTGTTGACGGAGCGGCAGATCATCCAGAACACGCGCAATGCGATCCTGGGCAGCAAGGCACCGGGACTGCCGCCGCTGCGGTTTGCCGGTGTCATCCTCGATGGCGGCATTATCGGCTACGATTCGAACGAGACAACCGGCGGCATCGGCGCAAACCTGCTTGGCGTCGGCGCTGACACGCAATACCGGCAGGATGTTGTGACGGTCGCGCTTCGTGCCGTCAGCGTGCAAACCGGACGCGTGCTCGCTTCTGTGACCACGACAAAGACGATATATTCCGTGCTGGTGCACGGCTCGGCCTTCATGTTCGTATCGGTAAACCACCTCTTGCAGGCGGAAACGGGCTTCACGCGAAACTCACCGGCAACGCTAGCCGTTCGCGAAGGCATTCAGATGGCCGTCTATGCTTTGATCTTTGAGGGCGTGAAGAAGCACCTGTGGGAGTTCAAGGACAAGGTCGCGGGCGCCGCGTTCATGCGTGCGCTCGAAGAGCGACGCCGGGCGATTATCATGGATCCCGATGGCGTGTTCAGGAGCGTGCAGGACGAGCGGCCTGCCCAAGCGACGGCGATCGCCGATAGCGCGCAGCAGCAGCCAGCTACCACTCAACAGGCGAGCACGTCGGCTAGTGCTCCATCCGCAGACGTCGCTTCGGCGAAGGATGCTCCCCTGCCGCCGCCGCCCGTGCCCGGCAAATCGTCAGTTCAATCGCAAAAAAAGGTGCAGCAGCAAGCGTCTCATCCGGCGCCGTCTCCGCAGTCCGGCGCGCATGCGCAGGCGAACGGACACTTACACGTTGCCTCGGTTAAACCGGTGCAAAAGGCAACCATTGCCCCGGGTCGTGAGACAGAGAGGTCGGGTATCGCCTCGGAGCCAAAGGCTGCAACTTTGGCAGCGAGCCATTTGAGCGGAAACCTAGGTTCGTTGTATTAATCCGTTCAGCGGGTAGGACGGGCCTGTTGCGTTGCCGTGTGACAGGCGGGCGAAGAAGCATTCTCTGCGGTGCAGGTTATCGGGCTGGTCGGTCCCGTTCCGATCGTTCCGCGGCTCTCGGGCAACCCTTGTAGTTCCGGCGTCTTTTTCAATTCGGACGATGCCGCCGGCTTTTCGCCGGGCGCGGTCGGCTTTCCTTGCGGCTTTATCGTCCCGTGCGCTTGCTCAATCCGCGCCTCGGATGAGGCGACGAGAATCGTGTCGCTGCTCGCAATCCCTTGCAACGTACCAAGCGCGCCAAGCAGACCAATCACCAGATACGCAACATTCGACAACATGATGTGTGTGCGCATGGCCGTCACCCTGTCTCGCGCTGCTTTCAGTGAGTACAAGCGGTGAAGACAGCAAAATACCGGTGCGCATTTCCACTTTCAAGCGGTGATCCAACAAAGAATCGAGCAGCGGTAGCGCAAGCGAACTGCCGAGGTCATATTGTCGTGTGTCTTGGTTGATGGCCTCCTCTTCTGTTTAGACGTCTATTCCGGAATGGCGCGTGCGCCGATTGCTCTTATTTTAATATTTCAACGTGTGGGGGGTCGGCGGCGCACCGGGGCGGGCGCATGCCAATGGGGATGATTGATGGAACCGCGAGTCGTGCGTCGCACGCCTGATTGTGTTAAATCGAGGCCGTGGTCCCGTAGCTCAGCAGGATAGAGCAGCGGTTTCCTAAACCGAAGGTCACAGGTTCGACTCCTGTCGGGACCGCCAGCACGCCAGCA
>DASTSG010000022.1:0-20294 GCA_035760805.1 Pseudolabrys sp.
CGCGTTTCGTGAAGACGTGCATCACCGGCAGCTGCATGTCGTCGTTCTCCGCCTGGCACTTGTAATCCGCCTGAAACGAAGACTCGTATCCCGACAGCAGCGGGATCTGCGACCAGCCGCGCTCGCGCGCCCACGCGTTGATGCGTTCGGCCGGCGCCTTGGCGATGGCCGCAAACGCGGCGTCCTGCGCGACCGAGTACCAGGCGCGGTCGAAGCCATCCATCAGCGAGGTGCAGGACGGGCACGGCTTGTCCCAGTTCGGGCCGAACATGAACGAGTAGAGAATGAGCGTGTTCTTGTCGCCGAACAGCGCGGAAAATTTCACGGGCTGCCCGACCTTGCCGTCATTCGCCCACTGAAAGACGTAGTCCTCTTTCAGTTCGCCGCCGGGCGGCAGCTTGCGGCGCTTCTCCGCCACGGCCCTTTTCTTCTCGATCAGCTCCTGCTCGTCCTTGAGCAGCGCGTCGCGCGCGGCGCGGTATTCCTCGCTCTCGTTCGGATAAAGCCGTTCGCTCACGCTCGCCTCCTCGCTGCGGTGTTCTTTTCAGCTAATCAGCGCCGCCGCCAAAACAAGAAAACAAGCGCAGGGGTTGCCGTTACACATCCCGGCGGCACCGCTTCCGCATTCCGCGTCGCTTCATGCGGACTGCAGGCGGCGCCCGTGTTCCATCGTGACGATTCGCGACCTTCCTTGCCTCGGCTTCTAGGGCGAGGCCTGGTCCTTGCGCTTGGGAAAAGTGATCGGGCTCAGCGACGGTTTGCTTTTCTTCTTCTTCCTGGCCGTCACGCCGCTAACCGTTGCATCCTTCATCTCGTGTTTCGTGTGGGGCGCCTTATCGCCCGTTTTCTTCGCGCCTGCGGGCTTTGCGGCCGACGGATGACTCTGCCGTGTGACATGCGCGCCGGAGTGACTGCCGCCACCGCGCGCGTCGGCCGGCATGGGACCGAGAAGGCCGAACATGCCGATCGAAACAATTGCGAGCGCCAGATTTGCTTTCATGTGCCCCCTCCACGATGTGGATCGGATCGAACCGGCATCCTCCCATACGCGTACACAGGCGGGCAACCGGACAGGATCGACGGCCGCCACGCTCGCGCCCGGTCCGAAGCAAGAACTGCGCAGCGCGTCACCCGCCGCACATCGGAACGCGTGCACCGGCTTGCAGACTCTCGCGAATTTCCTCGCACGCAAAATCGCCGCAATGCGAGACCGCAATATCGCACCGTTCGGGGCCATGGAGGATCCCATGCCGGTCGCCCGCGTCACAGAAATCATTTCCGCGTCCACAACGAGCTTCGAGGACGCGATCCAGCAAGGCATCGCCCGCGCGGTGAAGACGCTCGACAATGTCGAGGGCGCCTGGGTCAAGGAACAGAAGGTCGTCGTCGAAGACGGCGAGATTTCCGAATATCGCGTCGATCTGAAAGTCACGTTCATCCTGACCGACTGACGCGAGCGCACAAGCCTGACGGCCAGCGGCCGCCTGGGCCGAATGCAGCGGCCGCGACAATTTCGCGCGCTTCCTGCGGTCGGCTGCATCGCTCTTTGCAATTTGAGTCGCACGGGCGCGGGCCTAAGCTTGCAAAGGCAGTCTTGGGCTGGGGAAATCGCGCCATGTTCCTATTCAAGCGCACCGCCGCGCTGGCGGCGGCATTGCTTTTGTCCGGCGGCTTTGCCGTCACATCATCATACGCTTCAGATTCGAACGGCCGGACGATGGTCGCCCAGCGCGGCCCCATGGGAATGCACGGCGGCGAATTTGGTGGCGGTTTCGGCGGCGGCCCGGGTTTTCATGGCGGCGGGCCCGGCAGAGGCCGCTTCGGAAAAAACGGCTTCGGCGGGCAGCAGCAAGTTCACGCCTTCAAGCACGGCTGCCATTCCGTCTGTTCCGGCTTTCATTCGCACACGCGTTGTGACGGCAGCACCCGCTCACCGCGGTACCCGATTCACAACGGCGTCGACGTCGCCGTTCCAATGCGCACGCCGATCCTTGCGATTGCCGACGGAGTCGTGGTGAGAGGCGGCCGCGGCCCGAGCATCGGCGGCATCGGCCTCGTTCTCCGCCACCCGCCCGCAGCGACGGGACTGCCGACCTACACCTATTCGTTCTACAAGCACCTGAACGCACCCTCGCCCCTCCCGTGGGGAACCCATGTCCACAAGGGCCAGAAGGTGGCGGAGAGCGGAAAGAGCGGCACGGAGGGCAACACCCATTACGGCAGCGCAGGATTCTCCGAACTGCACGTTGAAATCTGGGCCGATGCCAACGCCAATTGGCCGAGCGGGCATCTTACCGATCCGGTGTCGTTCCTGCGCCGCACGCACGGCCACACCGGCTGGTTCTGCCGATAGTGCGCAAGTGGCTGCGCACAATGCGCGTTTAAGCAAGCGCGGAATTGCACGGACGTGGAATGCGCTTTATCGGCCGGCGACAGAAGTGCCCGATCCCGATATCGTGAAGAGATGGATTCGGGCTCGCGATTCAAGTTCTCCCTTTTGTTCTGGGTGGGTGTCGGCATCCTGGCCGTCGGCTGCGGGCCGCTGCTGCTGTTTCTGCTGGTGTTTGAGTTGGGGCTGATGCGCGATCCCAATCCCAATCCGATCGGCCTCGGCCTTCTCGCGTTTTTATCATTCTGGCCCGGTGTGATCGTGCTGCTGATCGGGTTGATCGTTTCGCTGGTGCGTTACAAGACACAGCAGCGTCAGCGCTAAAGCACCCGCGACACATGGCGTAGCAACGCTACAACAAACGGCTTCGCGCTTTCATAGATTCCCGGCGCCTCGCTCTCGCGCGGCCCACCGATCGCGAGCCGAAACGGCGCGTTGCTTCGATGTGCAGCAAGCAGCGCTTGCAGCCAACGCCCGGCCCGCGCAACAGCATCAGCCGCATCCATGTCGATCGCCATCACTGGCTTGCGGTCGCGCGCCGCCAGCCGCTCTGCGAGCGCCGTGCCGGGTGAAAGCGCAACACGTCTTCTGTCGGTCAAAATCAAGCTGGCATCACTGTCGCGCACGTTCCATTCGGTGCGCTCGGCCGGATCGCGCGACGGTGTCGCCCGCAGGCGCGGATATGCTGCAAGTACGCCGGGCGGTTTGATCATGTCCTCCGCCCAGCCGCCTTGCGGACACCAGCCGCCATACGAGACCCCACACTCAATGGCCGCATCAAGCGCCGCGCGATCCACGCCAGTCTGCCCGCCGGAAATAATGATGAGCCTTTTCATGGCGGAACGATATCAGGTTGAGTCGTCGATGCGACGATCCGCAACATTCAACAGCCGGGATGCTTGGACCTGAAAAGGAGTTCATCATCGGTAGTGCCTGTCTTTCATCGCTGGACTTGCCGGCATCGTTTTGCTCGCGCTGCTGCTTCGGGTTGGCCGCTTAGCGGCGGTCGCACAAAAAGGCCGCGGTTTCCCGCGGCCGATTTTCTCGCTGCTCGCCAAAGCGAGCAAACCATTCAGCGTATCAACGATGGTGTGGGCGATGGGGCACGTGACGGTGGGCCGGATGACGGTAAACCGGTCTGCGGTGTCCATGCCAAACCCAACCATGCCAACCGCGCGGACCGCCCCAGCCGAAGCCGCGGCGCCACGCATAGCCACACCAGTACCAGCCTGGCCCATGCCAGCCACGATCGTACCAACAATAATTACGGCCGCCGATGATGAACTGGGATTGCTCAACCAAACCGATGCCGGCGGCGACGTTGTCCAATCCGGCAATCGGCGCAGCCTGTGCAGCACTTGTCATCACTGTTCCGCCGCCGAGAGCGGCAGCTAAAATCATCGCCAATCCAAGTTTTCTCATGACGATCCTCTTTCTGTAAATTGCGATCAGCGGATCGATAACGGATGCCAGATGTATGCTCCGTGAACGATCCGTCGCGGCACCTCCACAATGCCGCCATTCTAATGCCTCACTTGCTACCAAGTTCCTTGTCTTTCGCCTCCGCCCGGCGAAATGCCGGCCGTGTAATCAGTCTCGAGAAGTAGTCGCTGAATAATGGTCGCTCCGGAATGAGCTTGAACGTGGTCGCAAAGCGCAGGCCCGAACCCAGAACGATATCTGCCGCGGTGAATCGGCTGCCCATTAAATATGGGTTGGATGCCAGTGGTTTCGCCACGACATCAAGCACGACATCGAGCTCGCGATAGCCAAGAGCGGTTGCGGGCGGCTGCTCCTTGCGCGGAAAGGCTCGATCGGTCATCGCTGGCTCGAGTACGCCCGGACCATAGAACAACCACTGGAAGTAGAGGCCACGCCGTGTGTTGCCGACCGGAACATTCAACCCCACACCCGGAAACTCGTCGGCCAGATACGCGCAAATTGCCGCCACTTCAGTAATGACCGTGTCACCGTGCTTGAGCGCCGGCACTTTCCCCATCGGATTGATTGCAAGATAGTCGGGCTTGCGCTGATCACCGTCTGAAAGTCTGAGCAGCTTGATTTCGTAAGGCTCGCCGATCTCCTCCAGCATCCAGAGCACAACGAAGGAGCGGGAGGGCGAAGCATGAAAGAGCGTAATGCTGGACATGCGACCTCTTTAAGATATTCGTATTGGCGCGCAGATGCCGTTGGTAGTTTGAATTTGTGCAGGAACCATGACGATGAATGACGCCGTCCGCGACAACACCGAGCAGCACCGTTTTGAACTCGATGTCGAAGGACATATGGCGGTGTCCTATTATGAGCTTGCCGACGGTGTTATCACATTCAGGCACACCGAAGTGCCGAAAGAACTGGAAGGTCACGGCATTGGCTCGCGGCTGGTTCGCGCTGAATTGGAAGTCGCGCGCTCGCGAGGCCTGAAGGTGGTTGCGAAATGCCCCTTCGTTGCCGCTTACATCGCGAAACATCCGGAGTTCGCGGATTTGCTCAAGAACTGACCGCCGTCTGCACCCGTTACGCGCGCGCGATTTCGTCCAATATTTCCATCAGAACATCCGGACACGTGATATGCGGATTGTGACTCGAATCGATCTCGTATGTTTTCCAACCTTCATTTTTGGCGCGGTCGTAAAAGCGACGAAACCGGTCATCGGCCGAGCAACGTTGGCAGTAGATGTAATAACGCGGTTGCGGCGGCTCCGATTTCAGCACGAGTTTCTGCTCGAACGTCTTGATCGGTTGCGGCGTGCGCTTGGGCTCTGCCCAAGCGCGGTCGGCCGCCGGTGTATCGGCCGGCATAGCGCCGGGTGGAATGCGCCAGTCTCCAGCTGCATTGCCTTCTCGTTCCCCGCGTACCGCGGCGGGCAGTAGATCGAAGGCACTCTGGCCGCTCTTCGGCGCAAGCGCGTCGAGATATACCAGCTTCTCGATTCGCTCGCGCGCTCGGTCTGCGACGCCGGTTGCAACCATCCCGCCGTATGAATGGCCGATCAGGATTACATTCGTGAGTTCCTCGAATTCAAGAACGGCGCAAACATCGGCAATGTGCGTATCGAGATTAATCTCTTTATGGGCAAGGTGGCCACGCTCACCGACACCGGTGTAAGTCGGCGTCACGAGTCGATGTCCGCGCGCCGTCATCAATGGATGCATCTTCTTCCAGCCCCAGCCCGCTGACCAGGCGCCATGCGCAACAAGAAACGTTGCCATATTCCCCCCCACAACTATTCCGCGGCGAGCGGCCGCGTTCTGCGCGGCGTCCGTTTCACCCAAGACGAACGTGCGAGATCGACTACAACGACGCAGAGACCTGCTGCAAGGATTTCCCATCCTGGTCTGATGCCGGCACTGAAATCGAGCGTTGCGGAGAGCACGCGCAGCGGCGACACGTGAAAGGCCAGTCCGAGCCCTACGGCTTCTCCCACAAACGTCAACACCGAAACACCGATCGCAAGCGCAAGCAGTTTGAGCGTCGTCAGTTCACCCCCGCCCTGATACCAGGCAACCAATCGGTAGCACATCAGCCACAGAAACAAGCTCGCTACGAATATTGGTACCGTGACATCCGCCTTCGTCTGCTGGAAGTAGTGGATCAGCGCAAGCAATGCGATGGCATAAACGATCTGATGTAATCGGCGCCATCGCATGCCGCCGAGGCGGCGCACCATTCCGTCCGTCGATGTTGCCGCTAATACCGCAAGACCGAGCCAGGCGATGCCGCCGATGATAAGATAAACGCGATGCGTGATCTCATGCAGAACGGCCGCGAGACTATAGCGCTGATCGGCAAAAAAGAGCGCGAGGTGCGCGGCGATGTAGCAGAATGATCCAACGCCCAACATCCGCCGCACGTCGATGAGCGGCCCGTACCGCAGGATGCGCCGAAAGGGGGTTATCGCGAGCGTCAGTCCCAGGAAAACAAGGGCCCAAAATCCGGCGCGATGAATGAGTTCGTTGATCGGCCGCGCGCCACCGGCAATCGCCGAAGCGTCATAGATGGCTTTCGCGAGGGGGCTGAGCAGCAACGCCAGTACCGCAAGCCGAAGTGGCGACACCTCCCCACGGCGATCGCACCATATTTTCCACTTGGCCGGGAAGCCGACTTTTCGGGCGGGAACCATGGTCCTGCGCTAGCATGACGGCGGCGCCGGCTCCAAGCGACGGCCAAGCCGCTTGCCCATTCGTAACATAGATGTGACCGCCAACCGCTTTCTGCATCAATACCGGGGCTGTTCCGCTTGAAATCGGAAACCTCGCAAGACGCTTTCAAAAGGCGTGTTACACTTTGCACGCTGATTCGCGTTTGCTGCGGTATTCGACAGTCAAACCCGGTCACGTGATCTTCCTTGCAAAACATCAGAGCGTCATAAAAAGGGGAACTCTAAACGAAGTAGCGCCGTTGAGTGATCGCCGCGCCGGGCCAGCATCAGGAGGCCATCGATGTTGCGAACACAAGTCTGCGCATTACTCGTTATTACCCTGTCCAGTTCTACTGCCCTTGCGCATGACATCTGGATCAATCGGGGCAGCTATCGCAGCCCAGCGGGCGAATGGTGCTGCGGCGCTGAAGATTGCGGTGTTGTCTCTCCGAGCGCCGTTCACGCCGTCGCCGGCGGTTATTCCGTGCGCGGGGACGTTACGTATGGCGTTGGCGTGACAGGCAACGTGGCCGATGGGCCGACACATTCCGAAAAGGTCAATGAAACCGTGCCTTACAGTCAATCGCTTCCTTCCCCGGACGGAGCCTACTGGCGCTGCAAGAGACCAGACGGCTCTCCGCGGTGTTTCTTCGCGCCGCCGCCCGGAAGCTAAGTTTTATCTCTCGTCGTTGGTCGGAGCAGGCGTGCTACTTGCACGCCTCTCCTGCGCTTTATCTCTGTGGCTGAAAAATAACACGAGCTGCGATTCTATGTTCCCACGGCCGCGTCAGATCTGATCGGTGCATTTCGCGTCATATCTGATCTGCGCGCTCAGAGACGCGGAATGCGCCGAGACGCAGTTACGGATGGCACTTTCACCCAGGCTTCACCGTCGAGCACGGTCTCACCCGCCACCGAGCACGTGCATGTCAATCGCGCGCGGAATTTGTCCGGAATGAGCTCAGCCACGACGACCTCAACATCGACCGTATCGCCGATTTTTACCGGCGCGCGAAAATTCAGCGTTTGCGAAATGTAGACAGCGCCGGGCCCGGGCAATCGCGTGCCGAGCACGGCCGAGATGAGACTGGCCGTATAAAGGCCGTGGGCGATACGCGTTCCGAATGGCGTCTTTGCGGCGAAATGTTCGGATAGATGAATCGGATTGCGGTCGCCGGTAACGGCGGCAAAGCCGACGACGTCAGCATTGTCAATCGTCTTCGACAGCGTTTCGATCATCCCGACTGACAGGTCCTCGAAAAACAATGTTCGTAAGACAATCGGCGTCATGTCGCGGTCGCGATTTGCCGTCGGCGGATCGCCCACAACAGCAGGACCAGCAGCAGATTAAGCGCGGCAAGCATGGTCAGCGTTATCAGCGTCGTTTCAACTCCGCTCTGCTCAACCAACAAGGCGCCGGCCGATGGCGCGAGTGCCTGTACGACAAGGCTCGGGAAAGCCAGCTTTCCCATCAGTCGCGGGAACCGAATGGGACCGAACAAAGCAAGCGGCAACGTTCCACGCGCTATCCACGACACACCATAGCCGGCCCCATACAAGATCACGATCACGAACAACACCTTGAATTGCGCAGACAGCAACAGGAGACCCACGACCATCAGCGCACAGGAAGCCACCAACGTCCAGATCGGATGATAGCGGCTGCCGAAAATGCGCTCGCCAAGGCGTGCGGCAACTTGCGCCGGGCCGAATAACGTTCCCAGCGCGACCGCCGCGGCATAGTCCACGCCCCTTGCTTGCAAAAAAATGAGAAGATGCACGACGACGATCGAGCCGATGCCCGCTGTCAAAGACATGACCAGCGCAAGCAAGGTGAACACCGCCGCCTCATTCTGGCGCGGTGAGACCGAACGAGCCTCGAATTCATTCGTTTCGGCTGCAAGCTCAAGTTTCCTCCGTGGCAGCACGGCAGCCTGCAACGGCAACGATAAAAACAGATGCAGCGCGGCATAAATGAAGCACGCGTTGCGCCATCCGACATGCTCGATCATGAACGCGCTCAGCGGCCAACAGACGGTGCTGGCAAATCCGCCAAACAAGGTCAGGTTCGTGATCGGGGTCCGCGCCTCACGCCCATAAAGGTGGCCAAGCGCGGCGAACACAGCGTCATAGAGGCCGGTTCCCATTCCAAGGCCCAGCACGATCCAGGACGCAAAATAGATTGCCGGTACGGACGAAAGCCCAATTCCACACAACCCAGCCGTGTAAAGCAGCGGGCTTGCCAAAATGACAGGCCGCGCGCCGCGTCTGTCGATAAGACTTCCGATCTGCGGAGAAACGATCGCAGCGGTCAGAAGCCCAACGGTGGCTCCGCTGACGACCATACCGAGTGACCAGCCGGTATCGGCCGCAATTGGCCCAGAAAACACGGCTGGGAAATAAAATGAGGTTCCCCATGCAAGGATTTGCGCAATTCCGAGAGCCGCCGTGACGGCAGGACCTGGAAGGCGCCCCTGCGCTGCGGGTATCGAAATGACCGGCCTCCAAACTGAGAAGCGACCTTCCTCCACATGCACGGCAACCGCACCGGTATGCAAGCTGAACGAAAAGCCATGCTGATTCGCTACCCCTAGCCCCTCTAATTGGGGTAAAGGTCGGAACCGAGCCGCGTTTTCCTTTACAATTAGTTCATTCGATATGCGATTTTCGCGTAGCTGCAGCGCAATATAATTACTTTTGCATTGCAACATCGTCGCTTATGTACCTGCCAGTTCGAATTACCCGGTCGTTCGGGCCGGAACTTCAAGAAGAGGTCTACAATGTTTGCTGCTCTTGTCCGCATGCTGCGTAGCTGGCGGCGCTATCACCAAAGCCTGAATGAACTTTCCCGCCTCGGAGATCGGGAACTGGCCGACATCGGCATCAGCCGTTCGGACATCCAGACGATCGCTTGGCGCGAGGCCCATCGGTCCTAAGGGGCCGCAGCCTCCAGCTATATTCCGAAGACGCCCGCCTCTAGCGGGCGTTTTCGTTTGTGATGCGTTGCCGGACCTGACGGGCCGCCCTAGTTTCTGGCCATGCGCATTCCAGACCCGGTCCACATCATCGGTGGCGGCCTCGCAGGATCCGAAGCCGCCTGGCAGCTTGCGCAGCGGGGCGTCCCGGCCGTCATCCATGAAATGAGGCCGCTGCAGACGACCGCGGCCCACAAGACGGGTCGTCTCGCCGAGCTCGTATGCTCCAACTCATTCCGCTCCGACGACAAGGACCACAATGCGGTCGGCCTTCTGCATGAGGAAATGCGGCGGCTGGGATCGCTTGTCATGCATGCCGCCGACGCCAATCAGGTTCCGGCCGGCGGTGCCCTCGCCGTCGACCGTGATGGCTTCTCAACTGCAGTCACGGATGCGCTTGAGCGGCACCCACTGATTACCATTGTGCGCGAGGAGATCGGCGATCTACCCCCAACTTGGGAGAAAGTGATCGTCGCGACAGGTCCACTCACGTCGCCAGCGCTGGCATCAGTCATTCGGCAACGCAGCGGACAAGACGCCCTCGCCTTTTTCGATGCGATTGCGCCCATTGTTCATCGCGACAGCATCGATTTCGGCGCCGCCTGGTTTCAATCCCGCTATGACAAAGCGGGCCCTGGCGGCTCGGGCGCCGACTACATCAATTGTCCACTCGATCGGGAGCAGTATTACGCGTTCGTGGCCGCGCTGCTGGCGGGCGAGAAAACATCGTTCCATGACTGGGAAGCGTCGACGCCTTACTTCGACGGCTGTTTGCCAATCGAGGTGATGGCCGAACGCGGCCCGGAAACCTTGCGGCACGGACCGATGAAGCCGTTCGGACTGACGAACCCGCATCGACCGGACGTTAAGCCGTATGCCGTGGTGCAGCTGCGGCAGGACAACAAGCTCGGCACCCTCTTCAACATGGTTGGCTTTCAGACCAAGTTGAAGCACGGTGAGCAGGTTCGCATTTTCCGAAGCATTCCGGGTCTCGAGCGCGCCGAGTTTGCGCGGCTCGGTGGACTGCATCGAAACACATTCCTGAATTCACCGAAACTGCTTGATGAAACACTGCGGCTTAAGGCAGAGCCTCGCGTGCGCTTTGCCGGTCAGATTACCGGCTGCGAAGGCTATGTTGAGTCCGCTGCCATCGGCCTTCTGGCGGCTCGTTTCACGGCATCGGAGCAACTTGACGAGCCACTGCTTCCTCCGCCACCGACGACCGCTCATGGTGCACTGCTTGCGCACATTACCGGCGGCCACGTCGAGACAATCGATGCCGGTCCGTCGTCATTTCAGCCGATGAATGTCAATTTCGGACTTTTTCCGCCGCTGTCCTCCGTTCCAGAATTCGATCCGCAAGGACGGCAGTTCGGCCGCGGCTCAGCTAAAAATCTCGCGCGCAAGGCCGCGCTGAGCCGGCGCGCGCTGGCCGATCTCGAACAATGGATTCGCGGCGGCGCGCTGAGCTCCGCTGCCGCGGAATAAGCCTCCGCTTATTCGAAAATACGGCCTGGCTTGTGCGCCGCGCGCCACATTCGCCATTGCCGCTGCCAACGCGGCGCCGGCGCCAACCTGAAGGGATCGTCAGCAATTCTTTCGAGGCGCATGAGCAAGGGCCGCACCGAAGCGACAGGCAATATCGCCGGTAGCGTCGACTCTTGCAGAACCGGAAAGTCCGCGCGTGCCGCGTCCAGATGATTTTGGGCATAGATCCGCAGTTCGCCAATCGCCATCCGCAATTCGTCACTTCGCTCCCCTCCCAAGGCCTTCTGCGGGGCCGCACCGTGCCGCAACATCAAATCGAGCGGCACGTACAACCGGCCATGCGCGGCATTGCGGACGAAATTGCGCAGCAGTCCCGCTATTGTATAGCTGATGCCGGCGTGACGAATGACGGCACTGGTCGCGACAGACCGGCCGCCAAGAACATCGGCCGCGATCGCAAACACAGTCGCTTCAGTTTTCTCGGCATAAGCCTCCAGGTCTTGCAACCCGGCAAACGGCTGTTCGTAAAAATCAGACGCATGAGCATCGACGAGCGCGGACAGCTGTTGAACGTCGATCCCGTACTGCTCAACCGCAATGCGTAGCGCAGCCGCGACGGGATGCGCCTTTTCTTCCCCGCGTCGCTCACCCGCCAAAACCTCCTGCCACCACTGCAGCCGGATTTCTCCGGTCAATGGTTCACGCACGGCGTCACGCACGCGAGCGATCTCGGCATTGAAGGCGTACAAAGCATAAAGCGCATTTCGATCCGCCTCAGGCGCAAACAAAGAAGCGAGAAATCGATCGTGATCGGCTTCGCGCACCAGCGCGGCGCAATGTTCAAAATTGCCGTTCATCGATGATCGGCCACGATGAATGAATCAATCGACCGCAATTAACGCGGCGCCCACGCGCCGTCGCTCCGCAAACAATATATTATAAGTCCGCACCGCCGGGCCGGTCTGCATGGTATCGACGGAGATGTGCAGAGCACGGAATCGCGCCCGTATAGATTCGGGCAGTGGCCGAATGTCGGCGCCGCATCCGATCAGGAATATGTCCAGGTCACCGCCGCGCGCAAACACAAGTGAGAAACGCTCGGCCGTCAAATCCTCGAATCTGGACACAGCCAACGGCCAGATGCCGTCGGGCAAACAAAGAAGCGAACCCCGGTGGGACATACCTGCGAAACGAAATCCGCCATTGCCGTAAGCATCGATCGGGGCCGCGCTTGGCAAGTGCGGCAGGTCCGCTCCGGGCCGGCTGTTCGTCATCACCTCATGGCTTCTTGTCGTGGTCGACCGCAGTCAGCGAATCGCGGCCAGTACCGACACCGAGATAGATGAGAATGGGCGATGCAATAAAAACCGACGTGTAGGTGCCGACCAGCACCACGCCAAACATCATCGTCGCCGTGAAGCTATGGATCGCCTCACCGCCGAACAGCAGCAACGCCAGAAGCGCAAGGCTGACCGTGACGTGCGTGATGACGGAGCGCGACAACGTCTGATTTACCGACGCATTAAGTAATTCCGGCATCGGCATCTTCTTGTACCGCCGCAACATTTCGCGAATGCGGTCATAGATGACGACGGTATCGTTGAGCGAATAGCCCAGGATCGTAAGCAGCGCCGCAATGCTGGTCAGATCGAAATCGATCCGCGTCAGCGACATGAAGCCGATAGTGAGCACCAAGTCGTGCACGTTGGCGATCATCGCACCGAGCGCGAATTGCCATTCGAACCGGAACCACAGGTAGATCAGAATGCCCGCGATCGCGAAGATGAGCCCGATGGTACCGTATGACAAAAGCTCGCTGGAAACACGCGGGCCGACCACCTCCACTCGGCGATAATCGACGTCATTCCCCAACGCACCGCGTACCTTCTTGACGACCTCCTGCTGCGCAGCATCGCCGCCGGGCTGCTCAGCGATACGAATCAGCACGTCGTTAGGCGCGCCGAACTGCTGCAGCTGAACCTCACCGAGGCCGAGCCCGCCGAGCGTCGCGCGCATCTTGGCGAGATCGGCCGGTCCTGCCTTTGTTTGCACCTCCATCAAGGTGCCGCCTTTGAAATCGATGCCAAAGTTAAGTCCGTGGAAGAAGTAGAGCGAAATCGCAATGATCGACAGCATCGCCGAAATGGGAAAGCTTATGCGCCTGAAGCGCATAAAATCGAATTTGGTATCGTCGGGTACGATGCGAAGCAGGCGCACGGCGCAATTCCCTTGTCAGATCGGAACGCGTTGCGGGCGCCACCAGCGCACCCAATAGGCGACGATCAGACGCGTCATGGTAAACGCGGTGAACACCGTAGTGATGATGCCGATGCCGAGCGTCACGGCAAATCCGCGCACCGCGCCAGTGCCAATATAGAACAGTACGGCGGCGGCAATAAACGTGGTGATGTTGGAATCGAGAATGGTCGCCAGTGCGCGCGAAAAGCCGGCGTCGATTGCATTGATTGGAGTGCGTCCGTGGCGCACCTCTTCTCGGATACGTTCGTAAATCAGCACGTTCGAATCGACCGCGATGCCGACCGTCAGCACAATGCCCGCGATACCCGGCAGCGTCAGTGTCGCGTTGAGAAGTGACAGCGCGCCGAAAATCATCGCTACGTTGATCGCCACGGCGATGTTCGCGAAAACGCCGAAAAGACCGTAGGTCACTATCATGAAGATCACGACCATTGCGGCGCCGACGTAGGATGAAAGTTTTCCCTTTGCGATCGAGTCCTGACCGAGGCCCGGCCCAACCGTACGCTCTTCGATGATGGTCAACGGTGCCGGCAGAGCACCCGCGCGCAACAAGATGGCGAGGTCATTCGCGCTTTGCACAGTGAAATTACCGGAGATTTGCCCTGACCCGCCGAGGATCGGTTCACGAATGACGGGAGCAGAAATCACCTCGTTATCAAGCACAATCGCAAACGGCTTGCCGACGTTTTCCTGCGTCGCTTGCGCAAATTTGCGCGCGCCGCTCGTATTGAAGCGGAAGTTGACGACCGGTTCATTGGTACGCGAATCGAATCCCGGCTGCGCGTCGGTCAAATCGGCACCGGACACCAGCACGCGCTTCTCGATAAGGTATGGAATCTTGGGCCCACTGGAGCTCATCAGGATTTCGTCGTCAGGCGGGATTCCCGATTGCCGCGCCTGCTCCGCGGTCATCGACGTATCCACCATTCGGAAGTCGAGCTTGGCGGTCTTGCCCAGCAGTTCCTTCAATCGTGTCGGATCCTGCAGACCCGGCACCTGCACCAGAATGCGATCGCTCCCCTCGCGCTGGATCAGCGGCTCGACCGTGCCGAGCTCGTTGACGCGCCGTTCGACGATCTGAATCGACTGATCGACCGACTGGCGCACACGCTCCTGAATCGCCGCGTCGGTGACGGTCAGACGGTACAAGTTGCCGGGCAGCTTCGTGATATCGAGGCTGCGCTGACCCGTGCTGGCGAGAATACCCCCGAGCGGCTGAGACAAACCGTCCAGCTTGGATTCGGCCTGGCCGGCGTTTGCACCTTCGCGGATACGGACCTCGACGCTATTCCCGCGCACCACCAGGCCCGTGTAACCGATCCGCGCCTCACGCAGCACGTGGCGCACCTCGTCGCGTAACGCCTCGAGTTTCTCCTTGCGTACCGCATCGGTGTCGACCTCGAGCAGGATATGCGAGCCACCCTGCAGATCGAGTCCCAGCACAATGTGCCGCTGCGCCCACTTCGGCCAGCTCTGGACCACCTCCTCGGGAAAGAAATTCGGCACGGCGCACAGGCAGACGATCAATGCCGTGAGCAAAATCGCCGCCGCCTTCCACCGCGTGAAATAAAGCATGATGTCCTTGACTTACGCGCAATCCATCCGCCGCTGCTCAGCCGGCGGCTTCATCCTTTACCGGTTCGCCCTTGGCGCGGACGTCCGTCACCATCGAGCGCACCTGCCGGATGCGCACATCGTCCGCGATCTCGATCTCGATCTGCTCATCATCGACCACCTTGGTCACCTTGCCGATCAGGCCGCCATTGGTGATCACGGTATCGCCCCGCCGGACGTTTTTGACCATCTCCTGATGGGCCTTCACGCGTTTTTGCTGCGGACGGATCATCAGAAAATACATGATGACGAAAATCAGCACGAACGGCAGCAGCGACATCAGCATGCCGCCTTCGCCGCCAGCGCCTCCCCCGCCCAACAAGGAACCCAGAGAGCCTTGCGCAAACGCAGGCGTGACCAGCATCGATTGTTTCCTCACGGGTTTGGGGACGCGTTGGTCGGTCGTCCCGTCCAATTTTCAAGCGTGAATTTCGCGCGGGACTATACCGGTCACAGCCCCAATTGCAATGTTTCGCACGCGCCGGCGTGAAGCCTTTTGCCGTGATTTCAGGCCGTTACAGCTTGCGAGGGTGGCTGCACCCGGCTAAGAGCAGCGCGACCTCAAAGCACATCGAATTGCCCATGGCCAAGCCGAAATCCAAATCGAAGCCCGCGCCGGGCGCGCGGCCGAAATCCACATCCGCTTCCAGCCCGGTGGCGGTCGACGGCGATGTACTCGAGCGCATAGCCGCAGCGCTTGAGCGGCTTGCGCCCGCTCGCCCCAGTTCGCCTGATCTTTCGAGCGCCGACGCGTTCGTCTGGCACCCCGAAGGCCGCCGTCTCGCGCCCGTGCCGCACGTAAACCGCGTCGACATGTCGCTTCTCAAAGGCATCGATCGCGTGCGCGACACGCTGGTCGAGAATACCGAACGTTTTGCGCGGGGCTTGCCGGCCAATAATGCGCTTCTGTGGGGCGCGCGCGGCATGGGAAAGTCGTCACTCGTGAAGGCGTCGCATGCCGCCGTGAACAAGGCCTTTGCGCGTAACAGCGCGGAAGGCCCTCTCAAGCTGATTGAAATTCATCGGGAGGATATCGAAAGCCTGCCTGACCTGATGGCGATCACACGCGCCTCGACCTATCGCTTCATTGTGTTTTGCGATGATCTTTCGTTCGACGGCGACGACACCTCTTACAAATCGCTCAAGGCAGTGCTTGAGGGCGGCATCGAGGGCCGCCCGGCCAACGTCATCTTTTACGCAACCTCAAATCGCCGCCATCTGATGTCGCGGGACATGATGGAGAATGAGCGTTCGACCGCGATCAATCCCGGCGAGACGGTCGAGGAAAAGGTCTCGCTTTCGGATCGCTTCGGGCTGTGGCTCGGCTTCCATCGTTGCAGTCAGGACGAGTTCCTGGCGATGGTCGAAGGCTACGTCGCACACTACAAGATACCGAAAGCGGGCGACGAACTCCGGCGCGAAGCGCTGGAATGGGCGACAACGCGCGGCTCGCGCTCAGGCCGCGTCGCATGGCAATTCATTCAGGATCTGGCGGGCCGCCTGGCGGTGCCGCTGAAGGACTAATTTTCCCAAGTCATTCCAGGATCGCACGCTCGGGGCGTGCGCGCCGGAATGACCAGCGTATTTACGCCCCGCTCAGGAACTTCGTCGGGTCGACGGGCACCGAGCCTTTACGAATTTCGAAGTGAAGCTGAGGCGACGTGACATTGCCGGTCTGCCCGGCTCGCGCAATCACCTGGCCGCGATGAACCTTGTCGCCACGCTTCACAAGCAGTTCGCTTGCGTTCGCATAGGCCGACACATAGCCGTTCGCGTGACGAATGAGCACGAGATTGCCGTACCCCTTGAGTTCGTTGCCTGCATAAGCGACGACGCCGTCATCTGCCGCCTTGATCGGGGTGCCCTCGGGCACCGCGAGATTGATACCGTCGTTCTGCTGGCCGTTCGACTTCGGACCGAAGGCGGAAATGATGCGCCCGCGCACCGGCCAACGGAATGACGGCATGGAGCCGACCGCTTCAGCCTTTTTGACCGAGTGATCGGTCTCGGCCGGTTCGGGCTTGGCAAGACGCGCGTGCTCCGTAGGCACGCTGGCAACTGTTTCAACCGGCGCCTCCTTTCCGGTCGATTTTGCTTCCACCTTCGCACGCGCCTGCGCAACCGGCGCAGCAGGATGCCTTTCCGCCACCGCCCGATGCCCGGCAGGGATCGTGATGCGATCGCCGATATTCAGCCTGCTATGGACGCTCAGATTGTTTGCTTTGGCGAGGGCCGCGAGCGTCATGCCGTGCCGGCGCGCAATACCGATCAGCGTGTCGCCGGGTCCAACAACGTGCACGCTGGATTCCGCCGTTTTCGCCGGACGAGACGCGGCAGGACGCGCGTCGTCGTTGCTCGCGACATAGCGCGGAATGACAAGGCGTTGTCCCGGGCGCAGCCAGCTTGCTCGTGTCATTCCGTTGGCCTGCATCAGAGCGGAAACCGGCACGTGATATTTGCGGGCCAGCGTCTCGACCGTTTCGCCCTGCTTCACCGTGATCGCTTTGCCGCCGTCCCAGGTCCAGTGCCCTTGCGCAACATGGCGTTCGCCGATCGATCCGGTCACTTCAGGTGTCGCCGCGCTCTGCGGCTGATAGGCGCCGATGCCGTGACCGCCCGTGGCAACGCCGGTGGGTCCGGCATAGCGGCTCGGCGGTGGCGGTAACGGCTGCGACGCCACTTGCGACCGTGGCATCGGACGCGATGAGACCGATCCGGTTGTTTCCGGCACATCGCGGCGGGACGAAAATGGATTTGAGTAAGGACTGTCGAAACGTTGCGAGTCGGAACAGCCGGCAATGCCGAGCGCAATCGATGCGAGCACGACAATACGCGGACTAATGCGCGAGGAAAATGACACGGCAGAGCGCGGCATGTTGGTTACTCATTCGTACGCAACAAACTGACGCTTTGAAATAAACATGCCTGCAGTAAACAAGGCTTTAAGGTTTACAGACGTGTACGATTCCCGGCAAAAAGATCACAGTTCGCGGGCGCGCCCGGGGAGCAGCGGCACAAAACGCACCGCAAGCAGCTTTTCCTCTTCGAGGCCTGTTTCCGTTTTGGTAAGCTTGACAATGTGTTGCGATCCGTCGTGCTCGCCGAGTGGCAACACCATGACCCCGCCGGTTTTCAGCTGTTCGACAAGTTTTTCAGGCACTGTCTCGGCGGCCGCCGTAACGATGATGCGATCGAAAGGTGCATGGTCCGGCGCGCCCTCCAGGCCGTCACCAACGATAACTTCCACGTTGTTGTAGCCGAGCTTTTGCAAGCGCCTGCGCGCCTGGTCCGCCAGCGTCCGGTAACGCTCGACGCTGACCACCTCGCGCGCCAAGCGCGACAGCACCGCCGCCTGGTAGCCCGACCCGGTTCCGATTTCGAGCACGCGATGATGCGGCTTCAGGCCAAGTTGCTCCGTCATGTAGGCCACAACGTAAGGCTGGCTGATCGTCTGGCCACATGAGATTGGGAGCGCCTGGTCTTCGTAGGCGTGCTTGGCGTAATTCACGTCTACGAATTCGTCGCGCGGTACCTCCTCCATCGCACGCAGCACGTCTTTATTGGCAATGCCGCGCCGCCGTAGCGTCAGCAGGAACTCCATCCGTCCGACGCCATCCTTGTCCTGCACCGATCGGGCCACGTGCCGCGCCTCTCTATCCGAAGATACTCGCGAGCGCCGTCATGAAAGGCTCGTCCGTCATATCCAGCCGCAGCGGCGTCACGGCAATCCGATTTTCGGTGAGTGCGCGCAAGTCGCTGCCCTCCGCCGCACCCGAAAGTCCCCCGCGTCCGAACGCAATCCAGTAATAGGGATTGCCGCGACCGTCGCGGCGCTCATCAATGCGTAGCAGTTCCTGATCCCGTTTGCCCTGCTGCGTGACTGCCACGCCCGCGACTTGATCCGGCGGACAATCGGGAAAATTGACGTTAACCAGCACGTCGCGCGGCATGCCGGCATCGAGCACGCGGCGGATCAAATCAGGCGCAAACGTTATCGCCGTATCCCAGAAGGGCATATGCTTGGTGCCAGACGAAAAGGCCTGCGACAACGAAAACGACGGAATGCCGAGTACGGTTCCCTCAATTGCGCCGGCAACCGTGCCGGAATAGCTCACGTCTTCCGCCGCGTTGCGTCCGCGGTTGACGCCAGACAGCACGAGATCGGGCATCTCCTTCATGAGGTGCCGCGCGCCCATGATGACGCAATCGGTCGGCGTGCCTTTGACGGCAAAACGCCGCTTGCCGAGTTCGCGCAGCCGCAGCGGATCGTTGAGCGAGAGCGAATGGGAGACGCCGGACTGGTCCGTCTCCGGGGCGACAATCCAGACGTCGTCCGACAGCGTACGCGCGATCTTCTCGCAGGCTTCCAGCCCCGGCGCGTGAATGCCGTCGTCGTTGGTGATGAGGATGCGCATGCTATTTCGTCATTCAGGGACGCGCCGAAGGCGCGGACCCGGAATCCAGAGCCATACTGCAACGTCTATTTCATTTCTGAATTCCGGGTTCGCCGCGGAGCCTGTCATCGGACCGCGCTTCGCGCGGACCCGTTGGCGGCGCCCCGGAATGGCAGAAAACAAAAATGCAGACACCATCAATGTAGTCTCTCGATCTTCTTCATTCCGCCCATGTACGGCTGCAACGCCGCCGGCACCTCGATCGAGCCGTCGGCCTGCTGGTATGTCTCCATCACTGCGATCAGCGCGCGGCCAACGGCGACGGCGGAGCCGTTGAGCGTATGGACGTGGCCTTTGACCTTGCCGTCCTTGCCTTTGTAGCGCGCATTCATGCGGCGCGCCTGGAAGTCGCCGCAGATGGAGCACGATGAAATCTCGCGATAGGCGTTCTGCCCCGGCAGCCAGACTTCGATGTCGTAGGTCTTTTGCGAGGCGAAGCCCATGTCACCGGTGCAGAGCGTGACCACGCGATAGTGCAGATCGAGCCGTTTCAGCACTTCTTCGGCGCAAGCAAGCATGCGCTCGTGCTCGGCTTTGGATTGTTCAGGCGTCGTGATCGACACCAGTTCGACCTTGGTGAACTGGTGCTGGCGGATCATGCCGCGGGTGTCCTTGCCGGCTGCCCCCGCCTCGGCGCGGAAGCACGGCGTGCAGGCGGTGAGCCGCATCGGCAGTTTGTCTTCGTCGACCATCGACTCGCGGACGAGGTTTGTTAGGGGGACTTCGGCGGTGGGGATGAGCCAACGTCTATCTCGATCTCCCACACGGATCTCGTCGAATGAAATCTCAACTTCTCGCCCGTGCTCGATTCCGTGGTGTTCGGCGTGGTCTAAGGCCTTTTGCCACACAGCATTGAGGCCCTCGTATTCAATCGCATGTTCCACTTGGCCCGAATATGTCGCGAATTGATCCTCAAAAAACTTCGGTAACTGCGCCGTCCCGAACATCGTTTGGTCTCGCACGAGCAACGGCG
>DASTSG010000023.1:0-29544 GCA_035760805.1 Pseudolabrys sp.
CGCAATCCTGTTCCAGAGATCAATGGGGGAGATGAAGAAGCCAAGCATGGGTCCCCTCCGTGAACGAAGGAGACGGTGCTTGGGCCTTTTGAGCCTTGCAACGGGGCGACCGTCGCTGGCCCCGCTGCCTGCAGAGTAGGATACCGCCCGCGTTCAAGCAAGCCGTGCGCAGCCCGCATCGTCGTCACGTATTTTCATCGCTCGCCTTCGACTCGTGGCTTGGCTACCTTCGCGGCACAGGAGATCGGCATGTCCAACAGCATCGATTTGAACGGCCGCATGGCCGTGGTCACCGGCGGGGCGCAGGGAATCGGCCGCGCCATTGTCGAGCGCTTTTTGAACTCGGGCGCCGTGGTCGCCATCTGGGACCGCGATTTTCGGCTCGCCAAGAACACGGCGGAGGAGCTTGCGGCCGCGGGACGCGTGTCTGCGTTCGGGGTGGATGTGCGCAATTATGCGGACGTCGAGCGCGCGCGCGATGAAACCCTGAAGAGCCTCGAGCGCATCGATATCCTGGTCAACAATGCCGGGGTTGCCGGCAAGAACATCACGACCTGGGAATATCCGATCGAGGAATGGCAGCGCGTGATGTCCATCAACCTCGACAGCCAGTTCTACTGCTGCAAGGCGGTCGTGCCGGGCATGATGGCCCAGAACTACGGCCGCATCGTCAACATCGCCTCCATCGCCGGCAAGGAGGGCAATCCGAATGCACCCGCCTATTCGGCGTCCAAGGCCGGCGTGATCGCGTTGACCAAATCGCTCGGCAAGGAACTTGCGGGCAAGGACATCGCGGTCAATTGCATCACGCCTGCCGCGGCGAAGACCGCGATCTTCGACCAGATGACGCAGGCGCACATCGATTTCATGCTGTCGAAAATTCCGCGTGGCCGTTTCGTTACCGTGGAGGAAATTGCGAGCCTCGCGGCCTTCTGCGCGTCGGCCGAGTGCTCCTTCACGACCGGCGCCGTGTTCGACATCTCCGGCGGGCGGGCAACGTATTGACCGATCCAGCGAAACTGCGCCGCCAGCGGCTCGCCGGCATCGCATTCATCTGCGCGACGGTGGTGTTCTTTGCCGGCCTCGACACCACGGCGAAATATCTCAATCAATACATGGATACGGTGCAGGTGGTGTGGGCCCGCTACACCGGCGGATTCCTGCTGGCCTTGATCCTTTTCAATCCCGTTTCACGTCCGGGTCTGATGCGTACGTCGCGCCCGTGGCTGCAGATCGGCCGCTCGGTTTTGCTGCTCGGCTCGACCGCGTTCAATTTTCTCGCGCTGCGCTGGCTGCAACTCGACCAGACCACGACAATTATGTTTTCGACGCCTTTCCTCGTTGCCGTTTTGTCAGGACCGATGCTTGGCGAGCGGGTCGGTTGGCGGCGCTGGAGCGCGATCGTCATCGGCTTCATCGGCGTGCTGCTGGTCGCGCGGCCCGGTTTCGGCGGCATCCACCCGGCGGCTTTGCTCTCGGTCCTGTCTGTCTTTTGCTACGGATTCTACATGATCGCGACGCGCATTCTTGCGCGCACGGACTCAAACGAAACGACGCTCTTTTATTCCAACGTTGTCGGCGCCGCTTTGATGTGCGCGCTGGTCCCCTTTTTCTGGCGCACGCCGCACGACCCGCTCGTCATCGCGCTGATGGTGATTTCGGGCGCCCTTGGGAGCATCGGTCATTATTTTTTGATCATCGCCCACAGGCTTGCCCCGCCGGCCATCCTGGCGCCGTTCCTCTACACCCAGCTCGTGTGGGCGATGATCCTGAGCTACCTTGTGTTTGCCGATCTGCCCAACCGCTGGACGCTTGCCGGTGTAGCGGTGGTGGTTGCCTCGGGCCTCTATCTTTTGCATCGGGATCAAAAGGTGGGCCGGCGGACGGTGAACGAGAGCCTGGTGGAATGACAGGAATTCCCCATGGCCAGTTGCGAGTCCTTCGCTTGAGGGGCTAAGTTCTGGCCCGAACGTGAAATTTGGCTCTTCGAGGAACATTCATGTCGACAGTAAAGGACCGAGCCCCGCAGCCGGCCGGCTCGGGCTTGAACGACGATATCGGCGAGGAGAAGCGTTTGGCGCTTTATCGCTCGCAAGTTCGGCTGCGCGAGGCCGAACAGCGCGCTTATGACCTCTTCCTGCAAAACCTGGTGAAGGGCACGAGCCATCTGTCGCTTGGGCAGGAGGCGATCGCCGCCGGCTTTGCCGAGGCTATGCAGAAGGGAGACCTGAGCTTTTGCACCTATCGCGGCCATGCGCATACGCTGGCGCGCGGCGTGCCGGTCGAGAAGGTGCTCGGTGAGTTGATGCAGCGGGACAACGGGCTGATGCGCGGCAAGGGCGGCTCGATGCATCTCACCTCCGAGCAGCACGGCGTGATGGGGTCCTACGCCATCATCGGCGCGCACTTGCCGATCGCCTGCGGCGCAGCCTGGCGGGCGCAATACAAGGGCGACAAGGACGTTTCGGTCTGCTTCTTTGGCGATGGCACGACCAACATCGGCGCCTTCCACGAGGCGTTGAATTTTGCCGCAGTATGGAAGCTTCCCGTGGTGTTCGTGTGCGAGAACAACCTCTACATGGAATACACGCCGATCCGCGACGTAACGGCGGTCGAGCATCCGGCCGCCGATCGTGCGGCCTCTTACGGACTTGAGCGCATCCTTATCGACGGCAACGATGCCGATATCGTCTATCGCACGGCGCAGACGGCTTTCGCCAAGGCGCGCGCGGGCGAGGGTCCGTCGCTCATCGAATGCCTGACGTACCGCCACAGCGGTCATTCGCGTGCCGATCCCGCGAAGTATCGTCCCGAGGGCGAGCTCGAACGCTGGAAGCAGCGCGACCCGATCAAAATCTATCGCGAGCGGCTGAAGCAGTTCGGCGTGAGCGACCAGGTGATCGAGGAAATTCACGCCAGCGTGCGCAAGGAAGTCGATGACGCGACAGAGGCGTGCAAAGCAGCACCCATGCCGCCGCTCGAGATCCTGACCACGGATGTCTATGCCGATGGAGGCTGGGCATGGCGGAACTGACCTATCGCGACGCGGTGATCCGCGGAATTGCGCAGGAGATGAGCCGCGATCCGGACGTCGTGTTCCTCGGCGAGGACGTGGCGAAAGCGGGTGGCGTGTTCAAGGCGACCGTCGGGCTCTATGAGCAGTTTGGGCCGCTGCGCGTGCGCGACACACCCATTTCGGAGCAAGCGATTCTCGGCGCTGCAATGGGTGCGGCGATGACCGGTCTGAAGCCGATCGCCGAGATCATGTTCTCGGATTTCTTCGCGGTGTGCTTCGACTACATCGCGAATGAGTTCCCCAAGAGCCGTTACATGTCGAACGGGCAGACCAAGTGCCCGCTGGTCGTGCGCACCGGCAATGGCGCGGGCTCGCGCTTCGGCGCGCAACATTCGCAGTCGGTCGAGAACTGGTGCATGATGATCCCCGGCCTGAAGGTCGTTGCGCCATCAAACCCGACGGACGTCATCGGTTTGCTGGCGGCGGCGGTGCGCGATCCCGATCCGGTCATTTTCCTCGAACACAAGTCGCTTTATCCAACCAAGGGCGAGGTGCCGGACGGCGAGATCATTGACACACTCGGCAGTGCAAAGATTGTGCGGCCGGGCAAGGACGCGACCATTGTCGCGCTCGCGCTCATGGTCCCACGCGCGATCCAAGCCGCGGAACGGCTCAAATCGGAACATGGCATCGATTGCGAGGTTGTCGACGTGCGCTCGCTGGTGCCGCTCGACACCCAGACCATTCTCGGGTCGATTGCAAAGACGCATCGGCTATTCACGGTCGAAGAAAATCCGAGGCTGTGCGGCTGGGGCGCCGAAATCGTCTCGATCGCGGCGGACGAAGCCTTCTACGATCTGGACGGCCCGCCCGTGCGGATCACCACGCCACACATTCCGCTGCCGGCCGCCGACATTCTTGAAGATGCCGTGTTGCCGACGCCGGAACGGATTGTGGAGACGGTGAACCGGAGTTTGAATAGTTAATCTCTCTGGTCATTCCGGGGCGCGAGCGGAGCGAGCGAACCCGGAATCCGGAAACGGATACTGTGTTTGCATCTGAATTCCGGGTTCGGCGCTGTGTGCCGCCCCGGATGACGCGTAATCAGGGAATGACGCGTAAAGAGGTAATGTCATGTACGACAATCTTCTCGCCAACGTCCCGACCGACCTCTGGATCGGCGGCAAGTGGCGCAAAGCATCCGATGGTGGACGTTTCGATGTGACCGACCCTGCGACAGAGCGCACCATCGCTTCTGTCGCGAACGCGACGGTCGAGGATGCGAAAGCGGCGCTCGATGCCGCCGATGCCGCGTTCGAAGGCTGGGCGAAACGCAAGCCACGCGAGCGCGGCGAAATCCTGCGCAAGTGCTACGAACTCATCATGCGCGACGCCGAGCGCTTCGCAAAGCTGATCACGCTCGAGAATGGCAAGGCGCTGCCGGATTCGCGGGGCGAAGTGGCCTACGCCGCCGAATTCTTCCGCTGGTACGCCGAAGAGGCCGTGCGCAATCTCGGTACCATCTCGACCGCTCCGGCTTCCGGCGCGCGTATCGTCGCGCAGCACAAGCCGGCGGGTATCGCCGTGCTGGTGACGCCGTGGAACTTCCCGGCTGCGATGGCGACGCGCAAGATCGGCCCGGCGCTTGCCGCCGGATGCCCGGTCGTGCTCAAGCCTGCTTCCGACACGCCGCTCACGATGCTGGCGCTGATGCCGGTGCTGGAAGAGGCGGGCGTGCCCGCCGGTGTCGTCAACGTCATCCCGTCGCGCTCGTCGGGCAAGGTGGTCGGCCACATGCTGCATGACCCGCGCGTGCGGGTCGTGTCGTTCACCGGCTCGACTGAAGTCGGCCGCAAGCTGCTGCACGAAGCTGCCGACAATATCCTGAAACCCGCGATGGAATTAGGCGGCAACGCGCCCTTCATCGTGTTCGACGACGCCGATATCGACGCCGCGATCGATGGCGCGATGGTCGCCAAGATGCGCAATATGGGCGAGGCCTGCACGGCGGCAAACCGCTTCTATGTGCACGAGAAAGTGCACGACGAGTTCGCCAAGAAGCTCACCGCCAAAATGGCCGGGCTCAAGATGGGCAATGGCCTCGACGAGGGCGTCAATCTTGGACCGCTCGTCAACAAGGAAGGCCGCGACAAGGTGATCGAGCTCGTCGACGATGCCGTGAAAAAAGGCGCGAAGGTTCTGACCGGCGGCAAATTACCGGAAGGGCCGGGCTTCTTCTATCCGGCGACGGTGCTTACCAACGTGCCCGACGATGCAAAAATGCTGAACGAGGAAATCTTCGGTCCTGTCGCGTCGATCCAGACGTTCAAGTCCGACGACGAGGCCATCAAGCGCGCGAACGACACCGAGTATGGTCTCGTCGCGTATCTCTACACGAAGGACCTTTCGCGCGGCATGCGCGTGTCGGAGCAGCTCGACTTCGGCATGATCGGCCTTAATCGCGGCCTTGTTTCCGATCCGGCGGCGCCCTTCGGCGGCACCAAGCAGTCGGGCCTCGGCCGCGAAGGCGCGCATGAAGGAATGATGGAATTCATGGAGACGCAATACATCTCGGTGAGCTGGTGATCGATCTCGCATGAATAGCAGCGAATGCAGGCGTGCTCCCTCCTCCTTTGTGGGGGAGGCTTGGGGAGGGGTGCATGCAACCGTTAAGCTTCGATGACTCTCCTCCCGCCGCACGAAGCGCGGCGACCTCCCGCAAGGGGAGAAGGTGAACCTCAAACAAAGCGCAGCGTGAAAATGGACGTCCTGATGCCGCAGCTCGGTGAAACCGTCACCGAGGGAAAAATAACAAAATGGTTCAAGTCGGCCGGCGATGCTGTGAAGCCGGGCGATAACCTGTTCGAGATCGAAACCGACAAGACCTCGATGGAGGTGCCGTCGACGGTGGCCGGCACGCTTGCCGACATCCGCTTTCAGGTCGGCGAGACGGCAAAGGTCGGTGCTGTGGTGGCGATCATCAGCGGCGCCGGCGAGGCCGCAACGCCGAAAGCTTCCGAGGCTCCCAAGAGCGCCCCCCAGCCGCCGGCCACTCCTGCGCAGGCGGGAACGCGGAATCAACAGGAGCCGCGCTTGCGCGCGGACGATCGGATTTTGGACAACGCGCCGCGTCAGACGATCCCGTTCGCGCAGCGCGATCCGTTCCGCGTCGTAATGACACCCGAGCGCAATTACGGGCCCGCGAGGCTGCCCGGCGGCACGGCCGTTACGCCGCTGGCGCGCCGCCTTGCCGGCGAGCGTGGCATCGATCTCTCGCGCATCTCAGGCTCCGGCCCGCATGGCCGTATCGTCGCCGCCGACGTGGAGCGTGCAGCGCCTGCAGCATCTGCGACGATGGCGACGGGGCCGAGCACCGCCCAGGTGAAGGCGTTGTACGAGGGCATTGCGTACGAGGAAATTCCGCTCGACTCGATGCGAGCTACCATTGCGCGCCGGCTGGTCGAGGCGAAACAGACAGTTCCGCACTTTTATCTCACGGCCGATATCGACATCGGCCGACTCCTCGCCATGCGCGAAGAGGCAAATGCGGCAAGATCCGGCTCGCCCGCGAATTCTCACGCGCAAGCGAACGAAGATGGCGCGGCAGCGCTCAAGCTTTCCCTCAACGACTTCATCATCAAGTTCTGGGCGGCGGCGTTGCAGCGCATTCCGGCTGCCAATGCCGCATGGGCAGGTGACCGCATCCTGCGCTTCAAATCATCGGATATCGGCGTTGCCGTTGCGCTTGATGGCGGGCTGATCACGCCGGTCATCCGTAATGCCGAGGCAAAGACGATTACCGCCATTTCCGCCGAGATGCGTGACCTCGCCAAGCGCGCGCGAGAGAAGAAACTTCAGCCGCGCGAGTATCAGGGCGGCGCGTCCGCCATCTCCAATCTCGGCATGTACGGTGTGCGCGAGTTCTCCGCCATTATCAATCCGCCGCACGCGACGATCCTCGCGGTCGGAGCATCACGTCGCGTGCCGGTCGAGGCGGAGGACGGCAGCGTGAAATTCGTCAGCCAAATGACCGTAACGCTCTCGTGTGATCATCGCGTGATCGACGGCGCACTCGGCGCCGAGTTGCTCGCGGCGTTCAAGACCTTTGTCGAAAATCCGGTGACGGCGCTGGTCTAATCAAAGCCGGTTACGGCAGCGTGAAATACAGTGGCAATATGCCTGCATCGTGCAAGTATTCGAAAAGCTCGACCAGCGGGATCGCAATCAGAAACAACAGCGCGTCCAGAAACGTCGTGACGATCGTCCGCGGATGCACGAGAAGTGTCACCGGACTTTCCCACATCGCGAGCTTCGGCATGAAACGCGGCACGCGTTCGCAATATCGGCGATACTCATCATGGAATTGATCGAGCAGGGCGGCTTCCTCGCGCCACACCGTCCACAGAAATACAGCCCAGGCAAAAATGCCGCACACCAGCGCAACCGTTACGCTGCCGAATTGCGCACCGATGCCGATCGCGCCAACGATCGAAAACACGTAAAGCGGATTGCGGCTTATCGAGTAGGGGCCTTGCCTCACCAGCTCGATGTGCTTGCGGCCACCGATGTAGAGCTGGCACCAGGTGCGGCCGAGAATGCAGGTGGCGATCAGCACGATGCCAACCCATTCGATGCTCTCGTGGACAAATGCGCCGTCGCGCCAGTACGATCCGGCAACAAACAGGAATCCGATGGAAAGCGCGATTGTCAGTCCGATGACGAGCTTGCGCGCTGCAAGACTCGGGCTGCGCCCAACGATTGGTGCGGCATCATCCAGGCCTGCGTTCATGTCGAACTCTTTCTGTCAGCGCCGCCCGCCGGTTTATGATCTTTCGCGACGCCGCGCACAAGGTTTAAGAAGAAGCGCCGGCGGGTTCTTTCAACCGCCGATGGTGTTGCGGTTAACCGGAATAATGGAGCGAAAGAATGGCTGCTGAAAAACCCGACGTGCTGCTGGTGGGGAGCAAAAAGCCCGTGATTGTCGGGGGTCTTGAGCCTGCCGTAACGCTGCATCATCTCTTTGACGCCAAAGATCAGGATGCCTTTATCAAATCGCTTAGTGACAAGGTCCGCGCGCTGGTCGTCGCCTACACGGCAAACAAAATTGACGGAAATTTTATGCAGCGCTTCCCGAAGCTCGAGCAAATTTCGAGCTTCGGCGTAGGCTACGATCACATCGACGCCAAATGGGCCGGCGAGCACGGCATCATCGTCACCAACACGCCGGAAGTCCTCAACGAGGAGGTCGCCGACACCGCGATCGGCCTGCTTCTCTGCACTATCCGCGAATTCCCGCAGGCCGACCGGTATGTGCGCGCCGGCAAGTGGCCGCAGGCTCAATATCCCTTGACCAAGGCGACGCTGCGCAACCGTACGGTCGGCATCGTTGGCCTGGGACGCATAGGCAAGGCGATTGCACGGCGTCTCGACGCTTTCGGCGTTCCGGTCGTCTATCACAGCCGCAATCCGCAGCCGGATGCGAAGTACAAATACTATCCGAAGCTCATCGATATGGCGCGCGACGTGGACACGCTGATGGTGATCGTGCCGGGCGGTGCGGCAACGCAGAACATGATCAACAAAGAGGTGCTGGAGGCGCTAGGCCCGAATGGCGTTGTCATCAACATGGCGCGGGGGTCGGTGGTGGACGAGCCGGCGCTGATCGAGGCGCTGAAAAAGCGCAAAATCTACTCCGCCGGCCTCGACGTGTTTGCAAACGAGCCACACGTACCCCAGGAGTTGATCGAGATGGATCACGTCGTTCTGTTCCCGCATGTCGGATCTTCGTCCGAAGCGACCCGCACCGCGATGGATCAGCTCGTCGTCGACAATATTTTGGCCTGGGCGGCCGGCAAGCCGCCATTGACGCCGGTTCCGGAGACGCCCTATCCCCCGAAGAAACGCTGAGCAACGCGGGTGTATAATGCCGCGTCATTCCGGCAGGGCTTCAGTTCCCCGCCGGAATAACCGGGTCGATATGTCCATGCGGCGCTGTGTCGTTCTCACCGTTGCTTGCTGTCTCTCGTCATTTGCGTCGGCGCAAACGCCGCCGCAGCTCGGCGAGTCAGCGAAAGCGGTGATCGGCACGTGGGAATTTTCAAATGCCGGTCGTGAAAAAACCTGCTCCATCACCTTCAAAACGGATCCGTCACCGGTCGGATTGAAGCTTGAATTCGATTCCGGCTGCGCGGCGCTGTTTCCTTTGGTTGCCAACGTCGTCGGGTGGAAATTTCCGGACAACGATCTGCTGTATTTGCTCGATGCGCGAGGAAAGGCGCTCGTCTCCTTCAGCGAGGTCGAATCGGGCATCTACGAAGCGCCGACACCGGGTGTCGGCGTTCTGTTTTTACAAAGTGGTGCCGATGCCGGCGCGCCCGGTCGTCAGCCGGGTGAGTTTGCCGGCGACTGGATAATCGTACGCGGCGCCGGCCCGGCGGTGTGCACCGTGACACTCACCGCCGTCTCCGACACCCTGGCAATCGCCGTGAAAGAAGGCTGCGATCCCGCGATCGTGCGTGCCGGCTTCAAGTCGTGGCAGATCGACCACGACGAACTCGTCCTTTATCCGGTCCGCGGCAATCCGTGGCGGTTCGAGGAAGTCGAGAAGGGCACATGGCGCCGTGTGCCGGAAGACGCAGATGCAATTACGCTAGTGAAGCGATAATTTTTGACGCAAACGCTTTCCCGATTTTGAACGATCTCGATGCATCGCGCCGTGCCGAGGCCGATCATTTTGATTGCGTCTATTTGAGTGAAGTCATTGGATCCGACGAGTCGCTTGCGCGACGCGCGGCGGCTGTCCGGTCACCCGGTTGAACACGCGAGAGAAGGCGGCGGCGCTCCGGTAGCCGACTTGCAGCGCCACGCTCTTGACCGGCTTGCCCCGCGCGAGAAGCTGGCATGCAACCATCATCCGCCAGACAGTAAGATACTCGATAGGCGTCTGGCCGATCCGCGCGCGGAAATGCTCGGCGAACCGTGTGCGTGACATGCCGGCGATGCCGGCGAGATCGTCCAGCGTCCATGGCTTCTTCGGCGCCTCGTGCATTGCGGTCAGCGCCTTGGCAAGACGTGGGTCGGAGAGTCCGGCAAGCACTCCGCTCGCGACCCTGCCGCTTTCGACGACGTGTCGCACGATCAGGATGAGGAGATAGTCGAACAACTGGTCGAGCGCAGCCTGCCGGCCACCCTGCTCCGAGAATGCTTCGCCGATTAGCAGATCGCAAACCGACGCCAGCGCGGGGTGGGACGCGAGCGGCAAGATCACGAGTTCCGGCAGCCCCGTTCCGATCGGGTTGCCGTCAGCGCCGCCGAGCTCGACGGTTGCGCAAACGAGATCGGCGCCGCGCTCCGGGTCGACTGCGAAACTGTGGATTTGGCCACGGGGAAAAAACAGGAGGGTTGGCTCATCAAGCCGAAGGTCGCCCTCACCCGTCTGCAAGACCGTAAGCTGGCCTCCCTTGAGGAGGTGCAAGTGGCTCTCATCGGTGAATTGCGCCGTCTGACACAGCTTGCCGCTGAAGAAGGTTCGGGCCCTCGGCATGACGTGGGCGAACAGGGCGGCAAAAGGGTCCATTGGGACGATCGGCAATGTCCTTGGTACCAACCATCACCCTTAATTCGCCATACAGACAACGTGCAAGCGGGTGCGAGACAGATAACCGAGGAGACCTTGTCATGAAGGCGATCGTGGTGACGGATCAGGTTGCGGGAACAGCCGGGATGAAGCTGGTAGAGCGGCCCGAGCCGCAGCCGGCCATAAACGATGTGGTCGTTCAGATTTATGCGGCGGGATTCGTCGGGACCGAGTTGACGTGGCCGTCGACCTGGGCCGACCGCCTCGGCCGTGACCGGACGCCGACGGTCCCCGGGCATGAGCTTGCCGGAATCGTCACGGCTCTCGGCTATGGCACGACGGGGCTATCAGTGGGACAGCGGGTGTTCGGCCTTGCGGACTGGCATCGCGATGGCACGCTGGCGGAGTATGTAGCCATGGAAGCGCGCAACCTCGCGCCGCTGCCGGGCGACGTCGACTTCACGGTGGGCGCGAGTCTGCCGATCTCGGGCCTGACCGCGTGGCAAGGATTGTTTCAGCATGGCCGTCTTCGGGCAGGGCAGAGTGTCATCGCGCACGGCGCGGCCGGCGCAGTCGGGTCGATGGTGACGCAACTCGCACGTGAGTTCGGTGCCTACGTGATCGGCACCGGACGCGCCGCAGACCGTCAGAAGGCGCTCGACTTCGGCGCCAATGAGTTCGTCGACCTCGAAAAGAACGCCTTGGAAGATGTTGGCAAAGTCGACTTGGTGTTCGATGTCATCGGCGGTGACATTCAGAAACGGTCTGCGCGCCTCGTTCGAGCCGGAGGAACGCTGGTAACCGTCGTTGGACCGGCGGAGGCGCGTCCCGCCGACGGTCTGGCGGTCGACTTCGTCGTCGAGTCCGATCGTGACCAACTGAGAGAGATCGTCCAGCGGGTGCGGGACGGACGGTTGCGGACGAACATCGGTAAAGTCTCGCCCCTTGATGAAGCGGTCGCCACCTTCAATTCGACCGAACGACGCGCGGGGAAGACGGTCATCCGCGTGCGTCCGTGAGCGCCGGGGTGAGGGTGATCGTTCCGCCTTCGCCTGAATCATCATCGCCTTCGGACGCGGTGATCGCGATTCGTTTCCGGGCGAGGCCAACGCTAAATCAACCTCAGCCCTTTCAAGCTCGTATGCCCTTCCTTGCCGACAATGATGTGGTCGTGCACGGAAATGCCGAGCGGTTTCGCCACGTCGACGATCGCCTGTGTCATCTGGATGTCGGCGCGCGAGGGTGTCGGATCGCCGGATGGATGATTGTGGACGAGGATCAGCGCGGTCGCCGACAATTCGAGTGCGCGCTTGAGAACCTCGCGCGGATAGACCGGCGTATGATCCACCGTGCCGGTTTGCTGCAATTCATCGGCGATAAGCTGGTTGCGTTTGTCGAGGAACAGGATGCGGAACTGTTCCTTGTCGGCGAAAGCCATGGCCGTGCGGCAATAATCGAGCACGCTCGACCATGATGACAGCACCGGCCGCCGCTTGACCTGGCCTCGCGCGAGCCGGCTTGCGGCTGCGTGGATCAGCTTGATCTCCGTTATCGCGGCATCGCCGATGCCTTTGACTTCGGCAAGGCGCGCCGGCGGCGCACCAACAACTTCCGCGAAAGAGCCGAACTTGGCGATCAGGTCTTTTGCGAGCGGCTTCACGTCTCGTTGTGGAATCGCACGGAAGAGCACAAGCTCCAGAAGTTCATAGTCGCTTATCGCCTCGCTGCCGGCTGATCGGAAGCGAGCCCTAAGCCGTTCGCGATGGCCATGATAATGCGGTGGCGCCTCCGCAAGGCCATTTTGCCAGTCCTCGCCTTCGGTCTCGATCGCCATTGCCCCCACGCCTGCTGCACCGCCCCCGCAAGTGTAACGCAGGCCGGCGCAACCTTCGAGTGAACTCTTTGCGAGGCGATTACTGGGTTCGGTACGGTGGCTTGTCGAGGTGCCGGGGCGAAAGCGTGAAAATTTCCACGCCGTCTCCGGTGACGCCCACGGTGTGCTCGAATTGGGCGGAGAGAGAGCGGTCACGCGTGACTGCAGTCCAGCCATCGGACAGGACTTTGACGTGCGGCCGGCCGAGATTGATCATCGGCTCGACGGTAAAAAACATCCCCGGACGTAGCACGATCCCTTCGCCCGGGCGTCCCACATGCACGATGTTCGGCTCGTCATGGAACAAACGCCCCAAGCCATGGCCGCAGAAGTCGCGGACCACGCTCATGTGCTGCGCTTCGACGAAAGTCTGTATCGCCGCCCCGATATCGCCGGTCGTCGAACCCGGTCGGATCGTCGCGATACCGCGCATCATGGCTTCGTAGGTGACCTCGATCAGCCGCTCCGCTTTGCGCGGAATTTGGCCGACGGCGTACATGCGGCTGGAATCACCGTGCCAGCCGTCTACGATGAGCGTCACGTCGATGTTGACGATGTCGCCGTCCTTGAGCGGCTTCTCGCTCGGAATGCCGTGGCAGACGACGTGGTTGAGCGATGTGCACGTCGACTTTCGATAGCCCCGGTACATCAGGGTCGCCGGATAGGCTTTGTGATCGAGCGCGAAGTCGTGCACGAAGCGGTCGAGCTTGTCGGTGCTGACCCCCGGCTTTACTTCGTCGACCAGGAGGTCGAGGCACTCCGCGACCAGCCGCCCGGCCTTGCGCATGCCGTCGAAGGCGGCGGGTCCGTGAATCTTGATCTGGCCGGTTTTGCGGAGAGGCGCGACGGCGGCGTCAACGTAGGTCATGGAGCAAATGTAAGGCTTGGGCCGGTCGGCGCAAGCATCCAGGTGCCGTTCCAGTCACGCATAAACGAGACCCATGGCTTATACGCCACAGCTACCAGCTCACGGATTATGGGCCTGCTTCAGCGGGCGACAGTCACCCGATCTTTAGTCGCGTCGGACCGTCGCTTCATAGCTCCGACAGCGCCTTGTGATTCAGATGACATCGCAGATGTTGATGCGGTTCGATGCTAGTTCGCAATCCTTCCGCCCAGCTCGTCCTCGATATGCGCGCGGACGATGTCGTCGAAACTGGTTTCCGCCTTGAAACCCAGCGCGCGAGCGCGGCTGCCGTCGATCCGCTCCGCCCAGCCCGAGACGATGCGCTGCACGAGCGCGTCGGGCTCGCGGCGGATGCGCGCCGCAACCTTGTCACCCGCGATGCGGCGTAACGATTCGATCTGTTCGCCGACCGTGCAGGACACGCCTGGCATGCTCAGATTGATACGCGGGCCGAGTTGCTCGCGCGTGAGTCCCGCCGCATGAATGAGAAAGCCGACCGCGGCACGCGGGCTCGCATGGGTGTGCCGCACGGTTTCGGCCACCGGTAGCAGCGCTTCCATACCCGCCAGCGGTTCGCGGATGATGCCGGAGAAAAATCCCGACGCGGCCTTGTTCGGCTTGCCGGGGCGTACGCAGATCGTCGGCAAGCGAATGCCGACGCCGTCGAGAATGTTGCGGCGATTGTAGTCCGCGAGCAGCAATTCACTGATCGCCTTCTGCGTACCGTAAGACGTAAGCGGCGTCAGATGAAATTCGTCGTGAATCGATGGTGGAAACGGCGCGCCGAACACCGCAATTGAAGACGTGAAGACGACCTTGGGCTTGTAGCCGTCGCCGGTTGTGCGAATTGCTTCGAGCAGCGCCCGCGTGCCGTCGAGATTGACGTGATAGCCTTTCTCGAAATCAGTTTCGGCTTCGCCCGAGACGACGCCCGCGAGATGAAAAATAACATCGGGCTTGCCTGCAATCAGCTTTGCCGCCGCTCCAGCCGCCGCCAGGTCGCCGGCCACAATCTCGGCTGCGCGGCCAAACCCGGAAGGCTGTTCCGGCGCGACGACGTCGACAAGCGTAAGCTTGTCGATCGGCTTGCCGTTGAGCCCGCCATCCTTGACGAGACGCGCTGTCAGCTTGCGGCCAATCATGCCGGCCGCGCCGGTTATCAGAACATGCATCACACCCTCGGTCCGTCGTTCGCCGGCTGATAGCGGTCCACCCGGCGCAAGTCGGGAAACAACCACATCCAGAGGCCGGCGACCAGCAGCGATCCCAGCCCGCCGATGAAGGCCGCAGGCATGGCGCCGATGAAGCCGGCGAGCATGCCGGATTCAAATTCACCGAGCGTGTTCGACGTGCCGACGAACAGCGAGTTGATAGCCGTAACACGGCCGCGCATCGCGTCCGGCGTTTCGATCTGCACCAGCGAGAAGCGGATCACGACACTGATGGAATCCGATGCGCCGAGCACCGCAAGCGCGATCATCGACAGCGTCAGCGACGTCGAGACTGAAAAGACCATGGTCGCCAGGCCGTAAAGGGCGACGACCGAAAACATCTTGATGCCGATCCTGGATTCAACCGGGAAGCGGGCGAGGACGATCGACGTGCTCAAGGCGCCGATCGCGGGCGCCGAGCGCAGCAGGCCGAGTCCCGTAGGCCCGGCGTTCAGAATGTCGCTTGCGTAAATTGGGAGCAGGGCGGTCACGCCGCCGAGCAGCGTCACGAACAGGTCGAGCGAAATCACGCCGAGAAGCCGTGAGCGTGAACGCACGAAACCGATGCCTGCCAGAACCGACTTCAGCGTCGGCGGCTCACGCCGCGGCGCCGGGCGATCGACCTTCACCAAGGTGACCAGCGTAATCGCCGTCACAAAGAACACGAGGCATACGATGCACACGAGTGGCGGACTTACCGCATAGATGAACCCGCCGAGCGCGGGGCCGCAGATCACCGCCGTCTGGTTGGCGGTGTTCCATCCGGCGACGGCGCGAGGAAGCAGTTGGGGCGACACCAGCACCGGCATCAGGGCGTGCGCGGTCGGCACCTCGAAAGCGCGGGCGCATCCGACCAGAAACACGGCGCCGAACAGCAAGGCCAGGCTGAACATCTGCGTGACCAGCGCCACGAAGACCGTGATCGCCGCAATCGCGCTGACCGCCTGCGCAATACGCACGATAAGCCGGCGGTCGTAACGGTCGGCGATGTGGCCGATCGCCAACGTGAACACAACCGCCGGCAAAAATTGGATCAGGCCGACGAGGCCGAGATCGAACGCGTTGTGCGTGATGTCGTAGATCGACCATCCGATTGCGACCGTCAGCGCCTGATAGCCGAGCGTGGAGAAAAGCCGCGCGATGCATAGCAGGACGAATGGCCGTTGCTTCGTCAGCCGCATCGAATCGATTGCAATATCGGTCATTCCGTCCGGCTACCGGTATTGAGGGAAAATAAGCTCAGCTTCGGCTGGCCGTCGGCAGTGAAATTGTCGGACGAGAGCCAGCGCTCGAAATTTCGTTTGCGCGCCGGCCATTCGCTGTCGAGCATGGAATACCAGGCGGTGTCGCGGTTGCGGCCTTTGGCGATGATGAGCTGGCGGTGGATGCCCTCGAACGTAAATCCGAGCCTTAGCGCGGCATGGCGCGAAGCATCGTTCAGCCAGTGGCATTTCCATTCATAGCGCCGGTAGCCGAGCGTTTCGAACGCGTAGCGCGCGAGCAGGTATTGCGCTTCCGTCGCCAGCGGCGTCCGTTGCAGCGACGGCGAGTAGAGCACATGCCCGACCTCGATCACGCGCATTGCAGGCTCGATGCGCATCAGCGCGAGGAAGCCAACCGCGTCGCCTTCGGCGTTGACGATCGCGTATGCGTAGGGATCGCCGCTTTCGCTGAAGCCGGCCATCCACTTTGAAAATTCCTCGAAGCTCGCGAATGGCCCGTAGCGGGACATGTAGGTCCATATCTCGTCATGGCCCTCGACGCGCGGCCACAGCGTGGCTGCGTGTCTGATGTTGAGCTTTTCGATAAGGCCGAAACGTCCCTGCAGCACGACCGGGCCCGGCCGTTTCGCAGGCGTGGTGTCGACCGGCAACCCGACTGGCTGTCCGGTCTTTGGATCGGGCTCCCAGTTCACGGCTTTGGGCGGCTGGCGCGGTCGTTATGAAAGAACGCGTTGAGCTCGGCGTTGGAAATCACGCCGGCAAAGCTGTCGAATTTTCCCTCATCGGCAATTTGTTTTGCCGATTTCATGAAGGCGTGCATGGCAAGACGGGCGGGCGTGCCGCCGACGCTGATGCGCCGGACGCCCATGTCGGCGAGATCTTTTACCGTGAAGCCGAACGCACCGCTGTTGAGGAAGTTGATGGGCTTCGGCGCAACGGCCTTGACCACAGCCTCGATCTGTTCGCGCGTCTTGATCCCCGGCGCGTAGAGACAATCGGCACCGGCTTGTGCGTAAGCCTTGAGCCGCATGATCGTATCGTCGAGATCGGGCCGGCCGTGCAGGAAGTTCTCGCAACGGCCGGTGAGGACGACGTCGCCGCCGGATTCGTCGATCGCCGCGCGCGCGGCCTTCATGCGCTCGACCGCACGGTCGAGATCATAGATCGGTTTGGTGCTTTCGCCGCTGAAGTCTTCGATGGAAAGCCCGGCAACGCCCGTGTCGACGCAGCGTTTCACGTTTACCGCGACCTGCTCCGGCTCGTGGGCAAAGCCGTTCTCGAAGTCGGCATTGAATGGAATGTCGATTGCGTCTGCCAGTTGCCGGTAGTGGGCGAGCACCTGGTCGATCGACTGCTCACCGTCGGCGTATCCTTCCGAATGGGCATGCCCCGCGCTGGTGCTGGCAAGGGCCTTGAATCCCAGGCTTTGCAGGTAACGCGCGGTGCCCACATTCCACGGGTTCGGGATCACGAAGCAACCGCCTTTGTGCAGCTCGCGAAAGGTGCGTCGCTTGTCGGCGGTGGACGGACGGGAGGCAGGCATGAAAAGCTCGCAAAATCAGATGGGGCGTGCGCGCAAATTTGCCATTTTAGGGCAGGTGGGAATAGTCAATTTCGGTTGTGGAATGATCGCCATGCATGATTGGACGTGTCGGAGGGAGTGACGTGGATTCTGCCGATTTGGATGCCCTCGAAGGGGCGGCTAAGGCGAAGATGCCGCCGGCGTCTTTCGCCTTTTGCGCATGCGGCGCTGACGACGAAATTTCAATGCTTGAAAATATCGCCGCCTGGCGCGCATTGCGGCTGCGGCCGCATGTGTTGCGCGACATAACAAAGGTCGATCTTTCCACGACATTGCTCGGTACGCCGGTCGCGACACCGATCATGGTGGCGCCGACCGGACGCCACAAACTCTTCAACAAAGAGGGGGAGCGCGCGACCGCACGCGGCGCAGCGGCGGCCGGCTGCGCCTATGTCGTTGCGAGCAACTCGAACGTTACCGTCGAGGACATCGCGTCCGAGCGTCGCGATGCGCCGCAATGGTTTCAGCTCTATTACTGGCCGAACAAGAACGAAGTCGAAGCGCTGATCGACCGTCTCGCCGCTGCGGGATTTACCGCGCTTGTGCTCACCGTCGATGCGCCGGTGCCGGGATGGAGCCCGCGCGCCGCGCGCGAACAACACGAGCCGTCGCCGGATATTCTCAACATCAACATGCCCGGATCGCCGATGGCGCGCACGGCCTACCATCCCGATTTCGTCGGCAAGGTTCTCTATCCGGCGACCTGGCGCGAACTGGAATGGCTGGTGAAGCGCTCGCCGATGCCCGTCATGGTGAAAGGCGTATTGCGCGCCGATGATGCCGTGCGTGCTGCCGAGCACGGCGCGCGGGCGGTGATTGTTTCCAATCACGGCGGCCGTCATCTCGATACGACCGTGACGACCGCCGCCGTGATTGGCGAGATCGCGTCGGCGCTTGCCGGCAAGGCGGAGGTTTACGTCGACAGCGGCATCAGGCGCGGCACCGACATCTTCAAGGCGCTCGCGCTCGGCGCACGCGCGGTGCTCATCGGCCGGCCCGTGATCTGGGGGCTTGCGGTGAACGGCGCGGAAGGGGTGACCGCCGTGCTAAACCATTTTCGCGACGAACTCATTCGCACGATGCAGCTGAGCGGCTGCGCCAGTCTTGGCGATATCACGCACGATCTTGTCGCCTTGCGTTGATTTTTCGAGCACGGCGGGGCTAACTAGGCTTCCCGCTTGTACGGGAATGACGGAGTGTGCGACCCATCTGGCGAGGAGATGTCCATGCTGAAAACAATTGCGGCGTTCGACCGGATCGGGGAGGAAAACGCTTTCGCCGTGCTGGCGCGCGCCAATGCGCTGGCCGCGCAAGGACGCGACATCATCAGCCTGGGCATCGGCCAACCGGATTTCCGCACGCCGGATTTTATCGTCGAGGCCGCAATCAAGGCGTTGCGCGACGGCCACCACGGCTACACGCCGGCGACCGGCATCCCGCAATTGCGTGAAGCCGTCGCCGCCGACCTGCACAAACGTTTCAGCGTCGAGGTCTCGCCCGACAGCGTGATGATCATGCCGGGCGGCAAGCCGACGATGTTCATGTCGATCCTGATGTTCGGGGAGCCGGGCGCGGAGATCATGTACCCCGATCCCGGTTTTCCGATCTATCGCTCGATGATCGACTACACTGGCGCCACGGCGGTCCCCGTTCCGATCCGCGAGGAGAACGGTTTCGCGTTTTCGGCGGACGAGACGCTGCGGCTCATCACGCCGAAGACGCGGCTCATCATTATCAACTCGCCGGCCAATCCGACCGGGGGCGTCACGCCCAAAAGCGAAGTCGACAAGCTGGTCGCAGGCCTGGAGAAGTGGCCGGACGTGGCGCTCATGTCCGACGAGATTTACGACCACATGGTCTACGATGGCGAAAAGCACGTCTGCCTGCTGTCGTATCCTTCGATCCGCGATCGGCTGATCCTGCTCAACGGCTGGTCGAAGACTTACGCCATGACCGGATGGCGGCTCGGCTATGCGGTGTGGCCCGGCAAGCTTTACGATTACGCGCGCAAGCTCGCGGTGAACCTGCACTCGTGCGTGAATGCGTCGGCGCAATACGCCGGACTTGCGGCGCTCACCGGCCCGCAGGATGAAGTTGAGAAAATGGTCGCCGAGTTTGACAGGCGACGCAAGGTGGTCGTCGCCGGCCTGAACAAATTGCCCGGCGTTTCGTGCACGACGCCGAAGGGAGCATTTTACGCCTTCCCGAACATCAAGCGCACAGGCTGGAAAGCGAAGGAGCTTGCCAACGCGCTGCTCAACGACACTGGCGTCGTCACCATCGGCGGTCCGGATTTCGGCGCGCTTGGCGAAGGCTACATGCGCCTGTCCTACGCGAACTCCACCGAGAACATTTTGAAAGCCCTCGATCGCATGGGTGATTTTCTGGCGTCACGCAAAGCGGCGTAATTTCCGAGAAGGCGTCGTAAAGGTGATCTAGGTTCGTGCTCCGGCCGCCTTCGCCGCCTTGAAGCGCGCCATCGTTTCCGCCGGCCAATGCTCGGCTGGATTGTAGAATTCCGCGACGGCAGGAACGCCATCCGGCAGAACGACCCATGGCCGCCTGGTCGACGTGTAGATGTGAATGTCCGGCGGCGCGCGCGAAGGATCATCGAGCGTGCCGACGCGAATGAAATGAATGGCCGGGCCGGCTTGCGGATAATTGCTCCAGACTGTGACGCCACAATCGGGGCACCGCCAAAGGGTCTGGCCCTTGCCGCTGGCGCTTGGCACAGTTGTCCTGGTCGGTGTGCCCTTGAGCACCTCGACCTGTGACGCCTCAATGAAGGCATTGACCGCGAAAGCCGATCCGCTCTCCCGCTGGCACCAGGTGCAGTGACAGCAATGCACGAAGAGCGGCTTGGCCTTGAGCCGGTACCGCACCGCGCCGCAGGTACAGCCGCCCTCCATCGCATTGTCTTGCCGCTCGTTCATGCAAACCTCCGCTTTTCGAACTCGCCGGCTTCGCCGAAACAATTGGCTGCCGGCTTGGGCATGATCTCGACTTGGCCCGTCATCCGGGCGAGACTGGGCCACACGATACTTTACTAAGGAAATGCCCATGCTGGAGCGTATATCGTCTGATCGCGGCTTGTCTGAAGAGCTGCGCATGATGCGGCAGAGCTGCCGCCAGTTCGTCGATGAGATCGTGCTGCCGTTCATCAAGCAGAACTGGCAGCGCGAGTGGTCGATGACCCCGGAAGACCGCCTGCCGCCGCACATTCTTGAAGAGGCCGAAAAGATCGGCATCCGTACGCTCGGCGTGCCGGAGGAGTACGGCGGCGTCGAGCTCGAGAAGGGCACCGAGGTCAAAACATTCGCGATCATCTCGGAAGAGATCGCGCGCGGTGATTCCGGCCTTGCCGACAAGATGGTGCAGAACTGGAAAGTGTCGGTGCTGCTGCGCCAGTTCGCGCCGAAACATTTGCAGGCGAAGTGGTTTCCGGAACTGGTGAAGAACCCGCAGTTCCTCATGGCGCATTGCCTCACGGAGCCGCGCGGCGCTTCCGACCGCTGGCTGCCCTACAACGTGCCGGAAGCCGCAATGCAGACAAAAGCCGTCAAGACGAACGGCGGCTGGATCATCAACGGCCGCAAGCAATTCATCTCCAACGGCTACGATGCATCACTCTACGTCGTCTATGCCAATACCAATCCGAAAGTCGGGATGATGCAGGGGACGTCGTCGTTCCTCGTGCCGCGCGACACGAAGGGATTCACGGTCGCGCGCTGCAACGAGACGCTCGGCTGCCGCTTCATGAATAACGGCGAGATGGTGTTCGAGGACATGTTCGTACCTGACGACCATCTGCTGGTTCAGGACACGGCCATGGGCTCGGCCGGCGTTTATTTCCGTCCGGGCAAGATCATCCAGGCGGCGAAAAATCTGGGCGTCGGCGTGCGCGCCTTCGAGGCAACAGCGGAGTATGTCCAGAACTACGTGCAAGGCGGACGCACCCTCATCAAACATCAGGCGGTTGCACTGCGGCTCGCCGACATGGCGACCAAGATCGAGGCCGTGCGGGCGCTGCTCGACCGCGCGGCTCAGGCCGTCGACGACAACGCCCCGGAGGCGGAGACGCTGGTCAACATGGCCAAGATGTTCGCATCGGAAGAAATCATGAAAGTCGCGCAGCATGCGGTCGAATTGCACGGCGGCAACGGCATCATGCTCGACTTCGGTATCGAGAAGGTGCTGCGCGACGCCGTCATCTTCCTGCACATGGACGCAACGGTCGACATCTCCAAGTTCAAGATCATCAAAAACATGTTTCCTGACACGGCCGGCAAATACGCCGGGCCGGAATCGTGAGTGTCATCGCCCGCGCAAGCGGGCGATTCAGCACGCCGCAGCGTCCAGTAGAGGGAGCGCTTCTGTGATGAGTGGATTTCCCGCTTGCGGGGGGAATAACGGTCCAATTACCGCAACGCGAACCTGAATCCGATCAACACGATCACGAGCCCGATCAGCTGCGGCATGCTCGGCACAGCGCCGAGTGCAACGAATCCGATAATGAGCGTGAACGGCGGCACCAGCGCCGGAAACGTCGCCGCGCGGCCGGCGCCCAGCAGGCTGACCGCGCGGGCAAAAAGATAAATGGGCAGCAGGCCGGCGAACAGGCCCTGCACCACGGCCTGCAACAGGTTTTCGCCGAAGCTGAACCGCACGATATTCGCGCCGCCGATGAAGACCCAGTACAGCGGCGCAAAGACCACAATCGAAAGCGCCCCGACCGCTGCAATTGCGCGCGTACCCGGCACTTGCCACAGCCGCAGCAGCGTTCCGAAGATCGCCCAAGCGATTCCGGCGGCGCAGAATGCCAGATCACCCAGGACGCCCTCATGGCCGATCGACGTGAGCGATTCGAAGCCGAACGCCATGAGGCCGATCACGATCGCAACGGCACCGGCAATGCGCTGTACGGTCAGCCGCTCGCGCAAAATGAGACTCGCGAGCGCGAGGCCGAACAGTGCCGCGCACGCCGGCTGAATGGTGGCGCCATGCCCGAGCGGCGTCAGTGTGAAGCCGATATAGGCGAGGAGCGCCTGCGGCGGGCCCGAGAGGACGCACATCACGAAGCCACGGCCCCAGCCGATGCCGCCGAGGTCGCCAATGCCGCCCCGCACGATCGTCGGGATGAGCAGCAGTCCGGTCCAGAAATAGCGGTGCATTGCAAGATCGGCAGGCGAAAAGCCGATGCTGACGCCGTGCTTGGCGGTGACGAAGCCTGCCGCCCAGCCCAGAGCCGAACCGATGCCGCAAAGCGTGCCGATCAGGACGCCGGAAAATCGTGATGGTTGTGCTTTGGCGTCCACGAGCTGTGCCGGCGATCCCGCAGGTGACTCTCCAAGGGCTGATACTCTAGGATCGGCGGTGAAGTCCAATTGCCCGCTGTAAACTTTCACCTCGTTGGAATGGAATACTCATGGCGAAAACACGCAAAGTCATCATTACGTGTGCGGTCACCGGCTCGATTCATACGCCGTCGATGTCGCCGCATCTACCGGTCACCGCATCGCAAATCGCGGATGCTGCCATCGGCGCGGCGGAGGCGGGGGCTGCAATCGTCCATTTGCACGCGCGCAATCCACAGGACGGCAGGCCGGATCAGTCGCCGGAGGCATTCGCGCCATTCTTGAAAGTGATCAAGCAGCGCTCGAACGTCGTGGTGAATATCACGACCGGCGGTGCGCCCACGATGACGGCTGAAGAACGCGTGCGGCCGGCCGCGACCTTTAAGCCGGAAGTCGCCTCGCTCAACATGGGCACGATGAACTTCGGGCTTTATCCGATGATCCCGCGCTTCAAGGGCAAATTCAAATACGACTGGGAGGAGCCTTACCTCGAAGGATCGAAGAAGGGCATGTTCAAGAATACCTTCGCCGACATCGAGTATATTTTGACGACGTGCGCCAACAACGGAACCCGCTTTGAGATCGAGTGCTACGATATCGGCCACCTCTACACGCTGCGGCATTTCCTCGACCGCGGTCTCGTCAAGCCGCCGCTGTTCGTACAGTCTGTGTTCGGTATTCTCGGCGGCATCGGCCCGCATCCGGAAGACGTGATGATGATGAAGCGCACGGCCGACCGTTTGCTCGGCGATAACTACCATTGGTCGGTGCTTGGTGCCGGACAGAACCAAATGCGTGTTGCCGCGATAGCGGCGGCAATGGGCGCGAACGTGCGTGTCGGCATGGAGGATTCACTCTGGATCGGCGCCGGACGCCTCGCCGAATCGAATGCGCAACAGGTGACGCAGGTTCGCAAGATTCTTGAAGGACTCGGCCTTGAGATCGCGACGCCTGACGAAGCGCGCGAAATCCTTTCGCTGAAAGGCGGTGACAAGGTGGCGTTTTAGCTGAGACTTCCCACTAAGGAGCGCGGCAAACTGCTGCTATAACAGCGAGGGATTCGCGTATGACCTCGCTCGACACGATCAGTGTTTTTATCCTGCTTGGCAGCGTGCTGGTGTTAACCGGCATTCTGTCAAGCCTCGTCGCGATGCGGTTCGGCGCGCCCTTGCTGCTCGTGTTCCTGTTGGTCGGCATGCTGGCCGGCGAGGGTGGCCCCGGCGGACTGGCGTTCAATAATGTCAGCATCGCCTATACGGTCGGATCCGTTGCGCTCGCCCTGATTCTGTTTGACGGCGGATTGCGCACGCGGCTGTCGGTGTTCCGGAATGTGCTTCCGCCCGCAGTGACACTCGCGACCGTGGGGGTGCTGCTCACGACACTGCTGACCGCCCCGGTTGCCAAATTTCTGCTCGGCATCGGATGGATCGAGAGCCTGCTGGTCGGTGCCGTGATCGGTTCGACGGATGCCGCCGCGGTGTTCTTTCTGGTCAACGCCCGCGGCTTGCGCCTGCGCCCGCGTGTGCGCGCGACGCTGGAAGTTGAATCGGGCACTAACGACCCTTTCGCCGTCTTTCTGACGCTCCTTTTCATTCACATCCTGCTGGGCGGCAGCGAAACCTGGTCGCATAGCCTCCTGACCCTCCTGCGCGACGGCATTTTCGGCGCTGTGATCGGATACGTTGGCGGCCGTCTTGTCGTCTTCACATTGAACCGCGTTGACCTGCCCCAGGGATTGCACGCGCCGTTTGTCGCCGTCATGGCGGTTATCGTGTTCGCGCTGGCCAACGCGGTTCACGTTTCGGGATTTCTTGCCGTCTACCTTGCGGGGCTCATTGTCGGGAACCGGCAGATCCGCGCGCAGAATTCGGTTACGGCTTTCCTCGATGCCGTCACCTGGCTTGCACAGATCGTAATGTTCGTGCTGCTGGGACTTCTGGTGTGGCCGCAGCGGTTAGGCAGCACCTTCGCCCCGGCCGTGGTGGTGGCGCTGACGTTGATGCTGATCGCGCGGCCTGCAGCGGTGTTCCTGTGCCTCGCTCCGTTCAATTTCCCCTGGCGGGAGAAAGTGTTCATAGCCTGGGTGGGATTGCGCGGCTCGGTTGCGATCTTTCTCGCTTCCATTCCGCTGCTGGTGGGCCTGTCGGGCGCTTACATGTACTTCGATGTCGCCTTTGTCGTGGTGCTGCTCTCACTCATAATCCAAGGCTGGACGGTGGCCTTCGCAGCTCGCAAGCTGGACATCTCGTTTGCGCGAAGCGATCCGCTGCCGCGCCGCGTGGAACTCGACTTGCCGGGGCAGCTCGCCCGCGAGATTGTCGGTTATCCGGTCGTCGCCAATAGCCCCTATCTGCGGCGCGGCTTGATCCCGAACTGGGCGCGCCCGACGCTCGTCGTTCGCGACGAGCAAATTCTCACGCCGACCGAAGCGGCGCCGGTGCGCGAAGGCGATTACATGTACCTGCTGGCGCCGCCGGAAAAGGCGCAGGCGCTGGATCGCTTCTTCGTCGATATGCCGCCGCCGGCGCGGCCCGACCCGCGCCTGCTCGGCGACTTCTTCGTGCCGGGCACGGCGACGCTCGGCTCATTGGCCGAGATCTACGGGCTTCAGATTACGCCGGAGCGGGCCAGCCTCACGCTGGCCGAGCATTTTGCCCAGGAGCTGAAGCGCATGCCCAAAGCCGGTGACGTCATCGACTGGGGGCCGGTCGCGCTGGTCGCGCAGAAGGTGACAAAAGGCGAAGTTACGACCGTCGGCTTGCGCCTCGCGGAGCCCGACCCGGCGGAGCCGCAGACGCTGAAGACGCGCGCCAGAGCGTTGCTCACCCAGCTCCAGAAGTATCTCGGGTGAGAAGAACCCGGAATATTCAACTCGCCCGCCGCAGCACCGGCGCGTTCTGCACGAGCCAGGCGCCGCCGAACAGGACGGCGGTCCAGAACAAGTCACCGAACACGGTCTTGTCGAGGAAAGGCAGCGCTGCGACATAGCATTGCGCGAGCCCTTGGAGCGTGTGCGCGTACATGCCGCTGAACGCCCAAACGGCGAAATTTGAAGCGGCAAAAAAGATCAGCGAGCAGGTCACCATGGCAGCCGCCGTCATGGCTGCGCCCGGATGCTTGCGCAGCCACATGCCGGCAAGCGCCGGCACGGCGATCGCGGCATAGACGATTGCCAAAATTCGCCAGTCCTCGGTGCCGAGCAGCGGGCTCGATAGTGCCATCGCCGCCACCGGCACGATCAAGGCAAGCCCCGGAACCCGCAGCATGCGTCCAGCGAACAGTGCGCTCGCCGCAACCGGCAAAAAGCCGGGTGCATGCGGCAACAGCCGCGCCACGGCGTCGAACGCGATCAGGAAAACGACCAGCGCGAAGTCGGCCCAAAGGGGTGTGGCGGTACGGGTCTTGTCAGGCATCATTGACGGAAATTCCTTGCGGTTCGGAAAGTTCAGACTAGCACGAGCGGGAGGCCAATTCTACGAGGCTTGCAAGGCCGGGCTCGCCGCCCATTCCCGGATGATGGCGGCGAGCGCGTCGAGGCCGTCGGTCAGCGCGGCTGGGCCGGGTTGAAGGATGACGGTTGATTTCACCTCGCGCAGAAAGCCGCTCGCGACGGCCGGGATCGCGGCAAAGCCGGGCCGTGCTGCGAGCTTTGCGGGGACGAATTTCTTCCCACACCACGAGCCGATGATGATGTCGGGCTGTGCGGCAATCACGTCTTCGGCCGCGACGATGCGGTCTTTGGCGTTCTTGCGCTTTGCATTTTCCGGAAACACGTCAACGCCCCCGGCAGCATCGATCAATTCCGATACCCAGCCGAGGCCGGAGATCATCGGGTCATCCCATTCCTCGAAGTAGACACGCGGCCTGCGCGGGAGGCGCGACGCGTGCTGGCGCACCGCATCGACGCGCGCGGCCAGCGAGCGCGCAAGCGCATCGGCTTTGTCGTTCGTGCCGACCAGCGCACCGAGCGTGCGGATCATGTCGAAGATGCCGCCGAGGTCGCGCTGGTTGAACGCATGCACGGCGACGTTGGCGCGGATCAGTTCCGCGACGATATCTGCCTGCAAATCGGAGAACGTGAGAACAAGGTCGGGCTTGAGCGCGAGAATCTTCGACACGTCCGCTGAGATGAACGCCGATACGCGCGGCTTCTCGCGCCGGACTTGCGGCGGCCGCACCGCGTAGCCCGACACACCGACGATGCGCTTGTCCTCGCCGAGGAGATAGAGCGTCTCCACGGTTTCTTCGGTCAGGCACACGATGCGTTCGGGCGGGAACATGGGTGGAGTGTACACCGCGGCGCTTGCTTCAGCCTACCAGCTCAACCCCGCCGTTCCCCACCACGCGCCCGCGCTCCAGCCGCACGATGCGCGTGGCGATGCGCTTCACTTCCGCCGGATCGTGGCTGACGTAAATCATCGGCACACGCGCCTCGTCGCGCAGGCGCTCGAAGTAGGGCAGAATTTCATCCTTTCGCTCGGCATCGAGCGAGGCGAGCGGCTCGTCAAGCAGCAGCAGCCGCGGATTCATCAGCAGCGCGCGGCCGACCGCCACGCGCTGGCGTTCGCCGCCGGAAAGTTTGCCCGGCCGGCGGTCGAGCAGTGCGCCGATGTCGAGTAATTGAACGACGCGCGCGAAGGCTGCTTCATCATGCGTGCGGCCGGATATCCAGCGGCCGTAATCGAGATTGTGCCGCACCGAGAGATGCGGAAAGAGGCGGCCTTCCTGAAACACGTAACCGATCTGTCGCCGCCACGCCTGCACGTCGATGCGTCTTTCGCTGTCGAACAGCGTGTCGCCCTCGATGGCGATGCGGCCGCGATCGGGCCGGATCAACCCGGCAATCATGTTGACGACGGACGTTTTGCCGGCGCCCGAGCGTCCGAACAGCACCGTCGCGCCGCTTTCGCTCGCGAATTTCACGTTCAGCGAGAAGTCCCCGAGCCGCTTCTCGATCTCGACGGACAGCATTTCAGGCTCCGTGCAATCGGGCTGCGGCGCGGCGCGCAAAAAATTCCGATGCGATCAGCGCGGCGAACGAAATCGCGACGGCGACAATCACGAGATGCAGTGCCGCGGCATCGCCGCCGGGTACTTGCGTCAGCGTGTAGATCGCCGCCGAGATCGTCTGCGTTTCGCCGGGAATATTGGAGACGAATGTAATGGTTGCGCCGAACTCGCCGAGCGCGCGCGCGAAGGCAAGCATCATGCCGGCGATGACGCCCGGCAGCATCAGCGGCAGCGTGACGGTGAGGAACGTCCACATCCGGTTAGCGCCGAGTGTCCAGGCCGCCTGTTCCAGCCGCGTGTCGATCGCCTCGATCGAAAGTCTGATCGCGCGCACCATCAGGGGAAACGCCATGATGCCGCACGAAAGCGCCGCGCCTGTCCAGCGGAAGGAAAACACGATGCCGAAATGGTCGGCAAGAAATGCGCCGACCGGCGCCTTGCGCCCCAACGTAATGAGCAGGAGATAGCCGGTCACGACCGGCGGCAAAACGAGTGGCAGGAAGATCACGGCATCGAACAGCGATTTGCCCCAGAAATTCTTGCGCGCCTGCACGTAACCCACCGCGATGCCGAACGGTAGCGACACAAGCGTCGCTACCGTTGCAATGCGCAGCGAGAGCAGGACGGCAGTCCAGTCCTCGGGCGTGAGATGCAACACGTCTTAGGCGCTCACCTAGGAGGTCGTTCTGGCAAGGAACACGAAACCGTACTTTTCGAAAATCGCCTTCGTCGCCGGCGTGTGCAGGAAATGCAGATACTTGTCGACACCGGATTTCGTCGTGCTCGCCGTTGCAGCGGCGGGATAGATGATGGCCGGGTAGGAGCCGTCCGGAAACGTGCCGATAATTTTCACGCCCGGATCGACTTTGGCATCGGTGCTGTAGACGATGCCGACCGGCGTTTCGCCGCGCGAGACGAAAGCGAGCGCGGCGCGCACGTTCTCGGCCTGTGCCAGTTTCGGTTCAGCCGCCGTCCATGCGCCGAGCGAGGTCAGCGCCGCTTTGGCATAGCGGCCGGCTGGCACCGCTTTCACGTCGGCAACCGCAATGCGTCCCGGCCCTGCGAGCCTGGCGATATCGAACCCCTTGGCGATCGTGATGTTGTCAAGCTTTGAATCTTTTGGCGCGATCAGCACCAGCTTGCTGCCCAGCAGATTACTGCGCGTGCCGGTTTTGATGAGCTTGTGCTCGGCGGCATAGTCCATCCATTTCACATCCGCGGAAATGAACACGTCGGCCGGCGCGCCGGCCTCGAGTTGCTTGGCGAGCGCCGAGGTTGCTGCATAGCTTGCCACCACCTTGATGCCGGTTTGTTTGGTAAAGGCAGCGTTGACATCGTCGAGCGCATTCTTGAGCGACGCTGCGGCAAATACCGTGAGTGTTTCCTTTGCCGCCGCCAGTTGCGGCGCGGCAAGGGCTGCAACAAAGGCAAGAATAGCGAACAGCCGCTGGAACATGCGGATCTCCCTGGACGTCTCGCGACGCCGGTTTCGTCAATCGAATGGGAGTGACCACGGTCGGAACCGCCGTTCCGAAAGACGCGGGGCATGCTCAATGCACCGCAGGTCGACAAAAATGTAGCAAGTCACAACGCTCCTGTCATCGTGTGGGTGGGGAGAGTAAGCGTTCGCTGCTTGACGAAATTAGCTATTAGGATTATATTCCGTATCGCTTTGCTCGGCTGAGGGCGTCGTCGCGAGACGTCTCGATGATGGAGCAGGGTGCGGCGCCTGCGGGCGGGGCTCGTAACCTCGCCTCCGGGAGGCCCTGGGTCGCCGTCCGTCCCTACTAGG
>DASTSG010000024.1:0-13069 GCA_035760805.1 Pseudolabrys sp.
GGCAGGATCGCGTTCTTGTCCTCGATGAAATCGCCGAGGTGCGAATCCTCCTCGTCGCCGATGGGCGTCTCCAGCGAGAGCGGCTCCTTGGCGATCTTCAAGACCTTGCGCACCTTCTCCAGCGGCATGCCGAGCTTCTCGGCAAGCTCTTCCGGCGTCGGCTCGCGGCCGATCTCGTTGAGCATCTGCCGGCTCGTGCGCACGATCTTGTTGATGGTCTCGATCATGTGCACGGGGATGCGGATGGTGCGCGCCTGGTCGGCGATCGAACGCGTGATCGCCTGGCGGATCCACCACGTCGCGTAGGTCGAGAACTTGTAGCCGCGGCGGTACTCGAACTTGTCGACCGCCTTCATCAGGCCGATGTTGCCTTCCTGGATCAGGTCGAGGAACTGCAGGCCGCGGTTGGTGTATTTCTTGGCGATGGAGATGACGAGGCGCAGGTTCGCCTCCACCATTTCCTTCTTCGCCTGCCGCGCCTCGCGCTCGCCCTTCTGCACCATGTGCACGATCTTGCGGAACTCGTCGATGCCGACGCCGGTCTGACCGGCGAGCTCGTGCACCATCGCGCGGATTTCCTTGATGCGCTCCTTCTCGTTGGCGACGAAGCTCTTCCAGCCTTTGGCCGAGAGCTTGGAGACGCGATTGAGCCAGCGCGGGTCGAGCTCGTAGCCCATGTAGTTCTTCAGGAAGTCCGCGCGCGCGACACCGTGGCTTTCGGCAAGCCGCATCAGGCGGCCTTCGTTGGAGACGAGGCGCTTGTTGATGTCGTAGAGCTGCTCGACCAGCGAATCGATGCGCGCCTGGTTGAGGCGCAGCGATTTCACTTCGGCGATGATCTCTTCCTTGAGCTTCTTGTACTTGCGCTCCTGCGCGGGCGAGAGCGACGTGCTCTTGAGCCGGTTCTCGATGTCCTGCTCCTGCAGGCGGCGCAGGCGCTTGAAGGTGTCGGCGATCTTGTCGAAGGTCTCGACCACTTTCGGCTTGAGCTCGGCTTCGATGGCCGCAAGCGAAAGCGAATTCTCCATGTCGTCTTCGTCGTAGTCGCTCTCGGCGGCGGCTTCGCCCGGATCCTTCGGCTCGTCGTCGTCGCCGGCCGCGGGCGCGGTCGCGGGCGCTGCCTTGAACGGCGGCTGGGCTTGCGCCGGCGTTACCACCTGCAGATGCGGCGCGCCGGGAACGGGCGTCGCGCCCGGAATGTTTTGCGCGACCGGCTTGCCGTCTGCACCCATCGCAGGCGGCTGCATGTTCTTCGCGTCCGGGCCGGCGTAGGTCGCTTCGAGGTCGATGATGTCGCGCAGGAAAACCTTGCCGCTGTTGAGCTCGTCGCGCCAGATGATGATGGCCTGGAATGTGAGCGGGCTTTCGCAAAGCCCGGCGATCATCGCCTCGCGGCCGGCCTCGATGCGTTTTGCGATCGCGATCTCGCCCTCGCGCGAGAGCAATTCGACCGAACCCATCTCGCGCAGGTACATGCGCACGGGATCGTCGGTGCGCTCGGACGGCTCGCGCTTCTCGGTGGTGGCAAGCGATTTCGATTTCGTCTCGACGAGTTCCGAACCGGTGTCGTCGTCATCGTCGTCGATCTCGTCGGCAGCTTTCTCCTCGCCGTCCTCGTCGGCGGCGTCCTCGGTCTCGACGACGTTGATGCCCATTTCGTTGAGCATCGCATAGACGTCCTCGATCTGGTCGGACGACACTTCGCCCGAAGGCATCACATTATTGATCTGGTCGATGGTCACGTAGCCGCGCTTCTTGGCGGCCTTGATCATCTTCTTGACGCCGGCGTCATTGAGGTCGAGCAGCGGCAGCGGGGTATCGGGCGCGCCCTCCTCCTTCTCCGGTGTTTCGTCCTTGACGGCCACGGCTTTGGCTTTGGTCACCACCTGTCGCTCTACTCTCTCTTGAACCTTCGCGGCCATCGGCGCAGCTCTCCATGTCCTTATCTGTATTCATGCGCTCCGGCAGCGCACGATAAAAGAGCCGCACGCATCCGCGCCGCCCCCGAATCACATGCAGTTTCCTCGGAACCCGCTAAGCTCCGATTAACCAAAAAAAGCGGGCGGAAATCGACCGGAATTTCCGCTCACCCAGAGGGCTCGACCGCCCTGTCAAAAGCTCCTCGCCGGGCGCCCTGACGAGGTACCAAACCCCTCAATCAGCGCTTCAGTCCCATCCATTCGCGAAAGCCGTGCTTTGACATCCCGCAGGCGCAGATAATTAGCTTCGGTTGCATCCTGGCCAAGCGCCTGCTCGGCGTCTTTGAGCTCCTTAGTTAGTGAATTCCACTGTTGATGCAAGGCGACAAGCTGTTGCCATGTCACCAGCACGTCCTCCGGGGCGGCCTCCGGGCCGGCCCCCCAGACCGAGCCGGTGGTAATCGCGGCGGTCACCCGTGCCAGAGTCGGGCCGAGCCCGCGCCGATCAAGTTCCATACGCATCTCGGCCGGCTCAATGGACGCAGCATGCGCACCAATATCGATCATCGCGCTCTTCAGACGCTCGGCTTCAGCATGGCGAAAATCGAGCGCCGCCAGCTCCTCAATATGCTCGTGCAGCAGCCACGGGTGATTGAGGACCGCCTGCAGGATAAGGGCTTCGCGCCGCGGGATCGCCGTGCGGTGGCCGCGGTGCACCGGGCTTGACGCAAGCTGGTTGCTCACGACGAGATAAGGCCGATCGCGAGCGATCTCCACCGCATCGGCTGGCGCCCTGCCGCGCGAATTGCGGTCGGCACCACGGCGCGCCTTCCAATCACGCTCGCGGTTGGCATTGCGGGCAGCGTGCTGGCTTTGTGCGGGCGCAAAGAGCTGCATGATGCGCGCGTTGAAATCCTGCCGGTAATACTTGCGCACGGCCTCATCACCGATAACGCCAGTGACCTCGTGGACGCGCGCTTCGAGCGCGGCGCGCCGCTCCGGCGTATCGAAGCTGCGGCCTTCGGTCTCGCGCGCCCACAGCATGGAAGCGAGCGGGCGCGCAGCAGCGATGATCTCGGCAATCGCGTCGCGTCCGCCCGCGCGCGCGAGATCGTCCGGATCCTGCCCCTCGGGCAGCAACGCGAACTTCAAACTCTTGCCGGGCTTCAGCCGTGGCAGCGCAAGATCGACCGCGCGATAGGCAGCGCGTTGACCTGCGCTATCGCCGTCGAAGCAGAGCACCGGCTCGTCCGACATCCGCCAAAGATGCGTCAATTGATCTTCGGTAAGCGCCGTGCCGAGCGGCGCGACGGTTGCCGGAAAACCCGCCGTCACCATCGCGATCACGTCGATATAGCCTTCGACCGCAATCACCGGCACACCGGCATTGTCTTGCACAGCCTGCGTCGACCTGGCTGCATGCGCCGCCTGCCACGCGGCGGCGAAATTGTACAAGTTCGCGCCCTTGTGAAAGAGCGGCGTTTCCGGCGAATTGAGGTACTTCGCTTGCGCGTCCTTATCGAGTGCACGCCCGCCGAACGCGATGATGCGTCCGCGTATGTCGCCGATCGGAAACATCACACGATCGCGAAAACGATCGTACGGCACCGGAATGTCGTCGCCGGCGATTAAAAGGCCCGCCTCGATCATGTCGGGCACCGGAATGTTCTGACTGCCGAGATGCTCTTTGAGCGCGTAGCGGTCGGCGGGCGCATAACCGATGCGAAATTTCAGTTGAGTCGCGGCATCGATCCCGCGGTCTGCGAGATAGCCGCGCGCTTTGGCGCCCGCTTTCGATGCGAGCGTCGCCTCGAAAAATTTGGCGGCGATCTCCATCACGTCATGCAGCGTCTTGCGCCGCGCGTCGCGGGCTTCATCCTCGCGCGACACCTTCGGCAGCGGCATGCCGGCCATATTGGCGAGGCGCTCAACCGCTTCCGGAAAAGTCACGCCGTCGATCTGCATGACGAAATCGAAGATGCTGCCGTTCTTCCCCGACGAGAAATCAAACCACGCCTGCTTCTGGTCGTTCACGAAAAACGACGGCGTTTTTTCCTTGTTGAACGGCGAGAGGCCCTTCCATTCACGTCCCGCCTTCTGCAATTTCACGCGCTTGCCGACCACCTCCGAGACAGGAAGGCGGGCTTTCAGTTCGTCGAGGAACTGAGGCGTGAAGCGCATTGAGTTGTCCGGTGGCCGAATCGTTTCCACCATCATACGCGCGGCGGCGCTGACTTTCCGGGTTGCATGATGGAACCTGCCAGCAGGCCGGACTTTGCGAGTCCTATCCTACTTATCCACAGGCCGGACCTCGCGGCTCCGGCGAGCCCCCTCGCCGCCCCAAAGTCACGACAGCCGTTCAATTAACGTGATTTCAGGAGCCGCCAATCGACCCGTCTGGGCTCGCCTGATCGACGGTGGCCGGCAGGTGCTCCGCCAACAGATTGAGCACAGTATCGACCGGCAGGCCGAACTGCTCGGCGATTTGTCTCACGTGGTCGTTGCCGAGCGCGTCCCGGATCTGTTCGGGAGTGACGCCCATGTTCGATCCGTTTCCTAGCCACGACCTGACTTGGTCGCCGAGGCCGCCCTGCTGAAGCTGATCGACGATGCCTTGCAGGCTACCCATATTCGTCTTCGCCAACGCGGCGGCAATCATTGCCGGCGCTTCGGTGGTTGCCAGTGACCCAAGGACGCCCTTCATGCCACCGAATTGATCGAGAAGTCCCATTTGAACCTCCACTGCATTCGACGTTGTTGCCGATCGAGCTCCGCAGTCCGCTTCAATGCCAGCCTTAAGGATGCTTCTCGTTTTTGGCAGCACGCATGCCTTCGCTTGTTGCGTCGCGCTCGCACATATACGCGCCCGACTTCGTGTTGCCGTAAGCCTTGTGCCCCGCGAAATGATAGATTTTCGAATTCAGATTGGCCCACACGACTGTGCCGGAACCGCATCGGGCTTTGGCTTGCGCCTCGGTTGAATACTGGTTCGCGCCGGAAGGTGCAGTCGCCGTTCGCCTGACACGTGACGAGGGCGCCGGCGCGGCCGGCGCTGTGCCTTGAGTGGGTGACGCCGTTCTCTTTGACGTTGTCGTCTTCGGCGCAGCGGGAGCGGATTGCGTCTGTGCCGTGCCGGCCCGACACTGCGCCACATAGGCTTTCTCGGTTATTCCTTTGGCCTGGTTTTCTGCTTTGTTCGCCCGCCATTCTTCCTGACAGGCTTTTATCGTCTTGTGCTGCGCGACAGCGGGCGCCGAAAGCACGGCAAATCCGGCGAGCAGCGAGAAAATGAATGCAAGTTTGCGCATTTCCAACTCCCGATTCTAAATCGCCGGCGCTCAGGCGCCCTTCTCGCATTTGGTCATGAAGCTGGTTTTCGCCGCGCCCGTGAGCGGCTTTCCGTCCTTGCTGACGGCCTTGCTGGCGCAGGCATCCTGCTTGCACTTCTTCACAAAGCTTGTCTTGGCGGCGCCGCTCAGCGGTTTGCCGTCTTTGCCGATTGCCCTGCTTTCGCACGATTGGGCAAAAGCCGAACCCGCAGCAAAAACCGTAATGAGAGCCGCAATCACGATACGCTTCATCGCTTCCTCCTTTTCGGACGCGTGCGGAATGGCACGCGGCCTTGCAATTGAGCTGAGCATTTGAATTGAGCTGTCGCGCGCGAACGATGCCGTTGCGGCTCAACTGTTTTGAAAGCCGCTGGTTCCAACAGCGGAAGCAACTTTTTGGAGGTAGAGCGCGCTTCAATCGAGCGATCGAACAGACGCAAACAGCCGCGCAGCAAGTTGAGCCAACAACCTGCTTCAGCAGTCCACCGGTCCCGCCATGTCAGCTTGGGCGTCTTTGCCGTCCGCGTCCGGCAGCTCCGGATCGGCGCAGGCTCGCGTCAAATCTTGTCTTTCTCGCGGCACACGCCGGCGCAGTTCGGGCGCTTGTCGAAGCCTGCCGTAGAGAGGTTGCGGGACGGCAATGATAATTGCCTCAGCCGGACAGCCTCGTTTTCACCAGGCCGCTCGCCTTTCCCATGTCCATCTGCCCGGCGTACTTGCCGCGCAGGACGCCGATCACGCGCCCCATGTCCTTCATGCCGGCGGCGCCGGTTTCTTTGATCGCGGCGTCGATCGCGGCCGCCATTTCGGATTCCGACATCTGCTTCGGCAGATAGCCGGAAATGATCGCGATCTCTTCTTCCTCCTGCTTCACGAGATCATCGCGGCCGCCTTTCTTGTAAAGCTCGACCGATTCCTGCCGCTGCTTGATCATCTTTTGCAGTATGGCGAGCACCTCCGGATCGCCGAGCGCAGGCTTGCCGCTCCCGCGCGCCTCGATGTCGGCGTTCTTGAGCGTGGAATTCACCATGCGCAGCGTGGACACCGCGCGTTCGTTCTTCGCCTTCATCGCCTCGGTCAACGCTTTGTTGATGTCGTCGCGGATCATTCGTTTTCCTTCTCTCGACTATTCCCGTTCATTCCCGCGCACGCGAGAACGCAGTTCTTGATCTGTGTCCGCAGGAGCCTTCCCCCGCGCGGAGACGAGCGGATAAATTTCGCTCACTTCACCTTGCCCATTTCCTTCAGCGTCTCGTTCGCCGCCTTGAAGGCATCGAGCCCTGCCGGGATGCCGCAATAGACCGTCGCGTGCAGCAGCACTTCCTTGATCTCGTCGACGGTGAGCCCGTTGTTGATCGCACCGCGCACGTGCAGCTTGATCTCCGGCGCCTTGCCGAGCGCGGTGAGCATCGCGAGGTTGATCATGCTGCGGGTCTTCTTGTCGAGGGTCGGGCGGCCCCACGCGTAGGCCCACGCCCATTCCGTGGTGATGTGCTGGAACGCCATCATGAACTCGTTGGCATTCTTGACCGAGTTGTCGACGTACTCGGCGCCGAGCACCTCGCGCCGCAGCTTGAGCCCGCGCTCAAAAACCTCGCCCATGGTCTCTTTCGGATCGTGCTGGTAGCTCATCGGTGCCCTCCCTTCGGGTTTCGTTGATTGTAAGACCTGCGATTGATCCCCTCCCCACCAGAGCTTTTCAAGGGGACAGGCAACCGCGCCGCACGACCTTTTTTCCCATGAAGGAATGAGATGGGTGTTCGGACGCCGATGGCAGTTGCGTTCCTACACATAATACGCAACTAAGAGGCCATGACCCAGACGAAAGCCGACAAGACCGGGGCTTGGGACGAACCCAGAGCCACCGCGCTTTTGGTGCTGGCGGACGGAACCGTCCTTGAAGGGTTCGGCCTTGGCGCCGCCGGTCATGCCGTCGGCGAAGTCTGCTTCAACACCGCCATGACCGGCTACGAGGAGATCATGACCGATCCCTCCTATGCCGGGCAGATCATCACCTTCACCTTCCCGCACATCGGCAATGTTGGCGCCAACCGCGAGGACATCGAGAGCGTGAACCTCGCCGCGCGGCCGGGCGCCTGCGGCGTGATCCTGCATTCGGCCATCACCGCGCCCTCGAACTACCGCGCGGCCGAACATCTCGACACGTGGCTGAAAGCACGCGACGTGATCGGCCTTGCCGGCATCGACACGCGCGCGCTGACCGCGCTGATCCGCGAAAAGGGCCTGCAGAACGCGGTGATCGCCCATTCGCCGGACGGCAAATTCGATCTTCCCGCGTTGAAAAAGGAAGCGGCGGCATGGCCCGGTCTCGTCGGCATGGACCTCGTGCCCAAGGTGACGAGCGCGCAGCGCTTCACCTGGGACGAGACGCCTTGGGAATGGGGCAAGGGCTATGGCCGGCAGACCGCAGCGGAATTCCACGTGGTCGCGGTCGACTACGGCATCAAGCGCAACATCCTGCGGCTGCTAGCGGGCTGCGGCTGCAAGGTGACGGTCGTGCCGGCGACGACGACGGCAGAGGAAATCGCCGCGCTCAAGCCCGACGGCGTGTTCCTGTCGAACGGTCCCGGCGACCCGGCGGAGACCGGCAAATACGCCGTGCCGGTCATCAGGCAAATCATTGACAGCGGCATGCCGACCTTCGGCATCTGCCTCGGCCATCAGATGCTTGGCATCGCGGTCGGCGGCAAGACCGTGAAGATGCACCAGGGCCATCACGGCGCGAACCATCCGGTGAAGGACGTGACCACCGGCAAGGTCGAGATCACCTCGATGAATCACGGCTTCGCGCTCGACAAGGATTCACTGCCGAAGAACGTCGAGCAGACGCATTTCTCGCTGTTCGACGGCTCGAACTGCGGCATCGCGCTGAAGGACAAGCCGGTGTTCTCGGTGCAGTACCATCCGGAAGCCTCGCCCGGCCCGCGCGACAGTCATTATCTTTTCGACCGCTTCGTGGCGATGATGCGCGCGAACAAAAACGCGGCGAAGCGCAAGATTGCGTGAGTTTCGCGCGCAGCGCAGTTCTGACGCGATGAACAAACCGCTTACCTTTTTCTTCAAAGACGACGGTCTTGTGCCGAACAATCCCGCGCTGCCGGCGCTCGTCTACAAGAGCGCGATTGACGTTGGCAGCGCGAGCGCGCCCGAAGCCGAAATCGAAAGGCTGTTCGTTGCGAACGGCTGGGGCCGCGACATGTGGCGCGACGGAATATTCTCCTACGTGCATTATCACTCCATGATTCACGAGGCGCTCGGCGTCGCGCGCGGCCATGCACGCGTGCAGCTCGGCGGGCACGCCGGTGAGGTGCTGGAATTTTCCGCGGGCGACATCGCCGTATTGCCGGCGGGCACCGGGCACCAGCGGCTTTCCGCCAGCAACGATTTCTCCGTGGTCGGCGCCTATCCGCCTGAGGGCACATACGATCTATGCCGCGGCGACAATCCGGGCGAACGCGAGAAGGCGCTGACGACGATTCCGAACGTACCGCAACCGCAAAGCGATCCGGTGTTCGGCGAGCACGGACCGCTGCTCGCGCTGTGGCGGCGTTGACGACGCTCTGATTGTCCGCTCGTCCTCGCGAAAGCGGGGGGCGTCAAAAATGCCGGGTTTCCGCTTGCGCGCGAATGAACAGGAAAGCTGCCGCAGGGAATAGGCTATAACGCCTCACCCGGTGCACGCCGTGCGCCGGCCTCTCTCCGAGGGAGAGGTAAAGTGAGGACGCGGCGGGCGACATGGATTGGGTCAAGTTTTACGACTTCAAGCACTCGATCATCTATGTGAACGAGCGCCATCGCGATGTGCATTACCGCACGATCGCGGAAGACATCCGCCGTTACGTTCGCTCGCCGCAGGCGCACGTGCTCGATTATGGCTCGGGCGAAGCGACGTCGGCGGACATCGTTGCGGACGCGGCTGGCGCGCTCACGATGGCCGAAGCGGCGCCCAACGTGCGCGCATCATTGATGCAGCGCTACGCCGGCAATCCGAAAATTTCGGTCGTCACGCCGGAGCAGACAGCGGCGCTGCCTGCCGCTTCGTTCGATCTCATCGTGATGCATTCGGTCGCGCAGTATCTGACAAGCGCCGAACTCGACCGGTTGCTCGGCATCTTCCATCGCCTGCTCAAACCGGACGGCACGCTCATTGTCGGCGATATCGTGCCGCCGGGATTATCGGCGCCCGCGGCAGCGATCGCGCTGCTGCGCTTCGGCGCGCGCAACGGTTTTTTCTGGGCCGCATTTTTCGGCCTAATTCGCATCGTTTTTTCGGATTACGTCAGACTGCGCCGCGCCACCGGACTTTCGCATTATGATGAATCAGCCATGCTGGCGCGACTGAAGGCCGCCGGATTTTCTGCCACACGCGCCCCGCGCAATATCGGCCACAATCAGAGTCGGATGACTTTTCTCGCCCAAATCGCGGCCGTAATCGGCGATTAAGCTTGATTGCGGGCTACTGTAGCCGCGGCAAGTGCTGCCGATCTAAAACAATGACGGCCCGGTGGCGGATTGGATACGCGAAAGCCATGCATGGTCTTTTAAGCCTGGTTCGATTCCAGGCCGGGCCTCCACCAACCTTTCGTCTCTTGGCAGCGCGACTGACGCGTCGCGGACGTTAACGGGGCTCCCGCCTGCGCGGAAATGCGCCTTCCTTCTTGTCCTCTTCCGCGTCGATCTCGGAGTTGAGCTCGGCGCCCACGAGCACGACAATCCCCGTAAGCCACAGCCACATCATCAGGCCGATGGCCGCGCCGAGCGAGCCGTAGGTCGCGTCGTAATTGGCAAAATTGCTCAAATATAAAGAGAGCAACGCCGAGCCCACGAGCCACGCGATCGCTGCAAAGGCAGCGCCAGGGCTGATCCAGCGCCAGCGCGGATGACGCAGATCGGGACCGAACCTGTAAAGCACCGCAAGACCGATCAGCAGCATGACGAATAGCGCCGGCCATCGTAGCCACGCGAGAAGCGTCGTGCCGAAGCCGCCAAGCGACAGGAACGAAAGCACGATCGGCAGCACGACGATCGCGGCGATGGCAAGCAGCATGCTGGCGATCGCCCCAACGGTGAACGCGAGCGAAACCAGATTGAGCTTGATGAAACCGCGGCGCTCCTTCACGCCATACACAATATTGAGCGCATCGATGAACGCTTTGACGCCGCTGTTCGCGCTCCACAACGCCAGCGCAAAGCCAAAAAAGAAGGTCAGGCCCAGCTTGCCGGTTGTGCCGTTCACAATGCGATTGATCTGCTCATTGACGATGTTGAACGCGCCTTGCGGCATCATGTCCGCCAACTTGTCCAGGTGCTGGCTGATGGTCGCGGGATTGGCAAACAGCGCATAGCTCGAAACGAGCGCGGTGATGGCCGGAAACAGCGCCAGCAACCCGTAAAAGACGATCGCTGCCGCAAGCGCCAGCACGCGGTCGTCATTGATTTCCTCATACACGCGATAAAGGATGTGCTTCCACTCGGCCCATCGGCGCGGGATGCGCCGCTCGCGCGGTCCGGCCTGCGGCTTCGCCACCGCCTGTTCGAACATCGCGGGCGGTTCTTGCCGGCGCACCGTCGGGCGGAGGATAACCCGCGCGCCCGCGTACAATGCGAAAAAAGCAAGGCCCGCAATCAGGGATGATCGATCGCTGCGCTCGCCATTGATTGTGTTCTGCAAAGCCATGCAGCAACAACCGTCGGAACCATGGTTGGTTCAGGCAGGCGGACGAACTTCTCTTCGCGGGGGAAGAGCGGAAGCAGCAGCGCCTGGCAGCGTACTAATCCCAGCCGCCGGGCACGCGTCCGACCGGGTTGGCGAGGCGGCCGTTCGGGCGCGCGAGTGCGGCGATGCGCTTCATCTCGTCGTCCGTCAGGACAAAATCGAAAACATTGAAATTGTCGGCGACACGTTGGGGATTTGACGAGAACGGAATGGCGGCAACGTTTTGCTGCACCAGCCAGCGCAGTGCGATATGCGCAACGCTGCGCCCGTGCGCTTTTGCAATCTCGGCAAGCACCGGATCGTTGAGCAACTTGCCGCGCGCAAGCGGGCAATAGGCAATGTAGACGAGCCCGTGCCGCCGCACGGCGGTCAAGAGCTTCGATTGATCGAGGTAAGGATGGTACTCGGCCTGCAAGGCAACCAGCGGCTCGGAGCAAAGCGCGACCGCTTCGTCGAGCAGCCGGGTCGTAAAATTCGCCACGCCGATATGACGGGCAAGGCGATCGCGTTTGGCCTTCGCCAGTGCAGGCATGTATTCCCTCACCGCGATCTCGGGGTTCGGCCAGTGCACCAGCAGCAGATCGATATAATCGACATCGAGCGCCCGCAGGCTTTCGTCCACCGAGCGGGCGAAATCGGCAGGGCGGAGATTTTCATGGCTGACCTTGGTGGTCACGAAAATATCCGCACGCGGAATCCCGGAAGCACGAATCCCCTCTCCGACCGCGCGCTCGGTGCCGTATTTGCGCGCCGTGTCGATATGGCGATAGCCCGCCTTCAGGGCGGTGAGCACGATCTCGGGAGACATCCCTCCCAACATCGGCGAGGTGCCGAAACCGATAGCCGGAATGTCGCCGGCCTCTTCTGAAAACGAGAAGCGCGCCTGAGCAGTCATAAACGGTCCGTAGTGGGGTTGAGGGAGACGGGCGAGAGGCCAGAGAAAACCTCGATGCCGCGGCCAACGCAACTCGGTTTTGCCGGTTTTTAGCCTTCCACCATTTAATCAGGCGGCGACCCTTTACCCGGCCTTCGAATCTGGTCTAAGACCCCCTCGCGCGCGGGGTGAAGCCTCGGCGCGGTCCGGGGGACGCGCACTTTGCGCGCCCTTTTTTTGTGCCCGCTTCCTTCGGCCTCTCCCCCTGCGGGGAGAGGGTGCGGTCCTGCGCAACAATATTGAGGCAATGCCCAAACGAACCGACATAAAATCGATCCTGATCATCGGAGCAGGTCCGATCGTCATCGGCCAGGCTTGCGAGTTCGACTATTCCGGCACGCAGGCCTGCAAGGCGCTCAAGGCCGAGGGCTACCGGATTATTCTCGTCAACTCCAACCCGGCGACGATCATGACCGATCCGGATCTCGCCGATGCCACCTACATCGAGCCGATCACGCCGGAAATCGTCGCCAAGATCATCGAGAAAGAACGCCCGGACGCGCTGCTGCCGACGATGGGCGGGCAGACGGCGCTCAATTGCGCTCTGTCGCTCAAGAAAATGGGCGCGCTGGACAAGTTCAACGTGCAGATGATCGGCGCCACCGCCGAAGCGATCGACAAGGCGGAGGACCGCGAACTGTTCCGCGAGGCGATGAAGAAGATCGGGCTGGAAACGCCGCGCTCGCACCAGGTCAAGACGCTGGTGCAGGCCCTGCAGGCGCTCGACGACATCGGCCTGCCGGCGATCATCCGCCCGTCCTTCACGCTCGGCGGCACCGGCGGCGGCATTGCCTACAACCGCTCGGAATTCTTCGAGATCGTCGGCAGCGGGCTCGATGCCTCCCCGACCACGGAAGTGCTGATCGAAGAGTCCGTTCTCGGCTGGAAGGAATACGAGATGGAGGTCGTCCGCGACAAGGCGGACAATTGCATCATCGTCTGCTCGATCGAGAACATCGATCCGATGGGCGTGCACACCGGCGATTCGATCACGGTCGCGCCGGCGCTGACGCTCACCGACAAGGAATACCAGCGCCTGCGCGATGCCTCGATCGCCGTGCTGCGCAAGATCGGCGTCGACACCGGCGGGTCCAACGTGCAGTTCGGCGTGAATGCGCAGGACGGGCGCGTGGTCGTCATCGAGATGAAC